>CAZVGK010000009.1:0-88320 GCA_964626665.1 uncultured Gemmatimonadota bacterium | reverse complement strand
CTTTTCAGCAGAAGGACTTGAATTTCTTCGTTCTCTCAGCGGGACTTATCCAGCTCAAGGTAGCAGAGCTACAAAAGGAGGAACTGAAGAAGGAGGTAAAGGGTCTCAGGAAGAGGTTGGAGGAGAAGTATGGCTTTGGGAACATAGTCACCCTCAACCCCAAGATGGAGGAGGCTCTAAGAACTGCCCAGAGCTTCAGGGACTCCCGACTTCCCATCCTCATCCAGGGGGAGACGGGAACCGGCAAGGAGCTTATGGCCGAAGCTATTCATTATAGCAGTCAGAGGAGGGACAAGAGGTTTCTGCCGGTAAACTGTGCCGCCTTCACCGATACCCTCCTGGAGAGCGAGCTCTTTGGCCACAAGAAGGGTTCCTTCACCAATGCCATCCAGGATGAGAAGGGTCTCTTTGAGGAGGCTCAGGGAGGGACACTCTTCCTGGATGAGGTGGCCAATGCCAGTGGAGAGTTGCAGGCCAAGCTGCTGCGGGTATTAGAGGAGATGGAGGTAAGGAAGATAGGGGAGACAAAGGCCCGGAAGGTGGAGGTGAGCATAATCTCGGCCACCAACAAGAACTTGGAGAGGATGGTAAAAGCTGGTAAGTTCCGCAAGGATCTCTACTACAGGCTAACAGGGGTAGAGATAAAGCTTCCCCCCCTAAGGGAGAGGAAGGAGGATATCCCGCCGCTCGTCTATCATTTCCTGGGACTTTCCGCTCAGAGAAGGAAAGATGAGGTAAAGGGAGTAACCCAGGAGGCGATGGATCTTCTCACTGCCTATGATTGGCCAGGGAATGTAAGGGAACTCGAACACCGAATAGAAAGAGCCGTAACCCTGGCCGATGAGGGAGCTATGTTGACACCGGACTTGATAGGGCTAGATGTAAAACAGGATGCTTCGGAAGGGATTGATGCTGAGTCTAAGATTTTGAAGGAAAGAGTGGGGCAACTGGAGAGGGCGATGATCATAGCCGAGCTTGCTAAGCAGAGGTGGAATAAGAGTAAGGCTGCGGAGGCATTGGGACTAAGTCGGTTAGGATTAAGAAAGAAGATAGCAAGATACAATATTTGTGAGAGGACATAAATGGTAATATAGTTTCCAAGTCTACTAATTTAGTTACCTAAAGTTTAATGGCTTATTTCACAATGAGATAAAAGAAAATGGCCTTTTCAAAGAGGTAACATAGTTACCATTTTACATAACTTTCGAGGGAGGAAACTTTTCAGAAAATAAAAATTTTCCCATCAACTCTTTATTTAATTGCCGCTTAGCAACTTAAGCGGTTTTTTATTTCTAACTCGGCACAGAATTCGCAAGTTAAAGATTGTGCAGGTGAAGGGCTATGCTTTCTCCCTTCCTTGCCATTTTGCTTTCCTCCAAAAGGTGGTGGGGCAGGGCTTCTGCCCTGTCCCACCCAAGAGAACTTTCTTCTACCTGCTTTAGCCGGGGTCATTATGGTTTCAGCCCCTTTAGGGTGCTGTGACCCCTGTCACGGCATACATCAACAGGGGGTGACGCACTCCATAATGGCTCTGAAGGATTCCAACCCTGCACTAAAATGCGGTAGAACCTTACCCCCCAGAGATGGGGGGCAAGGGGGCGAGGAATTTCCATTTTTATTTTCTCTCTTTTGGGGGGTGGAGAAAGGGTCTCTATCACCTAAAACCTGCTATTGGAGGAGGAGTGTACCTTATGGAATCTGGCCACAAAAATCTGCAACCCAAAATAAGCTCAAAGCTTGACCAGGAGAAACCGCCTAAGAAAAAAGGGCTGTGGCAAAAGATCAAGGATTTTTTCACCCAGGGGTCTGATTCCCAGTACTGGGAAGACAGAGATCCAAGTGACTGGTAGAGGGAATCTGCTATAAATCCCTTGACCTGAAAGATTGAGAGGAGTATAAATTTTGGTGAGGCACATTTTACCAAGGGGGTGCAATTAAGGAACAGATAAGATTTTAGCGTTATTGCTCCTATGGGGCATAGGTGAACAAAGCCACATACACCAGCTTTGCCCCGGGAGAAATTTAGTTGAAACAAGGAGGAAGAAATGCGTAAGATCAGTATAGGATTTGTATTCTTGGCAATTATCCTGGCCCTGGCCGCTATTCCCCTATATGCCTCAGGTGTGGGGGACTACAGGCTTGGGTTGACCTCGGTAAATCATGGAGAGGCCGAATTTGTTGAAGATTCAGGTCTAAGCCATCACATAGTATCAGTTGATGGTGTATGTATTGATACTATGACCTGGTGTATTGATGGTCCCTTTGCTGATTTTGGCGAATACTTGACCTCTTATGATAGCACAGTAAACTGGTTTAAACCTCTTGCCCCTTGTTCCCTATATGCAGTCGGTGGTGTATTTGCCAGCTCAGGGACGGCAAAGCTCTTTGTTAGCAGATATGGATACACCTCCAGTGATTCTTCACACCCTTGGCCAGTGACTGATAATGAGTTGCCTGGCCCAGTCGAGTGGAACATCTCCGGAACTGGTGGTTGGGAGTGGTGTGATTTCAGGGAATTTCCCAGCGGCTATGTATTGGAGCTTCCAAGGGATAGCCTCTTTGGGATTGGCTATAAGTCTGACAGTGAGGGGAAGCCTTACATTTATATGGACGATTATAGCTTCTATGAACCTTACTATCCTCCCTATAATTATACCCAGCATTGGCGGTTTACTTACCAACATGATGGCCACTGGTATTTCATCTATTATTATTCGCCTGGTCAGGAGCCAGAGCCGCGTTGGTGCCCTGAGATTATGATGAAGGCCGTTGTCCGTTATTACGGGAATCCGTATTTTCGTCCTACAGCAAAATCCGAGCAGAGGAGCAATACCTGGTTGAGGGAGAACATCAAGATAACTGCCCAGATGTCCGATCCTGATGGCTGGATCACTGAGGCTACCTTGCATTATACCATAAGTGGTTCAGAGGACACATCTGAGGTTTCTATGGGGTTAACCAAGGCAAAGAAAGGTAGCTACACCACAGCCACCGGTTATCTTCCTGGTCCATTCTCCATCGGTGATACGATAATCTACTGGTGCACCTGTGTGGACAACGATGGCAATCCCAGCGATTGGATGGGTTATCCAACAGAGGGGGTTAAGTCCTTTGTTATCAAGGAGCCTCAGAACCCCGGGGCGGGGATACTCCTCGTAGGGGACGGGAGTGTTAGCAAGCAGAGGGCTGGATACTATGAGGATTTGTTGGACAGGCTTGGATATTCCTATGAGCCTACCTGGTTTGCTGAGGAGAACAGGGGGATAGATAGCTCGGTTGTCCTCCATAGCTATGAGGGAAAGGGATGGGATGCGGTAATCTGGTTTGGCTGGGGATGTGGATACCTGCCTCAGCCGGATGGTTTGGAGGTTGATCATCCGCTCATCAGGTATCTGGATGGTGGAGGGAAGCTTTTTCTGGCTGATCAGGACTATTTCTGGAGGAAAGGTATAGAGACTGGGGTAGAGGTCAGTTTTGAGCCTGGGGGGTTTGCCTATGACTATCTGGGGGTTCAATCCTGTGTTAGCGATCCCAATATGCAGGATACCATCAGTCTGGGAGATACAACATTTTATGCTTTAGATGAGACAGATCCTGTATCTGGGAGTTTCTATAATGAGCCTGTGGAGCTACATCCAAGTTGTATAGGGGTGGCCAACTGGGCTGATTATACCCAGGCTACAAAAGAGGGAGTAAACATCTTCAAGGGAGGGAAAAGCGGGGAATACAGTGGCACCAGGTTAGGTGGTCCCAAAGGGTTTAAGACGGTCTTTCTACCCTGGTGTTTTGAAGCAATTGTCGACTGTGGGGATACCAGCACCCTTACTCCCCAGGCGGATACGCTAATGTTGAATATTCTGAATGATTGGTTTGAGTTGGAAGGTGTGCAGACAATTAGGCCTGGGTTTGTGCCTCGCTCTTTTTCTCTCTCCCAGAACTACCCCAATCCGTTTAATGGCTCCACCGCCATCCACTACCACTTCCCAGCAATCAGCGGTCAGCAGTCAGCAGTCAGCTTAAAAATCTACAACTTATTAGGACAGGAAGTAAAAACATTAGTTGATGAGAAGTTGAAACCTGGGAGATATGAGGCAGTGTGGAATGGAAGGAATAACAATGGGATGGATGTTGCATCAGGGATCTACTTCTATCAGCTTAAGGCTGGCAAGTTTAGTCAAACAAGGAAGATGTTGCTTTTGCGGTGAGTTTTTCTACTATAGGTTGGAACTGTCAGGACGGAAGTCCTGACAGCACGGGGGGAGCGTCAGAATCGGGGTTCTGACGCCTCACGTGGAGGCGGGTCGGATGAATCCGACCCCTGCAAAAATTCACTTTGTTGGATCTGTCAGGGCAGGAACCCTGACAGCACAAAAGGGAAGGGTCTTGACAGCACAAGGTCTCAAGAAGCTAAGCAAGGGAGGGAGATGATGAAAAGAATAGTTAAGGGCATTTTGTTGGTTGTTGGCTTCATTATGATGGCCACTTCGGTGAAGGCTCAGTGGTCCCAGGATTGCACCGAGAACACCCCTATCTGCAACTGGTATGGTGAGCAGGGGGTTCCTCCAGGTTGTTTGCTATCAGACAGCGCTGGAGGAGCGATAGTTATTTTCGATCACACAACAGGCCCATACCCGGGGAACATGCAGTACTATGCCCAGCATATAGACAGAGAGGGCTATTTGCTCTGGGGTAGCTCTGCCAGGCTGATACAGGATTCAGTGGGCGACTATTATGGGAGACTCATCGCTCGCGATGGGCTCCTGAGAAACAACGATGGTGGTTGGTATCTGATAATTCGTGATGCCTATTTTAATCACCAAACTCTTCTGGAGGACAGTTCTATGGTCTATTTTCAGAGGTATGACTCTCTGGCCAACCCCCTTTGGGGGGAGGAGGGCATCCAGATGACCCCGATGAATTATTTGATGGGTGACACCTTTTATAGGGCGTATAATATGGTTAATGATGGGGAGGGAGGGATCATCTTTGTGAAGAGCAGGTATATCAAGGATGAGGAGATGAAGGTGTGGCTGCAGAGGATGAGCCCGGAGGGGAAGTTCCTGTGGGATTCGCTTGGGGTGAAGATGCTCTGTTATCACGACCCGGACAGTTTCTACTGGGGGAATACCGATCTAGTCTCCGATGGACAAGGTGGAGCCATATTCTGCTATGAGGATGGCTATTTTCAGCGGGTGGGTGGGGATGGCCACAAGCTCTGGGGAGAGAATCTGATTCACCCCTGGCCTGAGGCACCAGAGAGCACTGTGGTTGGCAGTTTGCATCCTATGAGGGATGGAGGTGCCATTTTGGTTGGTCTCAAGTATGAGGGAATGGATGACGAGTATAATATTTATAGGAGCGTGAAGGCACAGAGGTTGGATGGAGATGGCAATCTTCTATGGGGGGAAGGTGGGGTTCAGGTCTCTCCTGTGGGATTAGAACTTGGTGGAGGAGGTTTTCCCGACGAAAGGGGAGGAGCCATCATAAACTGGTCTGTTGCAGATACCCTTTGGGGAGTGCATCGGAGCGAATATGCTCAGTGGATTGACAGCCTGGGAAATCTGTTATGGGATGAGGAGGGAGTGCTGATCTGCGATGGAGCCGTGGGATATCCGGGTAGAATGGTGATGTGCACCGATGGCACCGGTGGGGTGATCATAGCCTGGGAGGATGGACGGAATGAGGTATATGACCTTGACATCTATGGCCAGAGGATAGATTCTGCGGGAGTGGTGAGATGGGAAGAGAACGGTATTCCCATATCGAGGAAGATTCGGACTCAATATTGTCAGAGGATAGTATCCGATGGTTCCGGTGGAGCCATAATTGTCTGGACAGAGTTGAACTACCAAACTGTTTGGGATGTCTATGGGCAGCAGGTGAATGCTGCTGGGTCTCTTGGGATGGTGGACTGGGTTGAGCCGGAGCACAGGGAAGTTTTGCCCTCTCATTTTGCTCTGTTGCAGAACTATCCGAATCCGTTTAACGCAACCACAATTATTAATTATGAATTAAGAATTAAGAATTCCCCCGTCCGCACCACCCTGAAGATCTACAATATCTTAGGAGAGGAGGTGATAACCTTAGTAGATAAGAAACAAAAAGCGGGGAGTTACCGGGTAGTGTGGGATGGGAGGGATAACCAAGGAAAGGAGGTGGTAAGTGGGATCTATTTTTGCCGCCTGAAGACAGGCGGTTTCAGTCAGGTGAGGAAACTCGCCTTAATCCGTTAACCTTCAAACCAAGGGGATTGAAATGAAAAGGCAAATCCTTCTTTTGACAAGTGCAGCTATTCTGGCTCTGGGTCTCTTTAGCCAGGTTTATCCTGTGCCGGATGATGGTCATCTGAGGCCATTTATTCAACCAGACAGTTCTGTATTTATGGGCCAAGGTTTCGGCGATGAGTTCATCCATCGCTATGAGACCGAGGATGGATACACCTTTGTCAAAGGCTACACTGACCACTGGTATTACTATGCTCAGCAGAATGCTGAGGGAGATCTGGTGCCTACTGAGTGGAAGGTAGGGACAGTTGATCCGGAAAGCAAGGGTATCTCTCCATATCTTGATTTCGCCGATCCCAAGAAAGCGGAGTTGCTTGCGGTGAGGGACAGTGTGAATGCCCAGAGGACCCCGGAACCACTCTATGAGAATGTAAGTCTGGGGGTCATCCTCATCGAATTTCCGGATAAGAGGCACAAGTCTTGTAAGCATAATAAGCCAGGCTACAGAATGTCCGCTTTTGAGAACCTCTTCTTCTCAAATGAAACTTATGTCCCCCCTGCGCGTTCACCCCACTGTGATGAAGAGAACCCCCAAGACCAAGACCAGGTCTTTGGCAGCGTAAATGACTTCTGGCAGGAGGTCGCTTATGGGCAGATGTCCATTATTGGGGATATACTCAATCCAGATGATGGCCATCCGGTCTGGTATGAGGCGGACAGTTGTATGGACTACTACAACACAGGCTCAGGGAACCTCTATCTGGAGGCGATAACGGCCGCAGAGGCCGCCGGATTCGATCCAGACAGCTATGATAATCTCTGTATCCTCTATGCGGGAGACTGGAATGTGCAGGGTTATGGAAATGGTCTGTGGCCTCATGCGGTGGGCAATCACTACTTTATGTCCGAGACCCAGAGCTATGATGCTGGTGAGTATTTCTGCCATATCGGGGTTCACTGTCATGAGATTGGGCACCTCCTGGGCTTGCACGATAAATACGACTACCCTGGTGAACCCGTTTACTGGGACCTGATGGGGTATGGGTGGAGATTGCCTAAACCCTCGCAGGAACCATATAACCGCATTCACGGTGCCTGCCCGGCTCATATAAACGCCATCAGCAAGCTACACCTCGGCTGGCTCGAGCCCAGCTATGTGGATTCTGAGCTTCCGGACCAGGTGCTCTTCCCGGTGGAGACGAGCAACCAGGCTTATATCTATCCGGTGGATAATGGCCGGTATACAAAGGAGTTCTTTGTGGTGGAATACAGGACAACAGAAGGTCAGGGCTACAAATTTGACAAATACACCTACTATGCTTCTGATCCCTCCACCGATGGCGTTCTGATCTGGCATGCAATTTGGCCTTATGGGGCTGGTCATCTCTACGAGACGGTGGAGAGAGCGGACAATGACTATGATGATCCTGTAGGAGATCTGTGGCCGGGCAACACGGGCAAGGATGCCTTCACACCGCTGTCCACGCCCAGCACAGGGGGATACCCTGCCGATACCCCAGTAGACAGCCTCTGGGGAAGTCAGCCTATAGCCACTGGATTCTCCACCGAGGGGATAATCAGAGACCAATCACCTTTGACCATTGATGCCAGCTTTTACAACAATAGGTGGGCGGGAGCAATAGAGAGGCCTTCTGTTTGGGAGGGTGATAATCTGGTAGTGGGTGATGTAGTGGTAAAGGTCTTTCCTTATGTTGTTTGCGACTCTCCTCTCGTTGTTTGTGAGTCTATCGGTCCTTCTGGCACGATGGGATGTGATACCTGTGCTGTGGACTCCTGTGCTTTGGTGATCAATCCTGGCTCCCAGATAGAGTTCTCCCCCGATGCATCCCTGATTGTGGACGGTGCCCTAAGGGCTCTGGGAACTCCTACCTCAATGATAACCTTTACCAAAACCCCAGGAAGTGGCAGATGGGGAGGGATAGAGTTTAGTTCCCAAAGCCACGACACAGCCGGCATTCTCGACTATTGCTATGTGCAGTATGCAAATACAGGCATCAGTTGCCATAGCTCTTCACCTACGCTGAGCCATAACACCGTCTGGGCTAATCAATACGGAATTACCTGTTCAGATGGGGCCTCACCTCTTATTGACAGTTGTAGGGTCAGCTACAATGCCAATACTGGGATTTTGTGCCAAAATGTGTCTGCACCCATCATTCAGGGGTGTGACATCTACGAAAATTCCGAGTATGGTGTGCAGAACACCTGTGCATCGGTTGTGGTGGATGCAGACAGTAATTGGTGGGGGGATGCCAGTGGGCCCAATGATCCCAGTTCTGGGCCTCCGGACTACAACCCTGAAGGGGCAGGGGACAAGGTCACCGACTGGGTGGCCTACCGCCCCTGGTTAGAGGGGCCAGTAGTAGGGGTAAGTGAACCTTCCCCTGAGAAGTCCTTGCCTCAGGAGTTTACCCTCTCCCAGAACTACCCTAACCCATTTAATCCCAGCACGCAGATCAAATACGCTTTGCCCAGGGATTGCTGGGTGAGGCTGGATGTTTACAACATACTGGGGCAAAAGGTGACTACACTGGTGGATGGGGAGCAAAAAGCTGGTTACAAGGTTAGCAGGTGGGATGCAAGTCGGTTAGCCAGTGGGGTATACATTTACCGGATTCAGGCGGGAGATTTTGCGCAATCCAGGAAGATGATCCTCCTGAAATAACCTCCACCCGAATCCGGCAATAAGCAGAGGTCACCAGCAATGGTGGCCTCTGCTTTTTTAAGGATAAGGTAAACCATTCGGTTTGTCAAGAGCTAAGTTAAGCTCTTAAAAGACTAAAGGACCGAGGAGAGGTAATAGTGCTGGTTGGGCACCTGCACTGATGGGGAAGAGGCAAAACTATAATTATATTTGAGAAATCTTGCAACTTCTGATCCAAAGTGAAAAGCAATTTGTTTTCGTTAGAAGGTTAACCTCCTTTGCCTTCATTCAATCCCTATTTCAATTTGAAAAGATGGGTCGGCGGAGAACACCCATCATTCTGATTTTGGATTTTGCCCTTGAAACTTAAGAGTGATGGATTTCCAGGACATCCCCATCCCTAACCTGGTAGTCGGTGGGAACCATAATCCCTTCCGGTTTCCCCTCACCCCAGATGCGGGCATACCTGAACTGGGCGGCTACCTCCTTGTGGATGGCCGTAGCCACCTCGAGCACCGTTGTCCCCTGGGGGAAGACAAATGGTTGGTCCATATCCGGCTTCTTCCCCGGCACCTTGCTATAGACCCTGACCAGATTCAGGCTGAGGAAGATCTTCCCCCGCAGCTCATCCATCCCCTTCCCTTGTTGAGCGGAGACAAGGAGGACGGGAATAGAGTGACCATAGGTTTCTGCGAGGAGTTTGCCCTCTCCCTTATCCAAATCAATCTTGTTCCCCACTAAAAGGGAAGGCTTTGCTATCCTCATCCCTTCCAACTCCTGCAGGAGGTATCTCACCTGTTCCACCGCGGGGGCCCCCAGATCGGCTATCAACAGGAGGAGGTCCGCTCCCCTGATTAGGTCGAAAATCCAGGGCTCCCGATAGTCAGGACAGATGGGGGGGAGGTCAACAAGCTGGATCTGAATATCCTGGTAGGGCATCATCCCCGGCTGAGGAAGTTGGGTAGTAAATGGGTAGGAGGCAACCTGGGGAGAAGCATTGGTAAGGCTAGCCAGAATCGATGACTTACCGCTGTTTGGCTCTCCCACTAAGGCTACCCTTGCCGCCCCCTCTGGCTCCACCCGATAGGGGGCCATCCTCTTGCCAGATACCCTTCTGGATTGAAGCTGATCCCCTAATTTGGAGATCTTCCTCTTTAGCTCAGCCTGAAGTTTCTCTGTCCCCTTGTGCTTGGGGATAATGGCCAGAAGTTCCTTGAGGAGGAGAAGCCTCTCTTCAGGGTCCTTGGCTTCCCTATACCTCTTCTCTAATTCAATATATTGCGGGGGGAGATTAGCAGGCATTTTACCCGGGATTATGTGTTAGGAAACCACGAGATTATCACCAGATATTCAGAGTAAAGAACTAACAAAATTTGAGTTTAACCCCCTCTTTCACCCGAGGGGGCTCCTGGGCTAAAGCCCAGGAGAGGTTACCCCGACTAAAGTCCGGTAGAAGTGTAAAGACCGTATTTATACAACTGTCTATTCGTGTAGATTCGTCCATTTGTGTCATTCGTGTTTCATCCGTGTAATCTGTGGCTATTGTTTGGTCGCGGCTTTGCCGCGCTGTGGTTTATGCATATTTTGCGGTCATCACTCCACACATCTTTGAGCTAAAAGACGCCTGAGCTCGTTATCGTTCTGAGGAACCCAACCTAAGGAATCCCTCCACACCCGGGGGCTTTCCATACAGAGATAGACAAATACATCTGGAGCAAACTCCTTGATCCAACCGGAGACCTTCTTGAAGAGCTCAGTTCTTATCGGTCTGAAATACCGCAGCTTCCCATCCAATCCGCGGAAGAGCTCCCCCCTTATTAGGTCGGATTGAGGGAATCTCTCCCTGAGTATCCCCTCCATCTGAGGGGGGAACCTCAAAGCCCCCAGGCTGATCCAGGCAATACTCTGCGGATCTATAGCTTGGAAGAGGGCCTCTACCACATCCCTGTAACTTCCTTCCCATCCTGGGTAGGCAATGAGAGGATCGAAGTGGAACCCTAATCTGTAGCCAGCCTCCTGGCAAAGCCTGGCTGCCTCCAACCTTTGCCGGAGGGAAGGAGCACCCAATTCCTCAGAAGAAATAATTGGGTCTGGATTTAAGGACCAGGCAACGATCGTTCTTCCCTTGTGAGCTAGACCAAAGAGGTTCTGAATCTCAACCGATTTAGTCTTTAGCTCCAGGCAGGCGTTGGTAAGCCCAGAGAAATAAGAGACCAGATCTTGGCTCAAACCCGTTATGTGATCCAAGCTCAAACTGTCGGTAAGCTCGCCCGTCCCTATACGATAGACCACACCCCCATTTCCCTTTACCTCCCTGTTCAGCTCGCAGAAGAGATCATTTATGTTCACATATTGGACAAGGAAGGGATTATTTAAGTAAGCCTGAAGGATGCAGTAGCTACAGTCCATATTACAATTTGTGGCCAGGTCCAGGATCTGATACAGACAGCAGATGTAGTTCTTCGTCCCTGGACAGGGCTGGAGAAATCTCCCTTTTTGCACCTGAAGATGCAATATCCTCTTCCCCTCTCCAATAGGATCTTTGCGCTGATAAAACCCCTTCACCAACTTCTGGGAACTGGAGATTACCTCCTGAGGAACTCCCTTAAGCTTTCCTAAGATCCGGGAGGTAAGGGGGTAATCGAGCGCCTCCTCATCTATGTAAACCTTGGTGGGTTGGAACTTCAAAGATCTAAATTCCCGCTAATTCTGAGATACCCAACTTAGGAAACATCGACATTTACCGCAGCAGGATCATCTTCCTGGTATGCGAAAACTTTCCCGCTTGCAACCTGTAGAAATAGACCCCGCTGGATACATCTCTGCCCAAACCATCTTTCCCATCCCACAGAACCCGGTAATTCCCAGCCTTCTGCTCCTCATCCACCAGAGTCCTCACCTCCTGGCCAAGGATGTTGTAAACCTTCAGGGTGATGTGGCGCGGCCTGACCCCTGATAGCTGATAACTGATAGCTGTAGTCAAGTTAAATGGATTGGGATAGTTCTGGAAGAGGGTATATCCAGAGGGGATGGGCTTAATGCTCTCGCTATCTTTAACCTCTGTGGCCACCCCAAACCATCCCATGATGTTGTTTAACAACCCTGTCCTCGCCACCAGGCTTTGCTCAGGTGTTTCCCCGGTGAGGGCCTCGAAGCCAAAGCCAAAGTGGACCAGATGGCAGGAACCCTCATACCTAATGGCTGCTGATTCAGGAGACCCGGAAGGATAATATTTGAAGATGGTAAAAGCTCCAGAGCTGGGAGAAACTACATCTGGATGCCTTTGATTATCCGCTCCCCCATAGCCATTCAAGGATAGCATTAGCCCATCTGTGATGGGATCACCTGCCGTCCCAAAGAGCATATCTCTCTCCTGAACCTGCCCACCATATTCAGAATGGAGAACCTGCTGATAGAAGGTCGAATCTGAAGCATCACCATCCTCCACCAGATCATAACCTATATTCTCACCACTCAAGAAGAGATTTCCTCCACCATCCAGATAAGAGCCTATTGCCATTTTCTCATCTGAAGTCAAGCTGCTCAGCGAATCGTTGCCGGTGAGCCAGACCACCGCCTGGTAGTGCTTCAATGTATCCCCTGGAGAACCGTGCTGGGCCGTCTCCCACAAATCATAGGGAACCAACCTGGAGAGGCTGGCCTCATAGTAGCCTTGATAATTGGCTCCCCCATCATCATCAACCAGAAGCACAGTCGAGGGGCCAATCCCAACCCAGAGACTGTCGAGCACCTGATAACCTCCATTGGCAGTAAGCTGCAAAAAGAAAAGTGCAGTATGACTGGGAGAACTGGGGGTGACTTCAAAACTAAAGGGGTCCGTTAGGTTCTCCACCGAGTCCTCCACCCCTATCGAACCAAAACTTGCTTGGGAATCAGTGATGTTGATATAGGGGCTCTTCGTCCAGATGGTGCCGATAAGATTATTAGCCGGTACTCCGCGATTAAAGAGCTTTACTCTTAGTTCTACCCCCTCCCCTGGATCAGGACGGCCATTGTCATTGCCTCCGCTATCGTCTATGGTGTAGCCAAGAGAAGAGACGATGGGAATGGTTATATTGGTTACCTTCTTCAGAACCCAGTTGTCCTTGTCAAGCTGCAAATCTGCGGGCTGAAAAGGAACATGGATTTGAAAATGCTCCTCTTCTCCCTCCACCATCACCCTCTCAGTGATCACTGAATCTGGGGAGATAGTAATCCATATATCCACAGGCATCTTGAAGAGGGAAAATCGGGTCTGCACCTGTCTGATATAGGCATCCACCAAATATCCAGAGTCAGATTCCTGGGATGTCCAAAGGAATTCATATTGGGGATAACCAGCCTGGTAGATCCACTCCTGGAAGAACCAGCCCAAGGAATCTCCACTCACCGACTCGCAAACATTCTGAAAGTCTTCAGTAACTGCCGTGCCATGTTGGTATTCACTGTCGTAATAGGCGCGTAGAATGTCGAAAAAGGTCGAGTCTCCTACCACATTACGGAGCATATGCAGCACCCAAGATGCCTTTGCATAACTGAGTCCCCAATCGAAGATACGCCCTACATCGGAGGGATCGGGGACATAGATTGTTCCATTCCCGAAGTATTGCTTCCCTTTCATATCGTTGAAGTATGCCTGTTTACCCCTGGTTTGCTCCAAGTATAGGGCCTCGGAGTAAGTGGCAAACCCTTCATTGAGCCAGATGTGGTGGAAATCACGGCAGGTAATCATATCTCCCCACCACTGGTGGGATAACTCGTGGGCAATGAGAATCTCACCCCAACCTCCAAGGCTGGTACAGGTCTGATGCTCCATCCCACCACCCCAGCCAAATTCAGCGTGCCCGTACTTCTCCTCGATAAAGGGGTAAAGACCGAAGAGGTTGGAGAATATCCTGAGCATATCCTTCGTCTTGGCATAGTTGGTCTGGACATTGTTCAGATGATCGGGGAAGACGAAAAACTTAATCTCCATAGAATCTGTTGGCGAATACTTGAAATAATCGGAGTAGACGGCATATTCATAGATGGCCACCGATACCAGGTAAGTGACGATAGGATAACCCTCATGCCACCAGTAGGTTTCCGTATCACCGTTGTCTGTCACCTGGCGAAGGGTGCCATTGGAAGCGACGATCATACCTTTAGGAACAGTCACTTTTATATCAACGGAGTCAGCCTTATCCGAGGGCTGGTCCTTGCATGGCCACCAGTTACGGGCCCCATAGGGCTCGCTCAGACTCCAGATCATAGGTTTGCCCGCATGGGAGTCGAAGCCAAAAGAACCTAAACCACCCGTTGAGGGATTGCCGTAGTAATCGATCGTAACATCGACGATTTCTCCTGAGGTGTAAGACCTATCAAGTTCAATGTCAATGAGGTAATGCTGATGGCTGAAGGTGGCAGTGGCTCCAGAGACGATAACCTGAGTCACAGTCATATTGTTCAAGAGGTCCACCTCCATATGGTCGACAGGATCATCAATGACCGCAGCCTTAATCTGGACCGTCCCAGTTACTGTTTCCTGAGTTGGATCTATAGCCAGATCGATTCCATAGTAGATCACATCATATCGCTCCTGATTTGGTGTCTGCATAGCCTCAGCCAGTCGTAGCTTACGATACCGAAACATCTCCGCCTTGCGTTCCTGGATAGTGTCCAGCACACCCGGGCTGAAGGTCGGCCATTGGGCGGCGGCCGAGCTGGCAAACAGAACTGTGAGCAGAAAAGCTAAGTATGCCTTCTTCATTGCCTTCTCCTTTCTGAAAAATGAGGGTCGCAACCACCGAGTCAAAAAACGGATCCCTCTCAACTCTCTACCCTGTTGGAGGTACCTGGCCTTATTTCAGCAAAACCATCTTCTTCGTCTCCACAAAATCCCCAGCCTGGAGCCGATAGAAGTAGATACCAGAAGCAAATAAGTTCGCATCCCACACGGTTGTCTTGTATCCAGATTTTTGCTTCCCCTTCACCAATGTGGTCACTCTCTGGCCTAAGATATTATAGATCTCCAGTTTGACCTGAGAATCTCTAGGCAGTGTGTAACTTATCTTTGTAACTGCGTTAAACGGGTTTGGATAATTTTGGCCCAGAGAATATGTTTTAGGGATGCTCTGAGCCTCATCTTCGTTGTCGATACCGCTTGGTATCCCGAACCAGTTTAGAGCCTTTTCCATAAACACATTCCTCATACTGTCAGAATCTATAGCCTCAAACCCAAAGCCTAAATAGACGGCTTTATATTCGAAATATGGATGATGGTGCTTGATAGCTGCTGAGCCAGTCTCGGAGCCGAAGTAACTATCATAGGTCAAGATAGGTTCCGTCCATCTATTACGGGGCTCCAAAACATCAGGATACAATTGGTTGTCCGCTCCCGTTCCCCCGTTTAGATCGAATTTCATTCCATTGGTTATGGTATCAGATTCAACACCAGAGACTCTTAAGTCACTGAAAGTCACATCTCCTTTGTTCTCCACCGAAAGAATCGAACGGAAAAATGAGTTATAATAGTAGCTGCCAACTTCCTGTCCAGATAAGAAAATGTTCCCACCAGCTTCCCTTAAATAGGTTGCGATTATGTTTCCTTCCTCTTCAGTAAGCCCTTTCTTATCTCCGGTTAGCCAAATGACTGCACCTTGGCTATATAATTTCAGGATACTATCACTGGGAATGCCGTAAAAATAGTTGTGCCAGACATCATAGGAGAAGCCATTGGCATCTAAGGCATCTGTATAGTATGACTCGTATGGCTTGTGACTTGGGCTCCAATTGGGATGGTTGTAGCCATCATCATCAACCACTAATATATCGGCAGTCTTGGTAAACCCTTTAGTGGTGAATCCCATTAAATTCTTATAAACCTCGGAGTTGTTCAAGCTATCCGCAGTAGTTACGTTGATGTTATAATGGCGCTCAATACCCGGTGTAGTTGTCCAGCTACCACTGTATGTTTCCCCTTTCCTGGGAGATAAGGCAACCGAATCAACAAAGACACCATAAGGGCTCTCGATAGTAGCCATTACTGACTGGATGGGAGAGGCATCTTTAACATAGACACTGATATTCACTGTGTCTCCCAGTATTGTGCAAACAGGATCTGCAGAAGCACTGTAAACAATGGGGGCGTCATTATCTATGTAGGGGGTAAAAACATACCCTCTTTCGTATTGCGCCAAAGCCGAGTCTGCATTGGCAACAAGATCTTCAAAGGTAAACCCCGCCACCACGGCAACGGTCACCTTCGTCTCCTCCCCTGACTCTAACCTAAAAGGCCCCGATGCCATCAAATGCCTCACATCTCTGGGAACGGTAAAGGTCTCAAACTGATGTTCTGGATCGGTATCGAAAGGTGGAGGGTTACCTGGACTACACGCCAACTGCGCATATTTAAGGTCATCTCGACCAGTATTATCCACCAAATTCTCCTGCCCTTCCCTGGTCCAGGTCTGAAAGCCGGTCATACCAATATCCCGGGGGGTCTTACAGAACATCGAACCTATGTAACCTGCAGGGTATTTCCACCCTGGCTCACTACCGTTGGAATCGTAAGTATAGCCCAAATTCAATGCCCTGTTATAGCCGATCAGATCATCATTTCCGCCTTCAGGGTCCTCAAACCCCGCCTGACCTATATCGTTGTCCATAAAGTAACCCACATAGACGCTATCCAAGGCGAAATTGTTCATATTCTTGATCTTGTAGTTGAAGTAAATATATTGATCATGTCCTATGCTATGCCAGGAGTAAGTCCTCTGCTCCAGTCTAACTCCCAAACCATCAGTGTCATATCCCATAATAAAGATGGTACTGGCTGAATCTTCAGGTATCCAATCCCCCATCACAGCCCAGGTGTCCTCATCTGAGACGATGTGGCCGCTGTCCGGGTCTATCTGGTGATCCAGTGGTCTCCTTGAATTCAGGCTGGTGTCTGCATAAGGCCACAGCTCCTGCCAGGGTTGAGGCTCACATCCTGGTTGAACATATTTGAACTCACCCGAATGGGGATCACCCTCTGGGAAAACTTCATTACTTTGATGAAGTCTGCTCATAGCCCCCATATCTGAATAATAAGCTCCCGTGCTTACGCGAGGCGTCCACGTGGTATCATTTCCAAGAACCTCCGGATAGGGGGCACCAACCCAGATTCCGGCGGCAAAGTTGTAATACTGCTTGGAACCGGCTGGAAACTCAGCCAAAAGTCCATTTCCGTATGCAAAACTGTCCGGAAATGTCCCATCATACCCACTCCAATTAGGTGGAGGTTCAAAATAACCACTCTGCCCGGCATTGCTAATGGTGTACTGAGTCAAATCACCAGCCCCAATCCAGGAGATTATCCAGGGGGTGGGCTTGTCACCTTTATCTCTGGAAGTCTCCTTCTCCTGTGGGAAAGCAAAGTTTTCCAGCCAGGGATTAGCCACTTTGGGCCTTGACTTGGCTGTTGAAACCCAAAATGAAGCCACAAGCTCCAGTAACAGGAAAGCAATTACAACCCTTGCCCTGCTTCCCGCTACCCCGAAGAGAGGTTTTAATGGGCCCATCTCTTCCTCCTTTTTTGGATTCTCGATTTACTTTAAACCTAAGCATCTCCTACCTAAGTGCCAACAACGGAAAAAGATATCCAATTCGGAATCAGACATCAAACAGATTATGAAATCAAAAAGACAGAGCAATCTCTGGCTACTACTCTTGTTTCCGCCAGGTCTATTTCAGCAAGACCATCCTCTTTGTCTCCACAAAATCCCCAGCCTTTAGCCGATAGAAGTAGATACCACTGGAGATTTCCTTGCCCAAATCATCCCTTGCATCCCAGCTTACTGAGTAGTAGCCAGGAGCTTGGTACCCATCAACCAGAGTCCGCACCAACCGCCCCTGGATGTTGTAGATCTTCAAGCTGATTGCTGACTGCTGACCGCTGATAGCTGGCAGGTGATAGCGGATGAGGGTGGTGGAGTTGAATGGATTGGGGTAGTTTTGGGAAAGAAGGAACCCCCTTGGGACCCGGGATTCGGGAATGCCTTTAACAAATTCACAAGTTTTGGCCCCGTAATGAAATCCCATATCTACCATTCCACTATCTGGAACGGAATCTGTTCTTGTGGTATAATATCCAAATCCTGAGCTTTCTACAAGCGTACTCCCAGCATCCACACACGGGCTTTGTTCAGCTTGACCGGCTGCTGTTTGACTGAGATAGTATTCTCCTCCTGAACCTATAGCAAAAACTGGATCCCTAAAAATATTGAAGAAGCTGTCACAGGGAACACCATTGATATTTAACCCCCACGTAGTGTCTCCTATGCCAGTAGGGCACCCATCAAAATTTCCTTCACCATTGTTCCAAAAATCGTTGTAGAGGATAGAAGGAGCGAACCCATAGCAGAAGATACCCTGGGAATTTCCAACCAAGATGTTATTTGTTATCTGTGCGGAACAGGCAGCACAAGTTTCCGAGGGAATCCAGCAGTATATCCCACCACCCTGCCCCCCAGCCACATTGCCAACTATGGTATTATTGGTTATTCTTGGAGTTGCTGAAGAAGAAAAGTAAATTCCACCACCTGTACCACTGTCCCAAGGATAGATAACTTCGTTTAGGGCAATGAGGTAGTTTTTAATCTCTGGTGAGGAACTACTTATAACATATATACCCCCTCCTTCGGCCCAGACTTCCCCGTCCCAGGAAATCACAAGATTACGGGCAATTATATTATCCTTGATGAGGGGAGAGGAACTGCTACAGAATATGCCGCCCCCTCGGGCTACACCAGGGAAGAAATCATACTGGGCAGAGTTATTAGCAATTAGATTGTTCAAAATTAGAGGGTTAGATCCTACTATACAAGCTATCCCAGCACCGGCGTAACATCGGCAAGTTCTGTTAAGGACAATTCTATTGCCAACGATTTCTGGTAAAGATGCTCGGCAAAGAATACCACCACCATCCTCGCAAACTGCCAAACCGTTGGTGATAGTAAACCCTTCGATACAGAGGTAGTATCTTCTCCGGACACAAAGGAAACGACGGTTCCAGCACTATCTCCATCGATGACTGTCGACTCCGCCCCTGCCACACTTGTCAGCAGAATCCCTTTACCCTTAAAGTTAATCCCCTCTACATAAGTCCCACTATCAACCAAAACAGTATCACCGTCATTGGCATTGTCTATGCCTCCCTGAATACACGGAAAATCTGAGGGAACTCTAATAATCCTTGTATTGGCAACTCTGACTAAAAACGAAACCAGCAATGTCAGCATAAGCATTATAAGGATCTTTTTCATAAAGGTCACTTCCTTTTTAAGGTTCTCGCCCGCTTAAACCTAAATATCCTTCGGTCTAAGTGAAAATGGCAGACCAATTTCTGACTATCCCTTTCTTCTCGCCCCAGCTATTTAAGCAAGATCATCCTCTTCGTCTCAGTAAAATCCCCCGCTTTAATCCAGTAAAAGTAGATGCCGCTGGGGAGGAAGTTTCCCAAGTTGCCCATCCCATCCCAGACTACGGCATAACTACCTGGTCTCTGTCGTTTATCCACCAGAGTTCTTACCTCCTGACCAAGGATGTTGTAGATTTTTAAGCTGACTGCTGACTGCTGACCGCTGACCGCTGGGAGGTGGTAGCGGATGTGGGTGGCCGAATTAAACGGATTGGGGTAGTTTTGCAGGAGAGAAAATGGACTAACTACAGGACCTAAAGCAGGCCCATCCCTCAACCCAGTCCTTTGCCAACTGCTCAGCTTCGCCCAGATGTCCCATCCATCCCCTAAGATCCTGGTATCCTGCCAGCTTACCAAAAGCAGGGTATCCGCTGAGGAGAGGGATGGTCCGAGCTGGCTTTTCCCACCAGGATCTGAGTGCAACCTAAAATTTTTCCTTGAGCGATTCGCAGGCCCCTTAAACTTCTGACCGTAGATATCCCCATTGCCCTCTCTGTAGTCGGTCCAGGCCATGATATACTCCCCCTGATGGCCGACTATGGTGGGGTCAACTTGAGAGGCCCCTGACCCATCATCGTTGACCAGGACTGGAGCTGTCAGGGCCAGGCCTTGGCCATTGAACCACTGAGCATATATATCCTCATCCTCGGCTTCCTTGGAAACCCAGACCACCCCGAACTCATCATCTCCACCGAAGGCCACTTGAGGGTCAACTTGATAGGACTGTCCCAGGTCAACCCTGAAGTTGGCTCCTAAGGGATGGGCTGAGCGGACGAAGACCTGGCCATAGATATAGGAACTGCCAGAGTCATACTCCCTCCAGACGGTAACAAACCCTTCGCCTCCGGCCACCCACGGGTGATCTCGGTAGGTCTCCCTGACCTCATCGTTTATGCGGAAATTTGAGCCCACGGGAGAGAGGTCGGAGTCATATAGTTGGCAGTAGATATCATATCTTCCTCTCCAGTCCTCCCAGCAGACCAACAAGGCCCCATTATTTCCATAGCTCAGCGAAGGGTATCCATGAAAACCAACGCTTTGATCATTAACCTTGATGCTCGCTCCCCCCCAGAGCTTAAGCCAGACATCCCAATCTCCCTCACTTCCCTCCATCCAGCTTATAGAGAATCTTCCTTTTCCGCCCGCGGCAACCTGAGGAGAAAGCTGGGTGCAAGGCCAGGATCGATCCTGAATGGGGAGATTCCCATCTAACAGCAAACCATCCTCAGTAAACCATTGGCCATAAATCTTAGGCTTGCCCCACCTGTAGTCCTCCCAAACAGCGAGGCTGAGCCCTTGCGGATCAGAGGCCAAGGCAGGGGAGAGCTGATGGGCGCCCCAGACATCCCCCCCGGGCTTGAGGTTTGCATCCTCTGGCAACCCAGTGGAATGAAAACCTTGTGCATATACCTGGGCCAAACCATCCCTTTGGTCCCGCCAACAGATACAAAACCCGCTTTCCCCGTAAGCTGCGGCCGGCCAAAGTTGGCTGGCCTCCCCCTGGTCATCGTTGATGCGGAAGTTTTCTCCCAGAGGATTACCCCCCTGGCCAAACCTCTGGGCATAGATGTCATAATTCCCCTCCCTTCTGTCTGCCCAGGAGATAAGAAAACCATCTGGGCCTGCACCCACCGAGGGAAGGGATTGTTCACTCTGGTCCGGATCTTGACTTACCTCAATTATATCGCCAATTGAACCCCCTTGGGGATCATACCGGCGGGCAAAGACATCATAATCGTGGCCCCCCCATTCCTCCCAACCTACCACAAACCCACTGTCCCCGGCCACCGCGGGATACCAGGCAGCATATCCTAAGCTATCATCATCCACCCAGAAGTTACCCCCTAAGAACTCACCATCTTCCTCTACCAGTTGGCCGAAGATGTGGGGTGGACCCTTGCGGTAATCCCTCCAGACAACAAAAAAGGCCCCATCTGAAGAGGAGGCCACCTGGGGATAGCGCTGAGATAACCTTGGGGCAGAATTGAGCCTGAAGTTTTCTCCCACAAGAAAGTCCACATCAAAGAACTGCCCATAGATGTCCGGGTCACCATCCCGCCGATCCTCCCAGACGGCCAGAAACCTTCCCTTCCATCCGGCGACATCCGGATAGTACCTCTCGGCCTCCTTCCCTTGGCTGAGCTGGAAATTGTCCCCTAATCTTTCTCCACCATCGAAAATCTGGGCATATATCTCCGGTCCCCCATCCCTGTAGTCGCTCCATACCACAGCCCACCTCCCCTGTCCATCAGAGGCTATTCCTGGATTCCACTGATTTGCAGCCCCCAAATCGTCGTTGACCCTAATGGTCTCCCCCTGGGGTTTTCCAACTCCCCCAAACCTCTGAGCATAGATATCATAATCCGCATTTCTTTCATCCATCCAGACGGCAACGAATCCGGTATCGGAAAGAGGGACTATATCCGGAAACCACTGGGGAAAACCACCAGGATAGTCCTCTTCATTGACCTGAAACTCCCTTCCCTCTTGCATATAAGCCGAAAAACTAAGAGGAGCTCTCCCCTTCGAGTAAGCCCCAGGAATGGGATCTGGGCCTTCCCCTAAAGGAGGGGGATAACTCCCCCCCAAAAGGGGAAGAAAAAGGAAGAGAAGAAAAAAACCCATAGCTAAACCAAATTATTCATAAATTTTGTCCCAAAGCCATTAATTTAGATTGGGCAATAGGAAGCCACAAGGTATTCGAAATAAAGAACTCACAAAAATCGGGTTTAAACTCTCTTTCACCCGAGGGGGGACTGGGCTAAAGCCGGGTAGAAGGAGTAGTCTTACCACGGAACTACACGGAATTTCACGGAACATAACTGCGTTAAATCTTTTTCCGTGTTGGTCTGTGCTAATCCGTGGTGAGGGTCTGGTTTTCTACCGCACTTTAGTGCGGGTTGCGGGCCTTCAGGCTCAAAGGAAGCGGGCTAAAGCCCAGAAGAAGGTTATACGCCGGCTAAAGCCGGGTAGAAGATTCTGTGTTGTTCCGTGTGGATCCGTGGTAAGTTATTCTACCGCAATTTAGTGCGGGTTTAGCCTGCGCCGTCAGGCCCCCTGATCTGACGGCAAGAAAGGGGTGGCCGAACGACTGAGTTCAGCGGCGGCGACTTGTCCACCGTCCGCTGCAACGATTTGTTAGGCTATTGGCTGCATTCCCAATAAGTGACGTACTTCAATGCCGTCGTCTAACTCCTCCCAGTAGATAGCAAAGCCCCCTGGCTCAAGAGACCATTTAGCTCGTTGCTCTGGAGTGGCTTTTGCTAACCAATCTAACCACTCAACTTGGTCTATCGCTACACTGATCTCTCTGCCATCACTGAGGGAAACACAAAGTGTGTTACCAACAAAATGGATATTGGTTGCTCCAACCTCTTTTATGGTTTTACTTGCTAAAGTAGCCATTCCATACCTCCAACAATTTGTCCTGATTCTGGCGTGTCAACTTCAAAATACGGTTCAGCTCGGCTTGGTTATAGCCATGATTGTATTCTATCACCACAGGCTGAAGCCAAATTTTAGCTTCATTTTCACCATGCAGAACATGAATATGTGGTGGTTCGTTTATATCAGAAGAATAGAACCGGAATTTGTAACCACCAATTACAGCTGTTGGCATTACAAACACCTTTTAATTTTAGATGAACCCTCTGTCTATGTTGGTTGAGCCTAACAAGGGTTCCGCCACCTCAGCGTGAGGTTCCTAGGCTAAAGCCGGGTATAAGTGTAAGGGCCGTATTTATACAACTGCCTATTCGTGTAGATTCGTCCATTTGTGTCATTTGTGTTTTAGAGGTTCATTGAAATCCGTGTAATCGGGGGCTATTGTTTGATCGTGGCTTTGCCGCACTATCTCTACCTGCGCTTATCTGTGGCCTGTGCATATTTTGGGATCAATCCATTGAGGCTTGGTGGCTTTGTGGCATACTAATTTATCAAGTTAAACCCTCTTCAAGGCATCTAAGGGATAGGCATCCAGCTCCTTCATCCACCCTTTGAGTTTGGCCACCCTTTCCCCCACATCTGTCGGCAGGGTAAAGGGACGGCCCCGACAGTCAATGATCACCCCGACCACCCCACCGGATACCGTGGCCTCCACTCTGTCCCCCTTCCCCCCACCCACATCAAACCCGCGGGCTGGCTCTAAGATCATCTGGACTTCCTCGCCCACTCTCAAGGGAATGAGCTTCAGCTCCCCGTATTTTAACCCCCCGGCAACTTCCTTCCCTTCAGGCAGTTGGGCCTGATACCGCAGGCATTCCCTACCTTCCTTCCCCGCACCCACTGGGGCTATACAAGTTCCCAGGTGGATAAGACAGTCCTTCTCAAAGACCTCGGTAGCGGCCTGCGGATGAATGGTGGAGAGGACACCCAACTGAGGCATCATAAATATGCTGTCCACGGCCAACTTAGTAATCCCCTGGGGCAGGAAGGCATCCACCAACATCATCGCAGCCTGATTGCGGCGAGGGGCATGGGAGAGAACCCCCCCACTTCCCACCAGAATGTCCAGGTTCATCATATTCACCAGGGTGGCCCCACTAGCGCTTTGCTCAAAGGCATCGGCTATGGTGCGCTGCTTCTGCACCCCCTTCAAGCTTGTGGCAAATGACTTGTGCTGTTCAAAGGCCAGCCTGAGGGCCTCCTTGGCTATGGCCTGTTCCACAATAAGCTCCTCCATCATCTGGGGGATGGTTGTGGGGCGGATCATCTTGTTGCGTACCCAGTTACGCAGTTCCCTTTCGTCCAAAGAGAAGGGGACCCAGCGCATAATATTCTCCACCCCTGACTCGGCAAAGACATTGGAGATGGAGTAGCTCATCCCTAAGTTGGCGCTCACTGTGCGATTAAAGACGCCCTGGAAAATGGAGAAGACATCGGTGGTCGCTCCGCCGATATCCACTCCTACCGCCTCTATTCCTTCCTTCTCGGCGATGGTCTTGATAATTTCCCCCACAGCCCCGGGAGTGGGCATAATGGGAACATCTGTCCAGACCATTAGGGTCTTGTAACCCGGGGCCTGGGCCATAACATGTTCCATAAAAAGGTCATGGATCTTGTCCCTGGCCGGCTTTAGGTTCTCCCGCTCCAAAACGGGCCTGATGTTATCCACAATCACCAGATCTGTCTTATCCCCCAAGGGACCCTGCACCGCATCCCGCGCATCCACATTGCCGGCATAGATCACCGGAAGCTTATAGCCTATTCCCAACCTGGGTTTGGGATCTGCCGCGGAGATAAGCTCAGCTAACTGGGCCACATGGGTGGTTGTCCCTCCATCTATACCTCCGGAGAGGAGAATCATATCGGGCCTAAGCTGTCTTATCCTCTCTATCTGTTGATGGGGAAGCCTCTTATCATTGGTGGCGATCACATCCATAACAATGGCCCCTGCTCCCAGGGCGGCTCTTTCGGCGCTCTCCGCGGTCATACTCCTCACCACCCCAGCCACCATCATCTGCAGCCCCCCTCCGGCGCTGGAGGTGGAGATATAGATATCGGCTCCCTCCTTGGCTTTGGCTGGGGAGATTATCTTTCCCTCGGGGGTAAGCAGCCTCCTCCCGGATAGCTCCTCCACCTCAGCTACCGCATTGAGGACCCCCATAGTCACGTCCTCAAAGGGAGCCTCTACGGTTGTGGGAGCCTCCCCCCTGACAATTAGCCTATATTCTTCTCCCTTCTTCTCTATGAGTATAGCCTTGGTCGTTGTGCTACCACAGTCCGTGGCCAAAATGACCTTTATCCCCTCTGGCTTCTTCTTCATCTACTCTCCCTTCTCTGTGGATGGGGAACTTACATCCTCTATCTTGCGAATGAGAAGCTCCACATTTTTCCTATCCTCCATTAGTTTGGTATACTCGTCATAATCGGAGGAGTTAAAGACGGACTTAACTATTGGATCCAGGAAGACCAGAACCTGACTGCCAATAAAGCTCAGGGGCTTTATCGTCTCCAAGAACATTATGGCCGGAACACCCATCTGCCATCTGGCCACCTTCTTGGCCAGTTTCTCTAAGATCTCCTCCTGCTTAGGGGTCAAGGTAGAGTTTCCCTTCTCTACTGCAAAGGCTTTCCTAAACCAGCTCATTCTCCTGCCACCTCCGGCGGATAAATTCCACCACCTCATCGCTGTTCGCGGAAAATCTGATATATAGCCCCCGAAATGACTCTAACCTTGACCTCTGGGCAAAGGGGCTTAAAAGAACACCGTTTTTGTCCACCCAAAAGCTCCTAAATTCCCCCCACTTCTTCCTCTTGGTGGTAAATGGTGATTTCACCGTGATGAATTCCTCATCCAGGCTGAAAGTTACCGGGAAGAAGAAGGAGGAGAGGGAGACCAGCATAATGATCACCGAGAGAAAGGTAAGGGGTTTGCTCCCGGTCCACAGCCAGACACCCCACCAGATGAGGAAAAGAAAAGCGGCCACCCCAAGAGATACCCGCCAATCCCGGCGCAGGGGATGCACCCTCCAGCTAAGAGAGCCATCAAAGGAAGAACCATTACCCATCTGAACGGGGTCTGTACCTCTCCTCCTTCACCCTTTTTATCTCCTCCAGGAGCTCCTTGGGCTCAATCAACTTCTTCTTGACCAGAAGGCTAACCAATGCCTCCTGAGAGAGGTTGTTGGAGAGACAGAGCTCCCGATAGCTCACCTCCTTCTCCTTCTCCCCCATCACTATCTTCAGGGCTACATCGTCGTCGATACCTCCCATCACTTCAACCTCACCATCTTACCATCCTTTATCCTAAGGATAATCAACTCGCTATTCTCCCCATCGGCCCACAGGGTTATCTTTCCCCCCACCCCCTGATAATCATTCACCGCCAAAAGCCTTTTCCTTAATTTGTCCCTATCCCTGACCCCATCCTGCAAACCTTTCAAGACCAAAGAGGCCATATCATAGGAGAGGGTTGCCACCCGGTCTGGCTTCACCCCAAATCTCTCCGCAAAACGAGAGCGGAAATCCTCCCAACTCCTCCCCCAAGGATAGAAGTCGCTGACCAAAATGGCCCCCTCTGCATAATTCCCCCCAATCCTTCGCACCTCCTCTGACCCCCAACCTCCATCCCCTAAGATCTGGGTGCGCAGGCCATAAAAGGCCACCTGAGGGGCAATCATAGCCGCTTCCTGAGGATCCGCAGAAATGAATAGGCCATCCAAGTTAAGTATCCATTCCTCCGGCGGTTTCAGCTTCCCCTGGGGAGTGTAGAAACTTAGGTTAGTGGTATCCTCTGCTATTTGCCCCGAGTCGACCTCCGCCAAAAGGAGCTTTCTGATAAACCTAAACTGATCTCTGAAATCGGTGCTTCCTTCCTCATACCAGCTTTGGGCCAAAATACTCCCCCCATTTTCCCTTACCCCTTGGATAAAGCTTTCGCTTATTCCTTTTCCCCAAGAGGTCAAGGGGGCAATAAGGGCAAATTTGCTCAGGCCCAGTTCCCTGGTTGCATAGTCAGCCAGCATCCTCCCCTGCCACTCTGCCCCCACACTCCCCTGAAATATCCACTTCCCCAAGGAGGCTAACCCCCTCTGAGAGGCGGTAGGGGTAAGCAGGGGAACCCCTAAAAGCTGAGAGACGGCGGCCGCCCCCACTGCCGTTCCGGAGAGAAGTGGTCCCAGGATGGCCACACACCCCCCCTGGGCCAGGGTTTGGGCTCCCTGCACCGCCTTAACCGGATCACCCGCTGTATCCTCTACCTTTAATTGGACCATCCAACCCCCATCCTGATGGGCCTCCTCCTGAGCCAACTCTATTCCCTGTAACAGGCTCTCCCCCCAGCGTTTATACTCCCCGCTAAGTGGGGTGAGCACCCCCAAATAGACAACTCTCTTTAACTTCTCCTTGGCCTCATCCCGTAAACGACGCGCCTGTTTAACATAAGGGCCCTGAGGGAATTCCTTTATATACTCCTCTAAAATCTGAGCAGCCCCATAAAAGTTTCCTACCTGGAACCTCCTCTTGCCCAGAAAAAAGATAACCGTCCCTCTCCCTGGCTTAACCTTACCCTTCAACCAATTAAGATCTTCCAAGGAGAGTCCCTCCGAGAGAAGTAGGGAGAGGGATTTTTGGGCAAGTGCTTGTAACCTCTTGTCCTTGGTCAACTCCAAGCTCGCCAAATATTGGCGGGCCGCCTCCCTTTCATCGCCCAAGAGATAGTTACAGTTTCCCAAGAGAAAATGGACATTGCTCAAATAAGAACTGGAGGGATACTCCTGGAGAAACCTCTGACCGGCGGCAATGGCCTGCGGCAAGCGCTCCAGATGATAGTAGCATTTGGCCACCAGCAGATTGGCGGCCGAAGAGAACTCAGACTGAGGGTAATCCTGGGAGAAAAGGAGGGAGTTATCCAGGGCATCCTGATACCTCCCCTCCCGAAACAAGGTCACTGCCTGGTTAAACCTCTCCTGGGAGGACTCCCCACTCCAGGAGGAGGTCACGAAGAAGCCCCAGAGGCCAAGGAGAAGTAAACCCCTAAATAGCTTTGTATTTCCGGGCCAGATTTTCATAGCGATGGGCAGAGAAAATTATCTCCCGCAATTCCTCTTCTGTTACTTCCCTTTTCACTACAGCCGGCAGACCAGCTAGCAAACTGTGCGGGGGAAACCTTTGACCTTCCCTGATCAGAGCACCAGCGGCCACAATAGAGTCTTCACCTACCTGGGCTCCATCTAGCTGGCTTCATAAAGCATCTTCTAAAAATTTATGTCAAGTTTTCTGAAGCCAGCCATTGAAAATTGCAGATTGAAAATTGAAAAATGGAAAGACTTGGAGTTGCCTATTAACCCTACAAGGGAAAGCAACTTTGACTTTTGTACTTTATATTCTGAAATTCGAAGCTTCGCTATAAATTCACCATCTATTCGACACCCATGGAGGATGGCTCCGTGGCCCACTGTCACCTCATCCCCTACCACCAGCGGGTCCCCCTCCGTTACATGGAGGAGGCAACCATCTTGAATGTTGCCCCTCTCCCCAATACGGATGTAGTTTATATCCCCCCGGAGGATAGCTCCAAACCAGATGCTTACCCCTTCCCCCAAGTAGACATCGCCAATTACCTGAGCATCGGAGGCCACAAAAACAGTGGGATGAATGTGAGGGGATCTATCAACAAAAGATCTGATCATCAGAAGAGAAAAGGAGGCATTTTCCACCCCAAAAACGGAGTGATCGCCCCCCTTAAACCAGGATGAGATGTTGTTCCTTAGGAGAAGGAAAAGTTCCCAAATTCCTCAGGGTTTATCCTCTTCAGCCTCTCCCTTAGGTTGCGGGCTCTCTCCTCCTCAGTTTCCTCTGCACCCAAGTGGAGGTCGAAGACGCCCGAGGCAACATAGATAGGGGCCTTTTCTCGCAGGGCCAGGGCAATGGAGTCACTGGGACGGGCATCGATATTCAATATGGCATCATTCTGTTGGATCCAGATGCGGGCGTAGAAGGTTTGCTCCTTAAGCTCTGTTATCTCCACTTTGGTAATCTTGCCACCCAGGCCAGAGATGATCATCTTCATCAGATCGTGGGTAAGGGGACGCTTGGAGCCAATCCCAGCCAACTCCATAGCAATAGCCATTGCCTCATAGGGCCCTATCCAAATGGGTAAAACCCTCTTCCCCCGGGCCTCCTTAAGAAGCACAACTGGGGAATTTGAGCCCATATCTATGGCCAAACCGCTCACTGAGACTAAGTGCATCATAACATCTCCTGTAGGGGGGATCAGTTCCATCTAATATATAAAAAAAGAATCCTGCAGTCAAGGAAAAGATTCCCTACTGATCATGTTTCCCCAATATCCTCTCCAGCTTAGAGATAAGATGTCCCTTGGAGAGGGCCCCTACTATCCTCTCTATCTCCTTCCTACCCTGGAAGACAAGGAGGCTGGGGATGCTCATTACCCCGTATTGGGAAGCAGTAATAGGGCTATTATCCACATTGAGGCTGGCCACCTTCAGCCTTTCCGCATACTCATCACCTATCTCCGCCACAATGGGGGAGATCATCTTACAGGGGGCACACCATTCAGCCCAAAAATCGACCAAGACGGGGAGCGAAGCCCCCAGGACCTCCTGATCAAAGTTGCTATCATCAACCTCAAGGGGTTCAGTCATTTTTCAATCACTCCTTTCTAACCTGGATTTTTGATTGGCCGATTACAATTTTAACTCTCTGATACTTAGGGGATTATGTACCGCCCAGTAGGTAGATTTCCTCATCTGACGGCACTAGTAAATTTGCAACTTTGCGGTTGATTATTTGGTTACAGCCTCCGCGCGCTGCGCCAGTCAGCGGTGAATCAAAAGGGCAATCTTCTCATCCCCACATATGAAAGGGTTTGGGGGTAAAACAGAGAAAAAAGATGACAAAGGCCAGAAGGCCAACCGCCACCCTCTTCCTTCCCAAGGGGGTTACCGAATCCAGAGGCGGCGGGTGACGCAGGCCAAAAAGGAGAAGGAGCAAGATCAAAAGGAACCAACCTCGGTAAAAGATAATGCAAATCAGGCCAAAGGCACCTAAGGTTAATTTGAAGACCTTAAGGCTCTTCTGACCGATCAAAGAGTAGAGAATGTGACCTCCATCCAACTGACCAATGGGGAGGAGGTTGAGGGCGGTGACAAACAGGCCCACCCAGCCGGCATAGGCCAAAGGATGAAGCACAACCTCCTGGCCAGAGGGAATTGGCCCCTTTACTAGCCAAATAAGGAGATGAAAGAGGAGGGAGCTCCCCAAGGGGACCCCCTCCCCAATTGACCCCTCTACCACCTCCGAATGTAAAAGGCCCACGATGGTCACCGGTATGGCAACCACCAGCCCAGCAAAGGGACCAGCAGCTCCTATATCCAAGAGGGCCTTCCTGGTAGTCATCGGGGACTTCATCCTGATCACTGCCCCTAAGGTGCCAAAGGGGGGAAGGGGAAAGGGGATAAAATAGGGGAGGGAGGCCTTTACCCCATGGCGGCGGGACATCAGCCAATGGCCCGACTCATGGGCCAAAAGGATGGCCATCAGGGAGAAGCAATACCAGAGCCCTCCTCCCAAAAAGGCAGATCCCACCCAAAAGGTGGAAAGAAAGGTGAGAAAGAAGAGGAGGATATTCTTCCAAGCCGACCTCCAGGTAGGCAGAGGTGGTTCCGGAGGGGCAGACCAATACCCCCCGGAGAAACCATTCCCTTCATTTACCCATCCTCTATCCCCCATAGCTCAACAGGTGAGGTGGAGGCAGGCCACCACCTTCTCTGAGTCAGAGATCTCGTTGTAAATCCGACAGGCCTCCTTAGTGGGCTCGCAGACCAGCCCAATTCCTCGTAGCTTAAGGTTGGCCTTTGTTTGCGGGGCCACTTTCATCAGCCCGTAGGCCCCGGTTCCCACCACCACGGTCTGAGGCTTATACTCCACAACTTCCTCTATGTCCTCTGGCTGCAGGAGGTGGCCCTCCTTTCTCCACCAGTTAGCCTCTATCCTCTCCGGATAGATAATTAGATCCGAAGTATAGGCCGTTCCTCCCACAACTATCCGGCCAAATCCGTAGGAATCTATCCTCATCTAGTCGGTGACCAAATAGACCTCATCCCCTGATCTCACCCTCTCGGCTACCTTTATCCCCACCTCATCATTGGGTTCGGCCTCCTCCACCTTCCTGTGCTCGATCTCCATAGAATCGATCTTGAGGGTAAGGTCTGTGGTGTGACCTTTGATATGAACCATCCCCCCCACCCGCAATTTCCCCTGGGTGATCCTCACCCCAGCCACCCCCACGTGGGCGAAGTAATCCTCTACAACCCCTATTTTCTCCTCCATATCAACTCCTTTTCCAGATCTCCACCGGTACCTGGCAGAGGGCTTTGAACTCCTCCGCATCCTTGGAGGAGCCAACAATAGCGCCAAAGTGCATAGGGACAGCGAGCTTGGGCTTTATCCTGTTGGCCGCCTCGGCCGCCTCCCTGGCATTCATCGTATAGGTCCCCCCTACTGGCAGGAGGGCAATATCCGCTTTAATCCCTTCCATCTCTGGGATGAGGTCCGTATCCCCCGCATGGTAGACCCTCCTCCCATTGATCTCAATGACATACCCCACCCAACCATTGGCTCGCGGATGGAACTCCTTCTCCAGGTTGTAGGCAGGATAGGCCTCTATTTTTATCCCCTGGACCATGAGCTCATCGCCTGGTTTTACCACCCGCACATCCCCGGTTATCTTCTTGGCCGCATCAGGGGGAGCGACAACAGTTGTCCCCTTCCCCTTTAGCTTTTCGATATCAGATAAAGAGCAATGATCGTAATGGTCATGGGTGATGAGGATAATATTTGCCTCCTCATTTTTCCCCTGCAACTTCCAGGGATCGATATAGACGATTTTCTCCCCACTGATCTTGAAGCTGGCATGACCCAGCCATTTAATATCCTCCATTTGAATCCTCCTTAGTTTAAAGACAGTTCACAGGGATCAGGGGTAAGCAGTCAGCAGTCAGCTAATTATCAGTTGCCACGGACTTTTTCTGATCCCTGGAAACTGATCCTCGGAAAATGCAAAGTTGTGGGAGAGGTCTCCTGACCTTTCAAGAGCTGTCAGCCCCGTTCCGACGGGGTTCTTGGCAGAAGAGGCAACTCCTGACAGCACACTTTTTATCGGCATCAGGAGATGCCTCCCACATATTTTCACTTCGCTGTTTTATCTTAATCCTTAATCCTGAGCCCTGTTCCCCGTCAACTGTCACCTGTTTAGCACAGCCCACATCTGGTTGTGTATCCTCCCATTGGAGGCCAAAATCTCCTTTCCAAAGGGATCAAATCTGCTCCCCTTAAAGTCGGTTATGATTCCTCCCGCCTCTGTAACCAGAAGGGCGCCGGCTGCCATATCCCAGGGGTGAAGCTTCAGCTCCCAAAAACCATCAAACCGGCCACAGGCCAGATAGGCCAGATCAAGGGCAGCAGAGCCCGCTCTCCTGATGGCTAAGGCCCTCAGGGAAAAATGGGAGAAGTGGTCCAGGTTGTTTACTTTACTTTCCCTTATGTCATAGGGAAAACCGGTGGCCAGAAGGCTTTGGGAGAGCTGTGGGGTGGAGGAAACCTCAATCTTTTCCCCATTCAACCAGGCCCCTTCCCCCCTCTCCACCCAGAAAAGCTCATCCAAAGGGGGGTTGTAGATCACCCCCAATATGGGCTCCTCCCCTTTGAGCAGCCCGATGGAGACGGTAAACCAGGGCAAGCCATGGGCATAGTTAGTCGTGCCATCAAGGGGATCTATCAGCCAGAGGTATTCCGCATCCCTCTCCCCACCGCTCTCCTCAGCTATGATGGCGTGGTGAGGAAAGGCCTCCCTGAGCCTGCCCACTATAAGCTCCTCCGATCTCCTGTCTGCCTCCGTAACCAGATCAATCTCCCCTTTGTGGCCTATGTCCTTTACCTTCCCCAAACTTCCCATAAGCATCTGACCAGAGGCCTGAGCCAGATCGATGGCTATCTCCTTAAATTTTTCCACTTACACCCTGCCAAAAACCATTTAATCTCCTCAGGGCTTCCCTCTTGGGGGTAAAATCCACCATGGCCTTTTCCAGAGCCTTCTGGAGGATGGATATGCTCTCATCATAAACCTCTCTGTCCACAGGGAAGGGATGACCATCCTTCCCCCCGTGGGTGAAGCTAAACCTGGCTGGATCAGAGAAGCTAGGGCTCACCCCATAGATAAGCTCCGAGATAAGAGACAAAGCCCTGATGGTCTTGGCCCCCACCCCCTTCCTTCCCAAAAGATCCTCAAACCCCTGCGGCTTCTGTTCGTAAGTGCTTAAAAAGATGCTCTTTAACCTTTCCGGGTTTATGTCCTTCAAGAGGATCTGGTGGCGGATGGGAAGATCGAGCCTCTGCAAAAAATGCAAATTATGTATAAGCTTTTCCGGCCTCTCCCCAGCCAGGGAGGCCACCACCCTTCTGGCCTCGCCGCTCTGGCGGGAGACCATATTCAAAGCCCAACCAACCCTTTCGGAGCAGATGGCCTGATGGGGCTCACAGCAGAAGTCCCTCACCCCCTCGCTCAGCCAGTGATACCTGCGGGCCATCCTGACGGTGGGATTCATCCCCTGCTGCACCACCGCCCAATCACCCCGCCGGGTAAAGAAAAAGGAATGGTGATAAATCTGAAAGCCGTCCTGCAGCCCAGCGCTGTCCACCTTGGCGGCCATCCTGCTGGCATAGACCAGCCTCCCTGGATCAAAGGAAAGCCTCTCCCCCCATCCGATGATCTCTGATGGAGTGCGCCGCGAGACAGCCCCCTTCCCTCCGGCCACAAAGATCCCCAACTCCTCCTCCATCCCCTTAAGCCCGGCCTTCAGCGCCCCACAGACGGTGGTGGTCAGGCCACTGGAATGCCAGTCAAAGCCCAACACCGCCCCCAAGGCCTGAAACCAGAAGGGATCAGAGAGCCTCTTGAGAAAGGCCTGGGGGCCATATTCCCCTATCACATAGATGGCTATCTGGCGAGAGAGAACCTCCATCCTGCCAAAGAGCCAGCGCGGGGCCCTCCCATAATGGAGGGGGAGATTGGCGATACCGGTGCGCATCCCATTAAAACTTAGCCGCCTACGGCGGAACTTTTTTGACAGGATAACAGGATTTACAGGATTTTTATTCATCCTGTCCATCCCGTCTATTATTGTAACCCTCATTGGGATTGTAACATTCAAACCAGCTGCCAGCGGCACATTTGAATTGTGGGAGAGGTTTCCAGATCTCGATTATCGCCATCAGGAGATGTCTCCCACATCCTAACTCGCTTAGATGTAACATTCACAAGGAGAGCATTGGTAGACGAGTTTTATTTATCCTGATCATCCTGTCAATCCTGTCCAAAAAATGGAAATTTTTATGCTATAAATTTAATAGCAAAATCGGAAAATGTCAACAGTTTTTCCGTAACAATTCACCACAGATTACAGAACACAAATGACACGAATAGACGAATCTACACGAATGGATAATTTACCACGGAATCTACCCGAGGTGGCAGAACCCCTGTTCTGCCACCAACTAAGACCCTTAGAAAAAAGGCCCCCGCCAGCGGGGGCCTTTTCTATTGGAAGTTATCGCCCTCTGATTATCCCTCCCCTGTGCTGGGTAGGGGCTCTTCTTCCGGGCCGGGGAGGAACCTTCTTTCTCCGACCCAGTTCCCTTTTGGCCTTCTTGTTCATCTCCTCCTTATACTCCTTAATAAGCTGGGCCATCTTTTTATCGTCGGGAATCTTGTTGTCCAAAAGGGCTAAGGATCCGCGAGATTTGCTTATCCTTCCCTGGAGATTAAGGTGAAGATCGAGGAGACCAACATACTTTCCTCGGGATCCAGGTTGCACGATAAGGGTGTGATTGACCTCTAAGGGCTTCCCCTGTCTACCCTTCTCCCCGCCAATGATTAGGTCAATTCCCTCCACCTTCTGGGCCAGTTCCTTCAATCCGGCCATATCCATCTGGGCCAGGGCGACTACCAGATCACACCTCCCCCGCAATTTGGCCACTACCCTCTTGGCCTCCCGAAACGGATCCTTAACTACTACCACCCTTTCCCGCCAATCGGTAGGTTTATGGGAGAAAGCCTGGGAGAGGCCAAATATCCCCACCCTTATCCCCCCATACCTAAATCCCAAGAGACCATTACCCCCAACCCTCTTGATTAGATACCTATGGGCAAAGGGGCGATTTGTATCCCCATAGTAGATATTGGCTGAGACAAAGGGAAGTCTATACTTATCCCTTATCCGAGCCAAAAACTTCTCTCCAAAGCTGAAGTCTGCACTCCTTAAGTTGAGGGCGCCATAGTCCAAAACAGCCAGCATCTTGGCCAGATATTCCGACTTCAACTTGGCACCCTTCCCCCTGCCGGAGAAGTTGCCCCCCGCATCGAGGAGCAAAGGGGTGTAGCCTTCCGGGCTCTTCTCTTTAATGAAGCTGGCCCGCCGGGCCAGACCACCTGAGCGGTGGGAACCTCACCCAGAGGGGACTAAATTGGAGAGCGTATTGCCTGTATAGATAATCCGCAGGCTATCCTCTGCCCCCCAGGCAGCCCCGCCCAAAAACAAGAAAAGGGCTAAAATTACCAGGGCAAAAATCCCCCACTTCGATTTTCGCATAGGTAACCTCCCTAATCTGCTATCCTGCATTATTAGATTCCCACGCTGTCAGATACCCTCATCTGACAGCTAAATTTAATCGCCTGCGGCGAGACTTTTTTGACAGGATAACAGGATTTACCGGATTTTTATTCGTCCCTTCCATTATTGTAAGAAATGTCAAGAGGTAACTCCTGACAGCACACTTTTGAGCGACATCAGGAAATGTCTCCCTCGTCCTAATTAACTTAGATGTAACCTTGGTGGACGAGTTTTATTAATCCTGATCACCCTGTCAATCCTGTCTAAAAATGGAAATTCCTGAACTTTTAATTTAAGTAGAAAATCCTCCTCTGTCAAGCAGGTTTTTCAATAAAAAAGGCCCTCTGCAACCAAGCGTAGAAGGCCTTTTAAAGAACCACTCCTATCTACATTTATAGAAGTATGTTCTATAACACGAATTACACCAATGGACGAATACCACGAATTTTAGCGGATTCATACATCCCTTCCGAGTAGCCCAACCCTAATTCGTTATGAACCTCAAACACTGCCTTTATTATCTCAAACAATGGATCTTTATGAATGAATCACCTTTCCATTCGTGAAATTTGTATATTCGTGCTATTCGTGTTCACAAAGAGCTTATTTCTCCTACCTTAAAAGCACCATTCTCCTCACCGAGATAAAATCCCCCGCCCTCAGCCTGTAGAAATAGATGCCAGAACTGACTTCCCTTCCTAATTCGTCCCTTCCATCCCAAACGACCCGATAATATCCCGGCTCCTGCTGAATATCGATCAAAGCAGTTATCTCCTCCCCCAATATATTGTAAACCGAGAGGTTAACCCCGCCTGGCTTAGGAAGGGCATAGCTAATTTGGGTAACTGGATTGAAGGGGTTGGGGAAGTTCTGAGAAAGGGAATAGGTTTTGGGCAACTCGGGGGTAGTAATAGCCATCACACCGGACTTACGAGTAGTAAAGTGATAGGAGGCCGCACACTGGGTGATTAGATCAAACCTGTCTTTGGCCAACGCCTTCCAGTAGTAGTCTGTCTCCGGCTGCAGGCTGTCCGCAAAGGCATAGCTTGTATCCTCCAGCCCGGGGATCATCACCGAATCTGAGAAATCATTGTGGGTTGAATAAATCAGCGAATAGGTTATCCTATCACCAGTATCGGGATCAGGGGCTGGATGCCAGGCTAAAGTCGGCAGTAAAGATATAGCCGTGTCCCCATCCTGGGGATAAATGAGACTGAACTCCTCCGGTGGCTCCGGGTAATAAGTCGTAAAGCTAAATGTCTCCTCGCTCCATCGGCCGGATGTGTTGGTATCCACCGCCTTCACCTTCCACCAGTAAGTGGTCTCATCGGAAAGGTCAGAGATAACAACGGTGGTATCTGTGAGGCCTGGTAAGCTATCCGGATGGCTGAAAGCAGAGTCCGTATCCCAGAAGAGACTGTAGGTTAAGGTATCTCCAGGGTCGGGATCCGTCGTCTGATGCCAGGTCGGGGTTGCCGATAGCTGCCAGACGGTATCGCCATCTGCTGGGCTAAGAAGGCTAAATGGCTCGGGGTTATGGGCCACCCAGGGCATTGCCGAGACCTCATTGGAAGGATCACTCTCCCCTCCTTCATAGATTGCAGTAACCTTATAGTAATAAGTCCGTCCATTGGTAACTGAGGTATCATCATAAATGGTCACCCAAGGGGATAAGATAGCTATAAGGTTAGAGGGTGAAGGCTCAAATCCAGGAGAATCGCCCCGATAGAGGCTATAATTCAACAGAAGCCCTCCTTCACCTACCTCTCCATGGGCCAGAAACTGGATGATATTGTACATCAGCCTAACTCTTCTCCCTGAACATAAAGGTGTATACGAATCGACCAAGCCAGGGAAAGAAAAGGTGGTAAACACAAACCTGTAAACACCACTGTCATGCTGAAGGGCACAGATCCCTCGATCAGGACCTGGAATTTCACTCGGATTATCCTTTAAGAGTTCAACTGCCTGAGTAAAAATCCTATCTACATACAGCCCATCCTTCCTGCTAAACGGATCCTGGGTAGTAAAACAGAGTCCCTGAGCTATTGAGTTATCCTCCCCATAGATCTGGCCCGTGGTCTGTCCGACCCAGTAATCCTGGTAGGTGGAGTCAACCTGCAGATAATCATAAGGAAAATCCCCGGGAGTGAAGGCCCCTGAACCGGGATACCTGTCCTTGAAGTAATCCTGAGAGGAGAGAAAAAGGGTTCCCCCAGATCTGAGATAAGCGGCCAGGTTGACCTCATCATCAGGGGTGATTGTATCTTCTGGATGATTCCCCGCCGTCTCCCCGGTGAACCAGATAACCACATCATAATCCCTTAAAACCGTTGAATCGGGGCCATTGTTAGGATATTCGACCTCCAGATGTGTATAAGAATATCCAGCAGAGTCCAAGACGTCGGTAAAATAGTTTGAGACATCAGCATATCCGGTTCCGGAACTCCCGTCATCATCCACCAAGAGAATAGAAATGCCCGAATAGGGCGATTGCCAGTTGAGGGGGACATGGCTATCCAACTCAGATATAGCCTCCAGATTCACTGGCGAAGCAAGCCCCTGGCGAGCCAAAACGAAATCAACAGTGGTTACCTCCCCCTCCTGAACCTCAATCCCTGACTTGACATTCTGATAATACCCGCTGGCCGAAGCGGTAACCGTATAGGTTCCGACCAAAAGGTTATCGATCTGGTATGTTCCATCACCGCTGGTGAGATCACTTTTACCCCCTGCAGTCACTACAGCTCCGGAAATATGCACAAATTCCGAATCAGCAACCGTTCCACCAATGCTCCCATAATGAGGGGTCAAGGAGAAATTGACCGTGAGTGTATCTCCCTCTACAACTGTGACCTCTGCCGTATCGGGATCAAAGCCCATTGCCCTGGCGATGACGGTGTGTGGACCAGTAGTGGCGTCAAGGTAATAATACCCACTGGAGTTAGTAAAAGTTGAATCACCACCGCTAATCTTAACCACTCCCTCTGAGATAGGTTGGGAAGTATCCTTATTCTCAACTATCCCCGAAACTCCACCATAATGAGCCAAAATCGTAAAAACACCATCAACCTTCTCCGGATAAACATCCGTGGTTACATAGGTGAAGGCATTCGTTATACCGCCAACGCCATCCTCAATGTCTAAAGACGTATTCCCTGGAGTAGCCCCAGGTTTAACGGAAAAAACTAAATCAAACATCCGATAATATCCTGGCGGTATGTCAGGTGTTCCCAGCATAGCAAAGGCAAGACCTACAGTGACATAGCCAGAAAGGTCAATGTAAGGAGCCCAAAAGAAAGGATTGGGAATACTATCATGAAAACTCGGATAAACAGGATCACTTACATCATATAAGACCTCCTCGCAGACGACGAGGCTGGTATCATATTGAATGGCAAAGCTTACCCCATCCAAATCCTCTAAATTCCCCCCTATATCCAGGCCGCAAACTCTGCCATATATAGGAACAACTATCCCTGTATCACCGGGATATCCCTCTCCATTAGAGACAATCATAGAATCGGCACACTGCTGCGCGTTCACCCTGCCAGTATCTAAGGGCAAGGCCAGCATAGCCAATAGCAAAACTGCAAGTAGAATCTTTGTTTTCATTATTCCTCCTCCTAAAAAAGCTAAAAATCCTTTGCGCACTTGTCCAATACTCCACTGTTTTCCCACAGACACCACCTCCCAGATTCACTGAGAGCTCTTGGCCCATTTTTCTGCTTTGCAAATGTTTTAACTTTATATTAAAAAACAGACAATTGCCGCAAAATTGGAGAAAATGCTATCAGATCTTTATGCTGGTCATCTTGTGCCTCCTTCTTGAGGTTAAAAGCTAAAGATTGAAAGAGAAGACCCTCAGGTGCACATTTTGATCACCTCCAGGATCACCCTTAAAGGCTATCGGGCCTGAATTATTATCTTGGTTCCTCACAACTACTTAAGCAGAACAACCTTTTTAGTGGCTACAAAATCACCGCACTGAAGCCTGCAAAAATAGATGCCACTTCCCATTTTTTTTTCATTATAGTCCTTTCCATCCCAACAGATGGTATAAAAACCAGGTCTCTGCTCTTCCTCGACCAGTTTCCTTATCTCCTGCCCCAAGATGTTGTAGACTTTTAGGGTGGTGCGATGCGGTCTCCCCTCTCTATCTCTATCTGGAATGGTGTAGCGTATAATTGTAGTGGGGTTAAAGGGATTGGGGTAGTTCTGAGATAGTTTAAATGTTTTAGGTATGACATTTGGTAGTGCTTCGGTAACGATCGTGTTTGTTGGCTTCCCCAGAGCGAAGTAGATCTCCACTGGGTGCACTGTTATGCGCGACCCATCCCAAGCCACATAGATATTCCCCAAGGGGTCCACATCCAGGGAGGGATATTCTCCAGCAATGCAGAGGCTATCGTCCACCCGCATCTCGGGGTCTGTCCAGGTAGTGCCGCTATCACTGGACATGGCAAAATAGATATGTGTGGTGTAATCTTGTCCATTACGGGCCCTCCAGACAACATACACTTTCTCACTATCACCTACCGATATACAAGGCTGGGAGTACCCTATCATATCCAAGGAATCACTGTTTACCTTGATATTGGGAGAAGTCCAGGTCTCCCCATCGTCTGTGGACTTGGCCAAGTAGATGCCACCAACTTTCCAGACAACATAGATGGCCCCATCCTTGCCCACTGCCACACGGGGGTCATCTACATGTCTGTGGTCATCATCATTGACCCTCACATCAGGTGACCATGTCCTTCCGCTGTCCTTGGACATGGAGAAAAAGCCATCCCAAACCCCGGTTCTATTGTCACACCAGACAGCATAGACCCACCCGCCATCACCTACGGCTACATGGGAGAGAAGCTGGTAGCCAGTTGAGGGGCTGTTCACCTTCATATTGGGTGTGGTCCAGGTGCTCCCCCCATCTGTAGATTTGGCAAAATAGATGTCAGAAGGACCATTCCTATCGTCTGTCCAGGTTACATAAATATTTCCGTTATCATCTACGGCTAAAGATGGATTATAGCTCCCTCTTGTGCTATGCTCGTTTACCCTGACATTGGGATGGGTCCAGGTCCCTCCGCTATCTGAGGATGTGGTAAAGTAGATGTCAGAGCCATTTCGGTGGTCTTCCCAGGCCACATAGAGATTGCCAGAATCATCAACATCTAAAGAAGGATTTATGCAGTTTCCGGGGAATTCATCGTTTACCTTGACACTTGTGCTCCAGGTTAATCCCTCGTCAGTGGATCTGGAGAAGTAAATGTCTTTAGACTCAAAGCCATCACGGCAATCCCACCAGACCACATTTATATTGCTGCAAGTATCCACGGCGATGGAAGGACCAACCCGAGGCATTTCGGTGGAGTCGCTCACCCTGATGCTGGGACCAAAGCATATATCCTGGGCTGTGGCATCAGAGGATCCTACCCAGCCGATAAGGGCAGACACCAATAACAACAGGAGAGACTTCCTTTTCATCTTGTTCCTCCTTGTTCGTCGTGTCCTATAAAGACTTTAAATATGAATACGGCATACTTCATGATTTTTGAACAGTCCATCTTATGATGCAACAACGTTTAGGTTAGGAGGTTTGCCAATAGCCTGGATGAAGCGTCCCTAAGAGGAGAGTCTATGTGTTTTTCTTGAGTAATCAGCTCTGAAGCGGTCCTATTGAGGATGTCCTTTTCAAGGGGAGACCAGAAGGTGAGGCCTGGGTATATAGAGCAACAGAAGAGGTGTCGCAGGTATTAGCTCAAACCGTAAAGGAGTTTGCTCAGACAAAGATCTTCGAGGAAGACCTAAAGGCGAGCACTCCCAACTGGGAGAGTTGTGTGATCTTCCCCTTGGGGCTTATGCTGGGGAGTTTTATTATCGCCTAAACCGTATAAACATCACAAGGTAGAACCACCAATTGATCCCCTCACTTCCGCTGTCTAGCCTTTGGGCTCTTACCTTTATAGCTACGAAACCGAGAATGCGCCAACTCCGCATTATGGCATTGGAACCACACCCTTAAGAAAGCAGCCAAGTTCCTTATGACTTCTTCTTTCTTAGTTTATACAACCAAATTCAACACTAAATATACTAAACTCATTAAATTTTGTCAAGTTTATTTTTGCCATATTTCTGCTAATATTCCACTACCCAACATAAAGGGGGAGCAAATCAAGAATCTGCTCCCCCTTTGGATTCCGCAAACCTCCCACTCGGCTCTATCTCAAAAGTACCATCTTTCTGGTGGAGGAGAACCCATCAGCCCTTAGACGATAGAGGTAAACCCCACTGGCTACAGAGGAACCTGTTTCATCTTTCCCATCCCAAGTAACTTTATAATTCCCGCCCTCCTCTTCCTCATTAACCAGAATTTTGATTCTCTCCCCCAAGAGGTTGAATATCTCCAATCGTACCATAGAGCGACGAGGAATGGAATAGAGAAACCCGGTCTTCGGGTTGAATGGATTTGGATAGTTCTGAGCTAACAAGTAGGCACTGGGTAAGAGTCCTCCATCTTCAACTTCCTCTACGAGTGTGTAAACCGAACAGGGAACATTACTAAACCAAGGGAAAACCCGAGTCGTCACATAAGTCAATTCAATTCCCAAACCTCCAGCTCCATCAGCAAATTCCACTTCAGTCCATTCATCCTCAACTAACTTGTGAAAATAGATGTCAAATAGATGATACCTTCCAGGCGGGATATCAGGCTCCCCCAGCATTGCGAAGGCAACCCCTACGGTGATCCAGCCAGAAGGGTCAATATATGGGCCCCAAAACCAGGGCTCGGGAATACTGTCGTGTAAACAGGGCACATCAGGATCTGAAATGTCATAAACCACTGAATCTCCCATCAAAAAGTCAGGATCGTATCGGAAAGCAATACTGATTCCATCTAAGTCCTGAAGCACATCGTTAGTATCAAGCCAGCCAGTAAACTTACCATACACGGGGACTATACGAGTCAACCAGCGCCCACCCCAGATTTTGTCCGGCATCCATAGGGAGTCTAAGCAAACTAGGCCGAAATCGAGAACTGTGGTCTCACCTGTATTAACTACTACCCCTTCAGCTGTATCTGGCAAACAGACGGGTGCAGTTGCCACGACATCATAGGAACCCGTTGGCAGGTCCTGTATAAAGTATTCCCCTTGGGCATCGGTAGATAATTCAATCCCGTCAGCAGTAACAGTTGCCACATTCTTTATAGGAGCAGTTGTTGCCGCATTCATTACAACTCCCACAATAGAACCATAAAATTCCCCTATCGTAAAGACACCATCAACCTTCTCCGGATAGATATCAGTAGTTACATAGGTGAAAGCATTCGTTATATCGCCTACTCCATCTTCAATATCCAATGGCGTATCCCCCGAAGCAGCCCCAGGCTTTACCCTGAAAACTAAATCAAACATCCGATAATACCCAGGCGGTATGTCAGGTGTTCCCAACATAGCGAAGGCAAGCCCTACGGTGACATAGCCAGAAGGGTCAATGTAAGGGGCCCAAAAGAAGGGATTGGGAATGCTATCGTGAAAACTCGGATAGACAGGGTCACTCACATCATACAAAACCTCCTCGCAGACCACAAGGCTGGTATCATATTGCATGGCAAAGCTAACGCCATCCAAATCCTCCAAATTCCCCCCTATATCCAGGCCACAGACTCTGCCATACACGGGAACAACTACACCGGTATCACCCGGTGCACCAACCGCATCAGATACAATAATCGAATCTACACATTGTGCTTTTGCGTTGGAAACAAATACCGAAAGAAAAACAAAAGCAACTAAAACTACAGTTGTAAAAACATTTTTGCCCTTCATTTTACCACTCCTTTATTTTAGGACCGCCTGTTAAACCGCTGTTTCACTTTCATCCCTTCCAAAGCGCCCTATAATACATCCCCTTGCCTCCTGTCGATAATAAACCATCTTGAACCACATATAACCCCTGCATCACCTCCTTACTTTTTTGATTGTACTTCAATTTCCCCTTACTTTTGGCTATAATAGCAAACCTTTAATCACATGTCAAGAATTTTTTTAAAAAAAATTGATCGAGACCCCTCAAGATTACTGCCATCGGGAATCTCTTGCAGGAAGTCACCATAGATCAACTTCTTTCTGGGTCAAACCTGAGAGGTTAGAAATCAGGCTACTTCCTTGTTATAAAATAGGGTAGGGAGTTAATTCACTTCTCCCTACCCTCTTTATAATTTTTGTTTCCCTATCTTTGGGAATTATATTACCGCAAGACGACCATCTTCTTGATGGAAGTAAAGTCACCCGCCCTCAGCCGATAGAAGTAGACACCAGAGGCCATATCCTTAGCATTCCAGCTAGCTACCTTGTATCCTGCCTTCTGATGTCCATCCACCAAAACCGCTACCCTCTCCCCAACAATGTTGTAGATCTCCAATCTCACCTTACTGTTATGAGGCAAAGCATACCGAATCCGAGTCACCGGATTAAAAGGATTAGGGAAGTTTTGCTCCAAGACATATTCCTTAGGTAGTGATAAAGTAGATTTCACCCACCCGTTTTGCCATTCGGCAGGTAACCTATTCACTCCCAAATCATAAAGAGCAACATCAGATAACTTTAAAATTACTCTCTGCTCAAACTTATTCACATCAATTTCAAAAGTAACGTTCGCTATCTGATGGTTACCGGGTTGCAATCCTTTCTCCATCCTTAGGCTAGGAACACATCCTATCGTAACCCTACCGGCCCGATTATTTATGTCGGGGAAAAACAGATCAAAATCCTCAGAATTATCCACCGATTTAGCGATTAAAACTTGAGGATCAAAGTTAATTGAAAGTTCCAAACCACCCAGTGCCTCCGCATTTTTCACAACCACCGGAACAGTTACATTGTGCCCCTCAGATACTGAAGCCTGTTGGCCCACTACAACCCTGTTCGCAGCGCCCTTAAAGTTAACCGGAGAGGGTTTAGCATAGATTACCTTATCATTACTCATACAGAGTTCATACCACCTACACTCAAAGGGGTCGTCAGGTGTAGGATCTATTCCACACGTCGGGTAAGGGGGAGCTGGTGGCATTCCACCAGGCTGATGATATAACCATGTAAGCTCGCTAACAGCGTCAGCCATAGATAGAGCCCCATCATCGTTGTAGTCAGCACCATCCATGCAAGTGGTTGGAAATCTACCTGGCTGGTGATATACCCACGCCAATAAAGCGAGCGCATCAACCATAGAAAAGTGACCATTGCCATCGTAATCGCCTCGTACAAAAGCAGGAAGCGTGATGAAGGAACCAGGGATTAAATTGGGCTTGCATTCAAGGGTTCCATAAATGAATTCGTTCTCTATGCGTGTTCCCGGGCATGTAGCTTCAGGATAGATTCTAAATTTCAGATCACTTGTATCGGGAGGAGCAGGCCTGGCTGAAAACACGACCTTGGCCAAAACATTATTAGGGCCAGGTGGAATGAACTTTGAATGATCTTCGCTGATCACACATTTGATGGCTACCCATCCCTCATCGCCGAAATGGCAAGAATAGGTCTCGAATAGAGCTACTGGTGATACCGCTCCTGTTGCTGTACCAGCCGTGTCTACTCTTTCTGCCTCCAATTCATTGTAGTTGTAGGACAAACTGATTGTGTAGCCGTCTAATTCTCCACAGTTCATAGCAGTAATAGGAATAACAACTGTATCTCCTCCTATTCCAGAACCATTGCCAGCGAAAAGAGTGTTCACACACTCCGAAGGAGTTAAAGCAAAATCGACTGTAGTAGTTTCACCGACTGTAACTTGAACTTCTGAGACAGTATCTGATTCAAAGCCAATAGCAGAAGCAACTACGTTATAGCTTCCAACCGAGAGGTTAGGAACAAGATAATATCCCTCGGTATCTGTCTGATCAGAAAATCCATTGGCAGTAACATATGCCCCAATTATAGGCCCCGTTGTCTCTTCATTAGTAACTGTTCCTGCAATAACACCATAGCTCTCACCCAAAATTGTAAAGCTGCCGTCAACTTTCTCGGGATAAACATCAGTGGTTACATAAGTGAAAGCATTTGTTATATCGCCTATTCCATCTTCAATGTCTAATGGCGTATCCCCCGGAGTAGCCCCAGACTTTACCTTAAAAACTAAGTCAAACATCCGATAATAACCAGGAGGTATGTCAGGATCTCCAAGCATATGGAAGGCAAACCCTACGGTGACATAACCAGAGGGGTCAATGTAAGGAGCCCAGAAGAAGGGATGGGGAATACTATCGTAGAAGCTTGGATAAACAGGATCACTCACATCATACAAAATAGTGTCGCAGACCACAAGGCTGGTGTCATATTGCATGGCAAAGCTGACCGCATCCAAATCCTCTAAGGTTCCCCCTATATCTAGACCACAAACTTGGCCATAGATGGGAACAATTATCCCTGCATCACCGGGGTATCCCTCCCCATTAGAGGCAATCATAGAATCGGCACACTGTGCACTTGTTTTGCCAAGTCCCAGGGACAAAACCAACATAGCCGATATCAAAATCGCAAATAGAATTTTGGTTCTCATTGCCTACCCCCATAAAAAGTTAAAAGTTTTTGCCCGCTAAACCAAACCCCTTCTGTCTTCCCACAGGCATCACCTCCTGGTTTGCTGGGAATAACTTGGTTTTTTTATTTGCCATCCCACCTTCACAAATATCCTGACTCTGAGTTAGATGCACCTTACCATTGAAAAGATACCTACTGAATTCACCTGACAAGAAAATGAAGCCCCATCGAGCTACCGACTTCGGCACAACTCAACACTGGCACTCCTGGGGCAGGTGGAACTGCCCCCTGCAATCCCCGAAGCGGATGGCATTCATCCCCCGCTCACGAACGGGGGTATTCTGCCATATCTTTCATAGAGATACCATACTCACAGGACCAAGAAATTCAGAAAGCCCCTCCTAATACAGTATAGTCACTTCAGTAAGATCATCTTCCGGATGGAGGCAAAGTCGCCAGCAGTCAGCTTGTAAAAGTAGACACCAGAGGCCATATCCTGAGCACTCCAGCTAACCGACTTGTAGCCAGGAGTTTGTTTTCCATCCACCAACGTTTTTACCTTCTGTCCTAAGATGTTGAACACTTCCAAACGAACGTGTATCGGGCTCGTAGCTCGTGCTCGTGAACTGCCTTCTTCCAGACTCTTGAGGGTAGTGCGAGAGGAACGATCTACGGGTAACGAATAACGAATAACGGTTGTTGCATTAAATGGATTGGGATAGTTCTGAGAGAGCGCAAACTCGTTAGGTAACCCTGCACCAGTCTTGGCTATTCCATCCACCCACAGTGCGTCCACTAACTGGGCTTTTAACCCATACAAAGCTACATCAGACAGCTCTAAGCTGGCATCAGACTTGTTTCGTAAGCTAATCCTAGCCACCACCCTCTGACCAGGCGTAAATGGTCTCCGCAAACTTAGATCAGGAATACATCCAACGGTAACCTTACCCTTATTATTGTCTATCCAGGGAGCAAAGAAATCACAATCACCTCCGTCTTCTACCTTCACCGCTGTAACAACTGCAGGATCATAGTTGAGAGTGAAATCAAACCCTCTCAGCTCGGCCTCGTTGGTCAGCCCCACAGGAACTACCACCAAACCATCCTCCAAATGGCTCTCTCCCACCTTGACCAAATTGGGAGCATCCTCTACGCTGATCGGAGTAGATGGGACACTGCTCTCCCCCCCCCCCGCACAAGGAGAATAGCTATTACAGCCAAGCTCATCCCCTGGGGGATCTATTCCACAGTCCGGATAGGGGGGAGAAGGAGCAACCCCTCCAGGTTGATGATACTTAAACAGAAGAAGACTCAAGGCATCTGCCATAACAATTTCCCCATTATCATCATAATCGGCAGCATCCTCACAAGCAGGAGCAACCCCTCCAGGTTGATGATAGATCCAAGCCAGAAGTCCAAGGGCATCGGCCATAGTTAGGTCTCCATTGGCATCATAATCCCCCCGGACAAAGAATGGTCCATTTAGCGGGTCACAGTCAACATATACGGCTTCCTGTTCAATGTCGCATTCGCCATAAGCTATTCCAAAGCATCCGTCACCCCAGGGACCCCAAGTTGCCCCCCAACTGTTCTTACAAATCCAGTAACCATCATAATTCGGATTGCCGGGGGTATCTTCATAACCAATAGCAACTATTTGATGACCACCCCTTAACTCACTAACACCATCATATTGGTATACTCCATTTTCATCGAAACTTGAACTTCCGGTGTAAAAATCAGCATAGACAGAAAAAGCGAGGCATAGAGGCCCATATTCATAAATGTAATCCTTTATGGCATTTATACTTGGGGATGAGCTATAGCCATAGTATGAAATTGGGACAAACAGATCTTGCCAGTTTGCACACTTATCAGAGCATGGAATGTCATCGTCAGCAGAATATGGGAAGCAGGTTTCTGGGACTGCTCCCCCATGATCATACATATACTCGTAGGCATAATAGGCATTCGACCCGCTACACCCCCAACCTCCGCTATAGCAGGACAGAATGTACTGTTCTGAAAGGTCTAAATCTAGATTAGGGTTGTTACTTCTTACATTTATGATTGCCTCTAAAGCCCCGTGTGCAGCAAAATCCCAGCAACTACCGCAACCACCCTGGCTTTTAGCAATAGTTGTCCAATCCCCCGTAACGCTATCATATGTCGCACTACGCCAGTCCCACGAAGAAGGAGCAGTATATGTGCTGGATATGAGTGGTGAACTATCTACTTTCCCTGCTAATGGAATATATCCCAAACCATATGAATACTCTGGAACAATGGTATCCCTTGCCGGCGAACTTACCGATTTCTCTTCACCAGCAGGAAACCCATTATTCACCCAAACAGTAAGGACGAAAAAGGCTAAGAGAACCTTTAATATAACGGAATATTTGTTACGCATTCTTCCCTCCCGAGTTTTTAATTTGCAACATAAAACTGACAGCGAAAAGTGTTTTAATAATCGCTTCCTTATTTAAATTTCGCGCCAAAGGTTGGCTATTAGCTATCTTTGCATTATAAATCACCAGTGGACAGACAACCAACGAGGTAGTCTTCAACTAAAAGGAGAAGAGGGCCCTTTGGAGTCCTCCTCATACATTTTGGCTTTACTTCAGCGAAACCATCTTCCTCATCTGCGCAAAATCACCAGCCTTTAATCTGTAAATGCCCCTGGAGAGGAAGCCCGCATCCCACCTGACGGTCTTGTATTCGGCTTTCTGGTGACCATTAACCAAAGTAGCCACCTTTTAGCCTAAGACGTTGTAAACTCCCAACTTGACTTTGTAATCTTTAGGCGAAGCATATTTGGTCTGAGTGACAGCATTGAATGAGCTGGAATTGCTCTGGGAGTGGACAAACTCTTTGGGTAAAGGTAACAATTGCTCATCCTCTACAACTACTTCCACGATTCCAAAACCACCCAAATCGATGGAAACCAGGTATTGAATCATGTATATTTGGGCTGATCTTAGCAGTTCTTTAATTACATAAAAAATGGACCAACACGGAAAGACTTGAATCTACCACTCAGTATGGCTTAACCTTTCGGATTGCCGACAATAGGCCAGTTAAAAATCAGACTCATAAGGAAATCACGCACCTCCCACATTGTCTTCTCACCCCCTTTCAACAAAAGCTTTGATGGTTAAGAAACCACAGGCAAAATTGTTTCGCTCGACATATAGTAGCTCCCTTTCGGCTGAATTTTCCATGTTGGTCCACTTATTTGGCTTTCCCCTGTTTCTCACAGGGATGATGAGCGGTGAATGGATACAAAATTCAAAATCATCCAGTGGCTGTCGATTAAATATTGCCATGGCAAAACATGTTAGAAAAAAGGCTTTTTTCAAGATTTTTCCGATCAATCTTCAGCAATTTCACTCAACAAAAATAGTACAGCGGTGCAGATTCCCCTCGTATTCCTGTAAAAACAAACCGCTTAGAAAGATACAAATCTCAGGTTCTGCGTGCTGGAAACACCAGCCTACTTCCTATCAGGCCAAATGACCTATACGCTTTTTTTGAGAGGGTTTTGCTTTTGAGGGTCTTTTTTTTGCCAGAAGCACATCAGGTTTACCCTCCGATGGATGAAAGTGTTTCACTATGCTCAAATATGCGTCAATCACCTTCAAACTCAAACCGGTCACTTTCTTAATCTCAGCACGATCCAGTCCCTTCTTATAAAGACCCTTTACCCGCTCATACGCTTTGATATAGCGATCAACCGCATCGAGTCCGTGGTTTGTGCGTTGCGCAATTTCAGTCGGATCTATACCCTGCTCATAAAGGTTCAGGATGATGCCTTTGTGCGTTGGGCGACTGCCTTGATCAAGGATGTACCCCTTTAACGGTAAGGGGTCATCCGGATGTCTGGCCTCATACTCCGCTATGTACTTACCTATCGTCGTCAAGCTGCGATTCATCAGTACGCATAGCTCCGCCTGGGAAATCATACCACCCTGATCCCAGGCCGACTTTACCAAACGGGCCATGATCTCCAAATCACGCTCCCGATTTACCACATAATTGCTGTTCTTGGTCCCCGCCTTTACAAAAACGCGTTTATCCAAATCGCCCCGCGTAACCAACGGTAAATACACCATCACACTTTCATAGTCCTCGGTGCGTTTGCCGTAACTCGCCTTACGGACCGTCTTCTTGGTGGTCACCCAGGCGATTGTCCCAGCTTCAATTCGCTCCCGTAAGGGAAAATACTCCTGCTGAAGCTGTGCAACATCATCTGAAAGGGCTTCCAGAACCCGATGACTGCCAATAAGCTTGTATTCGGTCTCCAACAAATGGATCAAAGCTGTTCTGAAAGTCCGTTTCTCCAGGCTGGCAAAACGGTCTCGACGATCCCCATAATATCCCTTCATCGTCCAGCCTCCACCAGACCCCCTTTTTTCATACCAGTCTTATCTACACCTGGATAACTGGGGCGCGATGAAAGTTGTTCCAACACCTCTTTGATGCGTTCCTTAAAGGCTGCCCTCTTGCTAACCTGGAAATACAAATTCAGATACTCAGTGGCCAACCTCTTGCTGATGCCCGCATAGTTGGCCAGCTCCTCTGGTGCCTTAATCCCCCGCTCATGTAAAGCCACTACCCGCCCAAAGGTATTGACATAGCGCTTTACAGCTTTTGCAGAATGACGCGTCCTCCGACAAATCTCCGTATAAACAGAACCAGATAAAAACAGCTCCACAATAACTACTTTGTGACTTAATGACGGACCAATGTCAGAGTATACCCCTCTGGTTAAAACCTGTAAACCTTGACCTTGTAGGTAGGTAATATCCCGCCTGATCGTGCGCAGACTCGTCCCTAAAAGACGCGCCAAATCCTCCTGGGTGGCAATACCATACTGATCAACAATCTCCTCGGTAATACGAAGGAGTTTTTGCCTGCGTAATCCAGCATGACCGTATGACCGGTATGCCTCTAAATCCTCCTGACCACCATCCAGCGTTACCCATACCTGAACCTTTGGCAATTCATTAAGCGGCTTACCAACACTGGCATCAAGTTTAACAACCCATAAACCCACCCGACCACTTTTAGCCTTTGGTGCTTGACTGTAGTATGAACGAACTGTTTCAACAATTAATCCGCTTTCCCGTGGTGAGAGCTCAAAGCCATGCTCCAGTTCCCATAACAACCGCCCGTCCAGACTTTTATCTTTCAGACGCTGCCCTACTTCTGTAAGCTGCATAAGACCCCCCCGTTTTAAATAGGCTATAATTTACACTACCTTCCCCTTATTGTCAAGGGGCGAGGAGGTCATTTGGCCTTATTTCAAAAGCACCATCTTCCTCATCTGCACAAAATCCCCAGCCTGAAGCCTGTAAAAGTAGACCCCACTGGAGAGAGACCCCGCATCCCACCTGGCTGTCTTGTATCCTGCTTTCTGTTTCCTATCCACCAAACATGCCACCTTCTGGCCTAAGACGTTATAGACTTCCAGTCCCACATAACAACCCTTTGGCAAAGTATACTTGATCTCGGTGATAGCGTTGAATGGGTTGGGATAATTCTGTTTCAGAGCAAACTCCTTAGGTAACCCTGCTCCTGCCTTCACTACCCCATTCACCCAACGAGCATCCACTGCCTCCGCCTTAGACCCATACAAGGCCACATCAGATAGCTTCAACCCGGCATCAGCCTTGGCCTTAAAGGCAATCTCAGCTACTCCCCTCTGACCAGCCGCAAATGGCTCCTCCATACTCATATCAGGAACACAGCCAACGGTAACCTTACCTGCCTCATTATCTATCCAGGGAGCAAAGAAATCATATCCATCTCCACCTCTAACCTCTATCGCAGTAACAAGAGCAGGATCGTAGTTGACCGTAAACTCAAATCCTCTCAGCTCAGCCTTGTTAGTAAGCTCCACAGGAACAACTACCAAGCCATCCTTGGCAAGATAGCCATCTCCCACCTTCACCACATTGGGGGCAACCTCTACACTTACCAGAAGAGAAGATACTACAAGCTCGGTAGCCTTGGGGGGCCAATTACAGGGAGGATAGCTGTCACAGCTCAAACCATCTTTCGTGGGATCGGGCCCGCAATCTGGATAGGGAGGTGGAGGAGGAACCCCACCAGGCTGATGATATTTGAAGAGCAGAAGCCCTACAGCATCGGCCATAGAAATATCCCCGTTGTCATCGTAATCCGCAGCATCCTCACAGGGAGGAGGAACCCCACCAGGCTGATGATACTTCCACACTAGAAGCCCAAGGGCATCAGCCATAGCCAACTCTCCATTTGCGTCGTAGTCACCCCTGATGAAAAGCGAGCTAAATTGCACATAAAAATTCCAATTCAGTTGGTTACTCCATTTCTCAGTTCCCCATCTATCATAAGCTTTCACCTTCCAATAATAGGTGGTGTCAGCTAACAGGCTATCAAGGTTGCTCTTAGGAATACTCCAACTACTTTCAATAAATTCGCTTGCATTATTACTCTCCACCTCTTGCATTTCCAGTTTCATTTCTGGGAGGGCTTGGCGTCCGGGGTTTCTAACTTGGAGAGTTTTGGTTGAAGCCTTTGTCTGATCGAGGGTGCATTCACTCTCTGATAGGCTATCGATCGCCATCGAATCTGAAAAATCTGAATTTAAACTTAAGTACAGGGCGTAGAGAATAATATCTCCCGGATCAGGATCCGATGCATCCTCCCAGTCTAACCTAATTGGAATACCTGCGTAAACCGTATCACCATCTATTGGAGTGAAAAGATCGAACGAGTCAGGGGGTTCAACGAGATAAACATTGAAACTAAAAATCTCAACACTCCAGGCCTCTAAACCAAAATTATCTGTTCCCTTTACCTTCCAGTAGTAAGTAGAGTCATCTGTCAGTATTGGCAATGTGCAAGTAGTATCTGCAAGAGGGGATACTGAATCCTGAACAACGAAAGCACTATCTGTGGAGTAGTAGAGAGTATAAGTGACGCTATCACCTGGATCAGGATCAACGGCCCTCTGCCAGATTAAGGTCGGAGTGAAACTCCAAACTGTATCTCTATCTGCTGGTGAAATAAGACTGAAGGTATGTGGAGCTTCCGGAGTATATACATAAAAACTCCAATCGATCTGTTTGCTCCAGGTCTCTAAACCAAAGATATCAAAGGCCTTCACCTTCCAATAGATCTTTGCATCGTCAGGTAACCCCGAGACTATGAGATACTGGCTCTCACTTAGACTGTCAACAATATTTGTAGAATCTGGATGAAATTCAGGAGAAATACTATAATGGAGAGTATAAAGGACACTATCTCCAGGATCGGGTTCGGTTGCCTCCTCCCAATCCAGTGTCACCATGCCAGCATAGATCGTATCTCCATCAGTAGGGTATAGTAAATCGAAAGCATTCGGCGCTTCCGGAAAGTAGACATTGAAACTGAAGGTCTCAACACTCCAGGCCTCCAGGCCCCAATTGTCCCTTCCTTTTGCCTTCCAGTAGTAAACGGTATCATCGGTTAGTTCCGGTAAACTGCAGGTAGTATCTCCGACATCAGGAAGAGAATCATAGGTGGCAAAAGTATTATCCTCGGAGTAGTAAACAGTGTAAGTGACGATATCACCTGGATCAGGATCAACAGCCCTTTGCCAGGTCATCGTCGGAGTTAGACTCCAAGCCGTGTCTCCATCTGCAGGCGAGATAAGCGAAAAGGCAAATGGTGCTCTTTCCTCATAGACGAGAATTTTTTGACCTGTGGTTAGGTTAGAATAAACCCTGACCACACCACTTGCAGGGAATGTGACCTTCAGATCGTAAGCATAGTTGTGATCTAAGCCAAACTCAGCTTCTAAAGAGTTCATTGAACAGTAACCAGATCCACCTCTTACCTCCCTAAAACCAAGTAGAGTCTCGGTCCCCGCTTGGTGAACCTCAACCTTGGCCCCCATGCCATCTCTATTGCTAAACCCGGGACCTAAATATGCTGCACCCTCAACTACCACCTTAATGAAGTCGACATTGTCAGTCTGATTCTGATAGAGAATATTGGCTTGATCGTGGTTCACCACATAGAGGTCCAAATCACCATCGTCGTCGTAATCACCCCAAGCGGTTCCGTATCCGTAGCCAGGATCTCCTACACCTGCCCTTTCGGTAGCGTCAGAGAAAGTTTCGTCACCGTTGTTAGAATAGAGAATGTTAATTCCGTAAGCTTTTCGCCCTCCTTGATAGTTAACCACATAGAGGTCGAGGTCAGCATCTAAATCATAGTCCGCCCAGGCAGTACCATATCCATTATCCACCAGGCCCACTCCGGCAGTCCCGGTTACGTCGTTGAAAGTGCCATCACCGTTGTTGCGATACAGGAAGTTTCCGTAGCCACCATAATTCACGACAGAGAGATCCAGGTGGCCGTCTGAGTCATAATCGCCCCAGGCAACGCCCGTACCCAACCCATTGTTCCCCACCCCGGCTGAACTAGCAACGTTTGTAAAGGTGCCATCACCGTTGTTGCGATAAAGAGCACTTCCCCCTGGCCAATGGTTTACTACATATAGATCCAAATCACCGTCGGAGTCGCAGTCACCCCAAGCTACCCCTCTTCCATTTCCCATAAACTCGACACCGGCCGTGCTGGTAACATCGGTGAAGATGCCATCACCATTGTTACGATAAAGAACGCTCGTTTGAGTCGATAAACTATTAACAACGTAGAGGTCTAAGTTACCATCGTTATCAAAATCGCCCCAGGCGGTACCCCTTCCCCAATCAATGTTCCCTACACCCGCCGTGCTGGTAACATCAGTGAAGGTACCATCACCATTGTTGCGATAAAGAATGTTTGGCCCATCATTGGTGACATAAAGGTCAAGATCGCCGTCGTTGTCGAAATCTCCCCAAGCCGAACCGTGTCCAGCACCAGCATGAGCAACACCAGCGGCCGCAGCTACATTCGTAAAGGTGCCATCGCCGTTGTTGCGATAAAGAACATTGGGCTCGTTATAATTCACAATGTAAATATCCAGATCCCCATCCCCATCCCAGTCACCCCAGGCCACTCCATGCCCTCGCCCTTCATCCCCCACAAAAGCATCATCGGTGACATCTTCAAAGTCATAGACAACTACTTTAATTGTAGCCTGATCACTATCAGCCAGTGCCGTGTGATCATCGACGATAAAGGTAACCGTGTAAGATCCCGTATCGGCTTCAACGGGAATCCAATTGAAAACTCCCGTAGTGTCGCTATCCTGGCTAAAGGTAACGCCTCCGGGGAGATTAAGGGCGCTTAAAATGAGGGCCTCATCGCCACATTTCAGGTCTGGATCGGCTGCCATTACCCTAAAAGTCAAAAGATGATTTGGTTTGGCACTATATGGACCGCCTGCTTCTATATTTGGAGCCTTGGGTATATCGTTCACAGTAAGATACACCGTACGAGTGGTGGTAAGATTTCCAGAACAATGCGCTTCAAAGACGACACTATCACTCCCTGCCTGACAGTAATTCGGGTTAAAAGTGAATGTGGATTGCACAGAGCCAGCACCAGTTTCAGAAGGAAAGTTAGCGTTGGCTGGCAAATAAATAGCGTACAGATCCACCGTATGCTCTGAAGAAGAATTAATGGCTCTAACATCGAAAATCAAGGCCGATCCTTCATTCACAGTGGTCGGAGGAGAATCGGGAATCGTCATTATAACCAGAGTGTGTGGCGAGACAGTAATCTCTACTGGTTCGCTATCGGTAGTACCAGCAAGATCCTCAACGGAGAAGATAACGGTATACTCTCCCGTATCTGCTAAATCAGGGACCCAACTAAATATGCCTGTCGTATCGCTGTCTTGAACAAAAGTTGCCGCCCCAGGAAGACTGGTGGCATTCAGGGTGAGGGTATCATCGCCACATTCCCAGTAATCGGGATCGGTGGCAGTAACGGTGAAGGTCAAAGTATCTCCTGCTATAATAGCTCGATCAGGACCAGCATCGAGTCTCGGAGTCCGGTTGATGTTATCCACGGTCATCGTTACCGGGATTTCTACATGGCAACCAAAGTCACAGTCGGCAAAAAACACAACATTATATACACCCGCCTGGCACTGGTTTGGATAGAAGGTGAAGGTGCCAGTTGCAAAAAAGAAATCGCTGGTCTCCGGAAAACTCATGTTCTCCATTAAACCAGCGGCACTTAGAGTAACAAAATGGGTCGGATTAGGATCAATAGCTGTAACCTCGACACCCAGGTTTTCCCCTTCACCCAATCTATATGGAGGCAAGGGGTCAAATATTAAGGTTAAAGAATCTGGTAGAACAATAAAATCGCCATCTATCAATTCGGGATAAACATCAGTGGTTACATAAGTAAAAGCATTCCTCATACCGCCAACACCATCTTCAATGTCTAAAGGTGTAACCCCCGGAGGAGCCCCCGGTTTTACCTTAAAAACTAAATCAAACATACGATAACGGCCGGGTGGTATGTCAGGTGTTCCCAGCATAGCAAAGGCAAGCCCTACGGTAACATAGCCAGAAGGGTCAATGTAAGGGGCCCAAAAGAAGGGATTGGGAATGCTATCGTGAAAACTTGGATAAACAGGATCACTTACATCATACAAAATAGTGTCGCAGACCACAAGGCTGGTGTCATATTGCATGGCGAAACTAACCCCATCCAAATCCTCTAAATCCCCCCCTATATCTAGGCCACAAACCTTGCCATAAATGGGGACAATTATCCCAGTATCACCGGTATATCCCTCTCTATTAGAAGCAATCATAGAATCGGCACACTGCTGTGCATTTACCTTACCAAATCCTAAGGGTAAGGCAAGCATAACCGATATCAAAGCTACAAACAGAATCTTTGTTTTCATTGTTTGCCTTCTCTTATATAAAAGCTAAATGTCTTTGTCTCCTCGACCAATACCCCACCTTTATCCTATAAACATCACCCCCAGATTCAAAGAGGACACCTTTGACTCACTTCCTGCTTTTCTCTCACAAATGTTTGAATCTTATATTCGCCGAAATCACGCATTGAGAAGATGTTTATCAAATTGGTCTTGCAGGAAAACAAGCCACAAAAATGTAACTACGTCCTCACGGACGAGGAACCCAAAGTGTTTTCTCCTCGGTAGGCTCGCCCTTATTTCAGTAAGACCATCTTCCTGATGGAAGTGAAATTGCCAGCAGTCAGCTTGTAGAAATAGACACCAGAGGCCACATCCTGAGCATTCCAGCTAACTACCTTGTATCCAGCCTTTTGATGATCATCTACCAAAATAGCTACCCTCTGCCCTACCACATTGTAGATATCTAGCCTCACCTGGCAGTCCATAGGTAGAGCATACCTGATCTGAGTGACAGGATTGAAGGGATTTGGATAGTTCTGGCTGAGGGCAAACTCCTTAGGTAACCCTGCTCCTGCCTTCACTACCCCATTCACCCAACGAGCATCCACTGCCTCCGCCTTAGACCCATACAAGGCCACATCAGATAGCTTCAACCCGGCATCAGCCTTGGCCTTAAAGGCAATCTCAGCTACTCCCCTCTGACCAGCCGCAAATGGCTCCTCCATACTCATATCAGGAACACAGCCAACGGTAACCTTACCTGCCTCATTATCTATCCAGGGAGCAAAGAAATCATATCCATCTCCACCTCTAACCTCTATCGCAGTAACAAGAGCAGGATCGTAGTTGACCGTAAACTCAAATCCTCTCAGCTCAGCCTTGTTAGTAAGCTCCACAGGAACAACTACCAAGCCATCCTTGGCCCCATAACAATTCTTGACCTTGACTCTGTTAATCGCCTTTTTCACACTTGTTGGAGTGAGAACCATAGATTTAACGGCTTTCAGACAATGGGTATAAGTAGCACATTCAAGCCCATCTTCAGTAAAATCTAAACCGCAATCAGGATAGGGTGGAGCTGGAGGAACCCCTCCAGGCTGATGATATTTGTAAAGAAGCAATCCCAAAGCATCAGGCATAGCAATGTTTCCATCATCATCGTAATCGGCAGCGTCCTCACAGGGAGGTGCCACTCCACCGGGTTGATGATATTTCCAAAGCAGAAGATTAAGAGCATCTGGCATGGCTAAATCACCGGTATCATCGTAATCTCCCCTTACAAACAACGGACTAACCTCTAAGTGCACTGGAACATACATCCGATAGAGCACTACCCCTTCAGAGTCACTGGCAGCCACCTCAATAGTATCAGAATAGGTTCCTCCGGACAATCCCGTTGTAGCAATGTCAAAACCAACTTTGACACTCTCAGCTGGCGATAAAGTGTCTGCTATCACATCCAGGGTGAGCCAATTCTGAGAATGACTAAGAATTAAATAAAAGTCTAGACTATCACCTACATTCGAGATAGTCAAAGTATCAGAGGTAGATGAATCCGGTAGCAAAACAAACCCAAAACAGGTATCATGGAGGACCATCCCATCAGGGCCCTTGATAATGGGGACCATCCAGGCTGCCTTCTTGTATTCAATTTCGCACTCCCCATACTTAATCCTGAACCAACCTTTGGTGCTGTCCGGGTAGGGGCCGTATTCCCCCCAACCAGGTCCCCAACTATTTTTGCAGATCCAGCATAGGGAGCTGTCACTCCAACCAACTATGGTGATACAGTGCCCTCCTTCGTAGCCACCTGAGGTATGCTCATATACGCCACCATTGTAGGAGAAAAAATCGGCGTAGACATCAAAATGGCCGGCTACCGGTCCATAGTCATAGATAGCCTGCTTTATGCTTGCGATGGTCTTGCTCGTCCATCCCCAGGTATTTACCCCCCGAGCTCTCTCCTCCCAATCAGAGCAGGTTTCACTGCAATTGTCATCCACCTGAGTATAGGGAAGACACTCCTCATCTGGTGTTCCATGATTGAGGAGATAATTCATCCCCGCATAGACGGACATCCCATAACCGCAGTCACCTCCTGCACAAGAGAAGAGATGCTGTTCAGAGAGATCGGGCATAATCCAGAAGTTGTCGGCTCGGATCTTTATATTTGCCTCCAAAGCTCCTACTGTCCCAAAGGCAACGCAGGCACCGCAATTCTCCTGATCTTTTACTGGAGTCATCCAGAAGTGGCCATCCTTGGTCCTCCAGTCAAATTCAGTAGGAACGGTCTTGGTCCCTCTGATCTCTTTGCCTGGGGCTTTTGAGAAATCATCAGCCAAATTGTCTCCAAGAAACCTTTTCCTTTCCTGCGGTGGCAACTTGGAGATCCAAGTATCTGCCGCCTCCCATTTCGCCCCCTTCTCCCTTATAGCCTTCCTTATCTCCTCTAACTCTGTTCCCATCACCGAGGAACCAACTAAAAGAGATAGGATTAGCAAAGACATTTTCCAACGCATTTTTCTCACTCCTTTCTTTTAAATATACACTTATTTTTCTCGTTTGTCAATGTCAAAATAACACAATTCCATTTGTCTGGACAATTACTCCCTACTTTTTTACCGGAGAAGAACCATTTTTTGAGTCTCTACAAATCTCCCAGTTTTAAGCTGGTAGAAAAATATTCCACTGGAGACATCCTCACCCCTGCTATCCCTTCCATCCCAAACAATGGAGTAGCAACCAGGCATCTGTTCTTCATCCACCAGAGTCCTTACCAACTCCCCCAGAATGTTGTAAATCTTTAGACTAATCGCCATCCGCCGTTCGCCGTCCGCCGACAACTGATTGTTGATTGCTGATAGCTGATAGCTGATTGCTGTAGTTGAATTAAATGGATTGGGATAGTTTTGAAATAAAGCAAAGTGGTCAGGCAACCCAGAAACTCCAATTAAATCACCAATACCAACATTTGTTGTCCTGGCTGAGGCCACATTGGAAAAACCTGACCAATTGGGTACTTCATCCGCTGTTTTGATTACGAAGTAATAAGTGGTATCAGGGAGCAGATTATGGATAGCGCAAGAATCGGACATCCCAGATAGTGAGGGAGAAGGTTCTCCGGAAACGGTCTGAGCTGAATTCCACCAACCAACCGTATCAGTGCCCACTGGGGTGAGGGAATAGCGGAGATCATAGATGTTTGCCGTTCCCGATGTTCCATCATCACCTGGGGCTGTCCACACCAAGGTCGCCGAGGTATCATCAATGTGACTAACGGATAAATCACTGATAGCTGCTGGAGCTACACTGTCTTCCTGAACGCTACCTGTTCCATAGATCTCCAGTTTCCACAGATTAAGTGTGCCCACATCACCACCTGCACAGTCCTTAAGCCACAAGGCCCATTGGCCCTGGGTATTCTCCCCTATGAAGTTGCTCATACTGTCTATTGGCTCTATCTCTGTATCAAACCAACCGGATAAGGTTCCCGGCTGAGCATAACCTTGCTTCCAAAGTCTGACCGAAGTTCCCTGAGGGGATTTTAAGTCTATAATTAAATCCGGGAAGTAGGAGTGAGTTACGCTAAGAAAGACATTTATATCCTCGATCTCGATGCTATCTGGCACATCGAGGTAACTCTGCACCCAATCATCATTATCGGGTATGGGCAGTGGAGTTGACTGAGTGTAGTAATGAACCGGTAGAGGCACTAACTGGAAGTTTTCGGTTATACTCTCAGTAACTACGACGCTGTCCCTGGTTACCGTTCTGTATCCATCGGATGATACCCTCATCGTATAGGTCCCCTGATAGACATTTACGGAGTAGTAACCAGTAAAAGAATCAGTATAAACTGGATCTACGCCGGAATCCAGAACTTCTACTGAGGCATAGAGGGGTTGACCAGTAACCGAATCCGTGACCGTTCCGGAGATGGTTCCTACTAAAGGCTGACAGAGCTGAACATCTAAACGGGTTGCGCTATCTGCCACAACTTGCAAATTATAGAATGTCTGGGGCACATATCCATCTGCCGAAAACTGCACCGTATAGATGCCCGGGAGAAGCATCCGATGATAATCCCCTACATCTGGATCGGTGTAAACATCCTTACCAATCTCGGGGACGCTCACCGTGGCCGCCAATGGCTGGCCAGTAATGGCATCTGTAACCAATCCCCTTATCCCCCGATGACACTGCCCCATATAGGCCAGCATTGCCTCCCGGTTGTCATCCCAAAATCCGGGTAAGGTAGAAGCGTCGGGCCACTTTGTGTTGGAAAGCTCTATGGTCACCTCATTGCAGGCCAACCAGTTGTAGTTCCAGTCCTGCATTCCACCGTGGATGACATACCACTGGGCACCATTGGTGATGCCACTGTCAAACTCTGAGCTGTTATACATCGGAGGATTGCGCCTGGAATAAACTAAGGAGATCTCAATAAACAGGTCATTGTCCGGAGTTAAGGTATACTGACAGTCCCAGGGATAGTTAACCACCAGAGCACCAGTGTGAAAGTTGACCGAGGAGACGGAACTCTGTCCAAAGCAAAAGTTCATCACGGCTTGAGTTTCCAGCTCTCGTCCCTCAGGAGTGTTAGTTGAATCGGTTATCGGATCCGGGAAGTTCCTGTTTAAATCCACCCCATTTGCGTTATACCTCTGATGGAGAGCATTCCCATCCGGGTTCATCAGGGGCATTATCCATATCTCCGTGTTGTTTACCAGGTGGGTGACTAAGGAGTCCGTCCCATAATTATCCACCAGATAATTGATCAGATACATCAGCAACTCCGTCCCCACTGGCTCGTCCCCATGCATAGTGGAGATATACTTGAACTCTGGCTCATCCTCCTCCTGGTCAACATTATCCGAGATCTTCATAAACCAGAGCTCCCTCCCTTGGACTGAGTGCCCTATACTCTCTAAATGGCAAATATCAGGGTGGCCAGTAGCAATCGAATCAAGCTCTGCAGTCAACTCCTCATAGGTGTGGTAGGCAGCCATCTGGTTCTTGGTATCCTTCGTGGCCTCCCAGAGGCTGTCTGCCATAAGCTTGGCATAGTTGGGGATCTCCACTATCTCAAACCCTTTACTCTTGACCAGGTCAAACTCCTGGGAGCTCAAATAGGCTATAAGATAGCCTTTATGAACGGCATCAATATCCAACCCCATCTCCACCAAGCGGGAGAGCTCCTCTGGCGAGGAGAATTTGATTTGGGAGACGATAACTTCCTGAGCCGCTAAGCCCTCCCGACCCAAAATGGCCAAAAGAAAGAATAGACCTAAGAAGCTTAATATCTTAATCCAACCCCTTTCCATCACCTCTCCTTACTTTAAAAGAATCATCTTCCTCGTCTGGTTGAATTCCTCAGCCTGCAGGCGAGAGAAGTATATCCCACCTGATAATGAAGAAGCATCCCAAAGAATGTTATAGTAGCCCGGCTCCTGAAACTGATCAACTAAGGTCGTCACCTTCTGGCCCAGGATGTTGAACACCTCCAACCTCACTTTCGTCTCCCGAGGGAGGGTATACCTTATCCTGGTAGTTGGGTTAAAGGGATTGGGATAATTTGCAGACAACTCGTATCTTTTGGGAGTAGATCGCATAACCTGCTGAGGAACTGAGACCTCACCACCGGTCAAAAGATAAAAGACGGTATTTTCCAGCAACTCGCTTCTGGTAATGCTATCGGCAACCGCAAGGAGGTCAAAGCTATAGAAGACGATCTGTGGTTGTTGGGAATCATCTTCATAGACAAGAACTCCCGCCTTACCTTCCTCGTTTGCACAGTCATAGACTACATAGGCATCTGGCCTGGCCTGACTCGCATCTTGATCACCGTAGTTTCCGAAGTTAAACTGAATGGTGTTGGACAAAGAATTTGGATGGGTAACCAGTGGATGTGAGGAATACTCCCCAACCAGGGTTAAATCACCGCTTCTGTCCGCCACCCAGGAATCGATATGTAATACATCTTGGCAAAAGTCGGGGTAACGAGGATATGAGGCCGCATCATAGCTCAACTCGCCCCCCTCAATCAATAGCTTCCCACCAGAGCTAACCCAATCAATAAGCCCTTGCCGATATCCTTCCTCAACAACCGGGGTTACATCGCTACCATCAGACCAGATAACCAGGCTGTATTCGTCCCAGTTGAGGGGATCAGTTTGAGCGGCTTCTTCAGAGACGACATAGTAACCCAATCCTTCCAAATGCTGTGCCATATAATCTGCCGACGCCCCATGTGGGCTTTTATCAACTCTTGTCCTTGATCTGGAGTCCCCTTTCTTTGACCCATCATCATCGTTGACCACCAATATATTTCCGGATGTCTCTTCCAACGTAAAATCCCGTCTGAGATTTTCTGAAGTCACAAGGAGGATCTCGCTATGTGGAATGTGATTATAGGCATAAACCTTGATTTTGTATGTAAAGTAAGGCAAACCATTTAGTTCATACTCACCATTGGTCGTATCCGTCTCCACCTGTTGGTAGAGCTCCTTGGTGTCATAGCGGTAAAGTTTTATCGTAGCATCCAATGGTAAACCGCCATCCCTATCCTTCACATATCCCCAAATCTTGGCTGGTGGAGAAGAAGCTAAGAGAAGATCGTAACTGTTGGCCCCCTTCTTCACCATCTTTGTCTCACCATAAGGGAGATAGCCAAATTCCCAGCAATAGATATCATAGGGCCTGGCGGGAAGCTCTCCAGAGACCTGATAGAAACCGCTGGAATTGCTTACGACTTGAAAACTCGGTTCAGCCTGGCTGGTATCTTCCTCAGAATCATATCCAGTGACCTCCACACCCTCTAACCCTTCCTGACTACTTCCATCCTTAACATAGCCACTGAGTGTCCCATAGACATCAATCACCGGAACATCCTCCTGCCAAACTGTATACCCGGTATCGGCCAGAACCACTTGAATAAACCCGCTTTCGGTAGGGGTCACTAAGAGTTCAACCAAGGTGTCTTGGGTTGTGATGGATGTATCCAAACCACACCCCTTGAGTAAGAGGTCAAATCCATATAGGTCACAACTTCCAAAGATTTTCCCCTCATAGAACGGGGCTAAGCTATCCACAAGTCCCAGGGAATCGCACTCCGCCCAAACACTAACCCCAGAGAGACTCTCCGCGCCGATTACATATAGGGAATCGCAGAAAAGTCTATAGCTTTCCTCTAACTTCCGCCCCTGTACATCCAGTATCTCACCATAAGCCGGCTTCAACTCTGCTGTAACCACCCCACTGGCATCGGTGGTGTCAACCCAAGCGGGATTGAGTCCCCAACCATCGATCATCACTTCAACATTCTCCATCGGAAGGTCGTTTGTATCTAAGACAGTGACCATCACCTGAGTGAGGACATTTACCTGGAGGGTTTCCGGCTCAATGCTTACATTAGCTACAGGGAGAACCTCTACCTCTCCCCAATAGGGTAGATAGTTGTGCCTGGTTACCACCACCTCTAAGGTTCCTACATCAGAGGGCACGGGATTCAGGTTCACCTCAGCCTCTCCTTGCCAGGAATAGGCTGTCCCATAGAGTTCGCCATTCCGGGAAATAGAGACCAGAGCGCTATCCTCTTGAACATCGACCGAGATTTGGGGGCTCCCTAAAGGATGGAACGATGGGAGCTCAACCGAAAGGCTACCAGGCTGTGCCGTCCATAACTCCATCTGAGGGTCACCTAAGAGATTGACCTCGTAATAGCACCATCTAAGGGCATCTTGGTCAATGAACCCGCTGTTGTCCTCCTTGGAATCCTGATTAGCAAGCCCTATCTCGTAGATACCTTCACCAAAGAGGGCATCGAAGAATTGGCGATCATAATACTGAGAGGGGCCGTTCGTATTTGATCCTGAGCCCCAACCATATCTGGTATTGCCAATGAAGGCCACTGCTCCATTTTGGGTGGTAGTAAACTTCTCCGAAATGGCATCACTGGTATAGACCCCTGGTGAAGTAGTGCGATTATCAAATGAATTACAGTAACAGCCCTGGGTATAAATTATGTAGAAACCGTGATTTATGCCATTGTTTGTGCAGTTAACATCGGTGATATCAGTATCATCAAATTTCATTACCTCAAGGACATTGGCATGCCCCAGATGATTTATCAGATTTAACCCACCGTTCAACAGGGGCAGAAGGTCACCCATTGCTGTCCAGGACCCGTCCTTGTCATAGAGGGTACTAACATTACACTCAGGAGGAAAACCCGCTGTGGTATAGCCCCAATTGCTGGACCCCTGCCTGATCTCCTCCTTGTAGTCCTTCCCCCAGACCGTCCACCCTAAATCCTCCCCCACCATCAAGGCCTGATTGCAATCTACCACCACAGGAGCATTCTGATAGGAGATTACCTTCTGCACAAAATTCTCCGCCTCTGTGGGAGAATCTACTGCCGCCCGACCTACTATCACCTCAGCAAAGAGGTCGTCTTCCCCCGGTTCCCCCCACCTATCATCCCCATCCGTATTCCAATTGCCATCTAATCCCCCATAATAGATGTCAGCGGGAATATCATAATCAACTTCTTCATATCCTGGATAATCCTCATTCACTATGTCATACAAACCTCGATGGGGAACGATCTCATCATCCCCACCTAAAAGCAGATATACGGTCCCCCAATTTGTATAGGCATCGATGACGAAGTTACGGATCTTCTCTTGCAGATCATCTCCTGGATAACCAGAGACCTGGTCTAAGGTAACCACCTTTGCCCTTATCCCCCTCTGAGTCTTGAAGAGGGCCAAAGGCTCAAAGTATGGTGCTAAGGAACTATTGGTCAAGATCAAGTAGGGATAGGACTCCCCCTCATCTAAACGGCTTACTTTCAACCCTGAATAACTCCCGATAAGCTCCGGATTCTCCACCAGAGTTTTTACCCTCCTCAGGGCAAAGGGATCGGTGCACATCATCCTGGCCGTAGAGGAGAGAAACTGAGATGATGGTTCGGTGTATATTTCTATCTCTATCTTGGGAAAGTAGGAAAGTCTCCCTGAAGCAGGGAGATATTTCACCGGGAAGAGGTTCAAGACCGCTATCTTGAAGCCATATAGACTCTGGATGGCAATCAGCTTATCTCTTCTCCCTGGGTAAGGTTCATCAGACCCATATATGACCGGATTGGGGGAGATGGCAGGAAATGGTTCGGCCGAGCCAATGGGAACTTTCAAGTCTCCAGGTTTTAATTTATAAAACCCAGGAATGATAACCTCTTCCCCCGCTTTTACCTCTATCTCCCGAATCATCTCCCCACAGGGAAGGAGGAGCTTGACCGCTCTCACCGGGATAATGGGATCGCCGGGCTTAAAGGCAACGCTCCTACAACCCTCCACGGAAAGTAAGTGGAATCCCCCTTCCTCCTTCACCTGGGGAGAAGCAAAATCTATCTTTAGACTCAGATTTGCCCCCCACAGGAGGGAAGGGAAGAGGAAAACAAGACCCAAAATCGTCCTCAGAATCCTCCAGCTCTTCATTTTCCCCCCTCAAAAATCATTTGAGTTACCTCAACAAAAGCATCTTCCTTGTCTGGCTAAATTCCCCGGCATTCAAGCGATAGAAATATATGCCACTCGATAACGAGGAAGCATCCCACCCAATATCATAATATCCCGGTTTCTGTTCCTGATCAACTAAAGTAGCTACCTTTTGGCCCAAGATGTTATAGACCTCTAAGGTGACCGCTGACAACTGATTGCTGACCGCTGGAAGAGCGTAGCGGATAAGAGTGGTTGGGTTAAACGGATTGGGATAGTTCTGGGATAGAGAATATTCCTCAGGCAGTTGACCTTGTGCTGTATGCCTCCGCAACCCGACTTCATGATTCACATAATAGACCTTGAAGTCATCCACATACCATCCCGGATAGGTAACCGAGCCATCACTGCCAAAATGAAAACGGATAACCACCTCATGGTCAACATAGGAGGTTAAATTGAACTCCTCCTTATGCCAGAAATTCCCCGCTGAAGGTGAGGCAAATCCCTCTTCGTTAGGAATACCCGCATTGGTGGAGTAGATTGTCCCATCATATCCTTCCTCAGGGGTTATCACCTCAAACGGTCCGCCATCCACGGAGATCTTCACATTGCCACCATCGTAATGGGTAGCACTCCCCTCAAATGAATACCAGTGCCAGAATTCTAACTTCGCCTCTGAGATCCCACTCAGACCTATGGAAGGGGATTCCAATTTGGAGTCAGAGCTACTTGAATAGTCACCAGCGAATTTGGTAGCCCATACCTTTGCTCCGCTATGGGCCGAGCCAGGCCCGGAAGTGGGGAGGCCCCACTCCCAATCCTCCCCCTGGGCAGTAAATCCACCATTGTTGGCATCGAAATCTGTGCTGAAGATAACTACCACTGGATAGAGTCCTAAGTCAACATCCTGGGTAATCTGGCCACCCCCCACCAGAATTTGAGTTAGAGTTGAATCCTGATAGTCATCCTTATGCGCTTTCACTTGGTAATAGCCGGGATATAAGCTACCTATCAGATAATCGCCCCCATATCCCGTTGTATCACTGCGGGAAAATCCTCCACAGGAAGCAGTTATAACAGCGCCGCTATCATCTTCGGCGCCCAGGAGGTCTACTGTCCCAGATATTCCTCCTGTGGGAGGAGGCTCCGGGCTCAGTAGGTAACTGGCCGTATTCTCCACGAGCTCTTTGGCCACCATAGTATCTGAGAGGGCAGTAAAGTCGAAGCAATAGAAGATAACTTGAGCACTCTGGGGGCTGGGGGTATCATCGTAGACGAGTATACCCGCATTCCCAGGCTTATTTTTACATTCATAGACATTGTAAGCATCAGATGCCGGTTGCATAGCATCCTGGTCCCCTGTACTATTGTAAGAGATCCCAATGGAGTTGGGCAGTTGGTTAGGGGTAGTAGCCAGGGGATGGGTAGTATTTGTCAATACCAGGTTGCCGGATTCATCTCCGCTCCACCCACTGACATGGAGCACATACTGGGCAAAATCTGGATATCCGGGATAGCTCGCCGCATCATAACCAACCTCCCCCCCCTCTATGAGGAGTTTTCCACCATTTTCCACCCACTCCCCCAGTGCGGTGCGGTAACCCTCATCTGCCACCGGTTGGGTATCATCACCATCGCTCCACACCAATATATCATAATTAGGCCAATTGTTCGGATCAGTGGAGCCCGCCTCCTCTTGAACTACATAATAACCCAGATCAGATAGATAGCGAAAGATATCATCGGCTGCCTCTCCAACCTTGTTTTTGTCCTCCCCAGCCTCAATCACCCTACCATCCTTGAGGACTTTCCTCCCGCCTTTGGAACCATCATCGTCGTTGATCACCAAGATGTTACCCATACTAGTGGCCATCTTGAAATCCTGAGTTTGGGAGGGAAGATCAACAGTTACATCCCGGCTTAAGGGGATGTGATAGTAGGATGTGACTTTAAAATTGTAGGTAAAATATGGCAGATCAACCGTATAGGTGCCCCCAGCCAGGGAATCGGTATAGACGATGGTATATAGCTCCATATTGTCACTACGGAAGATCTTAATAGTAGCGGTTAATGGCTTCATAGTAGTCTCTTCATAGACCGTACCGGACACAGTGCCGCTGGGAGCTGGTGAAAGGGCTATGTCAAAGGTAGTCGCCCCATACATCACCATAGCTGTCCCCGCAAAGGGAAGGTAACCAAACTGTTGCACATAGAGGTCATACTCTCCCACTGTCAGATCAAAGCCCACCGAATAGACACCATTGGAATCGGTGAGTTCCTCAAAGATTGGGTTAACCAAACTTGTATCTGCCCCATGGGTAAAACCTCTAACCAAAACATTGGCCAGAGAATCCGAGGTGGCACTGTCTATGACCACACCGGAAAGGGTGCCATATACATTGATTACCGGGATATTCTCCAGGTAGAGGTTAAAGCCAGATTTAGCTATCACCCCCTGGATGGAACCGGTGGTGTAAGGGGTGACCGCTAGGTCAACCGAGTCCCCACTGGTCACTGTACTTGTATCCACCTCACACCCTTTAGCCAAAAGAGTAAACCCTGACTCACTGCATTCTCCAGTAATAACCCCCTCGTAGTAGGGGGCAAGGGTATCGGTCAATCCAATGCTAGCCACGCTGGCCGATATCTCTGCAGAGAGGAAATCACTGGCTCCCACAACATAGATAGTATCCAGATAGGTGTCAAATGATTCCTTCTCACCGGTAACCAGCAAGAGCTCACCATAAGGGGCAGTGATGTTAAATATAGCCTGCCCTAATGTATCTGTAGTGTCCACTGCAGAATATCCCCAGCCGCTGATGGTTACTAAGACGCTATCAATGCCTCCCCCTAAGGAATCCAATAGAGTAACCGCAACCTGAGTGGGAACATTTACCTGGATGGTATCGGGAACAACAGATCCGGCGAGCTCATTTGCCGGCTTGTCCGGCTTATGGCCACCATAATTTACATTTATGGGGGCTGGATCGGGTGATGTCCAGTCGGTTTGAGCAAATGGGGTATAGGGATCCCCATAGACCACATAATAAAGGGTATTATCCACCCCCTTTGAGGCGGGGGTGTGGAGAGGTGCCTCCCTCGCCGTGGCATAAGCTGCCGCTTCCCCTGCGGTGTAACCCTCATGGGTAACCAGATGGACCCAGAGGTTCCACCACCAACCGGAGCCACAGAAGCTCACAGATGTGTAACTGCCTATAGAAACGGTCCCACCATGTTCCAGCACAATCTCATTCATATATCCATTGGCCATCCCACAGGCATTATAGGCAACCATCATCCCGTGAGCATTGGTCAGATCATTATCCAAATCTGTCTGGGAATAACTTCCACCGGCGCTGCCGTCATAGGTTCTCCCATCGTCGTCTGGCCAATAGGGATCCCCCCAGGCCTCCCCCGTGCCATCCTGAGCGATCCCGTTGTCCGTATTCTTCACAGCAATTGAGGTTCCTCCACCGTGACAACTGAAATACAAAAAAGCTGAACCATCCTCAGCATCCTGCACAAAACCGATATTGGAGACATCCGGCTGTGCCAGATGAGATCCTGTTCCAGCCTCAGAACCCGAATGAAAGTGGGTCTCATAACCACCGCTAAGGAACGAGGCGAATTGCCCTGGGTCGTGGTCAGCGCCATCACCAGGACCTGGAGGAAAGATGGGGGATAGATCCGGGGCATTAGAATGGATGTCATCCCAAGGAAAATAGCCGTTGTCTGCACACCAGCCGCGGTAAGGCCAGCCAAACATCTCGTTGGTTATGTGGTTCAACCCCCAGCTATCGGGTGGGGTATTCCCCCCCGCTTCATCCACCAAATGTTGCACCTCATAGGCGTTCATTGCCAGGGTAATATGAGTGGGCCGGGGATTGGCAAAGATGGTCGCCCTATACATTGATGTCCTATTCAATAGAGCTATATTTTTCAGCCAAGCCAAGGGCATCCTTCCAGTTATGGCCCCTTTACGGGTGAGATCGGAAAAGTCCCCAGTAATAGCTCGATCAAAGGTAGTCTCCAAGTCCCCTCCACCGGTGCCCTGAGGCTCGAAGGTGACCACCGTCTCCAAGGTATCGGGGTCATCTCCTCCTAACGGTGTCAGCCAATTATAGAAGTTCTGGGCAATCTCGTCCTCACTTAGCTTGATCCACGCCCTGCGAACCACAGGTTTGGCCAGTTTATAGAAGCTCTGTAGTTCAGGATCGGCCATTATCCTCCTATGCAGGCTATTTGCCAACTTATTCAACCCACTGGGCAGGTAGAGAACATACCCCCCATATCTGGCCCCAGCCAGGGCAGCGGGCAGATTCTGCCAGTTGTTCACAATCCCGCAGAGGGTGGAATGACCCGATAGTCCCCTCATTTTAGTCACAATTTGGCCCTCTGTGGTCAGGTCATCCGGTATGCCCACTCCGGAATTCGTCAACTGAGTGTTTACATTATCTGATAAAACATCGTCGATCTCCACTAAAATCGCACTGGTAGCCCCAACTTTGGCTATGGAAGTTAAAGTCCCCTGGGAGAGAGAATCGGGATAAGCGAAGAGAAGTGGAGCATTGAGAACTGCAGCTATGGCTGCTGCATTAGAAATGGACTCTATAGTATGATCAGAAGGTGAGGAGACATAGGGAGCAATAACTACATAATCGGAGTGTTTCCAGTCTTTCTCCGCAATCTGATTGGCAACTTCAATGGGAGTTCCCTCAATGATGTTCACATCCTGATCATCGGTTATACCAAACTTAGACTTTATAGCATCCTGGACAGATGATGATACCCCCCCGATGAAGTTGGCATGCCTCTTCTCCCCAGAATGCTGATTTAAATAAACCTTCCAGTCATCAACGATATGAGCCACCGTGGAGTCAGAGAGGACATCCGGAACAATCAGTGAGGAGTAAACCTTGCCGTTGTAGTGAAAAATCGCCATAGGAACGGCGGCCAGAAAGTAGTACTGAGTGTTGATATCCGTATCCGTAAGGTGGACGACATTTATCCGAGGGTTTACCTCTAAGTCGTCCTCCCAAGATGCGAAAGATGCCCCAGCAAAAAAGACATTTATGGCCATCAAGCCCAGGATGGCCAACATCACCGTAGCAAAACTTCTTTTAAACATCTTACCCCCTTGAGTTATGAAATTACCCTTCTCTTTTCCTATATAAATAAAGCCTTGAACATTCACCCCGCACTTATGCATAAGTGCGGGGCAGGTCCCACGAATGGACAAATAACACCGGAATAGTTTACAGGGATCAGGAGAAATAGCAAAGTTGAAGACTTACGTCCGTTCCTGTGCCGTCAGGGCTCCTGCCCTGATGGAAGAAATTCTTTGTGGATGATAACATCCACAAAGAGCAGGGGTTACAAAGATTGGTTGACAAAAATTCTCCGTCTAATTTCGTTATATTCCGTGGTGAACTGTTATAATCTCTTTATCTATTCGTGTAGATTCGTCCATTCGTGACATTCGTGTTCCAAAGCTTCTACTTTGGCCTTATTTCAGCAGAATCATCTTCTTAACCAAATTCGCCTCCTCTGTTTTCAACCGGCAAAGATAGATCCCGCTGGCCACTTCCCTGCCTTTTCCATCCTTCCCATCCCATAAAACCCTATAGTTGCCCGCAGGCTGCTCTCTATCCACCAGAGTTTTCACTTCCCGCCCCAGCACATTGTAAATCTTTAGGGAGGTGTGGTGGGAACCGACCGCTGACAACTGATAGCTGATTGCTGTAGTCGAATTAAACGGGTTTGGATAATTCTGCAGCAAATCAAAATGCTCTGGAAGCGAAGAGGTAACCTGTTCTCCCTCCACCGGCACAACGATATTCCCTCCAGCCAGGGCCAAAACCAGGCCATCCCTAGTGCCAGCCAAGGCAACAGGGGTGAAGCTTCCCGCAACATGGCCCAGATAGCCGGTTGCCTCCACCGCAGATCCTGCCGGATATGTCCAGAACCTCTCGCCGGTCTTGCCCAAGAAGCAATAGACCGAATCCACATTATATCCAGAACCCCCAATCACATCAGGGATATGGTCACCGTTTATATCCGGTATGACCGAGGCGGAGAAGGCCATATGCCCACTGGGGTAACTCCAGACAAAACCGCCGTCCAAGCCCTCTAAACAGTAAAAAGTGGACATAAGACCTGAAGGAACTATATCGTCATAGCCGGAGGAGTTGACATCGGAGCAGACCTCAAGCTTTACCACCCCCCCATCCAGACTCTTGCTCCAGATAGGAACCCTTCCATAGGTAATATCAAATAGATAGACCGCTCCACTCGATATCCCTGCTCCAGCCACTATATCCTTCTTCCCATCGCCGGTAATATCGGCAATGGGGGCTACTGACCAGACCACAGTCCCCGTTATGTAGCTCCATATCGTATCTCCTGTAGCACCGTTGAGCAGCCAAATCCGATGGACATCGGGATCGGTATCCCCAGTGCCTACTGCCACCTCTGGGATGCCATCGCCGTTGATATCGTCTATTCCCCTGACGGAAAAAGCGGCAACATGCGTTCCATAAGGGACCAACCTTTTGTGCCATATCGTTCCACCACTGGCTCCGGAGAGGCAGTAGGCACCGCCTGGTCCACTGCCATTAGCATCGTCGCCGGCGGCGGCCAGTATATCAGGAAGGCCATCATCATCCACATCCACAGTAAGGGCTACCTCATAAACCCACCCCCCGTCACCATATTCGTGAGTATCGTGTTGCCAGATTTGCTCCCCTGTCTTGCCTGATATGGCAATAATTGACCTTCCACCCCAGGGGGTGCCGATAACCACATCCCCCACCCCATCCCCATCCAAATCAGGAACACTGATAAGCTCCTGCTCTCGCCAAAGGGCAGATGTCACGAAGGTCCAGAGGACATCCGGAGAACCTGAGCTGTTGCCATTAAAACAGTAGATGGTGTCGTTCTCCGAGCCAGCAACCACATCGTCCACCCCATCGCCGTTTACATCGGCAATTGATCTTACCGCCTTTATCGATGGATCATACTCGTCCGTGGCCTGAAAACTGTAGAGCACCTCGCCAGGAGCAAAGGGGCCAGGGGTTCCCGTGCCGGATAGGTCAACAAAGATGGTATCCTCATCCTCATCATTGTTGTAGAGGGTCATTAAACTGCCGAAACTTCCCCCATAAGAGGGAGAAAACCAGACAGGGAGATCATAGCTCTGGAGGGAGTCGATAAGCACAGGAAAATCTACTCCGGTGATGTAGAAATCCGGTTTATCAAAGACTGCTTTATAGATCTCCAAGGGTTTTGCCCCCTGATTCTGGATATGCAACTTCCACCTCTTGGAACCCTGCACCCTTACCAGGCCGTAATTATGGGAGGAAGTAGATATATCTATCTCCTGTTCGGCGAACATACCGAAGCCGGTTAAGCTTACATCAACAGTAGGGCTTACCGGATCATTGCTATGCACAGCTAAGGTGCAGGAATGGGCTTCATAGCTATCGGGGGAAAAGTGGATAGTAACCCAATGGGTGGAATCAGACTCGATAGTATCCGGAAAGGTCTCTAATGTAGAAAAGGCCGGATCATCAAAACCGAGACTGTCCACTATGAGATCGGCCCCTCCTACATTGGAGATACCCAACTCCCACTCAGCTACCGAGTCAATGATCACAGATCCAAAATTATACTCACTCGCTGAAAGCTCAATCTCCGGGGTTCCTGTTCCATAAGGGTCAATCTGATAGAGGTTGCTGTTAGCCACCAGCCAGAGATATCCCCCATCCCAGGTCAGTCCCCTGGGTCGGGCATCCGACTGGGGTGCTCCCGGAACCCAGAACCACATCAAGGTATCCCCGGTGACCGGATCCAATTTCCAAACCTTCTCCGGATCGTCATCGTTGTCGTCCTGAACATTCCACAAGTACTCCCCATCCCAGGCCAGCCCCTGGGGCTGAAGTCCCTGGGAAGGAATGGTGTCCACTGCTAAACCACTTGTCACATCCACCTTAAAGAGATTAGGCTGGCTATTGGGATAATATCTGGTGACCCAGAGGTATCTATCCCCTTGCCAGGTTAATCCTCCTGAATAATCACCCCCAACATTCAAGATGGAATCGACTTTTACCCCCAAGGTATCAATCTGATAGATGTAATCGGTGCGATAATCCCCTGAGACCCATAGGTACTCTCCATCCCAGGCTAAACCATGGTTGGCCTCCGGCGCTCCGGGGATGGTATCCAAAGCTGTTCCATCTGCCGGATCAACCTTATAGATATCACCATGCAAATCGTCACCTACCCATAGGTTGTGGCCATCCCAGGTAAGACCATAAGCATGATATCCACCCGGAGCCGGAAAAGTCCTTATTATCTGCTCCCCCTGAGCTGCTCCTATTAAGATCGCGACTACGAGGAGCGCTATCCCCATCCAAACTTTACTTCTTAATTCCATTTCTATTCACCCCCTCTTTAAGCATAAAGGCCTTCATAATACATTCAAAACCGAGGTGGCAAAATCCCAATTCTGCCACCAACCTCCTCTGCGGTCAGATAAGGGCATCTGACCGCTCGAATCCAAACTCCTTGAAATCCGTTACTCCGCAGAATTCTTCATACAATCACCCCCTACAAAAAAGGCCGAGCTGCTCAAAGAGGTCCTTCTTAAGCAGACCGGCCATCACACTTCACAGGCAAAAGACGATAACTGTAAACCTTGTCCTTTGTCTCCTTCTGACCCATAGTTCCTTACTATCCAGTCCACCGAAGTCATTGTCCTCACGAGCAGAACAGAGACAATACACTTTTAAGAGAAGAGCCTTCAGCTCCCCAAAACTTTATACCTTAAAGATACGAAATACAAATAGAATTGTCAAGATTTTTTTAGCTCTTAAAGGCTCATATACATTTCAGAATTCCCAGGTAATTCCGTAATGTCGGGGGTGGTTTAAAAGGGGACATACCCCTTCAGTTACGACCAAAACCGAGGTGGCAGAACCCCTCAGCAGAGGTGGCAAAATCCCAATTCTGCCACCAACCTCCTCTGCGGTCAGATGAGGGCATCTGACCGCTCGATGTTGGGGCCTTTGCCGTCAGATTTGGGAATCTGACGGCTCAGTGGATCTTTTAGGCCTCACTTCAAAAGCACCATCTTGCGAACGGCATCAAACTTTCCAGCCTCTATCCTGTAAAAATATACCCCGCTGGCCAATGATCCAGCCTCCCAACTCATCCTCTTAAAGCCAACCTTTTCTAACCCATCCACCAAAGTAGCGACTCTCCGTCCCAAAATATCGTAAACCTCGATTTTCACCCAGCAATCGGCGGGAAGATCATATCTTACCACAGTAAGGGCATTAAACGGATTGGGATAGTTTTGATGTAGAGCGAAAACCTTAGGAATCTTACCACTCAGCTCATCCATATCACTACCGGTTTCCAAGTTGACCTGTATCACCACCTCCAGTGTATCTGCCAGGGGTGTGCTCCCGCCGTCAGTGCAAACGAATCTCACCGTATCCGTTCTCACCTGATTGGAATCCGGAGCGAACTCATATCCCCCCATTCCACCACCACTGTCCACAACGGTGGAATGATTCAGGGTGTCCAGAACCATCAAGGTGAGGTTGGGACCGTGTGGATCCGTGGAGTCGGTAGCTACAACGATAAAGTTTAGGGTGTCTCCTATTAAGACCGTTTGAGGTGAAATGGGAACAAAGGAAGGAGGCTGGTTTACATCGGTAACCGTGACCACCACCACTTCGGTGTCCGCCAGAGATGGGACACTGTCATCCGCGCAGATGAAGAGTACCGTATCTATCCCCGCCTGCATAAAGTCCGGCTTAAAGACAAACATCCCCGTTCCGTCGCCATAATCCTCAAAAGTGCAATTAGGCGGCAAATCTTCTGCAGAAAGGGAGGGGAATTCGTTATCAGGATCGGATGCAGAAACCAGAATACTTAGGCTATCCCCCTCAGCCACAGTCTGGGAGCCAACCGAATCGAGAACTGGCTGTTGGTTGCCAGCCTCCAACACATCTATAGTTACCAGCTCGGAGTCAGCCAATGCTTCATCTTGCTTAAAGTCACCTATCCCCATCATGTCTCCACCTATAGTTATGAGCTTGGAGGTGGTAGCTAATGCCCTACCAGAGGTAGCTACTGCTCCATCAGAGGCGATAAAAAGGATCTCATAGGTGCCTGACTTGGTATAGTCAGGGGTGAATAGGAAGTCTCCCGTACCATCTCCATTATCTGTGAAGGTCGCATTTGAGGGGAGTGGACCCACTGATAGGGTGAGTGAGTCTCCATCTGGGTCAGAAGCAGTAACCGTAAAGCTGATTGTATCCCCCTCTGTAACAGTCCTCGGTCCAATTGGGTCGAGAACAGGTGGATGATTCACTGCTCTGATATCTATCACTACCTCCAACGTATCTGCCAGGGGTGGACTCCCTCCATCGGTGCAAACAAATCTAACCGTGTCTGTCCCCACTTGATTGGAATCCGGGGCAAACTCATATCCCCCTATCCCCCCACCGCTGTCCACAAAGGCGGAGTGATCTAAGGTATCCAGAACCGTCAAGGCCAGATTGGGCCCCACTGGATCCGTGGAGTCAGTAGCTACCATCGAAAAGCGCAGGGTATCTCCAACAAATATACTTTGAGGTGGAATAGGAACAAAAGAAGGGGGCTGATTTACATCGGTAACCGTGATCACCACCACTTCGGTGTCTGCCAAGGGAGGACTGCCCTCATCTGTACAGATGAAGACCACCGTATCGCTCCCAGCCTGCATATAGTCCGGCTCAAAGATAAAGGATCCGCTTCCATTGCCATGGTCGGTAAAGCTGGAGTTGGGTAGTAGTTGTTCAGCGGCAAAAGAGAATCGGTCGGCATCCGGATCGGTGGCATGAACCAGGAGATCCAGGCTATCCCCTTCAGCCACAGTTTGCGGACTAACGGAGTCTATGACTGGTGGACGGTTCACATTAACCACCGTTACCCTCATCACGGCACTGTCGGCTAACACTCCATCACTGGCGATGAAGGTTATATTATAGATTCCCGCTTGATCATAATCCGGGATAAACAGGAAGTCACCAGTCCCGTCGCCGTTGTCCGTAAAGGTGGAGTTCTGCGGCTGGTTTGCTGCCGAGAGGGTTATGGAGTCTTCATCCACATCTGTGGCCGTAATAGAGACATTCAGGGTCTCCGCCTCATATATGGCCCAGTTATCGATATGCCCCAGAACAGGAGGATGGTTACCAGCCTCTACAACAGTAATCTGCACTAGCTCGCTATCGGCGGCAGCCGAATCATCTATGGCCTTGAAGGTCACCGCATACTGCCCGGATTGGGTAAAATCAGGGGTAAAGGTGAAATCCCCAGTGCCGTCTCCGTTATCCACAAAATTGGCATTCTGGGGAAGATTCCCCGCGGAGAGCGAGAGGGAATCGCCTTCTGGATCGGACGCTGTTATCGTGAAGGCCAGGGTGTCCCCTTCCACTACGCTCTGCGTGCCAATAGAATCAAGCACAGGTGGCTGATTCCCAGCTTCCGTCACTAAAATGGTCACCAATTGGCTATCAGCCGCCGAAGAGCTATCCGTGATAACAAAGGTCAGGGGATATGATCCGGATTGGGTGAAATCCGGAGAGAAGACAAAGCTGCCCAGGCCATTGCCGGAGTCAGTAAATGTCGCGTTAGGAGGAAGAGTATCAATAACGGAGAGGGTGACTGGATCCTTATCCGGGTCATAGCCGCTAACAGCAAACGTCAGGGTTTCACCTTCCATCACCGCCGGGGCAAAGATGGGATCCAGAACTGGATTATGGTTCCCAGTCTCATTGACCTGGATGGGAACAGTCTTCTTTACCACGGAGTAACCATCGCTGACCTTGAAGGCAATGGAGTATATAGCTGATTGGGTAAAATCTGGCGTAAAAACAAAATCTGCAGTCCCATCCCCATTGTCCGTAAAGGAAGAGTTGGGAGGTAATTCGTGTCCCGGATTTTCTTGATCGAGGGCGACCAGGACCAAGGAATCCCCATCGGAATCAGCGGCCACTACTGTGAAGCTCACCGTGTCTCCCTCCCACATCGCCTTCCAGTCCGGGCAACTGACAAAATAGGGGGGTCGGTTGCTTTCGGTGACGGTGATTACTACTTTCTCATAACTCGAAAGAGGAGGACTACCGTTATCCATACAGACAAATGTTACCGTGTCCACCTCGCCCGCCTGACTGTAATCCGGAGTAAAGGAGAAGCCACCTCGCCCGTTGCCGCTATCGGCAAAGCTGGCGTTGGTAGGAACCCCGCTGGCTGTGAGGACCAAACCCTGTGAACCGGAGGGAGAGGTAGAATCCGTGGCTACAACGGTAAAAGTGAGGGTTTGACCCTCCGGAACGGTTTGGTCATCTATGGGTAAAACATCTGGAGCCAGATTCACATCAACCACCGTAATCACCAGGTTATGGGTACCCGACATAGGCGGTGTTCCATCATCGGTAGCATAGAAGGTAACCGTGTCAACCCCTGCCTGGTAATAATCAGGAGTGAAGGTAAATTCACCTACCCCACCACCCTGGTCCGTAAAGAAAGAGTGTACGGGAAGAGGACCTGAAGTGAGGACAACGGAGTTGCCATCAGGGTCTGATGCGGTGATGCTTACTATCAGGGTCTCCGCCTCCGAAACGCTCACTGAATCTGGAGTAGAGATAAAGATAGGTGGGTGATTCGCCCCAGATTCTACTACCGTTATCTGAATGGACTCAGTATCCGCCAGGGCTGGGCTGCCATTATCGGTGGCAATAAAGGTAACCACATAGGCCCCCGCCTGGTTGTAGTCCGGTGTCCAGTCAAAGGTTCCGCTAACGGAGTCAAGGCTTGCCCCTGTAGGCAGATCAGGGGAACTGTAAGTTATGCTATCTAAGTCCAGATCAGTAGTCTGCAGCGTAAAGGTCAGATTTTGCCCCTCTAATATAGTTGTGTCCGGTTGATCAGCCAGATCAGGCCTATGGTTTCCTGCCTCGTTAACCGTTATGGCCACCAACTCACTGTCCGCCAAACTGCCATCAGAGGCTATGAAGGTGACATTATAACTCCCCGATTGGGTGTAATCAGGGGTAAAGACGAATGAGCCCGCTCCATTCCCTGAGTCCACAAAGGTCGCATTGGTAGGAGGCAGATCCTCTGCACTTAAAGATGGCGTAGTCCCATCTGGGTCCGTGGCCGATACCCGGAAACTTAATGTATCCCCCTCGGTGACAGACTTCGGCCCGATAGAGGCCAACTCCGGTGCCTGATTGCCCACCTCATTGACCGTGAGCACCGTTAGCTCGGTGTCCGCCAGCACAGGACTGCCATCGTCTGTAGCCACAAAAGTCACCGTGTCCACACCCCCCTGAGTGTAATCAGGCGTCCACTCAAACACTCCAGTAGCCCCATCCAAGGTGGCCCCTGTAGGCAGATCAGGTGAGCTATAACTGATACTATCCCTATCAGGATCGGTGGCCACAAGCGTAAAGGTCAAGTACTGCCCCTCAACTATGCTCGTGTCAGGCTGATCGGCCAGATCCGGTGCCTGATTGCCCACCTCATTGACCGTGAGCACCGTTAGCTCGGTGTCCGCCAGCACAGGACTGCCATCGTCTGTAGCCACAAAGGTCACCGTGTCCACCCCCGCCTGGGTGTAGTCAGGTGTCCAATCAAAGACTCCGGTAGTAGAATTCAAGGTGGCCCCTGTGGGAAGATCTGGAGAACTATAGCTGATATTGTCCAAATCAGGATCGGTTGCACTTAGGGTAAAGGTCAAATTCTGCCCCTCAACTATGGTCGTATCTGCCTGATCAGTCAGATCAGGTGCCTGATTGCCTACCTCATTGACCGTGAGCACCGTTAGCTCGGTGTCCGCCAGCACAGGACTGCCATCGTCTGTAGCCACAAAGGTCACCGTGTCCACCCCCGCCTGGGTGTAGTCAGGTGTCCAATCAAAGACTCCGGTAGTAGAATTCAAGGTGGCCCCTGTGGGAAGATCTGGAGAACTATAGCTGATATTGTCCAAATCAGGATCGGTTGCACTTAGGGTAAAAGTCAAATTCTGCCCCTCAACTATGGTCGTATCTGGCTGATCGACCAGATCAGGTGCCTGGTTGCCTACCTCATTGACCGTGACGGTCACCACCTCAGAGTCAGCTAATACCCCATCAGAGGCCACAAAGGTAATCGGATAGCTGCCTGACTGAGTAAAGTCTGGAGTGAAAGTAAATGAGCCCGCTCCATTCCCTGAGTCCACAAAGGCCGCATTGGTAGGCAAGGGTGAAGCACTCAATGTGGGTGTGGTCCCATCTGGATCCGTAGCCGATACCCGGAAACTTAATGTATCCCCCTCAGTGACAGACTTCGGCCCAATAGAGGCCAACTCCGGAGGCTGGTTGACATTATTCACCGTAATCTCTACTACCTCTGAATCCGCTAAACTACCATCTGAAGCTATAAAAGTCACATTATAGATGCCAGATTGAGTGTAATCCGGAGTGAAGGTAAATGAGCCTGCTCCATTCCCCGAATCTACAAAAGATGAATTCATAGGAGTATTCTGAGCAGTTAATATGATTGAATCTCCATCCGGATCAGTGGCATGGACCCTGAATTCTAAAGTATCTCCCTCATCCATTACCCGAGGTCCAATGGGATCTAATACCGGTGCTTGGTTCTCCACTGTGATCATTACTGTATCCGGCTGGCTATAGGCTATTGCATCATCAACATATAACTGAAAATAATAGGTCCCACCAGTATCGGGCGTAAATGTAGGGTTAACGATATTGCTATCTGATAAGACCACACCCGGGCCTGATATCTGGCTCCAATGGTAGCTCAAAGGGTCACCGTCTGTATCATAAGAGCCCGATCCGTCCAAAGTTACCAAAGTGCCCGCAATAATTCCCAGCTGATTCGGACCTGCATCCGCAACTGGGGGGGTGTTAACATAATAGGTAAAACCCCCCACCAACGGAGAAGAGACCAGACCTGAAGCAGTATTGGTGACCACCACATCAACTGAACCAGCTGAACCAGCCGGGGTCAAGCAGGTAAGCTCAAAGGGTGAGTTGACCACCACATTGGAAGCCGTGTTTTCTCCAATGGTCACCGTCACCCCATTTTCATCAAAGTTCTCCCCCTTTATAGTCACAAAAGTGCCTCCGGCTGTAGGACCTGTATCAGGAGAAATACTTAATACCACTGGGGCTGTGGGCACAGAGGAGTTGGCGCTTGCCTCATCTGAGTGAGGGGCATAGTTCCCTGAGGCATCCTCTCCAATCACCATGTAAGTGTAAGAGTTTATCCCATCCACGGTGTTGTCCACAAAGAAGGAATCCGAAACTCCCGGATTGGCTAATGACCCACCAGTATCATCCAATCTAAAAAGAGAACCATTGCTGGAGGTATAACGCCGATAAACGTGATAGGTTATTCCCGCCACCTTGTTCCAACTTACCACCACCCGGGAAGTGGAGGTGACCCTTGCTTTCACCCCAGTGGGCTTGGATGGATTGGAACCAGATGCCAATACGATATTCTCCTCCTGATAGGAGTTGTTAGGAATCAACCCTTCCAGATGGTAGAACTCACCATTTATCAGATTGCTGAAAAGATAATCATACGGATTTCCAGCGGCCTCAGTCCCATAGTTCTGAAAGTCGTCCCACCAGTTGCCGTTCTGGTATCCGGCTCCATCCGAAAGCTCGGTTCTTATCTCCTCATCTGTATCATCCAAGAATCCCCAGAAAGTGACCTCACTATCAGCAGGAATGCCCATATCGGAGTTGTTCACAGTCCCGGTGATACTTCCCTGGGCAAAAACCCTTGACCAAGGAGTAAATAACAGCCAAAGGGAGAAGAATACCAAAAGCTTCCATTTCAAAGCCCCCTTGATCAACTTTTTCACTGTAATTAACATTTCCCTCGGCATCATTTTTACCTCCACTCTTTTAATATATTTTAAAATCCCAAAAAATCTATACTAAATTATTCCGTTTTTCTATTAGTTAGACGGAAAAGTGGCCGAAGCCTTAGCATTCGCCTGGTACACCCCTCCCGGTTTTACCGCAAAGTTAGTACCATAACCGGCCGCAAAGCGTGACTCCCAGTTTTGGGAGGAGGGTATAAAATTATTAAGGGTATTCAAAGCCCCTGGTAGACCATCAATTACATCCTGGGCAGTTTGGTATATATCCTCATCTTCAAAAGGTATGGAAATAAAGTTAAAATCAGTGGTGGAAGTGGTGATAATACTATAACTTATTGAGTCAGCAGGAGGTATAGCACCTGCTATGCTCCAAATAGTCTGGGTCTTAGCATTGACCTGGTATATTCCTCCTGGCTCCACAGAAAAGTTAGTCCCATATCCGGCAGCAAATCTGGCCTCATAGCTCTGAGAGGATTGAATAAATCTGTTTACATTGTTAACATTTGCAGCTCCTATTGAGCCTATCAAACCATCTGCATCGGTTATTCCAGTTCCTGTGAATGGAAGAGTTATGTAACTAAAATCTGTAGTTGGAGTTACTACTATCTCGTAGTCATATTCTCCTACTCGACTGGAAACATCTGAATAGTTTCCGTAAATATCAACCACTTTTGTCACATAATAATAGTTGGTACTCACATCTCCTACCACATTCACTCCTCCAATATTTGAATCCACAAAATTTAAAGTGCTGCTATCTGTATAACCTATTGAATCCAAAGACGTTGGATTAAAATAGGCTTTAGTCCCCCGGTAGATCACATAGCGATCAATGGGGGTTTCCTGACCTGATGTATCTTTGGTGACTGCCGACCAGGTGAGCGAGACAAAATCTCCGGAAATTGTTGCCATTAGATCAGCAATAGCTTGAGGCGGTGCCGGCACATCGATCAAGACGGTATCTGGCTGGCTAAAGATAAATCCATCACTAACAATCAATTGGAACAGATAATCTCCGGTCGAAATAGGGGTGAAAGTAGGATTAACCAGAGTTGAATCCGATAGGCTCACCGAGGGCCCAGAAATCTGAATCCATTCATAGCTTAAGAAATCACCATCAAGATCGTAAGATCCAGAACCGTCCAAATTAACCAACATATTGACTTTCACTCCCAATTGATCCGGACCAGCTTCGGCAACCGGGGGTTGGTTATTAACCGATACGGTAACGCTGTCGAGTTGGCTGTTTAAAGAGCCATCATTGACTATCAATTGGAATGTATAGCTCCCTTTGATAGTTGGAGTGAATGTAGGCTGAACAACGTTAGAATCCGAGAGGGTCACCAGGGGACCACTAACTTGAGTCCAATGATAGGTTATCGAATCTCCATCCGGATCGTAAGATCCGGACCCATCTAAAGTTACCAAAGTATTTGCTTGAACTCCAAGCTGATCAGCCCCGGCATCAGCTACGGGTGCCCGATTCACCTCATTAACCGTGATCTGGACTACCTCTGAATCGGCTAATGATCCATCCGAGGCAATAAAGGTTACCGGATAACTCCCCGCCTGGGTGTAATCTGGAGTGAAGATGAATGAACCTGCCCCATTGCCGGAGTCGACTAAAGTCGCATTGGTAGGAAGCCCCTCCGCGGTCAGGGATGGCACCGTCTCATCTGGATCCGTGGCCGATACCCTGAAGTTCAGAGTATCCCCTTCGGTAACGGTCTTCGGTCCAATAGAATCGAGTACCGGGGGTTGATTCCCTGCCTCTGTGACTGTGACGGTTACCAGCTCAGAGTCAGCTAATGCCCCATCATCATAGGCAACAAAGGTAATCGGATAGCTGCCTGACTGAGTATAGTCGGGAGTGAAGAGGAAACCACCTGTTCCATCTCCATTATCTATGAAGCTCGCATTTGGAGGTAGTGGAGTGGCTGATAGGGTGAGTGAGTCGAGATCGGGGTCAGAAACAGTAACGGTAAAGGTCAGTGTGTCTCCTTCAGTAACATTCTTCGGTCCAATAGAATCGAGTACCGGGGGTTGATTCCCTGCCTCTGTGACTGTGACGGTTACCAGCTCAGAGTCAGCTAATGCCCCATCAGAAGCCACAAAGGTAATCGGATAGCTGCCTGACTGCGTATACCCTGGTGCGAAGAGAAAATCACCTGTCCCATCACCATTGTCAGTGAAACTGGCATTTGGAGGGGGTGGTCCAGCGCTAAGGATAAGTGAGCCCCCATCTGGATCAGATGAAGTAATGGTGAAGGTCAGTGTATCTCCCTCAGTAACACCCTTCGGTCCAATAGAATCAAGTACAGGTGAATGGTTCCCCCACTCGTTTACTGTAACAGTCACCAGCTCAGAGTCAGCCAATGCCCCATCAGTAGCCACGAAGGTAATCGGATAGGTGCCTGACTGAGTAAAGTCTGGAGTAAAGATAAAGTCACCTGTCCCATCTCCATTATCTGTGAAACTGGCATTAGTAGGAAGTGGACCAGCACTAAGGATGAGTGAGTCCCCATCTATGTCAGAAGAAGTAACCGTAAAACTCAAGGTGTCTCCCTCAGTAACACCCTTGGAGCCAATGGAATCAAGTACAGGTGAATGATTACCCCACTCGTTTACTGTAACCGTTACCAGCTCAGAGTCAGCTAATGCCCCATCATAGGCGACGAACTGGATATCATAGCTGCCTGACTGCGTATAGCCTGGTGTGAAGAGAAAATCACCTGTCCCATCACCATTATCTGTAAAACTGGCATTTGGAGGGAGAGGATCAGCGCTAAGGATGAGTGAGTCCCCATCTGGATCAGATGAAGTAACGGTAAAGGTCAGTGTATCTCCCTCAGTAACACTCTTTGGTCCAATAGAATCGAGAACAGGAGCCTGATTCCCTGCCTCTGTGACTGTAATAGTCACGAGTTCAACGTCAGCTAATGCCCCATCAGATGCAATGAATTGGACATCATAGGTGCTTGCCTGGGTATAGTCAGGGGTAAAGATAAAGTCACCAGTACCATCGCCGTTATCAGTGAAACTAGCATTTGGAGGCAGAGGAACAGCAGTTAAGGTAATTGGATCTAAGTCAGGATCAGATGCCGTAACCAGGAAGATTAGTGTATCCCCCTCGAGTACAGTCTTAGGACCTATGGAGTCTAAGACGGGCGATTGATTACCTGCCTCGGTGACTGTAACCGTCACCAGCTCAGAGTCAGCTAAGGCCCCATCAGAAGTCACAAAGGTAATCGGATAGCTGCCTGACTGGGTATAGTCAGGGGTAAAGATAAAGTCACCCGTCCCATCACCATTGTCCACAAAACTTGCATTAGTAGGGAGTGGATCAGCACTAAGGATAAGTGAGTCCCCATCTGGGTCAGATGAAGTGATGGTGAAGGTCAGTGTATCTCCTTCAGTAACACCCTTCGGTCCAATGGAGTCGAGTACAGGTGAATGATTCCCCCACTCGTTCACTGTAACCGTCACCAGCTCAGAGTCAGCTAATGCCCCATCAGAAGCCACAAAGGTAATCGGATAGCTGCCTGACTGCGTATACCCTGGTGCGAAGAGAAAATCACCTGTCCCATCACCATTGTCAGTGAAACTGGCATTTGGAGGGGGTGGTCCAGCGCTAAGGATAAGTGAGCCCCCATCTGGATCAGATGAAGTAATGGTGAAGGTCAGTGTATCTCCCTCAGTAACACCCTTCGGTCCAATAGAATCAAGTACAGGTGAATGGTTCCCCCACTCGTTTACTGTAACCGTCACCAGCTCAGAGTCAGCTAAGGCTCCATCGGAAGCAACAAAAGTAATTGGATGAGTGCCTGCCTGGGTGAAGTCAGGGGTAAAGATAAAGTCACCCGTTCCATCACCATTGTCCACAAAACTTGCATTAGTAGGAAGTGGACCAGCACTAAGGATAAGTGAGTCCCCATCTGGGTCAGATGAGGTAACCGTAAAGCTCAAGGTATCACCCTCAGTAACACCCTTTGGCCCAATAGAATCGAGTACAGGTGAATGATTTCCCCACTCGTTCACTGTAACCGTCACCAGCTCAGAGTCAGCTAAGGCTCCATCGGAAGCAACAAAAGTAATTGGATGAGTGCCTGCCTGGGTGAAGTCAGGGGTAAAGATAAAGTCACCCGTTCCATCACCATTGTCCACAAAACTTGCATTAGTAGGAAGTGGACCAGCACTAAGGATAAGTGAGTCTCCATCTGGATCAGATGAAGTAATGGTGAAGGTCAGTGTATCTCCCTCAGTAACACCCTTCGGTCCAATAGAATCAAGTACAGGTGAATGGTTCCCCCACTCGTTTACTGTAACCGTCACCAGCTCAGAGTCAGCTAAGGCTCCATCGGAAGCAACAAAAGTAATTGGATGAGTGCCTGCCTGGGTGAAGTCAGGGGTAAAGATAAAGTCACCCGTTCCATCACCATTGTCCACAAAACTTGCATTAGTAGGAAGTGGACCAGCACTAAGGATAAGTGAGTCTCCATCTGGATCAGATGAAGTAATGGTGAAGGTCAGTGTATCTCCCTCAGTAACACCCTTCGGTCCAATAGAATCAAGTACAGGTGAATGGTTCCCCCACTCGTTTACTGTAACCGTCACCAGCTCAGAGTCAGCTAAGGCTCCATCGGAAGCAACAAAAGTAATTGGATGAGTGCCTGACTGGGTGAAGTCAGGGGTAAAGATAAAGTCACCTGTCCCATCACCATTGTCTGTGAAGCTCGCATTTGGAGGTAGTGGATCAGTGCTAAGGATGAGTGAGTCCCCATCTGGGTCAGATGAAGTAACGGTAAAGGTCAGTGTATCTCCTTCAGTGACAGTCTTTGATCCAATGGAATCGAGAACAGGAGCTTGATTCCCTGCCTCTGTGACTGTAATAGTCACGAGTTCAACGTCAGCTAATGCTCCATCAGATGCGATGAACTGGACATCATAGGTGTTTGCCTGGGTATAGTCAGGGGTAAAGGTAAAGTCACCAGTACCATTACCATTGTCTGTGAAGCTCGCATTTGGAGGTAGAGGGATAGCAGTTAAGGTAATTGGATCTAAGTCAGGATCAGATGCCGTAACCAAGAAGATTAGTGTATCCCCTTCGAGTACAGCTTTAGGACCTATGGAGTCTAAGACGGGCGATTGATTACCTGCCTCGTTCACTGTAACCGTCACCAGCTCAGAGTCAGCTAAGGCTCCATCGGAAGCAACAAAAGTAATTGGATGAGTGCCTGCCTGGGTGAAGTCAGGGGTAAAGATAAAGTCACCCGTTCCATCACCATTGTCCACAAAACTTGCATTAGTAGGAAGTGGACCAGCACTAAGGATAAGTGAGTCTCCATCTGGATCAGATGAAGTAATGGTGAAGGTCAGTGTATCTCCCTCAGTAACACCCTTCGGTCCAATAGAATCAAGTACAGGTGAATGGTTCCCCCACTCGTTTACTGTAACCGTCACCAGCTCAGAGTCAGCTAAGGCTCCATCGGAAGCAACAAAAGTAATTGGATGAGTGCCTGCCTGGGTGAAGTCAGGGGTAAAGATAAAGTCACCCGTTCCATCACCATTGTCCACAAAACTTGCATTAGTAGGAAGTGGACCAGCACTAAGGATAAGTGAGTCTCCATCTGGATCAGATGAAGTAATGGTGAAGGTCAGTGTATCTCCCTCAGTAACACCCTTCGGTCCAATAGAATCAAGTACAGGTGAATGGTTCCCCCACTCGTTTACTGTAACCGTCACCAGCTCAGAGTCAGCTAAGGCTCCATCAGAAGTCACAAAGGTAATCGGATAGCTGCCTGACTGGGTATAGTCAGGGGTAAAGATAAAGTCACCCGTCCCATCACCATTATCGGTGAAGCTGGCATTTGGAGGGAGTGGACCAGCGCCAAGGATGAGTGAGTCCCCATCTGGGTCAGATGAGTTAACCGTAAAACTCAAGGTGTCTCCCTCAGTAACACCCTTGGAGCCAATGGAGTCAAGCACCGGAGGTTGATTCACATCATTAACCGTGATCACCGTGAGCTCGGTGTCGGCCAAAGCCGGCAC
>CAZVGK010000008.1:0-95778 GCA_964626665.1 uncultured Gemmatimonadota bacterium | reverse complement strand
CCATAATCTTTACCTGACCCTTTTCGGTCACCATGATGTTGGCGCTTTTGATGTCTCTATGAACGATGCCCTTTTCGTGGGCTTCATGAAGGCCCTTGGCTACCTGGGTAGCGATATCAAGAGCTTTTTCTATCTTGAGAGGTCCCCGTTTAATCATCTCCTTCAACGTCTCGCCTTCATAACAGGCCATGACGATGAAGGTTTGGCCGTCATCGGTCTCGTCGATTTCATGTATGTTGCAGATGTTGTTATGTTCTAACGCCGACGCCGCCTGCGCTTCTTGGATGAAACGCTGTTTGGCCTCCTCGTCCCGAGTGAGTTCTTTGGGCAGAAACTTCAGCGCAACCGTCCGTTTGAGCTTCGTATCCTCTGCCTTATACACCACACCCATCCCGCCTTCCCCGATCTTATCGAGGATCTTATAATGTGAAACGGTTTTACCGATCATATCTCCAACCCCATTTTTTTCATTAAAGCCTTAAATCTTGGGTCTTCATGCAATTCATCAAAAATCGGATCTATAGGAAGATAAAGTAAATGCATATCTCCTTCCTCAAAACCCTGCTCAAACAGATCAAAGACTTTTTCTGTGTTTCCTAAACCCATATAGATGTATGCAATATAATATGGTTCAACATATCTTTCTTTTGAAAGGTTATTTATTTGTTCGAGCATTCCCTGGGCCTCATCTCTCCTGCCTGCTACAGCATAGGCAAGGCCGAGACCTCCCAAGACCATCGTACCGATCGTGGGAAAATCTGCCCCTCTTTCAAACATCTCTAAGGCTTTCTGAAGCTCTCCTTTCTGAAGATAGACTCTTCCCAGCCAAAAATACTGAAGAGGAAAACCCGGATCCATCTCGATTGTCTTCTGAAGCAGGTCTATGGCCTCGTCATAGTTACCGGCAAAGAAATGAATCTGCGCCATACAGTGATTCAGATTAATCGAGAGAGGCTCCAACTCCAAAGCCTTTCCCATTTCGGCAATGGCTTCATCAAAACGTCCTGAACTCTCCAATAAATGGGCATACATATGGCGAGCCTCCACATCAGAGGGGCTGAGTTGGATAGCTTTTTTATATTCCTTCCCGGCTTCGGCCCACTGCCATTCATACCACAATATATAATTCGCATAGGCTCCATGTGTCTCGCCCACAGAATCGTCCACTTCAAGCCCTTTCAGCGCGAATTCCTTTGCCTTTGAACGAGCCTCCTCATACGGCCACCAATGATAAAATCCGAACGTCGCATAAGTATCGGCCAAACCAGCGTACGGGAGCGCGAATTTTGGATCTTTCTCTAAAGCCCGCTCAAAGTATTCGATGCTTCGTTTCATGTCCTCTTCTGTTCTTTTGTTATAGAAGTACCGGCCTTTCAAATAGAAATTGTAGGCCTCCGGATCACCTGTATGCCGCTTGACGAGCTTTGTTTTCTCTCCCTTTATGAGCTTAAGTTTTAAATTATCAACGATAGCTAGAGAGATATCATCTTGAATTGCGAAGATGTCGTCTATATTCCGGTCAAAACGCTCTGACCAAAGATGGTATCCGTCGGAAATATTTATGAGCTGGGCAGTGATTCGGAGGCGATTTCCGGCTTTTTGAACACTGCCTTCTAGGACTTTGTTAACGTCTAATTGTTTGCCAATATCGCGGATGTCCACATCTTTTCCTTTGAAGGAAAACGCCGACGTCCGGGCAACCACTTTAAAGTCCTTGATCTTGGTGAGCGAATTGATGATAGCTTCAGAAAGCCCATCGCTAAAGTATTCGTTTTCCGGATCAGCGCTCATGTTCACAAAGGGTAAAACCGCAATGGAGGGTGGCTCATCTTCAGCATGGACAGCAGTTAAAACCTGAGTCTTGTCCTCCAGATCTATAGATTTTAAGTCTGATAGTAACGTCGCCATGTCTCTGTAACGATTGCGCGGATCTTTCTGTAAACACGAGTGCAAAATCATCCCAAAGCCGACTGGCAGATCCTTTCGCAAGCTTGCAACTGGCTCTGGTTCTTCGTTCAAGATGGAATAGATAGCAGCCTGATCGTAGTCACCTTTGAAAGGCAGTTTCCCGGTGAGCATTTCATAAAGCACAACTCCCAGTGACCAGATGTCTGTTCGGTGATCGACTTTTTCCCCACGCGCCTGTTCCGGTGACATATAGGCCACCGTACCCAGGGTCGCGCCCGTTTTGGTGAGTTTGGTCTGACCAGCCAATTTGGCCAGGCCAAAATCCATAATCTTTGTCTGACCTTTGGTCGTCAACATAATGTTGGCCGGCTTAATATCGCGATGCACAATCCCTCTCCCGTGCGCCTCCCACAAACCCTCAGCAATCTGGATGGCAATTGCCAGTGCTTCATCAATGGTTAGGGGCGAACGGCCGTTCGCCCCTACAGGTTCTGATTCGATCTTATCTTTCAGGCTTTGGCCTTCGATATAGGTCATCGCAATGAAGGTTTGTCCTTCAGCCTCGTCAATTTCATGGACGGTGCAGATGCTGGGATGATCCAACGCCGCTGCGGCCTGCGCCTCGCGAATAAAACGGGTCTTCTCTTTCTCACTGCCTAACATATGCGGCGGGAGAAACTTCAAAGCAACGGTGCGTTTGAGTTTGATGTCCTCGGCTTTGTAGACCACACCCATGCCGCCAGAGCCAATTTTTTCAATTATTTTGTAATGAGATATTGTTTTGCCGATCAATTTAGAGTCCTCTGATGTGCATATTTCTCTAAGTGTTTACCCCTTCCTATTCAGTGCTGCCCTTATATACTTCAGATCTTCCAGATCCTTATATCGTCTAACTGCTTCCTTATTCCTTATCAACTCCTCCAATCCTATGTAATAGGCTTGATATTCCCCCCCCTCTATCCTAGCGCAGCTTCGCCTTCCCGGCCCGGGACGGGCAAACCATCCAGCTATGGCAGCGTAAACTGGGCGAAGCTGCGAATGTAAAATGAAGAATTTAGAATTAAGAATGAAAAAACCTGAAGCCAAGGGACCTGGGTCTAAACTCATTGTCCACCTCTTTCTTCAGGCCCCAAAACTTGACACAAGTTTTAAGATCTTGCCTTATGAAGGTGGCTAGAGTTCCATGCTTCGTCAAACGAGACCGCATCTATCGAATTGATCGGGTCGATTCTGTTAGGGGGTGCTCCAAATTGGAGAATTGTCCCCTTGGGGAAGAGCTCACCGGAAGATCTCAAACCTGGAATATCTCCCCCCCAAAAGTGGTTCAGCACATCATAAAGTCTTGCTACATTCTCTCGGGTGGGCTCGTAGAAGAAGTCGACATCTCCTGTTAACCTTGACGTTTCGGATTTTCTTAGAAATTCCGAAACGTTGGGGGGATGTTTGAAGGGGATAAGCCCCCTTCAATCATGACAGCGGAGCAATCCGAGCTGGCGGAGGATTGCGGAGCGCCATAGGGCCGGTGAGGCCCTCTGGGGAAGTTAGCGACCGTAAGGGAGCTAAGTTCCGTATCCATAGTAGATGACGGTTTTTCCTCCCATAATAACATAGCGAACCCCATGAATGCTGAGTAATCTAAGGGATTCTTGTATATCCGCTGAAAAATGAGATGCCCTCATCGCTCGCTGGTCTTTTCACGGACATCAGGGTTATTGGGTCCATAATATCTTATCCTGAGCAACCGAGAGACTTCCTGCCTTTCCTCAGGAGTCATGCTGATATGTTGTCTGATATCCCATTTATCGGCCTCGCGGAAACTGCGCGCCTTATGAACTACTCTCTTCATCATCATCTTTACCTTGTGGTTTCGCTTTTTGTCACACAGTTACCATTTTACTAAGGAAACAGGCAATTGTCAACATAAAACTTGGCAAGTGGTCATAAATACAAATTATGCATCTATCTACGGGGAAAAAGATGTATGAGGTGACCTAAGAGATGGAGTGCAAGATGGGAGTTATTCTCGAGGGGTAAGCTGGCTACGGGCTACATCCAAGGAAAATAAAAGAAGGGCCGTTTTAAAACGGCCCTTCTTTTACGGCACTTCTATCTTGTTGAAGATCTTTTGGATTATATCCTCGGAGGTTATCTCCTCAGCCTCCGCCTCATAGGTGATTATTATGCGATGGCGGAGGATATCCATCCCCACCGACTTTACGTCCTCCGGTGTGACATAGCCGCGTCTTCTGAGAAAGGCATGGGCCCGTGAGGCTGTAGTTAAATAGATAGATGCCCGGGGGGAGGAGCCATATTCGATCAGCCCCTTTAGCTCATCCAGCCCATAGCTCTCCGGATTCCTGGTGGCAAAGACCAGGTCAATGATGTAATTCTTTATCTTCTCATCGATATAAATGCTGCTAGCTACCTCCCGAGCGCGGGTGATCTCCTCCGGACCAATCACTGGATCGGCTTGAGGGTCTTCTCCTTTAGTCATCCTCTCGATTATCTCCCTCTCCTCCTTCTTGTTAGGGTAGCTGATCTTAAGTTTAAGCATAAATCTGTCCACCTGAGCCTCGGGTAGGGGATAGGTTCCCTCCTGCTCTATGGGGTTTTGAGTGGCCAGTACGAGGAAGGGATCGTCTAAGGGGTAGGTGTGCTCTCCAATGGTTACCTGCCTCTCTTGCATAGCCTCCAAGAGGGCGCTTTGCACCTTTGCCGGAGCGCGGTTTATCTCATCGGCAAGGATAAGGTTGGCGAATATGGGCCCTTTCTTGGGAACGAAATCACCACTCTTTTGGTTGTAAATCATCGTACCGATGAGGTCGGCGGGGAGAAGATCCGGGGTGAACTGGATCCTCTGATATTTTGTTTTGATGGCCGCTGCAAGTGTCTTTACAGCTAAGGTCTTGGCCAATCCAGGGACCCCCTCTATGAGGATGTGGCCATTACAGAGCAGCCCCACCAAAAGCCTTTCCACCATATACTTCTGTCCAACTATCACCTTCCCTATCTCAGAAATGAGAGCCTCCACAAAGGAACTCTCTTCCTTTATCCTCTCATTTAGGGCTTTTATCTCTTTATTCATTGCTTCTCCCTTCCTCCAAAAATTCGTTTACCTGCAACCAGATGGTATCCAAATTTCCCTCTAAGTGCTGCTGGGGGGCAAACTTGACCAGATCACATTGGTTAAGTATCTCCTCCACAGCCTTGATCTTCTCCTCATCTACCTCCTGGGCCTTCAGGGAGGTGAGGATATCGTAGGTGGTAACCTCCTTAGTTCTGATTCCATACTTCTCCCTCAGGTATTCCCTGACCAGCTGTGCAAGGGAGGAATAATAGGCTTTGAAATCACCGTTTATCCTCTCCCTTTTTATTCTCTCCAAATTTCTGAGGGCCTGTTCCTCCCAACCGATGGCCTCCTCAACGGGCTCCTCCGGGCGTTTCCCCTTCTTCCTCACCATTAAGGCAAAAAATGAAGCTCCCCCAAGCACTATGAAGAATCCCAGGAGAAACCAGAGGAGGATTCCTATTCCCTTCTGATGGGAGGGGAGGACCTGGATCTGGATGGGTTTGCTCTCCAAGGTAAACTCCCCTTGGGTTTGGAGATCCGTATAGGTAAGGGATAGTGGTTCAATTCTTGCCTTCCCCTTTTCTATGGGCTTAAGGATGTAGTCGAACTTTCTCACCCAGGTGGTCTCCCCAGCTTTGGCTGTCTGCTGGTTGGAGGTGGAGTTCCCCACTATCTGCAGGTTTCTGCACTCTGGCTCCTCTGGCCAGCTAAATTCGTAGCTGTGAGCACCTCCCTCCCAGGAGAGCTTGATGCTCAACCTGATCTTCTCATTGAGGGTGGGCTTAGGGTTATCTACCTGGGTCTCCAAGGAAACTTTCCCTTCCTGGGCAGAGGGGGAAGTGGTCCAGGGAATAAGGAGGAAAACCAAGATGGCTAAATAAATTGAGCCCCACTTAGCCCTGATAGGTAAAATGATGGCCATAGTCCTCATATCCTCCTATTCAGACGAGGTGGCTTGACCTTGACTCCGTTAGCTTGTCTGTTCCTGTCCTCCGAAACTTGCCCACCACCATTTGACCTTGGTGGCTCCAATCAGAATTATTCACAAAAATCTGCCCATGGCTGAGCGGTCAGACCCATGCTCTCAGCGGCGCAAAGGGAGGTTCCGCCTTTCGTTTTTTGAGCTCATATTCTGGAACCTCCAATTATCCTTATAAACCAGCGGACCCCCGAAAAAGTTCCCTCTCCCCGAAAAAGAGGAGGAGTTTGTCTGGAATTTCAGGGGGAAGGAGCAATTAAGAATGGAGAGTTGAAAATGAAGTTTGTGCCTCAGGCTCCTCGTGGATTTTACCATCCACATCCTCTTCCGTCAGGGCTGAGCCCTGTCGGCACGGGAATTGTAAATTGCAGATTGAAAATATCAAAATGAAAGGTAAGACGTGGGCTTAACACGGTGGAAGCAATAATGATTTTTACATTTTGCATTCTTGATGGTTAGGCAAAAAGTCGAAAAGATGCCTTTGGGCATTGAAAACATAAAATGCAACTCGTTAAATATGAGTATGTCACTCATCTCATCTTAATCAGTCATAGCCCCAAAATGGACTTTTTGCCGTATCATCATTCTTCAATTTGAAATTCGGAGTTTCGCCTAATTTGAGTCGCCATACCTTGACGGTTTGCCCGTCCCGGGCCGGGAAGGCGAAGCTTCGCTAGGGATTTACCTGACTGTGGCAGAATCGGGGTTCTGCCACCTCAAGAAAGAGCCCTACGAGTAACAGGCTACGGTAGTGGTTTTTCCCCTTTGATCCGAATTATTCATAAACTAATGACTGCCCAGTTATCCAGAGGTTATCCGGTCATGCCGTAGGGACAGACATTTATGTCTGTCCGCTTCCTTCGGACTCCGCTAAGGCGGAGTCCCTACAATAGAAACCTATGAGTATCGGAGGTCCTCACCTTAATTTATGAATAGATCGGGTTAAAATCCGTGTAATCTGTGGCTATTGTTTGGTCGCGGCTGCGCCAACCCCGTGGTCATCAGTGGCAGCCAATCTCCCCCAAAAAAGAAAGGCCTGAAGAAGGTCAGGCCTTTCCGCTTTTCTATCCCCCTTTATTTCTGAGTCCCCTTTTTCTTGCCCTTCACCTTTGAACTGTCCCCTTTGCTAAAGAGGAAATCGAGGGAACCCTTTCCCGCGTTTCCCATCATCCAGCTAGCGCTTCCCACCAGATCACAATTTGGATATTGCTCGATCACCTTTTGGTAGGCCTCCCTGGCTTTGACCGTATCTTTTAGCTGCTCGGAGTATACATAGCCCATCATAAATTGGGCCTTATAGTTGTTGCTGCTCTGGGGATAAACTTTGAGGATCTGCTGGTAATATTTCAGGGCCTCATGGGAGTTGCCTTTATTCATAGCCTCCTGGGCCATAGTGTAGAGTTCTTCCTCGGTCTTTGGCTTCTCCTTCTGGCAACTAGCAACCATTAGGAGAAAACCAGCTAAGAGAAAAAGTAGAGGAGCAACCCTTTTCATCTTCCACCTCCAGAATTTAGAGTTTCCTTAAATATAACTGTTCTCAATTAAATTTCAAGGGAAAAATTTTCGCCCAGGGGGGATTTGGGTAAAAAAACGCCAGGGGCCCTATCCCTGGTCATTTCATCTAATTCCCGCTTCAAGTTATTTGGGCCTATTTTGCGCTCCTGAAACCGATTCTCCCATCCTGCAAGATCACCTCGATCTTCTCCCCCTCCTTAATCTGGCCGGAGAGGATGCTCTTGGCCAGGGGCTGGCTTACCCATCTCTGCAGGGTCCTCTTTAGGGGGCGAGCACCAAAGGCCGGATCATAGCCCACCTGGGCGATATACCCCGCCGCCACGTCAGATAATTCTAGCTTGATCCCCTTCTCCTCGATCCTTTTTTCTATCTCCGCGAATTGCAGGTAGACTATCCTTTTTACCTCCTCCGGGGAGAGAGAGTGGAAGACGATGATCTCGTCGATGCGGTTAAGGAACTCGGGGCGAAAGCTCTTCTTCAATAGTCCTAAAACCCCTTCCCTCATCTCATCGTATACCTGGGCCTCATTGGAGGGGGTAACCTTGGCGGATAGTTCCATAATCAGGGGAGCACCTATGTTGGAGGTCATAATCAGGATGGTATTCTTGAAGTTTACCGTTCTTCCCTTGTTATCCGTGAGCCTTCCCTCATCCAGCACCTGCAGAAGGAGGTTGAAGACCTCTGGATGGGCCTTCTCGATCTCGTCAAAGAGGATGACCGAATATGGCCTCCTGCGCACTGCCTCGGTGAGCTGTCCACCCTCCTCATAGCCCACATATCCTGGGGGTGCCCCCACCAAGCGGGAGGTAGAGAACTTTTCCATATATTCCGACATATCGATCCTCACCAAGGCGTTTTCATCTCCAAAGAGGAATTCGGCCAATCCCTTGGCCAGTTCGGTTTTTCCCACCCCCGTGGGACCCAGGAAGATAAATGAGCCATTAGGTCTGCGGGGATCGGTGAGTCCCACCCGGGATGATCTCACCATTCCCGCTACTGAGCTCACCGCCTGATCCTGCCCCACTATCCTCTGATGGAGCACCTCCTCCAACCTGTTTAGCTTTGTAGACTCCTCCTCGGTGAGCCGGGAGAGGGGGATGTGAGTCCATTTGGAGACAACCTCGGTCACATCGTCCTCATCTACCTCCTCCTTAACCAGTTTTCTGTCCTTTTGGATTTCCCCTAGCTTGGCCTTGGCCTTTTCTAATTTGCCCACAAGCTCCACGGTTTCCCCATATCTGAGCCGAGCTGCCCTCTCCAGGTCACCCTCCCTTTCCGCCTTCTCCGCCTCTAACTTTGCTGCTTCCAGCCTCTTCTTCAGTTCCCTGATCTCGGTGATGGCCTCTTTCTCCCTTAACCAGTGGGAGCGCAGGGAGCTTCTCTCCTCATTTAAACGGGCCAGTTCCCTTTCAATGGGCTCCAGCCTCTTCTGGGCATCCTTCTCCCTTCTTACGGCTTTTTTTTCCACCTCCAGTTGCCTGATCCTCTTCTCTATCGCATCCAGTTCCTCGGGCATAGAGTCGATCTCTATCCTCAGCTCAGCGGCAGCCTCATCAATAAGGTCAATGGCCTTGTCCGGGAGGAATCGATCGGCAATATACCTCTCGGAGAGCTTGACCGCAGCCACCAGGGCTGAATCCTGAATCCTCACCCCATGGTGGACCTCGTATCTCTCCTGCAGACCTCGCAGGATGGAGATAGTCTCCTCCACTGAGGGTTCCTCAACTAAGATAGGGGAGAACCTCCTCTCTAAGGCAGCATCCTTCTCTATATTCTCCCTGTATTCATCCAGGGTTGTTGCCCCGATGCACCTCAGATCCCCCCTGGCCAAGGCCGGTTTGAGCATGTTGGAAGCATCCATCGCCCCGCCCACAGCTCCTGCCCCCACAATGGTGTGCAGCTCATCGATGAAGAGGATCACCTTTCCCTGGGCGTCTTCAATCTCCTTTAAGATGGCCTTTACCCTTTCCTCAAACTCCCCCCGGAACTTGGAGCCGGCGATCATTGCGCCCAGATCAAGGGCGATTAGCCTCCTCCCCTTCAGGCTCTCGGGCACTTCCTGGGCTACGATCTTCTGGGCCAGGCCCTCTACAATAGCGGTCTTTCCCACCCCCGGTTCGCCGATGAGGACGGGGTTGTTCTTGGTGCGCCGGGAGAGGACCTTCATTACCCGGCGGATCTCCTCCTGACGTCCGATAACCGGGTCGAGCTTGCCCTTTTTGGCCAATTCAGTGAGGTCCCGGCCATATCTCTTCAAGCTCTGATACTTCGTCTCCGGCTCCGTATCGGTCACCCTTTGCCCTCCCCTGATCCTCTTCATCGCCTCATATATCTTTTCCCTCGTCGCTCCCTGCCTCCTTAGTTCCTCTCCCACCCCATCCTTGGACCCAGCCAAAGCCAAGAGGAGGTGTTCCACGCTCACATACTCATCCTTCAGCCTGGAGGCCTCCTTCAAGGAGCCATCAAGCACCTCCCTTAGCTGGGGGGAGAGATAGATCTCACTACCTGGACTTAAGATACGAGGGAGGTGAGTAATCCTCTCCTCCAATCTCACCCGGAGAGGGGAGAGGGCTACCCCTATGCTTTGGAGGATCTCTCCAGTGAGGCTATCCTTCTGATCAAGTAAGGCCAAGAGAAGGTGCACCGGCTCCACCTCTGAGTGACCCTTCTCCTTGGCCAACTCATGGGCAGATTGAATTGCCTCCTGAGATTTTATGGTGAAGTTGTCAGGTCTCATCCGGTTTGGACGGTTTGGATTCCTCCTTCTCCTTTTTAGCCGCTTTTTTGTAAGCTTCGCTGCGGTAGTCGGTGGCATAGAACCCTGAACCCTTAAAGAGAAGTCCCCCCCCACCGCTGATTAGCCTTTTCACCCTCCCCCCACAATAGGGGCAGGTGGTGAGGGAGGGGTCGCTTATGGACTGAAAGATCTCAAATTTCCTCCCGCAAACTTCGCAGAGGTACTCATAAGTAGGCATTACCTCCTCCTGAGTCTAACCCTTGGGCACCTTGACGGCCACAAAGAGGGTATCCTTTCCCCTTCTCACCAAAAGGAGGATGCTCTCCCCCTTCTTGATCTTGCCCAGGGCCCTTCTATAATCATTGAGGGATTCGACCTTTTGTCCCTTTATCTCCTGGATGAGGTCTCCCCTCTTTATTCCTGCCAGTTGGGCCATACTGCCGGACTTCACATCAGTGACTACCACCCCCTTTTCTCCACTATACCCCAGCCTGCGGGCTAAATCTCCGGTCAATTCCTTCACATCCATCCCCAACTTCTCGACCAACTCTGGAGCCACCATGGAGGATGATCCGGAGGAGGGAATCTCACCTAATTTGACCGCTAGATCCTTCTTGCGCCCATTCCGCAAGACCTCAATTTTCACCACAGTTTTAGGTTTATGGGCAGCAACCATATTCTTCAGTCCCACAGCGTTCTCTACCTTTTGGTTGTCAAAGAGGATGATTACATCCCCTCGCTTTATTCCTCCCTTTTCCGCCGGGGAGTCCTTTTTCACATCTCCTATTACAACACCTTCCGCCTTTTTAAGGTTCAAGGCCTCGGCCATATCCGGGTCTATATCCTGGATGATTACTCCCAACCACCCTCGGATGACCTTCCCCTGGGAGATCAACTGATCCATAACCTCTTTGGCCATATTGACGGGGATGGCAAAGCCAATCCCCTGATAGCCCCCAGAACGGGTGGCTATGGCCGTGTTTATACCAATTACCTCCCCTTGCAGGTTGACCAGGGCACCGCCGCTGTTTCCTGGGTTTATGGCCGCATCGGTTTGGATGAAATCTTCATACTCGGCCAAACCTACATTTGACCTGCCCTTGGCGCTAATTATACCTGCTGTAACGGTATGGGTTAGGCGGAAGGGGTTGCCAATGGCCAGGACAAACTCCCCTACCTTTACTTTGTCCGAATTGCCAAGTTTGGCTACCGGTAGGTTGTGGACAGCGATCTTGATCACCGCCACATCCGTTTTCTTGTCTGTTCCTACGATTTTTGCCTGGAACTTCCTCTTGTCCGAGAAGGTTACCCTGATCTTTTCGGCTCCGGCTACTACATGGCTATTGGTCAGGATATATCCGTCCTCGCTAACTATTACCCCGGAGCCCAAGCCCTTCTCCCTGATCTCCCCCTGGGGGATGGGGATAGTGAAGAAGCGACTAAAGGGATCATTACCGAAGAAGCCCTTGAATTGCTTTCCAAATGGTGAGTTCTGGGCCTTGATCACCTTCTCACTGGATATGGAAACCACTACCGGGTTTACCTTCTCGGCCACCGCAGAGAAATCCTGGCTGAGGTTTCCCAGGGCGGGGCTGGCCTGGATCCCTCCTGCCCAGAGAAGGAGAATGAAAAAGAGGGGGAGAGGTTTGGCGAGCCAGTAAGATCTCATTTTTTCCTCCTTTTGTTTAAGGTTCTACCACTGCAACTACCTTCAAGGGGGAAAGTTCCCTGCACTGCTCATTCTCCCTACCTTGACCTTGCTGGGCCTGAGAAGGGAATCCTCAAAGAGATACCCCTTCTGGAGCTCCTCCAAGACCAATCCGTCCTTTCCCTTCTCAGCAACCTCCTCCACTGTCATCGCCTCATGTAGGGAGGGTTCAAACTTCTCCCCCAGGGCGGGTATCCTGCGCAACCCCTCTTTCTCGAGGATTTGGAGGAGCTTTTCATAGGTCAACTGCAGTCCCTTTAGGGTCTCCTCAGGATTCTCCTTCCCCTTTCTTAACGCCTCCTCAAATGAATCCACCACAGGAAGTAACTCCCTGAGGAGCTGACATTTTAGGAGTTGGATGTGGTCCCTTCTCTGTTTGTCCTCCCGCTTTTTGTAGTTGGCGAATTCAGCCTTGAGTCTCTGCAGGTCTTCGAGGTAATTTGGGGTGGTCTCTTCCTCAGCCATTTGAGGAACCTCCAAGCTCATTAGTCCACTACCTCATAGTCAGCATCGACTGCCTTGCCCTTCTCCGCTTTACCCTTTGGCTCCTCAGCCTTTGGCTCCTCCCCCCCAGGTTTAGGTCCCTGTTGGGCCGTTGAGGCCTTCTCATACATCTTGCCCGCAGCCTCATGCCAAATTTGGGTCAGGGCTTCCATAGAGGACTTTATCTCCCCCATATCGGTGCCCTTGAGCGCCTCCCTTACCCGACCTAGGGCCGCCTCCACCTGGGACTTGACGGCTGGATCGATCTTGTCCCCCATCTCCTTCAGGTTCTTCTCCGTCTCATAGGCCAACTGATCGGCGCGGTTGCGGGTCTCCACCTCCTCCCTCCTCTTTTTGTCCTCCGCCTGGTGGGCCTCCGCGTCCTTGACCATCTTCTTGATCTCCTCCTCGGTGAGCCCGCTGGAGGCCTCGATCCTGATGGACTGCTCCTTGCTGGTAGCCTTGTCCTTGGCGGAGACATTAAGGATGCCATTGGCATCTATGTCAAAGGTCACCTCGATCTGGGGAACACCTCGGGGAGCAGGGAGGATACCATCGAGATGGAACCTGCCGATGGATTTGTTATTGGCGGCCATATCCCTCTCCCCCTGTAGCACATGGATTTCCACTGTGGTCTGATTGTCGGCCGCGGTGGAGAAAACTTCGCTCTTCCTGGTGGGGATGGTGGTGTTCTTCTCGATCAGTTTGGTGAGTACCCCTCCCAGGGTCTCAATGCCTAAGGAGAGGGGCGTGACATCGAGCAGCAAAACGTCCTTTACCTCTCCAGCCAGCACACCACCTTGAATGGCGGCTCCCACTGCTACCACCTCATCGGGGTTCACGCCTTTGTGCGGTTCCCGGGAAAAGAGGTTTTTTACCGTCTCCTGCACCTTGGGGATGCGGATGGAGCCGCCTACCAGGATGACCTCATCGATCTGGGAGGCGGTTACCCCAGCATCTTTAAGGGCCTGTTCACAGGGGGCAACTGTCCGCTCAATGAGATCGTCCATCAGTTGCTCTAACTTGGCCCTGGTCAGGGTGATGTTCAGGTGCTTTGGCCCTGAGGAGTCAGCGGTGATAAAGGGGAGGTTGATGTCGGTCTTCATCGTAGTACTCAGCTCACATTTGGCCTTCTCCGCAGCCTCCTTCAGCCTTTGCAAGGCCATGGGGTCCTTTCTCAGGTCGATCCCCTCTGCCTTCTTGAATTCATCGGCCAGCCAGTTCATCACCCTCTGATCGATGTCGTCCCCCCCCAAGTGGGTGTCCCCATTGGTGGACTTTACCTCAAAGACCCCCTCCCCAATCTCCAGAATGGAGATGTCAAAGGTCCCTCCCCCAAAATCATAGACGGCTATTCGCTCATCCTTCTTCTTGTCCAGTCCATAAGCTAAGGATGCCGCCGTAGGCTCGTTTATTATCCTCAAAACATTCAAACCGGCAATTCGCCCGGCATCCTTGGTGGCCTGCCTCTGGGAGTCGTTGAAATAGGCGGGAACGGTGACCACCGCATCGGTGACCTTCTCACCTAAGTAATCCTCTGCTGTCTGTCTCATCTTTTGCAATACCATAGCGGAGACCTCCGGGGGAGAGTACTCCTTCCCCCCGGCCTTAACCCGGGCATCCCCACTTGACCCTCTTACCACCTGAAAGGGGACCTCCTCTGTCTCCGTCTTCACCTCGTCGAACTTCCTCCCCATAAACCTCTTGATGGAGAAGACGGTATTCTGTGGGTTGGTGATGGCCTGCCGCTTGGCCACCTGTCCTACCAACCTCTCTTCATCTTTGGTAAAGGCAACCACCGAAGGGGTGGTGCGGCTCCCCTCGCTGTTTGGTATAACTACCGGATCGCCTCCCTCCAAGATAGCCACACAGGAATTGGTGGTTCCCAAGTCTATCCCAATTACCTTTCCCACTTTGTTCACCTCCTAAAGTTTTTAACAGTTCACCGGGATCAGTGGCCAGATCCTCATCAGTTATCAGGAGAATTTTCCCTGAGCCCGGTGAACTGATTGCTGATTCCTCCCCTATTTCCGCTCCATTTTTTCCTTTGTCCTAAGATCAGTAAGCCCTGGTGAAGATAGGATCTCCTGCGATGATCCAATAATTCCTAAACTCAAAGTAATGGATAAGCCTCTCCTCCTGAAATCTTTCCAGGGGGAGAGACTTCCTGGTTACTTCACCTCAATGGCTATCTCCTTGGGTTTGGCCTCTTCTGCCTTCGGCAGGGTAATCCGCAGGATACCGTCCTTGTAGCTGGCCTTGACCTGATCTTGCTGGACGGTAGTTGGCAGGGTAAAGGAGCGATGAAAGGCGCCGTAGCTTCTCTCAATGCGGTGGTAGTTCTCCTCATCCACCTTCTTCTCCTGTTTCTTCTCCCCCCGGAGAGTGAGGATGTTGTCATGGAGCGATATCCTGATGTCATCCTTTTTCATTCCAGGAACTTCCGCCGTAATCACCAAGTTATCCTTGGTTTCAGAGATATCCACACAGGGGGACCACATGCCTTCACCGAAATCCTTAGCCTCCGGAAGCCTGTTGAACATATGGTCAAAGAGCCTGTTCATCTCCTCCTGCATAGTGGCCAAATCCCTAAATGGTCTCCATCTTACCAGATCCATTTCCTTCCACCTCCTTTCTATTTACTTCTATCTCTGAAAGCTTCGCCCAGAGGAACAGCAAAAACCGTGCCAAGATGCATTTTATTTGATAATAATCTTGTAAGTAATTATTTTATGGGAAGATTAAATGATACACTTTTCGGAGGAGGGAGAGCCCCCCCCAAAATGAAGATGCCATCTTGACTTAACTCTAAGTCGCAATGACAGAGAATGGTGTCTAAATGACAGGATGGGACGGTGGGATTCTCAAAGGGGAGGTTAATCTCCCCTTTTACCGCTCTTCCTTGCCGATATTTCCTTTATAATCTGTGCCCTTTTCATCTCCCTCCGCCTCTTCCATTTCATCCTGGTCAAAAACCTCTTCCGTTTCTGCTTGCTCTTTGTAGTAGCCATCTTCTCTCCTTTTGCTCAATAATAAGGTCATCTCAGGGGAATGTCAAGCACTTTTATGGAAGTTGCTACAGAAGAGATTGAAATGGGCTTAAATCACAGCGCGGCAAAGCTGTAACCAGACAATAGCCACAGATTAGACGGATTGAACACGAATGACACAAATGGACGAATCTACGCGAATGAGAATCACTGAGGTGGCAGAAGCCTTCTTCTGCCACATTCATACCGCCAGATCAGGGGATCTGACGGCTCGTGATGCAATACTCTTGGGGGCCTAAAGGCCCTTAACCCGCACTAAAGTGCGGTAGAAGTTTTGTACTCAAGGGACCCTGAACGTGTGTCTCAAAAAACAAGATCTTGCAGGATTGTAGTACAGAGAGCCGAGAGTTAATGGAGACACCCCCTTGGCAACCGGTGTGGCGATCTTGGGGGAAGACGCCTATAGGCAGATATTTCTGGATTTCCCATGGGATCTGAGTCTAACCAGAGGCTATGTGGCCGATCTGGGGTGGGGGAGGGGCTCAGAATTGTGGAAGATCTCTACTACCACTTCACCAAACATTTCTCGAAATCGACAACAACCTATCTCTTACCCCTTTGATCTCATTATTTTTTCTTTCCTAAATATCTGCCCTTTTCTTCAAGAAGGGTAAGTTGCATTGTCAATTTTTTGCTCTTATAGCTTTGGACCTTTCCTTTTTCAACAGTCTGCAGCCTTTTCAATGCAATTTCTATATACTCGGGATTAGTATCAATCCCAATAAAATTTCTCCCCAACTTTTTCGCGGCGACAGCAGTTGTTCCACTTCCTATAAAGGGGTCCAAAACAATCGCATCTTCTGAAAAAGTTGTTAGCTTAATTATATACTCACATATAGCCAAGGGCTTCACGGTTTTATGTATATTAAACTCGCCCTTTTCTTCTTTAGTTGGTTTAGGTAGAAGAAAATATTTATCTATCGATCCATCAATTTCCTGTGTCGTCATTACATTTGAAGGAAACATATTTTGGCCAATTTTCACATTCGTGTTCAACAATCCAACATTGTATTTCAACATATTATTTAGGAATGTTCTCTTATACTCCTTTTGAGCCATTACAATCGGCTCGAAGCAAGATTTTATCTGAGGGGTTTTCCAACCGTTTAGTTTTTCTTTCAATTCAATTTTAGTTTTTTTATCCCGATCTAATTTGTCAATAAAATGATTAAGCGACATAGCCTTGGGTTGATTCTGCGTATAAAGCCAGATAAAGCAGTCTCTTATTAAGAAGCCGGCATCATCGATTGCAGAAACCATTCTGTGATAAAGCCGTGGGCTGGAAAACGAGAAGAAGAAACCTCCCGGTTTTAAGACCCTGGATAACTCCTCTGATATTTCAAAGTACCATTTATAGAACCTTTTCCCCTGCTCTTTATCAAACTTCATTCCCGGAGGAAGTGATCTTACAGTATGGCAATAATCGGTTATGGTTGAAACAGTCTTATGGTTCCAGCTATTATCCATTTTATCCAAAAAGTAAGGAGGATCCGTTAACACAAGATCTATCGAATTGCTTTGGATTTTGGGCAACACTTTTTGGGCATCACCTAATATGATTTTGTTTAACATTTCCCTATTCATTGGGGTTCTCCCCTCCGAATTCTCGATACAGTATTTCGTAAACCTTCCATCTAATTTCCCTATCTGACCTCTTTATCACATTGGGATTAGCCAATTTTATTACACGGCCTCTCTCATCATAGACCCAATTGTTCCTATCTGCCCGATTACACTTTTGACATTGTGGGATGATATTCCCTGGGACTAAGGGTTTGTTTGGATCTTTGTGGCTTTTCTGGAGTCTCGTCACAGTATTGGGATAATGGATATTGGGTTCCCCCTCTCTTGACCCGCAGGTAGCACACCTATATCCATACTGCTCCTTTAGACTTTCCCAATCATCTGTTTCCTCTACACGGTGCCCGTGAAAGGCTGGATAAGGTTTCTCTAAGGTTATAAGCTGATACTCACCCCGCCGAAGATCTACCCCCCTGTTGTCGCGGCCACCTGCGGCAATAAACCATCCATTCTGGGCGCCAAGGTGTCGGGCCTGTTGGACGTCGTTGGTTCTTGGATAAAAGCCACGGATAAACTCGGTCAACTCTTGCTTGGTGACTTTCCTTGTCTCCGGATAGCCCCGTGCGAGGTAAATTAGAATAAGAGCATCCTTTGTAAATCCCTTTGTTCCTCTTAGCCTTGGTAATTTAACTCCATAATCCTTTAGATGCCTATCGTAATAAGTGCATATCATTTCATAGGTATCTACAATTTCCTTCTCAGATAAGTTCCCTCTCATTTTTGTGCCTTGATTTTTGTTGATCTTAAATGAAGCATTACGGCGCGTTGAGGGGTAAAAGCCCCGAGTTGTTATCGGGGTTGTTAACGAAGCAAAAAGGTTATTAGTAACAATTTAACCTCAGTTAACCGTTAAACTATATTCGTTTTCAACTTTCGAGAAAGTAACTGGCGAAATAGACATAGTTCATTTTGACCATCCTGTCACTACGCCGTCGCTGAAATCAACCATTATATACTCATCCATGTAGCGGTACCACCATACTGCATAACTGCCAGTACCTATACTGTATCCTTCATTTGTGTCACTTGGATAACCCCAAGCTGCCTCAACCATTTCCTTAGTCATACCAATCATTATTTTGCCTTCGCGAATGGCCTCTCTAAATCTTTTAGGCCACTCGGGATGACTTTTGAGGTTTGCTTCTCTCCTACGTTGATCCGCTATTTGTTCTTCTTCGTAAAAGCTTAAAGGTTGCACCTTATTCTCCGACAATAGACCAGCGAAAATCCATCCTGCTATTGTCTCTTTTCCCTCCTCGAAAGAATATAGATCGGACTCAGAATGAGTGTATGTTACTTTAACCCATTTCTTCCTTTGCAATTCCGCCTCTACACTATCCCCCTTTTCCAGGGTAAAAAGGACCTTCGATTGTTTCGACGGCTTTTCACGAAGGTTAGCCCTATAGGTCTTAACCCACCTTAGTGCAGTTTCTGGGTCTGCAAAATCCAAATAATAACCTTTTACCCATCCATTTCTTCCATCTGATAGCTCAACTTTAACCCAATTTATAAAAGACTGTTCAATTTCTTGATATTTCCTCATTCTCAGTCTGGTATTATGTGGTATTTCAAATACTGGTCTAACCTGTGCACTAAGATTGGGGAAAATCTCAATAGAATCATTGGGAAAGAACACCCGTGCTTTTTGGTTGATTGGAGAAATCCAAACTGATACGCGTGGATTAAGAGAAATCTTAGAAATGTTCTTCTCTAATTGTGTATAGGATGCCTTTATTTCCTTTGTCAAAAGATCTAGCTTGCTGTTTATAGCAGTTATTATAAATTGCCTATTGCGTTCTCGAATGCGATCATTCAATTTTTTGATTGTTTCGTTTGCCTTTCTCAAATTCAAGTTTTCTTTCTGAGACTTGGCATTTTCCCGTTTTGCATTACTATAGTCAAGTTGAATCAAGGCCGTAACTATAGCTGTTGGCGAAGTCAAGTATATTCCGATATTCTTTAAGGTTTTAGCGCTTTTTCGCGCCTTCTCTTTCTCCCCCTCCTCGTAAGACCCGCCTGGATTTTTCTCAATATAAGAGCCCAATCCCCACAAAAATGTGAAGCATCCCATGAGAGCCAACCCCGCATTTCGGGAATTTTTCTTTTTTCTAATTTGGATTGTAGAGAAAGGCATTTTCTGAAAAGGCGCATAAGGTATCATTGGTTTCAATTCCGGAATCGTGATATAGCTTGACCGGAAAAAATCTGGATTAGTATGTTTAATTTGCTCTCTTTCATCTAAAAGCTCAAAATAGACAACTCTTAATGAATCAATGTGAGAGTTTAATAGCTTTACGTCTTTAAGAGTGTGATTCTGTAAACGGGTTGTATTGCCGATGGTTCTTAGCCCCGGAAATATCACTAAGAAAATCATCAGGATGATAAAAAAAGTTTTCATAGTGTTATACCTCACAAATTCAGGGTAATCGTTTTTGGGTGCGCTAAGAAAGCCACTTCAATTCCTTTAACATATTCATATCAAAGGAGCCGTATTAATGTTTGCAATGTCCAAGAGCAATTTTTAACTTTTTGCCTAACTTTCATTATGTAAAGTATCTCGTTTCATTTCTCTTGAAACAACCTCCAAAAATTCCACCCAACCACAACGTTTCTTTTTGAAGTAGTTGATTGTGTGCTCGGTTAACCCCAACACTCTGCCAGCAACTCCAAGTGCAACTCCTAAAGGATAATTAACCGGTGATACTACTGTGCCTGTAAAACCAGTAACCTCTCCTAAAACCGACCATCGGTTCACTGTGAGGCGATTTTGCAATTCAGCATGGCTATTGGCGAGTTGATCAAAAATATCAGACTGTATTGATTCCAGAAATCCCTCCAATTTATCTAATATATCCAAACTGTAGCTCTGATCCCATTTCTTAGGGAGGTTAGTTTCATTAATGTATTTTTCAAACTTCTTAGCTGCTTTTTTGGCTATCCTTTCTATCTTCTTTCGATATTCCGTCAAGTGTCCGTTTTCTCGAATTCTTCGGATAGTATCGATATTCCAATTGTCTTCTTGGGGGATTATAGCGAAGAATTTGGGTGTTAAATCGATTACAAGCCTGGAAATTTCTGGGATTATTGTTCTCGAAAACTTCTTCTGCCAGCTAATCTTGTACAGCAACGCCCGTTCTACTTCATCTACTACAGCTAAATCTTTGTGCAATTTATCTGACCACCTTTTGCACAAGAGTTCAATAACAGGTATATTCATCGCCTCAAACTTTAGTGGTGCCGGCCTGGCGTAATCACCCCGACGGGATTGAATTGCTGAAACAGTTTCTACAAACTGGGTGTCCTCATATAGTTCCTTGAAGCCTTTCTCAACTTCAAATACGTCCCCCTCTTCCCCAGATAGAAGTGATTCCACATTTATGAGTTCAAAAATACCGAGTTCGTTGGATTCAACGTAGGTTCTTACAACTTTTCTAAGTGCGTCGGACAGTTCATTGTAAAAGTCTTCATAACTTCTTTGATCAAGGTAGAGTTTGTCGTATAGGAATAATGGGCCAGGATTTGAGAATAGATTTGGGAGAAATGTTGGGTTGCTCCAAGCCTCAGGCATTTCTTTAATAGCTGCAATTTCTCGACCTATTTTACTGCTCAGATGATATGCCGAAATAAATCCTTCCATTTCATACCCCTTTATCTTGATTCATTGGTTATGGCCTCCTATTTTGCTTGGTGACTTGCTATGACTCTCGAGCTTGGTCTCAACTCGGTTTTTATGGTATGCCAATGCCCTTCAGTTTCCGCTGCTGGCAAAAGGAAAAAATCGCAAAAAGGGGGCATCCCTTTAATCCGAAATCGCCCGGCAGGAGCTCCCCTTTACCCTCTCAATAGTCAAGAGACTTTTGCGGTTTTAATCATCTGATTATCTGATTACAGTCTCGCTGATCTATTTCAGCTTAAATGTTTTCCTCTCCTTAAACTCCTGCTGTTTCCCCAGATTCCAGTTGGTCACTGGACGATAGTAGCCCACCACCCGACTATAGACCTCACAGGGAACTTTCTTCACTATCCTGCTTGTGGTCTTTACTTCTTTGTTTTCCTTTACAGCGGTCTCCATTTTTTTTCTCCTTTCCTTTAGCCAGAATTATTCATAAATTCGCAGGTGACATCTCAAATCGCTGTGGCTTCTTGCTGTAGACTCCAACTTATCGGAGTCCAAGGATAACGGACAGACATAAATGTCTGTCCCTACAGAGCAAAACACAAACCATTAAATATCAAGGTATTAGGATAATCCATCATTGGTCTGTGAATAATCCAGGTTAGGTACCAACCTCTTCCAATGTTTCTACCCCATATCTTTCTAACTCCTCTGGGGTGTGTTCGTAGGGGCAGAATTGATGCTCTCCTGGTATATAGCCGTGAACAGGGCAGATGCTGAAGGTGGGGGTGATGGTGTAGTAGGGAAGCTTAAAGTTTTCGGCTATTCTCTTTACCAAGGCTTTGCACACCCGGGGATCCTCTATTTTCTCTCCCACATAGGAGTGGAAGACAGTTCCCCCGGTATAGATGGTCTGCAGGGGATCCTGGAGGCTCAAGGCAGTGAAGAGATCGTCTGTATAGCCCACAGGTAGCTGCGAGGAGTTGGTGTAATAAGGTTCTTCATCACCCTGGGTGAAGATATCGGTATACTGCTCCCTGTCCAAACGAGCCAGCCTGTAGGAGGTCCCTTCCGCTGGGGTGGCCTCTAAGTTGTAGAGATTACCGCTCTCCTGGGAGAAATGGGAGAGTTGTTGGCGCATAAACTTAAGCGTCCGGATAGCGAAATCCCTCCCCTTCTCAGTGCCGATATCCACCCCTAAAAGGTTTACTGAGGCCTCATTCATCCCTACAATGCCGATGGTAGAGAAGTGATTGGCCCACCAGCTGCCAAAGCTACCCTTAATGGCCTCCAAATAGACTTTGGAATAAGGGTAGAGGCCCTCCTCAGTGAACCTTTCCAGCACTTTCCTCTTAATCTCCAAGCTCACCTTGGCTATCTCCATTAGCCCCAAGAGGCGGTCGTAGAACTCCTCTGGGGTGGAGGAGAGGTATCCCAAGCGGGGAAGGTTGATCGTCACCACTCCAATGCTGCCGGTAAGCGGGTTGGCCCCAAAGAGGCCACCACCTCGATAAGTGGCTCTCTCCTGTTTCTGAGTTGAGGAGATCTTCAGGGAAAGCAAGTCTCCGCGCTTGCGCAGCTCCCTGTTGTCTAACCTCAGCCTACAGCACATAGAACGGGCATCATCCGGGCTCATCTCAGAATTGATAAAGTTGGAGAAGTAAGGCGTGCCATACTTGGCGGTCATCTCCCACAGTTTATCCCGTTTGGGGTTGTCCCAGTTGAAGTCCCTGGTGATGTTGTAAGTGGGTATGGGGAAGGTGAATATCCTTCCCTTGGCATCTCCCTCCATCATTAGCTCGCAGAAGACTTGGTTGAAGAGGTCCATCTCCTCTTGGAAATCACCGTAAGTCTCCTTTTGTGGTTCCCCCCCGATGATCACTAACTCATCCCTGAGGCTGCTTGGGGGCTCAAGATCCATAGTGATGTTGGTAAATGGGGTTTGAAACCCCGTACGGGTGGGGATGTTTACATTAAAGAGGAACTCCTGCATCTCCTGCTTCAGTTCCCCATGGTCAAGCTTATCATAACGAATAAATGGGGCTAAGAGGGTATCGAAATTGGAGAAGGCCTGTGCGCCAGCGGCCTCTCCCTGGAGGGTGTAGAAGAAGTTAACTACCTGTCCCAGGGCTGCCCGAAGATGCTTAGGGGACTTGCTCTCGGTCTTACCTGCCACCCCACCCAGTCCCCTCTGCAGAAGATCCTGCAGGTCCCAACCACAACAATAGACCGAGAGGAGACCCAAGTCATGGATATGAAAATCCCCCTGATTGTGGGCTTCCCTTACCTCTTGGGGGTATATCCTTTCCAACCAATACTGGGCGGTAACCAGCGAGGTGATGTGGTTGTTTAAACCTTGCAAGGAGTAGCTCATATTGGAGTTTTCCCGTACCCTCCAATCCTCCTTAGAGAGATAGCGATCAACTATATCAAGGGCCTCGGAGAAGAGGGCCCGGGCGTGCCTGAGTTTAGCATGCTGTTCCCGGTAGAGGATGTAGGCCTTGGCAACTTCGGCTTCACCTCTCTCTATGAGCACTTTCTCCGCTAAGTCCTGCACATTCTCCACCGTGGGAATGCGTCCATCTTTGTAGATAACCTCCAAGACGGTGACGATCTGATGGGTTACCTTGGCTGCCTCCTGGGGAGCGAAGGCCTTTACCGACTTCATTGCCTTGGATATGGCCTCCTCGATCTTCTCGCTAGCAAAACGACTCAACCTGCCGTCCCTCTTCCTGATAAACTTAATCGGGGAATCAAGCTTTGGCATGAGCACCCTCCAAATTAAACCTCTCCACAAAAGAGGTGTCAAATTCTCCTCTGACGAAATCTGGGTCCACCAGGACCCTTTGGTGGAAGGGGATAGTTGTCTTTACCCCCTCAACTATGAACTCCTCCAGGGCCCTCCTCATCCTGAGAATGGCCTCCTCCCTTGTCCTTCCATAGGTGATCAGCTTGGCTAAAAGGGAATCGTAATAGGGGGGGATGACATACTGGGCATAGGCATGGGTGTCCACCCTGATTCCCGGGCCACCTGGGATGTGAAAACTGGTTATCTGCCCTGGGCAGGGCCTAAATCCATTGGCGGGGTCCTCAGCGTTTATCCTACACTCGATGGCATGGCCCTCAACTACGATCTCCTCCTGATTGAAGCCCAATTTCCCATCGGAGGCGACCCTGATCTGTTCCTTAACCAGGTCCACCTTGCTTACCTGCTCGGTGACCGGGTGCTCCACCTGGATCCTGGTATTCATCTCCATAAAGTAAAAGCTGCCATTCGGGGCAAGCAGGAACTCCACCGTCCCTGCTCCCTTGTATTTCACTACCTTGGCGGCTTTCACCGCCTCTTTTCCCAGGCTCTTCCGCAACTTTGAGGTCACCGCGGGCGAGGGGGATTCCTCTACTAACTTCTGGTGTCTTCGCTGAATGGAGCATTCCCTCTCCCCTAAATGGATCACCTTGCCCCGCCCATTACCCAAGACCTGCATCTCTATATGACGGGGGTTCTCGATGACCTTCTCTAAGTAGACCTCAGGGTCTCCAAAGGCCACCTGAGCCTCTGCCCTGGTGAGCTCGAATACCCGTCGCAGTCCCCACTCGTCCTTCACTATCCTCATCCCCTTTCCCCCTCCCCCGGACCTGGCCTTGACCATAACCGGGAACCCAATCCTCTTGCTTATCTTCACCGCTTCTTCCAGATCCCCCACCACCCCATCCGATCCGGGAATTACCGGGACCCCAGCCCTTTTCATTGCCTCCTTGGCATAGGCCTTGTCGCCCATCTTTCTGATCATCTCCGAGGATGGGCCGATAAAGGTTATCCCAGAGGATTCACATATCTCGGCAAAGTCGGCGTTCTCGGCCAGAAATCCATAGCCGGGATGGATGGCAGCCGCATTGGTTACCTCCGCGGCGCTGATTATCCTCCGGGGATCAAGGTAGCTCTTGTCTGATGGCGGCGGACCGATGCAGACATCCTCGTCGGCAAACCTCACATGCAGGCTGTGGAGATCGGCCTGGGAATAGACGGCGACCGTCTTTATCCCCAACTCCTTGCAGGCATAGATAACCCTGAGGGCAATCTCTCCTCGGTTGGCGATCAATATCTTCGCAAACAATTTCGCCTATAACATTTCGGAGCCCCTGAGAAATTCCGAAATGTGATGGTTGTTTGAATTTCCTACTTAGGTCTGGGTTTAAGGGTGATGGCGGAGCGCCCAGAGGGTTAGTAGAGCCTAGGGGAGAGCTTGCCCCCAGAGAGACTATATTTATTATGATGGAGGATTTCTCCCCTCGCCTTTGGGGAACTCCGTCCACCTCCGGTCCGCCGCCCCGGTGATCCCCTTGACCTTGAGCTCTAAGTCATCCGGGTTTGTGCTGTGCAGAAGGGCATCCTCGTAGGTAATTAGTCCCTGCTGATAAAGTCTCATAATGGACTGGTCAAAGGTCTGCATCCCATACTGCACCCCGCCCTCTTCCATAAGATCGGAGATCTGGGGAGTCTTTAGGGGATCGATGAGGTAATCCCTGACTGAACCCGTGCTGACGAGCACCTCCACCGCGGGCACCCTGCCCCTGCCATTGGCCATATTGAGCAGCCTTTGGGAGATGACCGTTTTCAGCACCCCGGAGAGGAGGAGCCTGATCTGCTGGTGTTGATGGGGTGGGAAGAAGGAGATAATGCGGTTGATGGTCTCAATGGCATTCAGGGTGTGGAGGGTGGAGAGGACCAGGTGGCCGGTGTCCGCGGCGGTTAAGGCGATGGACATCGTCTCTATATCCCTGATCTCCCCCAAGAGGATGACATCCGGATCCTGCCTAAAGGCCTGCCGCAAGGCTGCGGCAAAGCCGTCGGTATCGCTCCCCAGTTCCCTCTGGTAGATAATGCTCTTCTCGTTTATATGCACATATTCTATCGGATCCTCTATGGTTAATATGTTTGCCCGGCGGGTCTGGTTGATGTGCTCCACCATCGAGGCCAGGGTAGTGGATTTGCCCGACCCCGTTGTTCCGGTAATCAGGATCAATCCCCTCCGTTCCTCGGCCAATTTCTTGACCACCTGCGGGAGGTTGAGCTCCTCAAAATTGGGGATGGTTAGCTTCACTGCCCTGATGGCCATACCCGGGGTTCCCCGTTGGTAATAGAGGTTGACCCGGAAGCGACCCAACTTGGATACACTTAAGGCCAAATCGAGTTCCCTCTTCTTGTTAAAGATCTCCCTCTGTTCCTGGCTCAATCCCTGGCTGATCATCTCCTTCATCTCATCGAGGCCAATGGGAGGGACATTCTTAGCTGAAAGTCGGCCATCTATGCGGAAGAAGGGAGGCGTCCCTACCCTCAGGTGTAAATCAGAGGCTTCCTTCTCCAACATCTCCCGGAGCAGCTCCCTTAGATCCATAGATCCCCCTGGGTTTAGGTGGCCAACTCCACCAAGAAGAGGGGTTGGTCATACTCCACCGGATGGGCATTATCCACCAGAGCCTTAACCAACTGCCCAGAGACCTCGGATTCGATCTCGTTCATTAATTTCATTGCCTCCACGAGACAGACAACATCCCCTTTCTTCACGAATTGCCCCTCCTGCACATAGGGGTCGGTATCGGGCGCGGGGGCGCGATAGAATGTCCCCACTATGGGGGATTTTATCTCGTAATGATTTTTGGGGGGTTCCTCCTGTGGCTTGGGTTCCTCTGGGCCGGTTGTCTCCACCACCTGGGGGGAGCTGTGCTCTTCCCCGGCGGCAACAGGGGCAACCATCTCCTGGCTTGTCCTGCGCCTGATGATTCTCACCTTTGCTCCCCACCTGGAGAGCTCCAGTTCATCGATGTTGCTTTCTTCCACCAATTTGACCAATTTTTTCAACTTGGACTCTCGCATCTTAGACCCTCTCTATATAATTTCCCCCTCTGGTATCGACCTTTACCCTATCGCCCTTCTGCACAAAGAGGGGGACCTGGATGATGGCTCCGGTCTCCAACTTCGCCGGTTTGGAGCCGCCAGAGACGGTATCGCCCTTCAGCCCGGGTTCGGTCTCCACAACTTCAAGTGCCACAAATATGGGAAGTTCCACCCCAATGGCCTCTCCCGTATGGGTTAAGACGGCAACCTCAGACCCTTCCTTGAGGAAGGCCTTCTCCTCTCCTAAAACGGAACTGGCGATAGGCATCTGTTCGTAAGTGGTGCTGTCCATAAAGTAGTAGAGGTCCTCAGCCTGATAGAGATATTGCATCTGCCTCTTTTCCACCCTGGCCTCCTGTACCCTTTCCCCGGCCCGGAAGGTCCTCTCCAAGACGCTTCCGTCGGAGAGCCTCTTTAACTTTGTGCGCACAAAAGCCCCTCCCTTACCCGGTTTCACATGGAGGAACTCCACGATGGCGTAGAGATTGCCCTTTAAATTAATGACCATCCCATTTCTAAAATCAGCGGTAGTGGCCATCACTCACTCTTATAGTTGAACAAGGTCTTTGGTTAAACCTGTCAAGAGCTCAGCCCCGTCCTTTCTAATCACCACCATATCCTCAATCCTTACCCCTCCCCAATCTGGAAGGTAGACCCCTGGCTCAATTGTCACCACCATCCCCTCCTGGAGGACCTCTGCGCTGAGGGCGGAGACCCGGGGTTCCTCGTGAACCAAGGTGCCCACCCCATGTCCTAAGGAGTGGCCAAAATTGGGGCCATACCCTGCATCATCGATGATTTGGCGGGAGATTCCGTCCAGTTCAGAGGTCTTAACCCCGACCTTGGCCCCCTCTAACCCGGCCTTCTGGGCGCGACGCACCAATTCATATATCTCCCTTTGTTTTTCCTCGGGTTTCCCTAAAAAGACCGTTCTGGTGCAATCTGAACAGTATCCCCGGTAGTTGGCTCCAAAGTCGATTATCACCATCTCCCCTTCTTTTATCTCCTTCTCTGTGGGGAGACCGTGGGGCAGGGCGGCCCGCCAACCCGAGGCCACAATTGTCTCAAATGAGGTCTTTGCCGCTCCCTTCTTTTTCATCCGGTAATCAAGCTCCGTAGCCAGCTCGATCTCTTTTACCCCTGGGTGGATTAAGCCTAAAATCTCGGAGAAGGCCTCATCAGCTATCTTTGCCGTCTCCCTCATTAGCTGGATTTCCCCCTCATCCTTCACGGTTCTCAAGCACTCCACCTTTCCCTTAATAGGAACCAACTCAGCTTGGGGAAGGACCTCCCGCAGCCTTTGGTATTCCTCATAGGTAAGATGGTCCGGCTCAAAGCCCAGCTTAAACCCATCGGAGAAGAGCCCCAGTGGGGGGAGTTCATCGAAGAGCCTCTTCTTGGCGATAACGATCTCCCATCCCTTCACCTCTGCGGCCGACTGCTCCTGGTAACGGAAATCGGTGATGAAGATCCTCCGCTGAGAGGTGACCAAGGCCACTCCCGCTGAGCCGGAGAAACCGGTCAGCCAGAAGATGTTGGGAAGGGAAGTTATCAGGAATCCATCGACTTTGCTTAGGGAGTCTAACAGCCTTTTTAACCTTTTAGCCCACATCTTTACCCTCGTCCATCTCTTCTTTTATCTCCTCGATCTTGGCCTTATACTCTTCGTTCTCCGGCTCCTTCTCCAAAAGCCTGGTATAAACCTCCAGGGCCTTCTCCCATAGGCCCTGTTTCCGGTAGATCTCGGCCAAGGTGGGGGTTTCTATTCCGGCAAACTCGCTCTCCAACCTCTCGATACCCTCCTCCAGTCCCAAGGCGGAGAGCTCCTCCCCAGTCTTTGCTGGTATTCCTTCCTCCTTCTTTTTTGGGGGGGGTTCCTTTTCCTCCCAGTGGGGTTCCCTCTCCTCTTGGGGGGTAGTTATCTCTGGTGGTGGGTTCTCGGCTGGCTCCCCTTCTGGTTTAGCCTCCTCTGTCTCCGCTAAAGGCTCCTTCCCTGCTATGGGTTCCTCTATGGGGGGAGGCTCTGGGGGCTGGGGGGTTGGTTCTTCTTCAATTTTCTTCTCCTCTTCGGCAACCATCTCAGGGGGGGGCTCCCCGGTTTCTCCCTCCATCGAGGGGAACTCTTCTGGCTCCTCTATAAAAGGTGCTTCTGATGGTTCTGTGGTCGGCTGTTCCTCCGCCCCTCCTTTCGCCTCCGCTACCTCCTCCTCGGACGGGGTTTCCAAAGGTACCTCACCTTCCTCTAAGGTTGCCTCCTCCCTCTCCGCCTTGGTTTCCTCTATTTGAGGAACTTCAGGGGGCGCCTCCTCAACAAACTCGGGTTGGGGCGGTGCCTCTGAGGGAGCTTCCCCTTTTTTTGGGGTAATTTCCTCCTTAGATTCCTCTACCTGAGGAAGCTCTATGGTTGGCCCCTCCTCAGCCTCTACTGTTGCCTTTTCCTCCTCCTCAGAAGGTGCCAAAGGGGTGGCCTCCGGGGGTTCGATTAGCGGCCCTTCCTCCGCGGGGGCCTGCTTCCTTTCATGCTCTTGCAAAAAGCTTGTGGCTTTTCTGTTGGAAGGATCTATCTGCAGGATTAGTTCGGCAAGCTGTGTGGCCCTACCTACATCCTCTTCCCTTTGAGCTATCTCCAGTAGCCCCCGGAGTGCCCGCAGGTTCTGCTGGTCCAGCTCTAAGACCCTGGTTAAAATCCCCTTGGCTTCAGCCCAAATCCCCTTGGTCAAATAGGCCTCTCCCAAGATGAGTTCGGCCTCTTCGTAGTGGGGATATACCGCAAGCCCTTTCTTACAGATGGAGATGGCTTTGTCCACCTCACCTTCGGCCAAAAGCTTGCCAGCCAGTTTGGCAAAGACCTGGAACCCGTCACTTAAATCTGAGCTTGCCAGAATCGTCCTCCTCTTTTGTGAGGGGCAAATAGTTTTGTAATAGCTTAATTTTCCTTGACTTAACTGGGGAGCTTCCCTGGCCCCATTGGAAAGTCCTCCTAAGCCATAATAGCAAAACGGCTCTCACCTGTCAAGGGAACTTTTCGGATTTTTCTCCCCCTCCGAACAATACCTCTTTAAAATCATCTGGATCAGGCCCTGGGTGCTCCTTCCCTCGACAACCTCCACGGTGACCACTTTTCCTCCTCTTCCCTCAACTATCTCCTTTCCCACCACCTCTTCCGGCTCCCAATCCCCCCCCTTAACGATATAATCGGGCTGGAGAAGGGAGATGATGTGATATGGGGTGTCCTCATCAAAGATACAGACATAATCCACCATCTCCAGGGAAGAGAGAATAGTCGCCCTCTCCTCTTGGGGAATTACTGGCCTCTTCTCTCCCTTGATTTTCCTCACCGATGAGTCACTGTTTAACCCAACGATGAGAAGATCACCCAACTTTTTTGCCTCCTTCAAACAATGAATATGGCCTATATGCAGGAGGTCAAAGCAGCCATTGGTGAAGACCACCTTCCTCTTCCCCCATTCCTTCCGCAACCCGATGAGTTCTTTCCAACCAACCACTTTACCCATCCCCTATCACCTTTCGCTCATCAGACCTAACGGCTACGATAACCTCCTTTAGACGGTCAATTGCCATTTGTGGGAGAGATCCAGATGACAACCTGTCTGAAGGGAGTAATATCGTCCTTCACCCCCTCAAAGTCAACCCTTTTTTCTTTTTTAAGGCTACAGGAACCCTACACAAATTACAATCTCTGGAATCTTTCTCCGAGCCGCCAATGATTGAGCGGTCAGATGTCCTCATCTAACCGCCCCCAGCCGGCTATCAAGTGCCCTTACCTGACGGCACAGGGGAGGGTGGCAGAATTTAGGTTCTGCCACCTGGTCTTTGGGATGAATAGTTCAGGATAGATGAGTTCTTGTAAATAATGCGGCCTGAACCGATCTACTCATAAAGTATGGGGGAGATCCCCAATTATCAGAGGTTTTATGTCGTAGGCATAGGGCTTTAGCCCTGTCCGAGGGAAACGGACAGACACAAATGTCCGTCCCTACAAGACAAATACATAAATTTTTAAGTCTGAAAAAATTGTACCAATTGGCTATCAGTTTGTGAACAATTCGGGCTAGGCCAGTCAATGAAAAATGCCGCAGGGCGAAACCTGCGGCATCTCGGTCGTTCCTCCTCTTCACTGGCCTGGGATAAGGCCTGTGGCGAGGAGTGCCTTAAGCTATCCCCAACTACCTGCCTTTACTCATATCTTAGTGCCTCCACAGGGTCCAGCTTTGATGCCTTGTTGGCTGGATACATACCAAAGAAAATACCTACACCTACAGCAAAAAAGAAGGCAAGCAGTACTGAGCTCAAGGTAATAACTGATTGGCCACCGCCACCAAAGAGGCGTCTAGGACCAAATGTACCTGCCCCAACCATCATATTCCCTATTGTATTAGCAAAACCCGTGCCCAAAAGTATGCCAATTACTCCACCAGCAAAGGCAAGCACCATCGACTCTATCAAGAATTGCACCAATATATCTCCTCGTTTTGCTCCTACCGCCTTTCTTATGCCAATCTCTCTCGTCCTTTCCGTTACCGAAACCAACATTATGTTCATTATTCCAATACCACCAACAATTAACGATATTGCCGCAATACCTGCCAGCATAAGCTTGAATGTACTTGCAGTTTGTTCTATGGTCTGACGAAATTCCTCTTGACTTCTTACTCTAAAATCCACCACTTGGTTATGCCTCTGAGTGAGCAATGCTTCCACTTCCCTGCTAGTACCACCTGTAACTTCAGAGCTTTTGGCTTGCACAAAAATTGTCTGCACATTGTCATCTCCGGTAAACCTCTTTTGGGCCGTAGTGAATGGTATAAGTATCTGGTCATCGAAATCCTCCCAACCTACCCGTCCTTTCTCTTTTAGAATGCCAATGACTGTAAATCTTTCGTCCCTTACCTTGATATCTTTACCAACAGGATGCTCGTTGCCAAATAGCTCTTCCTTAACTGTCTTTCCAATTACACAAACCTTTGCCCATGAATCAAGTTCCTCTTGGTCAAAGAATCTTCCCTCATCCATTTCCAGATTCCTTATGGTCTGATAGGATGGAGAGGTTCCCAAAAGTCGTGTATCCCAATACTTATCAAGATACCTGATTCTCTCGTGGGTTCTAATTTGAGGGGCCACCGCATTTACCGCCGAAATCTTCTCCTTAACAGCAATTGCATCTTCATGGGTAAGTCCTTTAGATCTTCCTCTCCACTCTAAAGCCTCCTCTTTGCTTTCTGGGCGTCTGGGATGGACCATTAAAACATTTGATCCCAATTTCTCTATTTGTAATGTAATTTGACGCTTTGCACCTTCGCCTACTCCTAACATACCAATGACGGCGGCCACACCGATAACGATACCCAACACTGTGAGAGAGGAGCGTAGTTTGTTGGATGAAAGCCCTTTATATCCAGAGGCGAACCCGGATACAAAGCTTCCTATGAGGCTGGTTCCTTTATTAACCTTATCCAAGGCGCCCATCGTATGTTCTACCGTTTTTCTTCGAACTTCTTCTTGCTTGATCTGCCCATCTTTTACTTGTATTATTCTATCTGCGCATTTTGCAACCTCTGGATCATGAGTTACTATAATGATGGTCTTGCCTTGTTCATGCATCCTTTTGAAAACTAACATAACCTCTTCACCAGATTGTGAATCCAAATTACCCGTCGGCTCATCAGCAAGTATTATGGACGGGCTGTTTACCAGTGCCCTGGCAATGGCCACCCGCTGCTGCTCACCACCGGAAAGCTCGTTGGGATAGTGATGCGCGCGCCCCTTGAGGCCCACAGCCTCCAGTGCTTCCCGTGCTTTCCTCTTTCGCTCCTTCTCACCTATCCCGGCATAAAGCAAGGGGAGCTCGACATTAACCAGTGCCGTTGACCGGGGCAAGAGGTTGAATGTCTGGAAGACAAACCCCAGCTGTTCATTGCGGATTTCCGATAGATAGTTATCACTGAGCTCATTGGTGGCTTGGTCATTCAAGTAGTAGGTTCCGGATGTGGGTTTGGACAGACATCCCAATATGTCCATTAAGGTGGTTTTGCCCGATCCGGAGGGTCCCATGATAGATACGAATTCACCCCTATCAATTTCTAATGAGAGCCCTCTTAATGCCCGGACTTCAACTTTCCCTATGCCGTAGGCTTTAGTTAAGTTATGTGCTTTTATCAGCGTAGCCATAGTTTCACTCACCTATGCATTGGGGGGCCTCCGCTTCTAACTCTCTCCGACCCTTCCAGTATTTGACGTTCGACTCCTGTAATAAGAACTTCATCACCTTCCTTCACCCCCTCTTTGATCTCAACTTTCACATCGTCCTCAAGTCCTGTTACTACTGGTTGAGGAACTGGCTTTCCATCCTTTATCAACATCACCATTGTGCTGGTGCCTCTCTTTGTGACTGCCTCCTTTGGCACCCACAACACACCCTCAGCCCTACCAGTTATAATATCCAAGTCTGCCGTCATACCGGGTTTGATCAATCCGATACCAGTTCCCTCTACCTCAGTTGGCTGCCTAAATTGGGAGGCAGATCTTGGTGGGCTCTCTGGTGGCGTCACCCCGAACTCCCTCAATTTTCTCTGCATTGCATTTTGGATCTCCTCACGACTTGCCCCCCGTTGGAACAGGTTTTGCATCTCCTTACGCATAGCATTACGCTGTTCTTCAGTTAATTGGGCAAAGGCCTGTTTTCTAAGATCACCTGAAAAACCTTCGGCCTGCGGTCCTTCGCTCTCCCCCGCTACAGAACCCAGGATTTCTACCTCGACTGGATAAACAACAATATTTTGCTCAATGATCCCTGCTGGTGCTATCTTTTTCACTACACCGTGGTACACTCTACCTCTTATAGCATCAAATCCGATATTTACAGGCTGTCCTAACTTTACTTTACTGACATCTACTTCGTTTATGTCAGCCTTCACGATCATCTTGCTCAAATCACCTATGGTCATAAGAGTGGTACCACCGCCACCTAAGGATCGAGTTCCTGAAGTAATCATCTCACCTTCTTCAACGTTTAGACTAATGACTACTCCTGAGGTGGGTGACTTAATGATTATGTTTTCAAAAGTCTTTGAGGCAAGACTTTGCGCTTTTGTGGGTTCAGCTCCTCCCAAACGCAACCAAAGCTGCTTCTCTGCCAGTTCATACCCGATTTTACTATTTTCATATGCTTTCTCTGCATCCTCAACATCCTTTTTGGCAATAAATCCTTTCTGATACAATTCCTGTTTACGTTCCAAATTCCTTTTCATGTCCTCCAAATCGAGTTTTGCGCGCTCAAGCGATGCCTTTGCCGAAGCTACCGAAAGGGCCTCTGATGACTCTTGTTGCACCAATACCAGCTTGTCACCTGCTTTGACGCTGTCTCCTTCTTCTATAAAAAGCTTCTTTACTTCTCCTGCAAAATCTGACTTTATATCAACGGTGGTTAAGGGCTCTACTGTACCACTTTCAGTTACTTTAACAACTATGCTGCCCTTCTTAACCACTGCGATTCTAAACGGTTGCTCCTGGTTATTGCCATTTTTCCAGATGGAGCTATAGATGACAAATCCCACTACGATGGCGACAACGCCACCGAGGATAATATACAGCCTTTTTCTCATCGATACCTCCCTTTCAACCATTCAATTGGCTCACCGAAATCAGGGCCGAGGAACTGTTGCCCCTTTTCGGCAAGTAACTCCTGGAAGTCATTAAAATAGCTTATCCATAGCTTTCTGCAAGGTAGTCTTTGCTAAGAGGTAATCGTAGATTGCGCTAATGTGGTTTACCTTGCTGCTGGTGAGGGCCACTTCCGCATCGATTACCTCGGTTATGGGAGCAACCCCAGTCTTATATCTTCCTAACGCCACCTCGTAGCTTTCCCTTGCGCTCTTCACCTGTTTATCCGTAAGCTCTATCCTTTTGAGTGAAGTGACCAGATTGAGGTGCGCTGATTTCACCTCCAACTTCACCCCCCTCTCCAGTTCCTCGTAATTGAGCTTGGCCTCATTTATCCCTATCTTTGCCCCTTGAATTGCCCGGCACCCTACTCCACCGTCGAATATGGGGAAGCTCAGTCCAAGGCCAACCTGCCAATCCCTGTTCCTTTCCCAATTCTCGTGGTTGAGAGGGACCCCACCGAAGACAAATCTGTCTGCATAAACATTGTAACTGCCTTTAAGGGTGAAAAGTGGCAATCTGTCTATCTCCGCCAGCTTCAAGTTGTCCTTCATGATCGACAGGTTTAACCTCTGTTGGGCAAGTTCCGGACGATGGGCCAGGGCTTGGGTTAGGCAACTGTCCAGATCAGAGGGAGGAGCCTTGGCTAATTTAACTGATTTAACCTCAACGGGATAGTCTAAGCTTAGGCCCAGCTTATCATTCAGTTCTGCCCTGGCTAATCCCAAATTGCCCACGGCCTGCAAGGAATCAACCTGGGCTGAGGCCAGATCCACCTCTGCCTTCAAAACGTCGGCCCTGGGCACAAGCCCCAGGCCATACTGGGTCTGCGCGAAGTCCAGGTGTGTTCTTCTTTGGTTTAAACTCTGTATTTTAAGCCCCAAAAGCTCCTCTGCTTTGAGCAAGCTGTAATATTTCCTGGTCACCTCGAGGACTAAGGAAGCCTTGGTGAGGCGATAGCCTTCTCGCACTGAGGATAGGGATGTCTTCGACTTGGCAACATTTATTAGCTTCTTCCCACTGGCAAAGGGATTCATAGATGCAGAAAGGGAGAGGCTGTAGTGCTTTTCATCCCAGGCAAACCTGTTGTTCAGGTTATTAATCCCGTATCCTCCCGAAAGGTTAACCTGGGGCAAAAACCCGGACTGGGCATCTCTTAGATTTATCTTGGCTTTGCTTATATTCCCCTTGGTGATGGCCACCTGAGGGGAATTTCTCAGGGCGATGTCAATACATTGATTTAAGGTTAAGGAATCTTGGGCCATGGACTGGGGCTTAGGGGGAAGCTGTCCTTGCGAGTAAGCATATGCTGGGATGGTCAACTCGATCAACAGTGAGACAATCAAGATATGCACCATCTTGATATAGTCCCTTAGCCCCCTCTTCGCTTCAGGTCGAGGCAGGTGTGAAGTGGGGTTATTAACCAGCTTGGGATCGTTATCTCCCTCCGAGGTGATTTCTGATTTCCCCTTCGGTTGAGCTTTCCACAATCGAACAATATGAGTTTTGTCTATTACACCCATTCTACGGTTCCCGTTTTCTAATTTACCGATAGCATAAGGCCAAACTTTGACATGGGGCCTCTTTTCACTTGAACGAGGCTGTTTAAAAATTGCCTCTGAATTTGAGTTAACTGTATAATTTTCAGGAAGTTCTTTGAAAAAAATCTACTTTTTCCTCTAAAAAAGGTTGACTTTGATGAAAATTTGATTATATTATTGCTTGTTAATAGTCAAAGCTTCAACCTTTAAGGAGGTAAGAAATGAGCCAAAGTCATCAACTGTCGTTCATCAGGATCTATGATAAAGAGGTTGATCCTGACTTAGAACGGTTGGATGAGCTGATCAATGATGAGGCCATCGATGCAGCCTTCTCCTATAAGATAGCCTGGCGGGGAAGAAAACTTGTCCCTATCTCCAGGAAGGTGCGAGCCCATATCCTCAAGGCAATCAAGAGGATTCCCTCCTTCAATCAGCTCTGTAGGGAGCTCAAGCAGCGAAAGGCCTATCGGAGATTCTGCCATCTAAAGAGCAAGAAGGATGGCTTCTGTCCTGCTACCTTGACCAACTTCCGCCAGGATTTCTCCTTCCGGGATCGGCTCACCCTGATCTCTATCTTCATCAAGACTGCTGACTCCCTGGGCTTCTTCCAGAACTGCTCTCAGTTGCATATCACCGACTCCACAGAGATGGAGTCCCCTTGTCGCTGGGAGCCTATTGAGGTTATAGAGGTCAATGGATGTAAGGTGGAGGTGTTCCGAGACCCCACAGCCAGTAGAGGGAAGCGCGCAGCCAAGAAGGGCAAGAGCCGTTTCCTGGTGGGCCATAGGAAGCACTCCTTAGCTATTCTCCTGCCCAACAACAAGGTGGTTACCCTCATTTCAATTGTTGCTCCCGCCCATCAGCAGGATGTCCATTTCCTTCTGCCCCTTTTATATCTGGCCCAGGCCTTGGGGCTTGAGGTAAAGTATGTGGTGGCAGACTTGGCCTACATAGACTCTGAGCGCAAGAGGGTGGCCAAGGAGAGGTTTGGGGTAGTGGTTCATACCGACAAGAAGGTAAACAGCCGCCTGCCTGAGATGGTTGATGAGAGAGGTGCTCCCTATTGTGTTATGGGGGAGAACCTCCAGTGGTTGGGCCTTGACCAAAAGAGCGGGCTTCACTATTATGGCTGTGGGCTGGATGAGCCAAAGGATTGTCCCCTCTACGGGGGATGTGAGAAGTTAAGGGTAATTGACTCTGCCCAATACCCGGTGGCCTTTGGCCAGATCCCTGTACACCTTAAGGTGAGCCGGAAGATGCTGAGGGTAAGGAAGTTGAAGGAGTCCGGCTTCTGGCGGGATAGGAATAAAGGTGGGTTAGAGAAGATCACCTTGCTGAACAAGGATAATGCCCACTTCTTAGCAGTGATTGCCGATGTCTGTGATCTTTTGGACTCTCTGGCAATTTTCTTAGAAAGCAAAAGGTCACTTCAGAAGAAGACAGCTTAAGGCTGGTTTATAGGCAGTAGCCCAGAGGGGTCAGTCAGAAGAGGGTTTCTCCCAAAAAGAGGGAGCGGCTGAACTTTCTATCCCTAAGAGGATAGAAATCCGCCTTAGCCTTATAAGAGCTAAAGATGGGATAACTTTGCCTTCTGAGGGAGCCCTAGGGGCAATTTACTGCTTACATATGTCAAAGAGCGGCTATCTCAAGGTCTTCATTTTTTCAAAAAAGGACTGATTTGCCGGATGGGAACCTCTGATCATAGGACGAAAATTCTATTTTTAAACAGCCTCTGAACAGTCCCTATCTCTTGAATACCCAAACCCCTTCTGCCCTCGTCTCCTCATCTCCCTTCAGTTGAAAGGTCAATTTCAAAAACTTTAACTTCTCAGAGGGGACAGGAGTTCCATGAATATTTCTTTTGGGAAAGGAGAACATCAGGGCTTTCTGTTGTACACTCCATCCCCGGCGTTCCTGTTCAGGCTGGGATCCAGACCTCCTCTCCGTCACCATTTGGCGAATGGGGGGAGATTCCTCGGATATTTGCAAAGGTTCATACTGATTGCCGGCATCGTCCTCCAGAAAGATGATCCAGCGGCGAGGGGCCAGATAGTTTTCCGCCCAAATTGTCTGCAGTTCACACCAGATAAGGAGGTGATTTGCTGGAGTATGCCGTTTGCAGTAGGCCCGGCGAAAATCGGCCTGCTCTTCTGGAGTCATTGCCAGAAGGGTGGCGTAGTGCTGCAAGCCAGCCTCAATGAGGGTGGAGTCAATCAAAGTGGCAGCAATTTGAAGCGGAAATTCGTCAATGTGGCCCTCAACCACGGTTAAAGGACTGCTCACCCCTAATCTTTCTTCCCTATCTGTCGCGCCAAACTGTACCGTCCACTCCTCCCAAAGGGCCGAAAAGGATCCAAAGCCGTGGACCTGTCCTCGGGCATTGCGGATTGGGCTTACATATTTGCGGATAGAAGGGCGGTGGCACAGAAGAATGATAGCGTAAAAATCACCAGAGTGCAAGAGACTACTGCCCACTGCGCCCAGGGCATAATCCATTGCCTTTCTAACGGAGACTCGCCTCCCCGACCCGGGACCGGCCAGGTGTGGCAATATAAGGTTTCAGGAAATTCTAATCGTGATTGTCTGCCCATGATAAATTAAGCAGCGCATTGAGACTTTTAATTGGTATTTAAAGGTTTAACCCCCGACTTTTCCATCAAAACTCATAGAGACGAACGGAACAACTGTTAACTTTGTGACCGTTTCTAACTCATCAGTCGCCAGAAATTCTGGATTCTTTCTCTATACACCTTCAATTGGGCGATACAACTATTAATATGCTCTTTGTAGTCCTGTAATTCCTTGGCATAATCTATTTCTCCTCCGATAATAGCTACTTCCGAATTTACACTGCTACGGAAATTCATTGCCTCCTCTTTTGAGAATAGCTCAGTCAATAAAGTTTCTGTACCGTAGTATGCCAATTCGTAAGCTTCACCGTAACGTTACTGTAGGTTGCTTCGGCTAAGACTTTCTGAAATTGCAAAATCTTCTCATCTCTTAGCTCAAGTGCTTTGCTTTTTGGGATTTTCATTTTCTCTCCTCTTCGAAGTGCCATGTCGTATAACCTTCCTCTGTGCCACGAACGGAGCTTGCGGAGTTTGTGGACACATTGTTAGCCACAGCGACTTAAAAAACATATTCCATCAAAAAACTTATTTTATCCGAACTGATCTTCTCGCCGAATTCAGAGTTTTCTTCTCCAAACATCAGGTTATATTTAAGTTTCATATTTAAATCCTCGAATCGAGAATAGTTTAGCTCTCCACCAATCATTTCACTATTATCATTCATATTATGCAAAAAGTAAACCGAAGATGTGAAATACAAAATGTCAAATGGTTCAGGTTGCGATAATTTCAAATATAGATAATCCTTCATCAAAAACTGACCGCTGAAACTTTCCATTTGATATTCTTTGATTATCGGTAATAAAGTTGGATTTCCGGAAGTTGCTAATTTTGCTGCTTCAAAAAATATCGTCATTTGTTCCGTGTCTAAACCAACATCATTGTGCAGATATTCAAATATCACGGTTATGTTTGTGGGAAATAGCATTCTGCTTCCAAACAAATAATTGTTTGATTCCATTTTAAATTGCTCAACTTCGTAATCTGAATTCCATGAATTGATTATTACGTCTTTTTCATAAACATATTCTGCGTGTATTTCCCAGTTTGGTAAAATATTTCGGGCAAAATCAAATCCAAGTTTTTCAAAATTCTTCTCTTGTATAAATAGATAAAAATCGATATCAGTATCCTTGATAAGAAAATAGCTGTTCAAGATAAAATTAAAACTGTTCATTAGTTGAAAATCTTTGTTAATATCTTCTGTTACCGGGATAAAAACAGGTGTGATGGAATAATTCTGTAAAAGTCCCGAGAGGCTTTTAACATAATCGAGTTTCATCATCCAGAAACCTTCCGAACCAGCATCAACATCGTTTATGTCTTTTTGCCGTCCCACAAAAGAAACAGGATTCCAGATATAACCCTTCCCCCATTTAACCGATTTTTCACCTATTTGCATTGAGAAATTAGTAGAAAGATTTGCATTCCCGAAAAATTCATAAATACTGAAATTATTTTCCAATTCATCATTTTTTGTAAACGACAACTGATCTTTGATATCCAAAGAAAATTTGAATTTTGAGATTTCATAGCTGCCTTTCAGTTGTAAGGAAGCGTTATAAGAATCCCAGTAATCTTTTTCTTCTTTATTTTGGAAGCTGAATGCATACAATTTTGACGCTTTATTTAATAGCATAAAATCCGGTTGTATTTGGAGGTTCCCAATATATTCGTAAGGTTTTTTCTCGAATTCTTCAAAATCAAAAGAGTATTCCTGAGCAGAAAGATAGTTAAAAGAGAGGAGGAAGATAATTAGAAATTTCACTTTCTGAAATCCTTGATCTTTCCCATAAAATTCAGAGTAAAGACTTCATCATCTATCTTGCGAGGTTTAATGTTTGCATAGATCATTACAGCTTTATAACCTTTGTGAAGCGGACTGTCCGTTTCTAAAACTGAGGGGCGAATGATACCGTTTCCGAAATCTTTTATTTCCTTAAAATTAAGTGTTTTTATCAGCATCCCACTGGCAGTATAACATTCAATTTTAGAAGGTGTTTTGTACTTTATATTTACCCACATTTTCAATTTGTCGTAAGCAACGGTTGTTGTTTTTGCTTTTAAAGTCAGCATTTTTTCTTCGCTGTCGTCGGTCATTTCTGTTACATCATATTCAGCGCTGTAATCCAATTGCATAATATCGGAATTATTAAAAATTCCACCGATTACAGATTGCAGACTTGTAATGCGCATCGGTTTCCCCACATTCGGAATATACAACCACATATTTTCATCCAACCGAAGAGTAGAACGCCCGACTTCCGATTTTGGTGCAAGAAAAGTAGTAACCATTTTGTCATTCCCTTTTTTTAGAGCAAAGAGGACAAATTCTTTTTTCGTTCCGTTTGGTTCGATATTAATTATTTTTCGTAGAGATTCAAATGATTCGGGAGATAGATTTCTATCGATTTGTTTGAGAAGTTTGTTTCCTGCTTCATTAATTTCCTGAGCTTCCTGCGCAAAGAGAAAACCGGTATTTATGGCAAGGATGAGAACAACGAAGAGAATTTTTTCTGATATTTTTATTTTATTAAACATTTTTCCCTCCAGATTTTAATTTTGCCTTAATGCTTCTATCGGTTCCAGTTTAGAAGCTTTAGAAGCTGGTTCCATTACAGCAATAATGGATACAATGATAACAATAAACGCTGTTATCCCGATTTGAGAAAGTGATACTTCAGGTTCCAGCAGTATATTACTGTTCCTTCCAAAAGCGATTGTAAAGTGGGAAATATTCACGATAAAAATTGAAATCATACTAACAACAATACCGATCACAGACCCGAAAATGCCCAGAAAGAATCCTTCAAAAAGGAACATTAATTTTATCTTTGAAGGCAAAGTTCCCATTGCGGAAATTGACCCAATCTCTTTTGTGCGCTCGTAAACTGCCATTATCATTACATTCATAATACTTACTAGTACAATTCCGATAAGGATTGCTTTAATGAAAAGTGCCATCATATCTATCATTTGCGCTATATTATAAAATGGAGAGAGACTTTCCCAAGTGTGAACTTCAAAGACATTATTCTCCTTCGGATTTTTAATTGCTCCCAATTTTTTGTTCAATATGGAATTAACTTCATTCATATCATCAAAACTTTTCAAGCGAATTGCAACTTCACTAATTTCCATTCCATCCATTCGCAGAAGTGTTCTTGCATCGTCGAAATGGATGTAACCATATTTACCGGTTGGTCCCATCACACTTTCCATAACACCCGAAATTTTAAATGACTGTCCGTTTACCGAACCGTCTGCGTTAGTTGCTACCAACACAATATCATCACCAATTTTGGAATCGAAACCTTTGGTAATGAGTTCGGGCAAAAGAATTTCACCTTTTCTGAGAAAATTTCCTTTTTTGAGTCTATCTTTTAATAAAGGAACTACCTTATCTTCTTTGGCGGGAATGATAGCAGAAAATTTTGCGCTGGTAGATTCCAGATAATTACTCAACATTCCACCCAATAAGATCCGATAAGAATAACTTTCAATTTCGGGAATGTTATTCAGCACTTTTTCCATTTGTTTGATTTGTTTTTCATCTAATGTTCTATCAAGCGGTAGATTATCAAGCGCTCCAACATAACCTTTGGCATGTATTTGAATATGCCCCAACATTGAATCGGTTATTTCTCCAATTACGAAATTTTTGAAGGAACCGGCTGTTGCCGAAAACAGCAGAACAGCGAGAACTCCAAATGCGACAATTCCAATTGTGAGAAAACTTCTCCGTTTCTGACGGTAGAGATTTCTGAAAGCAATTTTTATGATATTATTCATTGTTCCCCCTCTCTTCGCGTTTAGTAAGAACACCGTCTTCAAGTGTGTAGATGATATCAACTTCCGCCACTATTTTGGGATCGTGAGTTGAAAAGATGAAAGTAGTTCCGATTCCCCGGCTTAGTTTTTTCATCAAATGTACCACTTTATATGCTGAATTGTGGTCAAGATTTGCAGTTGGTTCATCTGCCAATACAATTTTAGGATCGGTTGTCAATGCTCGGGCAATAGCAGCTCGCTGCTTTTGTCCACCTGAAATCTGGTTTATCATTTTATCTTTCTGATCTAGCATTCCCACTGCATCGAGCAAGGAAAGTGCTTTTTCTTCTCTTTCCTTCTTTGGAAGTGACTTCACCATTACAAGCGGATATTCCACATTTTCATAAACGGTGAGAACAGGAATCAAATTGAAATTCTGAAAGATAAATCCCAGATGTTCACCTCTAAATTTTGCTCTTTCCACATAATTTAATTTTGCAATGTTTGTATCCATAACTTCCAGATTTCCGGAAGTTGGTTTATCCAAACAGCCAATCAAATTCAAAAGAGTGGTTTTTCCGCTTCCAGATGGACCGATAAATGAGATGAAGGCTCCTTTGTCAATTTCGACATCAATGCCCTTTAAAGCAGTAACAGATACATTTCCCATTTGATAAACTTTTTTGACACTTTCCAACTTTATTAAACCCATTTTTTTCTCCTTTTATCTCGACGCACCTGAATCAAAAACCGAGCCTACATATTTTTGGGAAGAAGGCACCGTGGCACAAGAAGGCAGCAATGACGACAAAAGGAACAAAGTGCAAAAGACTGCCGCCCATCGCACCTTCTGTCCAGAAAACCATGGCATCGCTTTAACCCTATTCTGCCGAAGGTAAAGCCAACCGAGTTTTCACCCAGATCTCCTGCTCTTCTGGTGGCTGTGGGCGGGAACCACCCCTGGGTCCGCCACTTCGACCACCACCTCGACCACCACCCATACCACCAGGCGGGCCACTACCCATCCTTTTCATCCTTTCCCGGTTCGCGTCGCTCATGCCACCCCACTCCAATCCAAGGCTGATGGCCTGTCCCGGTTGCGTTCCAATGCCATAGTGGCTAATATCCCCTTTCTGCAACGGGATGCGGAACTCATAGGTGTAAATCCCCTGAAGCACCGCAGAGCCCGCAGCCAAACCGCTGGAACCACTTGCCGGTATGGTTGATTCCTTATTCCTTTCCTTGTTGATGACGGTGATTTTATTGGCCATGGCTGCCTGTCTTTGGAGGAAGCGCTTCTTCTGTTCCGGGGTGAGGCTCTCCCTGAAGCCACCCCGGTCACCCATTCCCTGCCCTTGCATCTCGGAAAGAGATGGCCCGCCAGTGTAACGGATGCCGAAGTCCTTCTTCTTTTTGCCGGAATTATCCAGCCAGAGGGTCACCCCACCCATGCGAATGGTGCGCGCCCAGGCTTGGTTACTGAAACGAAAGAGAATGTACAGGTTCTGGTTATCATTGCACAAACCCAGTTGCACGCCGCTATCCTCCAGGTAATTCGCGGGTATACCTGCCCAATCAGTCATTTGACCATCTACCTGCACTGGTTGTGCTGACCAGTGACTGGGCACCTCCTGGTTCTTACAGCCGCTTAAAAGAATTGAGCTGGCGACTATTAGAGAAAGGAATGTTGTTGCACTAAACCGTGCGAGATCCCTGCAAACCATTTTTTCACCTCGTTCATAATTGGTTAAAAACAGGGATGACCGGAAGAACCGGTCACCCCTGCCTTATACAGATTGCCGCCCTACCTGAGCAGAATCATCCGCCCCGGGGCAGAGTAAGGACCGGCTTCGATGCGATAAAAATAGATGCCGCTGGCAGCGCGATTCCCGTTTGCATCACCACCGTCCCATTGCAGACTATAGCTACCCGCCGCGCGATACCCCTCATTGAAAGTGCGGACCATCTCTCCAGTGACATTGTAGATCCTTACCCGCACCTCGCCCGGGGCAGTCAGCGTATAAGTGATCTGGGTCTCAGGGTTAAAGGGATTGGGGGAGCTTTGAGCTGTAATCTGTAACTCAGGCGGTTCCGTTGGGGAAGAGATGCTTGCCTTACTTTCTGGTAATTCAACCCCATACCCTTTGAGCATCTCAGCCACTGCAGCGTGGATCTCCTCAGGGGAGGCGCCCTGGTCCCGCATCCCTTTCACCTTCTCCTGCACTGCCTTCCTCTGCTCGGCGGTGAGCTGAGAGAGAAATCCCCTCGGGCCACCGGGGAACCCTTTGCCCCAGTGCTCCGGCAGCTCGATGCCATAGCCTTTGAGCATCTCAGCCACCGTAGCGTGGATCTCCTCACGGGTAGCACCCTGCTCCCGCATCTCCTTCATCTTTTCTCGTACGACCTTCCTCTGCTCATCGGTAAGTCGGCCAAAGAATCTCCTGGGATCACCTTGGAAACCTTTGCCCCAGTGCTCTGGTAGGTCGATGCCATACCCTTTGAGCATCTGGGCTACTGCAGCGTGAATCTCCTCAGGGGAGGCACCCTGGTCCCGCATCTGTTTTACCTTCTCCTGCACAGCTTCCCTCTGCTCATCGGTAAGTCGGCCAAAGAATCTCCTGGGACCCCCGGAGAATCCTTTCCCCCAGTGCTCCGGCACCTCGATACCGTACGCCTTGAGCATCTCGCCAACCGCAGCGTGGATCTCCTCACGGGAGGAGCCCTGTTCCCGCATCTGCGTTATCGTGGAACGCACAGCTTGCCTCTGCTCCTGTGTCAGGCTGGGCCAGAGCCCCATTCTGAAATGCCCTCTATCGCCTGGGGCATTCTGGTTTTGTCCCAGAACATTGCCCGCCGGGCCGACGATGAGAAGGGCGAAAAGAACCAGAATCCCCATAAGTCTCCGATACGCTTTCATCTTGACCTCCTATTTTGTCGAAATCATCTTCTTTAAGTTTCTCAGTTCATTGTAGAACTGCACGAACTCGCTGTTGATGAACTCTACCTTCAGTTGATCTATGTTCCCATCGACCTCGAAGGTAAAGTAAGCCTTTGATTTCTTCTGATCTGATTTGATCAAGCGATGACCCTTTAGTTTTAGATATGCCGAGAAGGCCAGATCATCTGTGGTGATATGATTACCCTTGATTTGATGGGATTTTTTATCCATTTGTTGCTTTCCTCTCATTAATATATGTCCATCGGTCTTGTATAGGTGCCTGTCGATTTCCTTTGCGGTTGGCTCTCCTACATAGGCCCAAACGGATCCCTCTGTGGGCCTTTGCCCTTCGGCCATCGATGAGCTGGGATCATTCCCCTTCCCTGGAGCCTGTGTTCGAACATCCGCAGGAGTTTCTCCCTTTGTTCGGGGGTAAGGACCTCCTTCCCTTGGAGGATGCTCCTGATGGCCCTTTTCTCCAGTTCGGTCTGTAACTCCCCAATCTCCTCTACCAGTTGATCGATTCGCCCGCTGTCTGGCTCTGTCGATCTCAGCTCCTCCACCAAGGCTTCCCTCTTCTTCCGCAAAATCAACCTGATTTCGTCGATCTGCTTTTCAAAGGCGGCACGTCGCGCTCTCAACTTGACGATCTGAGAGTCGCTCAATGCCAGCTCGTGGCGGAGGGAGTCGAATGAGCCAGGGGGACCGGGGAGCCTCTTTGGTGGTCCCAACCGGTAATTGTGGAAGATGGTAATTAAAGCTGATATGTTTACAATGACCAGTATGATAACCCCTAAGATGAGCAATTTTCTCTTCATAGTTAAGTCTCCTAATTGTTTTGCCCCAGGCTCACATAAAACTCCCCCACAGAGCCAACCGGGAAGTCATAGAGGCTGCCCAGGTTGTCGTCGACGAACTGCTCTACAGCGTTATTAGCTTGTTGAGTTGACTGCGCAGATCGAGGAGTCGATAAGCTGCCAAGCTGATAGCCAACCACGATTCCAATCAGCACGGTGGCCGTAGCAGCAATTGGTCTTAGCCAGCGATTCCAACCCTCAAGAATTGGCAGAATAAGGGACTTTTTCTCTTCAGACTCTCGAATCCTCCGCTGCAATTTCGTCCAAAAAGCGGATGAAGATTCGATATGCGCTGGTTGCTCCCAAACTTGCCAGACTTGTGCGAACTGTTCCACCAGGTTTGCGCACCTGTTACAGGATTGCAGGTGGGCCTCGATCCCTTTCCGTACTTCTGACGGGAGCTCTCCCTCAACGATCCCCACCAGATTTTTTCGCACAAATTTACAGTTCATCTTCTCCTCATCCTTTCAACTTATTTGACACTCTTGCCAGTCAAAACTTGCGGTTTATCTTTAAATCCGACCTATTAGGGGGAGCAGCTTCTTCTGCAGGTTAAGCTTGGCGCGATGAATCAGTGATTCCACTGCGGCCAGAGATGTGCCTAATACCTCGGCGATCTCCTGATAGGAAAGTCCCTGATACTTGTGCAAGGTAATTGCCGCCCGTTGCCTTTCCGGCAGGGCATCCAGTGCCCTCTTTAAGATCCTGTTCCTCTCCTTGCTTTCCATCACCCTATCTGGTCTGGTTTTCGCCTCTGCCTCAAGGGGATAGGCACTCCTCTCTTCTTGCTGCTTCCAGAAGGCGAAAACATCTAAAAATCGATCCCATTTCCGCTTGCGGCGCCAGTTCAGGGAGAGGTTTACCGCAATGCGGTACAGCCAGGTTGATATCTTCGATTCACCACGGAATCCCTTGGCTTCCTGGTACACTTTAATAAAGACCTCTTGAGCCAGATCCTCGGCATCTTCTCTATTCCCAAGTAGGTGGTAACAGGTGTTTACCACCAAAGCCTGATAGTGGTCAACCAAGGTTTTGAATGCGAGGTGATTTCCGGCAGCGATTTTCTGGATCAGTTGATTTTCGTTCATAGATATCCTGAGACCATGTCCCCCCCAACCGAAGATACAATCTAACTAATTGACACCTAAAGCAAGGGAAAACTTGCGGTGATATGGAAAAGTTTCTTTGCCTACCCGGGCTTATTGTCTTGAGCAGCCAACTTTCACCGCACTTTAGTGCGGGGCCCCATACGGGCTAAAGCCCGGCAAAGGTTACCCCGACTAAAGTCGGGTAGAATAAGATTTTTGAGGTTCCCCCCCCTGTGCTGTCAGGAGGTAACTCCTGACAGCACACTTTGGGGATGATAACATCCACAAAGAGCAAGTCGGTGCGGGGATAACGAGCTACGGGTAACTATCTACGATGACCTCTGGGTTGCTGCCTTGCCGCGCTGTGACCTATAAACCCCTTCTCAATTTGTCTTTGGAGAGGGGAGCTCTATCAAAAAAAAGGCCGCCCAAAGGCGGCCTTTCAAGTTGAACCTACCGCAGTAGGAGCATCTTCCTTGTTTTTACATAATTCGGTGCCCTCAGCCGATAGAAATAGATACCACTTCCTGCTGTCCGACCCTGGTCATTTAGCCCGTCCCAGATAATCCGGTAAGAACCAGGTTTCTGGTATCCATTCACCAGTTTCCTCACCTCTTGGCCTAAGATGTTGTAGATCTTTAGGGTGGTGTGGAGTGGCCTGACACCTGATAGCTGATAGCTGATAGCTGTATTTGCATTAAATGGATTGGGATAGTTCTGGAAGAGTTGGCAAGTTTTGGGAAGGGAGCTGAGGGTAGTGGGCCCATCGACTCCCACCCCAGGGAGAGTGTAGACTGTGACATCGTCAACATACCAACCCTCGTAGGTTACATAGTCATCCGATCCGAAATGGAACCTGAATTGAGCGGTTCCATTGTATCCCTCAAGCTTGAACTGGGCCAGAGACCAATCGGAATAGCCGGAGAAGCAGGGTGTATTGGCAGAAAAAGGACTGGCCCAGTTAGATTCTATCTTGTACGGGTATCCGTCAAGGGGAGAGACCTCTTCCCAATGGTTTCCTCCATCGGTGGTTATCTCCACTATTCCCCCGTCCCAGGCCATAGTCTGGTCCTCATCCTCAGCATCTATCCGATGCCAGAAGGTGAGGTAGGAGAGGGGTACAAGTTCTATCTCAGGGGTAATTAGGACTGCATCATCGTCGTTACAATATGCCACTGAATCCTCGTCCCCACACCACCAGCTCTGAGCGCCGCTATGTTGACGTCTCGTAGTAAGATGCCATTCGTCCAAGTAGCCAGACCTGATGTGGGTATGGCTCCAACCACCTACCCCATTCTCCATATCATCTGAAAAGGCAATCTGCCCCGCCGCTGGCCCTTCCAACTCACCGGTTTCTGGAAACCTTAGTGTGTCCCCCTGGGAGGAGAAGAGGAGATGATAACTATGGACACCAAACCCTAAGGTTGTGTCGAAGGTAAAGAGGGAACCGTCTGTATAGTCATAGTCTATTGTCGACATCTGATAGGGAAGGCTATCCAGGTAGATAAGCTGCTGATCCGGTGGGTAATTACCAGGTGAATGATAAAGAGCGGAGAAGGTAAAATCGGTGGATTCTGTCCCCACTCCTGGGCTGACGTTCCCCTTCTCCAGGGCAAAGGGGCCAGACCATCCGGCGACTTCCACCTTATGGCCAAACAGTGTTCCGGTTACCCCTTGAAACCAATAGGGGTGCGTTCCATTGGACAACCCTACGTCGGTATAGGTCTTCATCCCGACGGCAACGGTAGCTATTAGATCGCCTGGATCCTCCCTGTAGATTTTAATTGAATCAACCGTTATAGGAAATCCATATATATCCACTACAGGATCACTCCAGGTCAATTGCACACTGTGGTCCAAGGAGGAGGTGGAAATATCTGTAGGCGGTGATGGTGTCCCCAGATCCTCCATCTGGCACCAGATGGCTCCACTCTCTATGCCACACTCGTTCTTCCCCATCTTGATCCTGAACCAACCTGCGGTGTCCGCACCACCTGCCTCTCCCCAATCCGTGCCCCAACTGTTCTTGCAGATCCAGCAACTATCCATATCATTCCACCCTACCATTGATATGGCATGGTAACCGAGAAATTCTCCAGTGGTATGCTCATAAACCCCGCCCGTATAGAAATTGTGGAAATCCTCATAGACCACCATAGTAACGGCCAATGGTCCATCCTGCAGATAGCTCTTGATAGCATCAACCGACTGAGAAATTAAAGCCCAGCTTTTCACCTTCTTCATCCTATATTCCCAATCCGAGCATTTATCTGAGCAGGGAATTGTGTCCACCGCCTGATAGGGGAAACAAGCTTCATCTGTCACCCCATTGTTCCGCAGAAAATCGAATAAAGGCTCCATGTTCCATCCGTTACAGCCACCTGGGCTGCAGGAGAGAAGATACTGCTCGGAGAGGTCCACATCGGTATCTGGAGTGTCACACAAGATCTTTATTCTTCCCTCCAGAGTGGCCAATCCTCCAAAGGCCCAACAACTGCCGCAACCATCCTGATCTCTGATGGGGGTAGTATAATCATAGGTATTATAGTTCCGCCAGTCCAGGGAGTCGGGAAACATCTTCGCGGTTACCCCTTTCTTTATCCCGATTCTGGGACCTTGAGGGAACTCCAGAACACCACACTGCCTGCGGGCCTCCTCCCTGGTCATCTTGGAAAGAGAAGTGATGCCCGCCTGCCAGTGGGCTCCTTTCTCCTTTATCGCCCTCCTCACCGCCTCCAAATCCTCATTTTGACCTCCAAAAAGGGTTGCTGGGAGAACGGATATTGTCAGAAAGAAAACGAGTAGCATCTTCCAAATTTTCATCATCTCCTCCTCTTGTTTTTGCCAAAGATTTTAGGATGAGCCACGGTCATCCCTAAATATAATCAATTTCAGCCCTCAGTTCAAGGTAAATTCTCCCTTCGCCAAGAAGGAAGCTTCTTGGAGGGTGAAATGCTGAGCAGTTGATGTAAATCTTACTGCTGGGCACAAAAAAAAGGGGCTCTTCCGAGCCCCTAATTTGGTAGCGGGGGGAGGATTCGAACCTCCGACCTTTGGGTTATGAGCCCAACGAGCTACCAGACTGCTCCACCCCGCAATTATCCAAATATAAGGCTAATTATTTCCCTTGTCAAGATTTTTCTTTTCAATTTTTGTGGAGGGAAGTTGCAACTCAACCTTAGTGATCCTTTGGCCTTTGACCTCCTTGATCAAAAACTTGATCCCCTCGTATGCAAGTTGGGTCCCCTCCTGGGGGATGCTGTCCGCCAGATCGTAGAGAAACCCTCCTAAGGTCTCATAATCCTCCGTAGGAAGGTCGATCTCCAGTTGCTCATTGAGATCATCGATGCTCACCATAGCTCCCACGGCGAAGGTTCCCTCCGTCAGAGGGGTAACCAATTGCTCCTCTCTATCATATTCATCCTGGATCTCCCCGACAATTTCCTCCAACAGGTCCTCCAGGGTGACTAAGCCTGCTGTGCCCCCATACTCATCGACCACTACGGCCATATGCATCTTCTTTTTTTTGAACTCGCGCAAAAGCTCGTTAATCCCTTTGCTCTCTGGCACGAAATAGGCCTTGCGGGCAACCTTCCTCAGCTGGAAGTCCTTACCTTTCTGATAGAGGTTTTGGAGCAGATCCTTGGCATAGATAATGCCCACTATGTTATCTATCTTCCTGTCATATAGAGGGATCCTGGAATGGCCATATTTTACGATTAGCTCTAAGACCTCCTCAACGCTGTTCTCGAGGTTGGCCGAGATCACATCTATGCGAGGCACCATAACCTCTTTCACGGTAGTATCGGCAAACTCGAAGATCCCTTGGATCATCTCTCTCTCCTCCTCCTCCAATTCCTCGATCTCCCTCCCTTCCTCCTTGAGGGAAGGAAGTTCCTCTAAGGTGGAGAGGAGCCCCTCCTCCCTCCTTTTTATGGCCTTAAGAAAAGGGAGGCCGACGGAGAAGGTGAAAACCTGAGAGAAGTCTCCGAAGAAGGTGAGCCAGAGATAACCAAGCTTAGAAGGATAGTCTCTCGTTGCTGAGGCAATGAACTTAGGGGTCATCCATCCTAATAGGTAAAGGATTGCCCACCCACCTAAAACCCCCCCCACCCAGGCCCCGGGGGAACTGCCAAAGGTCTGCAGGAGGAAGAGGAGGAAACCAGCTATTCCCCCAGAATAGGAGAAAAGCCTCAATCCCTCCATACCCAAGATGAGCTTCCCTGATAGATTGATAAGGTCTTTCAACCTTTTGGCCTCTCGGCTCGACTCTCCCCAGATGCGTTCTACCCTCTCCGGCGTGAGATGGCTGAAGAGGGAAAGGGAGTAGTTAACCAGGGCCAAAATGACCAGGAAGAGAAGGAAGAGGAGTAAGGGGACGATCCCTGTCATTGGGGTTCCCCTTGTAAGAGCTGGTCTTCCTTTTCCCTCATAACCTTCGCCTCCTCTTCCGTCCGATGGTCATAACCCAAAAGGTGCAGGATTCCGTGGACAACCAATCTCTTTACCTCTTCTTTTAGACATACCCTATAGTCTTTGACCTGTTCCGCCGCCCGGTCTAAGGAGATGTAAACCTCCCCCCAAATCTTCTCCTCTGTGGGTAACCTCTCCCCAGGAAAAGGGAAGGAGAGGACATCGGTGGGACGATTTCTCCCCGTAAACCTATAGTTCAAGTTGGTAATATAAACATCATCGGTGAGGATGAGGTTTAATATACGGCCATCCATATTGGTTGGCGGAAGGGCTTTCTGGGCTATCCCCTTTAGCCCTTTTAGCTCTATCTCCATTTCAGGGTGGATATTCTCTATCCAGACCATCATCAGGCCTTCTCCCCTGATTTTGCCTCTGCTGGCGAAGGATACTCCACCCGCGGATGAAACATACCGGTGAGAACCCTGACGAAACTATCCTCTATTAAATGGAGATCTCTCAGGGTGATCTCGCAATTGTCCAACTCCCCAAGGGAGAACTTCTCATTGATGATCCTCTTGACCAGCCCGCGGATACGGGCGGGAGTGGCTTCGGTAAGGGTGCGCGAGGCCGCCTCCACCGCATCGGCCAACATTATGATGGCTGTCTCCTTGGTCTCTGGCTTGGGGCCTGGGTAGCGGAATTTATCCCTTACGGTCTCATCTGCCCCCATCTGTTTGGCCTTTTCATAGAAAAAGTCCATAGTGGTAGTGCCGTGGTGTTGCTGAATTACATCAATAATCGGTTTGGGAAGTCCCTCTCTCTTGGCTTCCTCCACCCCTTCCCGCACATGGGAGAGGAGGACCAAACTGCTCATTGTGGGGGCAAGCTTTTGGTGGGGGTTCTTTCTCCCCTGGGTTTGATTCTCCACGAAATAGTTGGGTTTCACCAACTTTCCGATGTCGTGATAGTAGGAACTGACCCTGGCCAGAAGGGAGTTAGCCCCCACAGCCTCGGCGGCGGCCTCGGCCAGGTTGCCGACTGCCAGGCTGTGGTGGTAAGTCCCCGGAGCTTCAATGGCCATCCTGCGCAGGATGGGCCTGTTCAAATCGGACAGTTCCAGGAGGGTGATGTCGGTGGTTATCCCGAAGAGCCTCTCGAAGATGGGGAGAAAGCCCATAGCCAGGAGGGGAGAGAGAAACCCATTGAGAATCCCATAGCTGCAGAGCTCGATCCGGTGGGGAAGGGGGGAAAACTTGAGGGTCTCCACCAAAAATATGGTTAGCACGTAGGTGGCGGAAATATAGAGCATAGGCCGATAGAACTGGTGTCGTTGCCTCAGCTTTAGCACACTGTAGACGGCAACTGCCCCACTTACTATGGCCACCAGTGCTGAAGAGAAGTCGAAGCTTTGCTGCACCCCCAAGAGAAGCCCCACGGTCACCCCACCCATTATCCCCGTTTGGGCATTGAGGCTGATGGCCAAGATCATCGAGGCCAGGGCAACGGGAACAAGGTAGGGGCTGAGGTGAAATCGGCCACAGATGATGTAGGTAGAGAGGGAGATGAAGCCAAGGAGGATGGCAATGAGAACAAGCTTTTCAAATTGGTCCCACGCCCTCCTTTGAAAGAGGTAGAGGTAAGAGAAGAGGAAGCCAATAACCAGGGCAATGATGAGGAAGCGGCCGGCAAGTGGCAAGCTCCAGGAGAAAAACCCCCTCTCCCTTTGTGACTTGGCAAGGGCTAAGGAGCGGAGCTTCTCCAAATGGGCGCTGGTTACCCGCTCATGGCTCCCCAATATCCTCTCATTCTTGAGGACCAACCCCTTCTGGGGGGATATCTTACCTATCGCCTCCTGAACCCTCTTTGCGGTCTCCTTCCCATTAAATGCAAGGTTGGGGAGAAGGAATGTTCCCGAGATCTCCTCGACTACCGCGGCGGAGAAATCATCCTGGGAGAAATCGTCCTTTGCCTTGTTCTTGATCACCTCTTTTGCCGCATTTAAATCCAAAAGCTCTTTCGGAGTTATCTCCCTCTCCTCTCCCCGATTACGGATGATTATCAACCTTTGCTTTTCCCCCAGGGCTTCCTTTTTGGAACCCACAATTCCCTGAGAGAATAGATAACCCAGGAGGTCTTTGACCTCCTTTTCGATCTTTTCCCCTTTGCCCTTTTGGAGAAGGGTCTCGCTGACCTCCGGGGAGATGAGAGGATAATCCCGCACCAGGGCCGTCAGGCTATCCTGGAGGTTAGCCTGTTCCCTTACCTTTTGAAAGAATTCCTTCAATTGGTTGAGTTTGCCTTGTGTGACCTTCGAATCGAGATCAAAGACCAAGGGCGCGGTGGTGGTTACCTCCGCGGTCTCCTTGGCCAATTCCTGATCGCTCTTCAGGATGGGGAAGGTGAAGGGGGCAATGACATCCTCCCGGGAGATATCCCCTAACTTGGGCATATCGATGGGTTGGTAAAGGGGGGAGTGGGGAAAGAGGGTGGAGATGATGGCTGCTGTGATCAGGATTAAGATGATCCGGTAGAGCCATTTTGCCCGTTTCCAGGGGGGAAGTTTGGTGGTTGGCTTACTTGCTTTTTTCATACTGGTCAAAGGCCTTTATTATCTCCTGCACCAACCTATGTCTGACCACATCGCTTTTCGTGAGATAGACGAATTTTATTCCTCCTACACCCTGCAGGATGTTTTGGATAAGGATTAGCCCTGAGGAGGAGGGATTGCTCAGATCTATCTGGGTTATGTCCCCGGTGATCACGGCCCGGGAATGAGGCCCCAACCGGGTGAGGAACATCTTCATCTGGGCGATGGTGGTATTCTGGGCTTCATCAAGTATAACAAAGGCCCTCTTCAAGTTTCTGCCCCTCATATAAGCCAGGGGGGCAATCTCTATTGCCCCATTTTCTACGGATCTTCTCATCTTTTGGGGGGGGAGCATATCATAGAGGGCATCATAGAGGGGGCGGAGATAGGGGTCTACCTTCTCCTTAAAATCCCCAGGTAGAAAACCGAGGCTCTCCCCGGCCTCCACGGCTGGCCTGACCAGAACGATCCTTTGCACCAACCTTTCCTTGAAGGAGGAGACGGCCATAGCCACAGCCAGGTAGGTTTTCCCTGTTCCCGCCGGGCCAATGGAAAAGACGATGTCGTTCTGGCCCATAGCCTCAATGTATTCCCTTTGACCAATGGTTCTCGGCCTGATTCCCTCCAAGCGGGATGAGACCAGAAGGGGGGGCGGTTCTGGGGGGGCCTCCCCGTTTTTTATCTTCTGCAGGAAGTAGCGCACATCATCTGGGGTGCAGAAGTGTCCCTTGCGGGATTGGTCGATTAGATCAAAGAGGAGAAGCCTTATCTTCTCTACCTCCTCCTCTTTGCCCTTTATAGTCACCTCGCTCCCGCGCACAACTATGCGGGAGGAGAACTCCTCCTCGATTCTCCTCAGGTTCTCCTCGTTGAGCCCGAAGATGGAGACCGGTTCCACATCTGAGATGGTGAGTTTGATGGTTTTCAACTACCTACCATCTTTATCCCCAATTCCCTCAGTTGCTCCTCTCCCACCGGGGAAGGGGAGCCAACCATAAGCGAGGAAGCAGCAGTGGTCTTGGGAAAGGCGATCACCTCCCTAAGGGACTTCCCTCCAGCCATAAGCATAAGCAATCTGTCCAGCCCCGGGGCGATCCCCCCATGGGGGGGGACCCCAAATTGGAAGGCCTCTAAGAGGAAGCCAAACTTCTTCTGTACTTCCTGGGGGGTGAGGCCAAGTATTTGGAAGATCTTACGCTGTAAATCCCTCTGGTGAATCCTGATGCTACCGCTCCCTATCTCCACCCCATTTAAGACCAGGTCATAGGCGCGGGACCTGGTCTTGAGCGGATCGGAGTCCAAGAGGGGGATATCTTCCGGGGGAACCCCGGTGAAGGGGTGGTGTTCGGACTCGATCCTTTTCTCTTGTTCGTTGTAGTGAAAGAGGGGAAAATCAACCACCCAGCAGAAGCGGAATTTCCCTGCGGGGATAAGATGTAGCCTCTTGGCCAATTCCTGCCTAAGTATTCCTAACGATGTGGCCACTACCTCCTCCTTCCCGGCAACTATGAGGAACAGGTCCCCCTCCTTGGCCTGCAACCTTTCCTTTATTCGCTCTATCTCCTCGGCCGAGATGAATTTGGTGAGGGGAGATATTACCCCCTGAGAGGTGACCTTTATCCAAAGCAAGCCCTTGGCCCCTACCTTCTCCACCAATTGGGAAAGATCATCCAAACCCTTGCGGGAGAGAGAAGCCAACCCCGGGGAGTTTATCCCCCTTACTACACCCCCTTCCTGCAAAACCCCTTTGAAGATCCTGAAATCCGTTTCCTGCAGGAGATCACCGAGCTCCTTTATCTTTATCCCAAACCTTATATCCGGTTTATCCGTGCCATATTCACCCAGCGCCTGTGGGTAGCTTATGCGGGGGAATGGTCGTTTAATCTCTATACCCAAGGTCTTCTGGAAGATGTGGGCCATCAAGCCCTCAGTGAGGGAGAAGATCTCCTCCTCATCGACAAAGGAGAGTTCAAGGTCGATCTGAGTGAACTCCGGTTGGCGATCAGCCCGCAGATCCTCGTCGCGGAAACATCTGGCTATCTGATAGTATCTATCCAGTCCGGCAACCATAAGGATCTGTTTATACATCTGAGGGGATTGGGGAAGGGCATAGAACCAGCCCTTGTGCTCCCTGCTGGGGACCAGATAATCCCTGGCCCCCTCTGGGGTGCTTTTGGTAAGGATGGGGGTTTCTATCTCTAAGAAACCCTCCCGGTTCAGGTACTCCCTGGCGACCTGGTAAACCCGGTGACGCAGGATGAGGTTTCTCTGCAGGGGGGGCCTCCTTAAGTCTAAATACCTATATTTTAACCGGAGGTCCTCCGTAGCGCCAGGTTCATCGGAGATGAGAAAAGGTGGGGTTTGGGAGGTGCTTAAAACATCGATCTTTTCCCCCTCCACCTCTATTCCACCAGTCTCTAAGTTTGGGTTAACCATCCCCTCTGGACGTTCAAGGACCTTTCCCTTCACACAGACCACCCACTCATTTCTCAGCTTTGCCGCCTGGGATTGGATAGTTGGATTGTCAGAAGGCCTGAATATCACCTGAGTTATCCCATACCTGTCCCTTAAATCCACAAAGATGACCCCCCCATGGTTTCTCCAGTGGTGCACCCAACCGCAGAGGACCACCTCTTTGCCCACATCCTTGGGGCGCAGTTTTCCGCAGGTGTGGCTTCTTTTAATTTGAGGCATCTTCCCCCTTATCCGGGAGTAAATCCCTTGGGTATCCTCCCAGTTCATCTTTTTTACATCGGAATTGGAGGTTTTTCTGTATCTTTCCCCCTTATCCGGGAGTAAATCCTTTGGGTATCTGCCCAGCTTACCTTTTGCTCCTGACCATTTCTCATATCCTTCAGGTTTGCCTCTCCGGATTCCAACTCCCTCTTCCCAATGATCAGGGCAAAGGGGGCCCCCTGTCTGTTGGCCTCCCTGAGCTGGGATTTGAGGCTCCTCCCCAAATAGTCCATTTCACAGCGCAGGCCTATCTTCCTTAACCTATGGATCAGCTGCAAAGAGGCAGTTTGGGCCTGGGGACCCAGGGAGATGAGAAAAAGATCTGGCCCCAACCGGGCTGTTTCCTCCGCCTCATTTAGGGAGAGAAGGAGCCTTTCCATGCCGGCAGCAAACCCCACTGCGGGGGTAGGTTCCCCCCCCAACTCCTCCACTAAATCATCGTATCTTCCCCCGCCACAGAGGGCATCCTGGGCGCCCAGGCCCGAGCTGAGAACCTCAAAGACCGTTCTTGTATAGTAGTCCAATCCCCTGACCAGCCCGGGATCAACCTCAAAGGGTATCCCCAAATCCGTTAACCCATTCTGAACAGCCTGAAAATGTTCCCGGCAGTTCTGGCATAGCCCATCCAAGGTGGAGGGGGCCTCTTGCATCACCAGTTGGCACCCCTCTTTTTTGCAGTCAAAGCACCTCAAGGGATTTTTTACGGATCTGACCTGACAGTCTGCACAGAGTCTCTCACTCTTATCGGCCAAATAGTTTTTTAACCTTTCCCTATAGCTTGCCCGGCAATCCCTACAGCCAATGCTATTCAACTTGAGCTGCAACCCCTGCAGACCCACCTCCTGGTATATGTCCATACAGAGGGAGATAACCTCAACATCCATCTGGGGTTGGGGGGAACCGATGGCCTCTACCCCAAACTGGTGAAACTGTCTTAGCCTACCCGCTTGGGGGTTCTCCTGTCTGAACATCGGAGCGATGTAAAAGAGCTTCACCAGGGGAAATCGCCTACCCAGGCTGTTCTCTAAGTAGGCCCTGATCACCGGCGGTGTTCCCTCCGGACAGAGGGTGAGGCTCCTTCCCCCCTTGTCCGGGAATGTATACATCTCCTTGGTGACGATGTCCGTGTCCTGGCCGGTCCCCTTGGCAAAGAGCTCGGTCAGTTCAAAGAGGGGGGTGCGGATCTCCCCATAATTGTATCTGGCCATCACCCCCCTTATCTTCTCCTCTATATGCCTCCACCTCTCCGCCTCACCTGGGAGGATGTCCTTGGTTCCCTTTACTTTCTGCAGCTTCATTTATAAAGTTTAAATCCACAAGACATTTTTGTCGACTCAAATCGCTATATTTGAAAAGGGCAATAACCAATCATAGGCTATCAGAAAAATAGGGATCAGAAGTCAGTTTACAGGAATCGGGGATAGCCAGCATAAGCCTCATTCTTGATTCTTAATTGCTTTTTTCTGTACTACAAACCTGCAAGGTCTTGTTTTTTAACAAATTTTTTAACCGCAAAGCCGCTGGGTTCGCAAAGAAAAGAAGGCCTTGAACACGAATCCCACGAATGGACGAATAGCACGAATCCTAATTGAATCAGCTTTCCCTAATTTCCATTTTCTTATTTTCCAATTTCCCATTTTTGGCCTGGTGAGCTTTGCGTCCTTTGCGACTTTGCGGTGAATTATTTTATTGCGGCTTTACCGCGCCATGAGATTCCGTGACGAAATATGACAAGAACCTTAGGGGGGTGAGGCCTTACGCCCCTACTTCTTGGCTTCCTTTTTCCGTTCCTTAGGCTTGGTTGGCTTTTTCTCCCCCTTAACCTCCCCTTGAGCGGTGGTCTTTCCCTCGGTAGCCTTCTTCTCCAGTTCAGAGACTTTTTTCTCCTTCTCTACTTCATCTACATAGTTTATCCTTAACTCAAAGAGGATATGATCTAAGATCCTCTTCTCCTCATCGCTGAGGTTTCCCTTGGTTTTCTCCTCAATCATACCCAACATATCAATGGAAAACTTGGCCTGGGAGAGGTCCTTCTCTATCTTCTGGGTCAAGGGGTTGATCACCTTTCCCATCTGTTGCATAGCTGCGGTCTGAAACATAAGAACCAACTGCATAAAGAAGCCTTCCTTCTCCTCAGCCATCTATCACCTCCGCTCATTGGGAACCAGACAGAGGAATTCCCAGGTCTGGTTGCCATTATTTTTAAACTGGTGAAGTTCCTGGGGCTGGACAAAGGCGATGTCGCCAGCCTTTAGCCCGTACTCCTTTCCCTCGTCAACTAAGGTTCCCTCTCCCCTGATAACGAAGATCTCATGCTCCCAACTATGGGAGTGAAGAGGGGTATAGCCCCCGGGCTGGACCCGAAAGATCCTCATAGAGAAGTTGGGAGTTCCATCCTTCTCCGAGAGGGCCCAGGCAATGGTGGTGTCCTTGGCCCCTTCATCGGTAACTGGTTCAGATTTAACCTGACGGTAGTTTACAAGCTTCATCTTATCCTCCCTTGCACCTTTCTAATCATTACCTGCCGCTACCAAAATGGAGAAGCAAAACCATTTAATCCAAAATAAATAATTCCTTTCATCCTGTCAACCTAATTCTCATTCCCTAAAGAGAAGAGCCACCCTAAGGTTGAGGGTGGCTCTTCTGGTCCAAACCCCAGATTAAAGATTACCTCAGCAAAACCATCTTCATAGTTTGGGAAAGATTACCTACCCTTAACCTACAGAGGTATATCCCACTGGCCACAGAGTGACCTTCTTTGTCCATTCCATTCCACACAACAGAGTGTCTCCCCGGTTGTTTTGCCCCATCCACCAGCGTCCTCACCAACTGCCCGGCAATGTTGTAAATCTTCAGGCTGACTGCTGACCGCCGATTGCCGACTGCTGACAACTGATAACTGATAACTGTATTTGAATTGAATGGGTTGGGGTAGTTCTGAGAGAGGTGAAAGGTAATGGGCAATTGGGTCTCGGATCTGTTCCCCACAGCTACTATGTAGTTGCTGTTCTGATACCCGGGGGTGCCGTAGTGGCCCGTCCCATAGGTGCTGTCGGTGGTCGATGCCCAGTTTGCTCCCACATTGTTGTTCAGATAGGGATTGGATAACTGCATAGACTTGTCCTCATCATCAGGCCAGTTTAACCCATCATCATAGTAGACAAAATCAACGACCTGGTCCCCGTTCATCAGAATTATCTCATCATCGGCATTAGACAATCTGAAATCGTTAAACCAGTTATAAACATAATCCGGAGTGTAGCCCCCGTTCTGTTCTGGGTTTCCATTTGTTCCAAACACCACATAGCCATGGGGGAGGATTTCCAGGGAACTAGTGATAACGAAGTTGTCCAGATAGTCATCCTTGATTGTCCAGTTCTGGAGATCTATGACCTCATCGGTGGCATTGTAGAGTTCGAACCACTCTCCATCCTCATCGGCAGGTGGGTATGCAGGATTCTTCATTACCTCGTTAATCACCACTGTCGGCGAGAACCTCACCTCGTCAACATCGTAAGTAGTGGGAATTAGATCCCCTCCAGAGACGGTATAGGTACTACCATCGGTCTCGATCAAAACTGTCCCATTGGCGACCTGAACTTTGTCAGCGGTGCCACCGCTTCCCGTTTCTGTCTGATATATAGCTTGCATGGTGATAAGGTCATTCAATCTGTTTAATATCCATTGGTGAGGGTGACCGAAGTCATTGTCGCCGACGGAAATGACGGATACATCGGGAAGAAGGGTATTGGTAAAGTGCCAATGGGTACTCGTGCCACTCCCATGGTGATTGACCCGCAGGACATCCACATCTCCAATCACCTCAGCAGCGACGCTCTCCACATTTGCGGTCCCAAAACCTCCCCCGGTGAGGTCCCCTGAAACCCAGTAGTCAAAATCCCCGTACTCCACCAGCAGGCCAACACTCAAGCTGTTCTCCGTTTCGCTGGTGCCAGTCGTATCCACACAACCATCCTGGCAGATGCAGGCATCCACGGTCAAACAGGTGATAGTAACCCCACCACCCAGATCAATGACCTGACAGGTATCGATGGTCTGCCGCACATCCCTGATAGCATCCAGATACTGGTTGAACTGGTTTCCCCCCACCGAATCCCCCCGGTCATAGGCGATGCCTGGCGGATAACCCCCGTTGACCACCTCGTCGAGGCCGCCGATATGGTCGCCGTCATAGTGAGAAGCGACCATAAAGTCCAAGTGACCCACACCTAAATTGTCCATCAAGGGAACAATTCTGTCATACCCCATCCCATACTGTCCACCATCCATAAGCAATGTTTTACCGGCTGGAGAAACCATTAGCGTAGCATCCCCCTGACCTACATCTATAAGGTAAATCTTCAAGGTGGAATCAGGATGCAGCGGAACGATATCACTGGCACTCCTCGGATTTATCTCATATTCGCCACCCGAGTAGTGAACGACCCCTATAATGGATGTAAGGGTATCTCCAATTTCCGGCTCATAAGGAAAACACATGTCATCGATTTGACACTGGTGAGCGCCACCGTCATCGGAGATATACCATTCACCATGGACGGTAAAGCCGCTTGTATCTGTTACAACGACGTTTTCTATCCTTACCAGCACTCCTTCATAGGACTCCCCTGTGGTCGAGCATCCGTCATCTAAATCGTCAGCCGTCAACGCAATTGGTGTAAACCCAGAAACTCCATGGGTGTGGGTTTCATATTCAGAGACGCTGACTTCAGTCAAACCGTAATACTCAGAAATCGAACCAGTGATGGTCATGCTGTCTCCTACAGATGGACTGATCGTATTGTCGAAGATATACACCCCGCTCCAGCAGCCGGCGGAATCCTGCAACCAAAAGTTGTCATACCCTATGTTTCGGGTAATTCCAGTGACGACTCCAGTTATGGTCAACAAACTGTCCTCGTAGGGGGAGGGGTAGCAGTCGTCGCCACTGCCTTGGTTGGTGTTGTTAAATTGCACATCATAGATGGACAAAAAAGGTGGAGGTCCTCCCAACCTGCCGATGTCATCTATGCTCCGTGGATTAATCTCATATTCTGAGTAAGAATAGTGCACAACTCCGATGATATAGGTGAGACTTTCTCCAACAGTGGGATTGTAATGGAAGCATTTATCGTCTATCTGACACTCTGTTGCTCCCCCATCATCGGAGACATACCATTCACTATGTTCATTGAGGTCTTGGGTGACTACCACAGAGTCTATTCTCACTAAAACTCCTTCATAAGATTCGCCGATTGCGGAGCACCCCCCGGCCAGATCCGCTGAGGTAACCTTTATCGGGCTTGGTTCAGGTCTTCCAGTGGCGTGGACCTGATGCGAACTGGGATCGATCTCGGTCAACCCCCAATATTCGCTTATCGAACCGGTTAGGGTAATGCTGTCGCCCCGTGAGGGGTGGATGGAATTGTCGAAAGCATAAATTCCATGCCATAACCCGGATGAATCCTGAATCCAGAAGTTGTCATAGGATGTGTTTTCGGTTATGCCAGTGACCACTCCAGTAATAGTCACCGTGTTGCCATCCTCCGGTGACGGGTAACAGGAACTATCACTCCCCTGAGTGGTGTTGTTAAACTGCACATCATAGATGGTGGTCGGCCCAACTGGTATAACCTTACTGAGGGAGGCATCATCTACATAGACAGTGGCATCTCCATCCCAACCAGAGATATCATAACAGGCTATGCGAACCTTGCACTGAGCAGCATTGCTGGGAGCTGTCACGCTATCGGTGCTCAGTAACAGCCAATTGGAATTGTCAGAGGAGTAGTCAGAATAGCTGTTGCTAATGTAACCGCCCCCCGAGTATTCCCAGCGAATATTGACACGAACCCTCCCATCCGGGTCGTTGTCATAAACCCAAGCAGAAAGGATGTAGGCACTGTCAGCCATTACCGGAATGTCCATCTGTTCAAGGTTTCGAGTACTCGTGGTTGACCAGGTCAGATTCACGCTGTAAGTTCCAGCATGAACGGTCGTAGCCTCCTGGCTAGCGGAGAAAAAACTAGAGCTGGAAAGAGACCAATTATCTGGTGGGCCAGCGGTACCATTAACTGTCCAGCTCTCAAAATCCCCATTGGAGAGCATCTCTACCTGTGCATACAGGGGCACAATCGTTAGTACTATTAGGGCGCTTACAAAGAGGGCAAAAATCAACTTCTTCATTTCTCCTCCAGATTAAGGTGAAAAAGAGATGTGAACCTGTCTAAATATAACCAAATTTCCTAAGTAAATCAACCAGATTTTATTAGCCCCCAAATATCCATAGACCAAAAAGGAATTGGTACATCCCTTTCAAGGCTAATGATTTATGTATTTGTTTTGTAGGGACAGACATTTATGTCTGTCCGCTCTTCTCGGACAGGGCTGAAGCCCTGTCCCTACGCGGAAAAACCCCTATCTGTCCGAGGGGATTCATACGATTCTACGAATAATTCAGGCTATATGGGGCTAATCCGGATTATTCACCAGACTGGCCCCAGCAAAGGCCTGAGCGCCCTATGGATGGGCGATCAGATACCCCCACCTGGTGGCTCGGAGTTTGGGTGTGGATGACGTCAAAAAAAATAGGAAGTGTCCCTATCTTTAGAACCTGAAGTTAAGGCAAATGGCCGTGTAGGTGAGGTTTATATCTAAATGAACTTTGCTCTTGTTGCTGAGACTATTGCCCCCAGTATAGATAAAGTAGTAGTTGCCCCCTCTTGTCAACTTTCCTTGCGCAAAGAAAAGCCTGAATCCCAGCTCACCTCCTATGCTGAACTTAGGGGAAAAGGGGTATTCGAGCCCCACTGCCGGGCTTATCCCCCAGAAGCTCAAAAGGTCCTCTAAGAGTTTCTCGTCGTCTTTGCTCAGGTAGTCCCGCAGGGAGGAGTCATCGTCGATGTCCACTGTGGCATAGGATTTAAGCAGGTCAAGAGAAAAGTAGGGGGTGACCTCCTCCTTTATTTCCTCCTTGAGGAGGAATCTGAAGCCTACATTGGGAATGAAGAGGGTCACCGATGCCGCTGCGCTTGAAAAATCCTCCTTCAGCTCAGTCTGCAGAAGATCTGCTCCCCCAGAGAGGGTGAACCGGGGAGTCAACTCAAGCCCGATGTAGCTATCTCCATAGGTAGGGGAAGACTTTATCCCTAAAACTGTTTTCCCCTGGGCTGAGCTGGTCAGGATTAGGGTAAGCGGAAACAGCCAAATCATGCAGCCTCTCATTTGACCTCCTTTTTCTGAGAAGGTATAAGAGTTCAAGGGGGATGTCAACGGATAAAAAGGCTTGACTTTAAAGAGGGTGAGTTTATATTTAGGGCAAATTTACTTCTTACCAGCTCAGATTCAAGGGATGATCCACCGCCGATGGCCACGGGCTGAAAAAGAAATGATCAATGAATAATTATCAATTATCAATGAAAAATGGCATGCACCTCAGGATTTTCTGGCTTTATTTCGTTTTAACTTGTTAATTGTCGAACTACGGTAGTGGTTTTTTCTCAGTAAAATCAGGGTAATCTGTGGCCCTTGTTTGGTTGCGGCATCGCTATGCTGTGATTTCAGTTCATTTTAACTTGCTAATTGCTAATTGATGAGTCCATTCCGTGAGATTCTGTGGTAAACTGTCCGGATTCGAGATATATGAGGTTGGCCCTCAGACTGGCCAAAAAAGGATGGGGGAAAACCAGTCCTAACCCCTTGGTAGGGGCAGTGGTGGTGAGGGATGGGGATGTGGTGGGCAAGGGGTTTCATCGGGCGGTTGGTGAACCCCATGCCGAGGTAGTTGCTCTTAAAGAGGCGGGAGAGAGGACCCAAGGTGCCACTCTCTATGTGAACTTAGAGCCCTGTTGCCATTGGGGTAGAACCCCCCCTTGCACCCAGGCCATTATTAGGGCAGGGGTAGCAAAGGTGGTAGCCTCAATTATGGATCCCAACCCCCAGGTCAATGGTAAGGGTTTTCAGGAGCTTTCCTCCCAAGGCGTTGAAGTGGAAGTGGGGCTGCTGGCCGCAGAGGCGACCAGGTTTAATGAGGCATACCTCAAGTATATACGCACTGGGTTGCCCTTTGTTACCCTTAAGTTAGCCCAGACCCTGGATGGGAAAATCGCCACCTTCCAGGGGAGATCAAAATATATATCTTCCCTTAAATCTCAGCGGAGGGTGCACTGGCTGCGCAGTGGAGTTGATGCCGTTATGGTAGGGATAGGAACAGTTTTGCAGGATAATCCCCGGCTAACGGTGAGACATATTAAGGGGAGAAATCCCTCGAGGATTGTGCTGGACAGCAAGGGAAGAACCCCTTCTCAGGCAAAGGTCCTCTTCCCTGACGGCCACTCCATCATAATGACTACCTCTCAGGCTTCCCCATCCTGGAGAGAGGAGATAGAGAAAGAGGGTGCAGAGATTTGGGAGATCTCCTCTGATGGGGATGGGAGGATAGATTTGAGGGAGGCTCTAAAGGTCGCCGGGATCAGGGGGATAACCTCTCTAATGATAGAAGGGGGAAGGGAAGTATTCACCTCTGCCCTGAGGGCGGATATAGCAGATAAACTTCTTGTCTTTCTCTCTCCAAGGGTGATGGGAGAGGGAGTGGGGGGTTTTGAGGATCTGGGGGTGAGGGAACTTTCCTCCCTTTGCCGGCTTTATAATATGAGAGCTCAAAGGATGGGAGAGGACCTTCTCATTACCGCCTATGTTCACCGGAATAGTTGAGGAACTGGGGATCTTAAAGGGGATATCCCCTTTTCCCCAGGGGAGCCAATTGAGGATAGGGGCCAGGAAGGTCTTGCAGGAGTTAAAGGAAGGGGATAGCCTGGCCATAGACGGGGTCTGTCTGACGGTAACCGAGGTGGCTGGGTCTTCCTTCTCGGTTCAGGCGGTGCAGGGCACCCTTAAGGCGACTACTCTGGGGAGGGTGAGGATAGGGGATAGGCTGAACCTAGAGAGGCCCATTTCCCTTGCATCTCGGCTGGGGGGATGGCTGCTCAGCGGGCATGTTGACACGGTGGGCAGGATAAAGGGGAGGAGGAATGACATCCTTACAATGGAAGTGCCGGCCAAATTTTCCCCCCTTCTGGTGGAGAAGGGATCTGTGGCCGTAAATGGGGTTAGCCTTACAGTGGCAAGTGTTGAGGGAAACAGGTTTTCCATCTCCTTCATTCCTTATACTCAGAAGGCTACCAATTTGGGTGGGAAAAGGGTGGGGGAGATGGTGAATGTAGAATTTGACATCTTGGCCAAATACCTCACCAAACCCAAAATTTAACAGTTCACGGGGATCAGGGAGCAGAAGCCAGTTTGCAGGGCACAGGGATCAGCTTGTGTAGTTAGGGCTGGTGCCCCGATGCAAGAGGCCCTTTGCTGATAGCTGACTACTGATTTCTGACAGTTGTTATTGAAGATTGTTGGGAGGGACTATGGGAGGACCTTTTAGCAAGATCTCAGAGGCTATTGAGGATGTGAAGAAGGGGAAACTGGTGATTGTGGTGGACGATGAGGGCAGGGAGAATGAGGGGGATTTTATTATGGCCGCTGAGAAGGTTACCCCGGAGGCCATTAACTTTATGGCCAAGTATGGGAGGGGCCTCATCTGTGGGCCTATGACCAAGGAGAGGTTGGATGAGCTGAAGCTCTTTCCTATGGTGGCCGAGAATACGGCGAAGTGGGGAACTCCCTTTACCGTTTCTGTGGATGCCATTAAGAACACCACTACCGGAATCTCCGCCTATGATCGGGCGGAGACCATTAGGGCCCTCATCGATGAACGCACCAAGCCCGATGACCTTGCCCGGCCCGGCCATATCTTTCCCCTGCGGTCTATGGAGGGAGGGGTGTTGCGGCGGGCAGGCCATACAGAGGCGGTGGTGGATCTGGCCAAATTAGCCGGGCTCTACCCAGCGGGGGTCCTCTGTGAGATAATGGATGATGATGGATCGATGGCCAGGCTCTCCCGGCTTAAGGAAATGGCCGCGGAACATCGGTTGAAGCTGATTACTATCAAGGATCTAATCAGCTATCGTCGCCGGACGGAGAAGTTAGTGGTTAAGGTGGTCACCACCGACTTGCCCAGCAAATTTGGCCATTTTCAGCTTCACCTTTACGAGAGCCTAACCACGGGCAACCATCATATCGCCCTGGTGAAGGGGGAGGTGGCTGGCCAGAAGGATGTACTCGTGCGGGTTCACTCCCAATGCCTTACAGGTGATATCTTTGGCTCCTTGAGGTGTGATTGTGGTGAACAGTTGGCCTATGCCCTGCGCAGGATAGAGAGCGAGGGGAGGGGGGTTTTTCTCTATATGAGGCAGGAGGGGAGGGGGATCGGCTTGGCCAACAAGCTTAAGGCCTATGTGCTTCAGGATGAGGGGAAGGATACTGTGGAAGCCAACCAGGCTTTAGGGTTTCCCCCTGATCTGAGGGATTATGGGATAGGAGCCCAGATATTGGCCGATTTGGGTCTGACCACGGTGAGGATAATGACCAACAACCCCAAGAAGATCGCTGGTTTGGAAGGGTATGGCCTCAAGGTGGTGGAGAGAATTCCCATCGAGGTCCCTCCCCATCAGGAGAACATTAGATACCTGAAGACAAAGAGGGACAAGTTGGGGCATCTCCTTAATATATAATCCCCTGAAGCCAAGGATCAAAAGAGGCAAAGGGATTTAAAGCTATGGGCTTATTGGTTTAATAGCGAAGCTTCGAATGTAAAATGAAAATGTAAGTTGATGGTTAGACAAAAAGCCGAAAAAATAGGGCAGCCGTAACCTTTAGGTTGCGTAAGTGATTGATTTATAGGGTTTCTTTTCGCTTACCAAATCCTGCGGCCACTGATTCTATAGTTTTTGCCGTACCATCTTTTTTGACAAAGTTTTTCAGTTCGCTTTGAGTTGGCGTCTTCTACCGCACTTTAGTGCGGGTTCAGGGCCTTTAGGCCCTAAGGGCATTGCATTGTAGGGACAGGTCTTCAGACCTGTCCGTCGGGCCCCCTGGGCTAAAGCCCAGGGGAGGTTACCCCCCGCTTTAGCGGGGGTAGAAGTGTAAGGGTTGCGTTTATACGACCAGGATGGGTTTGATGAATCAAGCCCCTACAAAGGATTTACCTGACCTGACTGTGGTAAAATCGGGGTTCTGCCACCTCAAAAAAGAACCCTATGGGCAATGGGCTAGGACAACAATTTCTTTTCGGTGAAATCTGTGTAATCTGTGGCTTTTTGTTGCGGCTCTGCCGCGCTGTGAAGATCTGCGTTTATCTGCGGTTTATGAATAATTCGGGCTAACTGTTATGTTTCCATTTATCAGGGATCCCACCCTCTAAAGTTAAATTAAACATTGAAAATGCCATAGGGCTAATTATCTTACTATCTTTTAGACGTTTGGGGCAGTTTTGATAGGCTACAAAGCATATTCAATATTTATTTTCATGTGTCAAATGTGGAATCCCTGTTTATATAAATTCAGGGGAAGGAGAAGAGATGGCCAGGGTAATCAAGGGGCAGTTAAGGGCGGAGGGGAGGAGGTTTGCCTTAGTGGTTGGGAGGTTTAACGAGCTAGTCAGCTCCCGGCTCCTGGAAGGGGCTTTGGACTGCCTCCGCAGGCATGGGGCGGATGAGGAGAAGTTGGACATATTTTGGGTTCCCGGGGCTTTTGAGCTCCCATTCTTGGCTAAGAGGCTGGCCCCCTCTGGAAGGTATAATGCCGTAATATGCTTAGGGACAGTGATTAGAGGGGAGACCCCTCACTTTGACTATGTGGCCAAGGAGGTCTCTCGGGGGATAGCCCAGGTGGGTATGGAGAGCGGCATTCCGGTTAGCTTTGGGGTGATAACCGCGGAGAGCTTAGAGCAGGCTCTGGATAGGGCAGGGGCAAAGGTAGGGAATAGGGGTTGGGATGCTGCCCTTTCAGCGATGGAGATGATTGATCTGTTTTCTCAGCTAAAATAGGATCTATGGAGGGAAAGAGGAGAAAGGCCAGGGAGGTTGCTCTTCAGGCTTTATATGCCATAGAGATTGGGGGAGGTGAGCTCCCTTCCATTCTAAATTATCTCTTCAGCAGTAACGAATTAGGGGAAGAGACCAAATCCTTTGTAATCGATTTAAGTCAAAAGGCTTTCTCCCATAAGGAGGAGATCGATAAGCTGATCGGCAGGATGGCCAAGCACTGGGAGTTGCGGCGGATAGCCACGGTGGATCGGAATATACTGAGATTAGCCATCTGTGAGATCTTTTGGTTTCCCGATATTCCTCCTAAGGTCTCTATAAATGAGGCCATTGAGCTGGCCAAGAAGTATAGCACCAGGGAGTCTGGCAGATTTGTCAATGGGATACTGGATTCGGTAGCCAAAGAAAGCGGGAAGGTGGTTGGTAAACAGGAAGGGAAGGGAGGGCAGGAGTGAGATATGCGATAATTTCGGATGTCCATAGTAATCTGGAGGCGCTGCAGGCCGTGCTTAAAGGACTCAAGAAGGAGGGATATGATCTGCTTCTCTGTTTGGGGGATATTGTGGGATATGGGCCCAATCCCAACGAATGTTGTCAACTGATTAGGGAAACTGAGGGGGTAGTGATTGTTGGTAACCACGACTGGGCCGCAGTGGGAAAGACTGGCACAGAGTACTTTAATACCTTTGCCCGGATGGCCATCAGGTGGACATCCAGGGTCTTGGATGAGACTAATCGGAATTGGCTTAGTGGTCTTCCCTTGAGATGGGTGGAGGAGGATTTCCTCTTTGTTCATTCCTCTCCCTCTGAACCGAGCCTTTGGAACTATATTCTCTCCCGGCAGGAGGCCTGTCAGGAGTTCCGCACCTTTACGGAGAGGGTATGCCTCATCGGCCACTCCCATCAGCCTACAGTCTTTATCCGGCAGGAGGATGATTGCCAACAGGATGCCTTTGATGGCTTGAAATTGAGGCCAAATCTGAAGTATATAATCAATGTGGGCAGTGTGGGGCAACCCAGGGATGGAGATCCCCGGTCTGCTGCCTGTATTTACGATAGTAAAAGGGATTCTCTAGAGTTACAGAGATTTGCCTATGATGTGGGGAAGACGCAGGGGAAGATGGCCAAGGTAAAACTGCCAGTTTACTTAGCCGATAGGCTTTCAATGGGTAGATAGAAAAAGGAGAGATTATGGAAGAGGGAAAAAGGGAATGGGGACTTGATCTTGGTTTGGCAGGTTTGGTTTTTCTCATCGCCTTGATCGTCTATCTGAAGACTATGGCTCGTTCTGTCCCCTTCTGGGATTGTGGGGAGTTTATTGCCTGTTCATATATCTTAGGGGTGCCCCATCCCCCGGGGACCCCTCTCTTCGTTCTCTTGGGTAGGCTCTTTACCTTTCTTCCCATCTTTGGCTCGGTGGCCAGAAGGGTAAACTTCATCTCCGGTCTCTTCAGCGCCGGGACAGTAGGGGTTGCTTACCTCTTTATCTCGGGGGTCGTCAAACTCTGGTCCGCTGAGCTAAAGAGGGGATGGAGGCAGGTTATCCCCGCAGTGGGGGGGATAGTGGGGAGCCTGTTTATGGCCTTCTCTGACACCTATTGGTTCAATTCCACAGAGGCTGAGGTCTATGGGGTGGCTATGTTTCTGATGGTTTTCCTCACCTGGTTGGCTCTGCGTTGGTATCAGAACTGGGAGAGGCCGCAGGGCGATCGCCTATTGATGTTGATGGTCTATCTCCTCTTTATGGGGATTGGCTTTCATATGACAGTCTTCCTGGCTGCTCCCGCCCTCCTCCTTCTGGTTGTGCTGGTGGATCGGGGAAAGGCTTTTGACTTCAGGTTTTGGCTGGCGGTCATCCCCTTGGCCTTTGTCGTTTACTCCGAATCCATTAATGCCTTTTTTGTGCTCTCCGGCTTAGCCCTGATAATTAGCCTTCTGATGTCCTGGTCGACAACTGGGGAGAAGAGGAGGCATTGGAGATTTGGTTTTTGGCTTGTCTTTATTGCCCTTGTGGGTTATTCAACTATTGCTTACATACCTATTCGTTCCCATCTTAATCCAGCGATAGATGAGAACGACCCAGCCAATTGGACCCGCTTCAAGATGTTCTTGGAGAGAAAACAATACGGCCAGACGGGTATGATGCAGGGGCTATTTACCCGCAAGGGGACCTGGGCACACCAGTTCGGAGTTTATCGACATATGGGCTTCTGGAGTTTCTTCCGCCAACAGTATACGCCCCCGAAGTTTTGGATCCTACCAGTAATTTTGGGCCTCATCGGGATACCCTCTCTCTTGAAAAGGAGGAGGAGATTGGGGATATTTCTCTTTTCCCTTCTCTTTATCGGCACCCTGGGCCTCATCATCTATATGAACTTCTCCGATGGCACCAAGGGGGTGAGGCTGGAGGTGAGGGATAGGGATTACTTCTATACCCCGGGATTTGTCTTCTTTGCCCTCTGGATAGGTATCGGGGTCTCTGGTATCCTCGAATGGCTGAGGTTAAAGTTGAAGAAGTTTCGGAATGGAAGCAGGGGAATGGTGGTTTTTGCCTCCTTGATCCTTTTAGCTACCCCCATGATCCCCTTTCTCCAGAACTACCATACCCACGATCGCAGCGGCAACTATATCGCCCATGACTATGCCTACAATATGCTGGAATCTTGTGATCAGGGTGGGATAATCTTCACCAACGGAGACAACGACACCTTTCCCCTCTGGTATATCCAGGAGGTGGAGGGGGTGAGGAAGGATGTGCGGGTGGTTAATCTCAGCCTCTTGAACACGCCCTGGTATATCCTGCAGTTAAAACACCAGGAGCCCAAGGTGCCCATTAGCCTCTCCGACCAGCAGATCGAGAGGCTGATGGCCTACAGATTGAAGAATGGGAAGATAATCAGGGTGCAGGATATTATGGTGCAGGACATAATTACCACCAACAAGTGGGGAAAGCCCATCTTCTTTGCCGTAACTGTCTCCGATGACAACAAGGTTGGTTTACAGGATTACCTGAGGATGGAGGGTCTGACCTACAGGCTGGTATCGGAGAAGAAACCCCATCAGATTGATGCGGAGAAGATGCACCATAACCTCTGGGAGATCTACAAGTTCAGGGGACTTGCCGATCCCCAGGTGTACAAGAACGAAAATATGAAGAAGCTGCTGGCCAATTATACAACTGCCTTTGTCTTTTTGGCCTTTAGCTATGATCAGGAAGGGGAAACTGAGAAGGCGGTAGCTGAGCTGAAAAAGTGTATGGAAGTTCTGCCAGATGATTTCCGGCCTTATGAGCTTTTGGCCCAGATCTATGTAAAGAACAAACAATTGGATAAGGCCTTGGAGGTAGTGCAGGAAGAGTTGGAGAAATGGCCAGATAGGTTAAACAACTATGTTAACCTGGCGATGATCCAGCATCAACTGGGCCAGGAGGAGGAGGCCATTGGTAGCCTGAAAAAATCCCTGGAGATCGATCCGGACTTCCAGGAGGGAATGAGGAGGCTGATTGGCCTCTATATGGCAGCGAACAAGGATAGTGAGGCCTTGGGCCAATTGGAGGAGTGGGTGGGGAGACACCCAGAGGATAAAGGGGCCAGGGGATTATTGCAGAATCTCCTCAACAAGCCGAAGGCAGACACTGCTCAGAAGGGGGGAAGCAACTGATGGGGGAGGTGAGTGAGTTCTAAGAAGCTCTTTACCACCGCACTTAAGGCTCTCCTCAGCGTTGCCCTTCTCTCCTGGGTTTTCTATAAGGTGGGGGTGGGGCAGATTATTGGGCAGTTGCTCCGGGCAGACAAACTTCTATTCCTCAGCGGGATCTTCCTCTTTGCCCTGAGCAACATTTTAGGAGCCTTCCAATGGTGGTTACTCCTGAGGATCCAAGGGATAAGGATAACCTATAAGGCGGCCCTTTACTACTATTTTGTCGGCCTTTTCTTCAATAACTTTCTCCCCACCAACATCGGGGGGGATGTTTACAAGGCGTATGACCTCTCCAAGAAGGTAAAGCAGAAAGAGGGAGTCATCGCGGCCACCATAATGGACAGGCTGATGGGATTTGTGGCCTTGGTGGCCCTGGCCCTTTTGGCTACCGTTTTGGCCATTGGGAAGCTGCAGCAACTCAAGCTTTTGGGTCTGACCCTGGTCTCCCTTTTTATCCTCCTCTCTATATTTTTGGTTTTCTTCAACCGTCGGGTGGCCAGAATGGGGGACAGGTTCTTCTTTCGCCTCCTTCCCTCAGGGCTGAGGGGAACATTAAGGGAAATCTACGGTTCGATTTACTCCTACAAGGGAAATAGCAAATTTTTCTTTAAGTTTCTGGGCATCTCTCTTGTTATCCAATCAATCAGGATTTTAATAAACTATTTGATCGCCTTATCCATTGGCATCAGGATCGATCTCCTCTACTTTTTTCTCATCATTCCTCTCATCGCCTTGGCCATTGCCCTACCCATATCTGTGGCTGGCATTGGGGTGAGGGAAAGCTCTGGTATGATCCTTTTCCAGAGGATAGGGGTTGTCCCCTCACAGGCGGCCTCTATGCAGTTGTTGACCTACATCGTAACCCTTTTGGTAGGCGTGCTTGGTGGGGTTCTCTTTGCCCTGGTAGAACCAAAAGAGATTGTAGGGGGAGGGCAGAAGGTGGCTGGAGAGAAGGGGTGAACAGATCATCGCCCTCTCAGGGAAAGGCGATCTCCCACCTCAGTGGGTTGAGCGCGAGGAAGATCATAGTGATAAGTTTGGCTGGAATAGGCAATACCCTTCTCTTTACCCCTGCCTTGAGGATGCTGCGGAAAGGATTCCCCTCGGCCCATATCTCCGCCCTAGTGATGTTCAAAGGTGCTCAGGAGATACTGGAGGGGAATCCCCATCTGAATGAGATAATCCATTGGAATTTTATCAAAGAAGGTCCCTTTCGTTCCCTGAGGTTTCTATCCCAGCTCAGGTCCCATAAGTATGACATCTCCATAAATGTATATCCGGCCAATCGGCGGGAATATAACCTGATTAGCTTCCTTATCGGGGCGAAGCTGAGGTTGGCGCACAGATATGAGCATCGGGATTCTTCGAGCTTAGGATTTTTTAACAATAGGAGAGTAGGGGAATCTAATGATCGTCATGATGTCGAGGAAAATGTAAGATTGTTAGGACTTTTGGGAGTAGAGGTGGGGTCTCCCCAGGAATTGGAGATCTTTCTGACTGAGGAGGAAAGGCGGTTTGCCCAGGATTGGTTGATGAAGAGGGATCTTGAGGGAGACCTTAAGGTTGGGTTTCATGCCGGCAGTGCCAGGTTCAAGAATCAGGCTCAGAGGAGGTGGCCCAAAGAGAAGTTCATCCGGCTGGGGAAGATACTTGCCCAGAAGTATAATGCCAAGATTCTCATCTTTGGTGGCCCGGATGAGCTACAGACAAACCAAGAAATTAGCGATGCGCTTGGTAGGATGGCTTATCTGGTAAGGGAGGTTTCTGTTAAACAGACCGCCACCCTGATGGAGAGATGTAATCTCTTTGTGACCAATGATTCCGGTCTAATGCATATAGCTGCGGCTCTAAACCTTCCCACTGTGGCCATCTTCGGCCCTACAAATCCCGTTTGGGTGCATCCTTGGAAGGCTCCGTATGAAATTGTTAGGAAAGATTTACCTTGTAGTCCCTGTTTTTTCTATTCAGTCAAACCGCTGGCTTGTCGATATGGGGATTTCCGCTGCATTCGTTCTATTGATGTGGAGGATGTCTTAGCGGGGATCGAAAGGATAATGGGAAGGAGCCAAAATGGGAGAAGTTAAGAGGATAATAGAAAGATTTTCTCAGGTCAAAGTGCTGATCATAGGGGATGTGATGTTGGATGCCTATATCTGGGGTGAGGTAGAGAGGGTATCGCCCGAGGCACCTGTGCCCGTCGTCTTGGTGAAATCCGAATCCTTAAAATTAGGAGGAGCGGCAAATGTGGCCTATAATGTTAAGGCCTTAGGTGCTCAGCCGGTCCTTATTGGTGTGGTGGGAGATGATGGAGAGGGGGAGCAGGTCAGATCCACTTTGAAAGAGGCAGGGATTGAGGGAAATTATATTCTGAAGGATGATTATAGGCCGACTACTATAAAGACGAGAATCATAGCACATCAGCAGCAGGTTGTCAGGGTTGATCGGGAGAGTCCCTCGGAGATAAGGGATGAGATTGCCCATAGGATGTTGGACCTAATCAAGAAAGGGTTGGATTCTGTTCAGGGTTTGATAATTTCCGATTATGGAAAGGGGACATTGAGGTCAGATATTGTGAAGGAGGCGATCTCCTGGGCCCGGAAGAAGGATCTCTTTGTGGCGGTGGATCCCACGAGGAACCATTCCGGTTATTACGGGGGAGCAAGCCTGTTTACCCCTAACCGACGAGAGGCGGAGGATATTTCAGGTCACCCCATAGAGGACGAGGGAACCCTGAAAAGGGTTGGTTGGGAACTTCAGGAGAAAGTAGGAATAGATGTTCTGCTCATAACATTGGGAGAGGAGGGGATGGCTCTCTTTGAACCCAAGCGAGTTTTCACCCATTTCCCCACGGTGGCTAAAGAGGTTTATGATGTAACGGGAGCAGGGGATACGGTTGTCTCCACCTTTGTGGTCAGTAGGTTGGCTGGGGCTTCTTTCCAGGAGGCTGCCAGGTTGTCAAATCATGCCGCGGGCATCGTCATAGGGGAAATTGGTACCAGGGCAGTGACCAGCGAGATCCTGCTCACCGATCTAAATCGTACGTCCTGAAGGTAAAGGCCCCCCTTGTTGTTCCATCAAGGGGTTTATACCTGAAAACAATTGACAAAGCTATTTCTATTAAGTATTTTAAAGGGGAAGTGCCGGATGACGATTCTGCTGGCCTAAATGTTTTGTAGTTGCTCCGAAGGAGATCCCTTGGCCTATAAAGCGCTGAGTTTTAGGTGACCAATAGTTGGGAAGCAGAAAGATGAGCATAAAGGAGCGTTGGAGGAGATTTGAACCTTTGCCAAAGAATATAAAGGAAAGATTAGCAGCCTTGAAGCCCTTATTCCGCAAGGAGGGGATTCTCCTGGTGTATCTCTTCGGCTCCTTAAATAGAGGTAGGAGTGAGGAGGATGTTGACCTGGCTCTTCTTCCTCAAGGGGGAGGGAATGGGGGATCTAAGGTCAAAGATTTGGAAGTACCTGAGGACGGAAAGGGTTGATCTGGTAAATTTGAGAACAGCGAGCCCTGTTTCTCATTTTGAGATTGTTCGCAGTGGAGCTTCAATCTACAAAGAAATGACGGAGCGGAATATTAAGTGAGGTAGCAGAACCCCGATTCCGCCACCAAAGCTGTCAGGCGAGGGCATCTTGTGGCTCACGAATTTCTATTTTCCAATTTCTATTTTCATCCCCTCATCAGAAGCCCTCTCCTGACGGGACAGGAAAGTTAAATTTTTAATTCTCAACTCTTAATTGCTTTTTCCCGTGTGATTCCGTGAGTTTCCGTGGTGAGTTTTGTAGTTCCGTGGTAAGCTGTTAAGGTATTGGAGTGAATAAGGAACTTATAAAAGCGATTAGAGGGGAGCCAAAGATAATACTTGCGTATCTCTTTGGATCAAGAGCACAAGGGAAAGTAGGGGAACTTAGCGATTACGATATAGCAATTCTCGTGGATGGGGAAGTAGCTGATGATTTTAAGTATCGTTTTGGCAGCAAACTATGTAGAACATTAAATACCTCTAAAGTTGACCTGATAATTCTGAATTCTGTTCCCATCGAACTTGCCTATAATGTCATCTCCACGGGCAAGCTAATCTACCAGCAAAGTGTGGCTGACAGGGTAGAGTTTGAAGCCAATACTTTAAGCAAATACTTTGATTATCTTCCCATGTTAAGAAAGCAAAGGGAAGAGCTACTGAGGGAGTCAAATTATGAAACCGGAATTCAGCGGCGTAGAGAGGCGCTTAGAAAGACTGAAAGAATGCTTGCTAAACTTGGAGCCTCTGAAGGAAAAAAGAATTGAGAAATAGAATGGAGAGACCCACAATAATCTCCAGAAGCTTTTTGATCTTTACGATTTTATGGAATATGTGAAGAAATGGCTAAGGGATGTGTCTGATTAGACGGTTGGAATGCCCATGTTCCTAATAGTAAGCCGAGGTTGATTCTTGAGTTTGGCCTCTATAGTATGATTTAAGATGTGTATCTATTGGGGGCTGGAACCATAAAATGGGAAGGTATTGCCAAATGGCTCACACTTTGGTGCAGAATAGTATGGATGAACTTTTACGGAACAAAAGGGAAGCGATGAATTTTTTTATTCGTTCCCTTCTCTCAACTCCTGTTGGTAGAATAATAGCTAAGGCATATCTCTTTGGAAGCCTTGCAGAGCAGAGGGTTACGGAAGAGAGCGATATAGACCTATTTATAGTTGCACTTAACAGTTTGAGAGAGGTAGCCGAAGAGTGCGACAGGGTGGGACTCGAGACTATGATAAAATACAATGAGGTAATACAGCCTATTGTTGGCTGTATTGATGAACTCAGAAGGAATGGCTCCTACTTTCATAGAAAAGTTATCAAGAACAGAAAGGAGATATACTCTATGTCAGAGGAAGAAATTAAAAGAGGTGAGGCCGGGGAATTCTTGGAGCTTGCCGACCAATATTACAGGGAAAGCCATTCGAATCTAGATTTGGGGAACTACAGACTACTCGTTGATGGTGCCTATAACAGTGTGGAACTGTGCCTGAAGGGCTTTTTAATTTTACAGGGAGAGGACATTCCGAGGAGACATAGCACTATAGTGCAGCAATTCTCCAGATTATACATCAAGACCGGGAAACTCCCCAGGGAAATAGGACGGAAAATAAATCTTGGTCTGAGGCTCAGAAATCAAGCAAGATATGAGCGTCATAGAGAAATCACAAAAGAGGATGCTGGAACTATGCTGGAGTTAGCAAAAGAACTTCTGCAGGCCCTGGAAGACAAGTTGATGTGAAGGGAATTAGTGGCCATAGTGACCTCTCTAAATCTCTGAAAATTACGGCCCAGGGGAAGTTTGAAGTCCTGATGTAGGTTGGGATTCAAGGGTGAGAGCTTCGCAATCCAAGCGAGCGGAGGATTGTGGAGCGCCAGAGGGTCGAGAGACCCTATGGGAAGTTAGCGACCGAAGGATGCTAAGTTCTGGTGGAGGGAATGTGTCCTACTTTTTTGAAGCCACCTACAGTTTACCGTCCGGACCCAGATCAATGGATCGACTGGCAAATTAGAAGAGGAGGATAGCCATGAGAAAGTGCTATTTTTGCAGAGGTGAAATTATAAAAAAAGGGTTCTTCTCCATTTTAGTTGAAGGTATAAATCACCAATTTGCAGATGGTTATCCAAAATATGAAATCTCAGATCATCAATATTTGCGGTTTGAAGTTCACTAAGTCCCTGTTTTTCAAAGTCATAAAGCGAGAAATTTCGTAAAACCTATCAAAATGCCAACTGTTTAATTGATAATGACTTAGGAATTTGGAAACTCTCTGATTTCGTGTATTGTAATCAAGATAGATTGCTATGTAACCTTCAGTTATTCCTGAGGTTATAAGAATCTGCTTCAACTAAAATGGAGAAGAGCCAAAAAGAGAAAATCCAACACATTCACCAATGGGGCGATAAGATTGTTCTTTTTAAAGCCATCCCCGCGGAAGTCTGTAAACAATGCGGTGAGGTATACTTTACTCCCCATGTGGTCGAAATGATGGACAATCTCACAATTCAAGCTGAAAAAATAAAAGAGAGTATCAGAGTGCCAGTTATTCCTTTTCCGGAGCTGGTGGAAGTCTAAGTAGTACCCAGAATGTGGAGGACGCTAGAAAAAAAAATTATCACCCAAAAAGCAGGTGAAATTGGTATATTAAAGAGAATTCGGCTTTCTATCTAATATACCAGGAGATATGGAAGAAATGCCTAAAAGATTCTGGGATGATTTAAACTGGGCACGAGACAGTTTCATGTATTATTAAGCTTTGGTTTGATATAGATATCGATCATGAACTGGAGGAAAAGATTCCCGAGAAAGGTTATGTGATTAGGCCAACTGTGGGAGTTCAATTTAAAACAAAGAATGGTTGGACAGATCCATATTGAGCAATGGTTAGACCCATTGCAGTGCAAAAAAGTAGTTCGTTCGTATCCAGCGTGAAAATATTTTGATTTCAGGAAACAGTCACTATTCGAGAAAGGAAGTGGAAAATGATTACCCTAAATGAAAGATTGCTCAAGGAGGTACTGTCACTTCCCTTTGATATGCGGACAGCACTTGTTGGCAGGTTGCTGGAGAGCCTCAATGTTCCGACACAAAAGGAAGTCGACAGGCTGTGGGCAAAGGAAGCAGAAAGGCGCATTGAGGAGGTTAACTCCGGAAAAGTGAGCCTGATTCCCGGTGATCAAGTCTTTGAGAACGTCCGCAAGCGATTTGGAAAATGAAATATAGCTTTCATCCTTCCGCAAGAGCGGAATTAAATGATTCCATAGACTACTATGAAGATTATCGTCCAGGGCTAGGGCTAGAATTTGCAGAAGAGGTGTACTCAACTATTCAACGCATCATCCGATTTCCTGAAGCTTGGCCACGATTATCCCCAAACAGTAGAAGGTGTTTGACAAATCGTTTTCCCTACGGAGTCATCTATCAGGTTCTCGAAGATGAAATCCTTATTGTTGCTGTTATGCAGTTGAATAGAGAACCTGGTTACTGGAAAGATAGATTACGCTAACCATTGGGAGGAAAAATAGAGGACAGTGGTGTAGAAAGCGAAAAAATGAGCAAGACGACTGCGGAGTGGAGCTATTTGCTTAACCAGTCGCTGCACCTGACAGCGGAGGTTGGGCCGTGTTTATGAAAGTTTCGTTTTGCTTATAAAGTCTGGTGGTAATCCTCCCAGCTAGAGGTGAGTTCTATCGTTGATACAGGGGCTCATATCTCTGTAATACAAACTCGCAAGATCTTGTTTTTTTGGCAAAGTTTTTTCAGGCTGCTTTGAGTAGAGGCGCAAGGCCTTGCGCCCCTACAAGACCATACGATGGCAAGAGAGGAGAGTGGCAATGGGGCTGAAGACGGGTAGATTGAGATTGCTTCGTCGTTTTGCTTCTCGCTATACCTCATCCATTTGCCCGTCATTGCGGGGCTTGCCCTGAGCGATAGCGAAGTGGCCAGCCGAAGCAATCTCCTATTTCTACCGCACTTTAGTGCGGAGTTACTGTGGAGTACGTCAACCCTGTTGACGCAAGCTGTGACAGGAGTCACAGCACTCCAAACAGGCTAAAGCCCAGAAGTGGTTACCCCACGCTTTTGCGGGGGTAGAAGTGTGGGGGTCGCATTTATGCGACCCGAACGGGTATGATAAATCAATCCCCTACCCACGGTGAGTGTAACGATCTACGATAGTATTTCGGTGAACTTTGCGTCCTTTGCGACTCTGCGGTGAAATATTTTATTGCGGCTTTCCCACTGTGAAGATACCAGGGCACTCTTTCGGAACGACTCGTTCTCTTTGAATCGAAGGCACAAGGGGATGTTGTGGAACTTATCGTACATCATTATTGACATCGAATTATCGATGGGCTATATTTGTGACTAAAAAAGGAGAGCGATATAGATGCTGTAACACTATCTCCGAAATTTCAGGTTGTGATACCAAAGCGCGTTAGGGAGCGCATGCATCTGCGACCTGGAGAGAAACTTCAGGTCATTAGTTTCGACGATCGCATCGAACTTATTCCAATTCGCCCAATGGCTGAAATGAAGGGATTTCTCAAAGGTCTGGATTCCACCTTCGAAAGAGAGCGTGAGGACAGGGTATGAATCTCGTCGACACATCGGGTTGGATTGAATACTTTTTACATTTCGGAATTTCTAAGAAATTCCGAAATGTTGGGGTTAGTTTGAAAGGGGCATGCTCCCTTCAAGGGTGACAGCGGAGGATTGTGGAGCGCCAGCATTCGGAGCTAATTTTTCGGTGTTATTTGGAGTTTTCTTGGAGGGATTGGGTTAAAAATCCTGTAAATCCTGTTCATCCTGTCAGAAAGTCCCGCTGCAGGTGACTAAGTTCTAATCTGGGAAAATTTAGGGGAAGACTATGGGTATAGCTGAGAGATGGCGTGGAATAGCAGGGAGGATGATTCCACCTTTTAAAGGTGACTTAGAACAGAAGCTTAAAGAGTTGGCAGAGAGATTCTCCCTGGAGCCGAAGGTGCTTGCCGCCTATCTCTTTGGTTCCAGGGCGCGCAATGACGGGCAGGAGACGTCGGATGTAGATATCGCTCTGCTTACAGATGAGCTTTCTCCCGAGGAGTACGCAACCATCGTTAGGACGGTTGCCCAAACTTTGGGGACAGAACGTGTAGATGTGGTTTTGTTGAACCAGGCCTCTCCCACCTTTCGATTTAGGGTCATCAGTGAGGGTTGGGGGTTCTATCACCGTGATGCTCAAACCGAGAACCGATTTGAGCTACGAGTTATGAAGGAATATTGGGACACGGGAATTCTGAGACGTAACCAATATGAAATATTACGCAAGGAGATAAAAAGCTGGTCTTCAGAGAAGAAGAGATAAGGGAGAGGCTTAAGCGACTGCGTTTTATTATCGGGGAGTTCGAGCAACTGCAAGGGGTGACGTTTGAAGATTATATGCGCAATCAAACTTTGCGTTGGGCTGTGGAAAGAGCCCTTACCCTGGCAGCAGAGATAGTTGTGGACATCCTGTCTCACATTCTAACCTCCAAATTCGCCATATTTCCGGAAACATACGAGGAGGCAATTAAAAAGGGGTGGGGAAAAAGCCTCATCAGTGAGGGCTTATATCACCGCCTGGACGGTTTTGGTAGATTCCGTAATTTGTTGGTTCATCTCTATATGAACATCGACGACAGACTTGTCTATCAGCATTGGCAGAAAAGTCCATCTATTCTGCGAGATTTTCTAATCGAGATATCAGACTGGTTAGAGACACAAGCTTAAGATTCTGAATCAAGGCACAGGAAGTTCCATTTTTAGACAGGACAGATAGGACAGATAGAACAGACAGGATGAACAACCTCATTCAGTAAACAACACTGAAAATCACTGAAATGGTAAGAAATTCTAAGGAAGAATGTGCATTATGTTTTTTGGTGTTTTGTTGTATAATTTGGGATAAAGATCCTGTAAATCCTGTTATCCTGTCAGAAAAGTCTCGCCAAAGGCAACTAAGTTCAGTCGCTCTGATTTAGTCTTTGAACTTTTGTTTTGATCTAAATGTTACCAATACTTTGGGGCTTGGTGTCTTTGTGGCATACGAATTATTCAGGTTATGTGGACGGGGTTGAAAACAAAAAATTAGGATAGGGGAAGGTTATGATTATCGAGTACATTAAAGAGGCATTAGATAGAGCCAAGTACGAGATTATTAAAGATGAAGAGCCGTATTACGGAGAGGTTCCTGGCCTTCAGGGGGTCTGGGCTACTGGTAAAACCTTAGAGGAATGCCGCCGAAACCTGGCAGATGTTATAGATGGTTGGATCATAGTTAGGCTTAGAAGAGGCTTGCCCATCCCTCCTTTGGGAGAGTGCATCATTGAAGAATCGGAAGAGTTAAAGGTTTATGGCTAAGCTTTCTCCGGTTTCTTGGTCGGATCTTGTTAAAAAACTGCACAAATTCGGATTCGCAGGTCCCTATAGGGGTGGAAAACATCCGTATATGGTTAAAGACGATTTGGTTTTAACCATTCCGAACCCTCACCGAAAAGAGGTTGGCGTTGATCTTTTAACCCGAATCCTAAAGCAAGCCAGGATTTCGAGAAGGGAATGGATTTGAGTTGGAGATAATTGGCGGTTAAAAAATGTGGCTTAACCTAAATTTCATTAACACCTTGGGGCTTGGTGTCTTTGTGGCAGATGAATAATTAAGTTAAACACTGAAAATCACCGAAGCAACAAGAAATGCTAAGGAATAATATGCGTTATAATTTTTCGGTGGTTTCGGTGTCATTCGGTGTTTCCTTGGAGGAATTGGGTCAAAAATCCTGTAAATCCTGACGAAGAGGATTTCCATTTTGGACGCAGATAAACGCAGATTGTCCAGATTTTAAATATCTGTGGCTATCGGCGAAAATCTGCGTCCTGATCAGCTCTGAACAAAAATTCTGTAAATCCTGGCAGAAAAGACTCGCCGATATCGGCTGAGCTTAAATAAGCTGTAACTTCTTCTTAGATTATAGACTTAGGAGGTTATGATTATGTTTGACAAATCTAAATATGAGGAACTTATTTTGAAGGAGATCCGTGCATTACCTGATGAGGCTCTTCCTAAAATAGCCCGTTTAATCTCTTTGATTCGAGTTGAATTCATTGCTAAACAAGCTCCTTCAGATCAAACGGTTAGGGCAGTTAACCATCAAAGAACCAGGAGGCTTTTGGCAACTTCCAAGGGTAACTGGGCTTATGATATTATTGCTGATAGGGAAGATAGAATATGAGGTGGCGTAGTCAAAATTGTTAGTGATTTGCTTTTTGAAATCCAGAATCTTTAGATAAATCAAGGCTTTCTGTGGTATAGTGGTATGAATAAGGTCTTATCACTTGCCACAGGAGACCATAATGAATAAATCCAGGCGACGGTTGCAATATTTAAATTGTCACAGATTCCATAGAAGATTTTATAATTGCTTCCATGATGTCTGTCAGGCAGCTCTAAAGTGTTATAGATTCAGGGAGTTTACAGACCGTCAGAGAAGGAACAAATACAAAAACGGTAAAAGCCTACTTCAGCTAGCCAAAGTGGATACTCAAAATATCAACTGGATCAGATTCAGCCAGGAGTCGCGTTACTAACAATTTTGACTACGCCACCGAATATGACTAAAAGCTATTTTCTTGATACTTCTGCACTAATAAAGCTATATCATCAGGAAGCGGGAACGGATTGTGTAGATGAAATTTTCAGCAAAAAGGGAAATATTATTATAGTTTCGGAATTATCTTCTGTGGAAGTGTATTCTGCATTAGCGAGAAAACTGAGACTAAAGGAGATTACCAAAGAAGCCAGGGAAGAAGCGATTAAAAACTTCGAGAGGGATTATAGAGACCGTTTTGTTATAGATCCGTTGGATTTGGTGGTAATAAAAAGGGCAAAGAGTCTTATTGAAAAGTATGGTGATACAAAATCCTTGAGAGCATTAGATACCTTGCAGTTGGCCAGTTGCGTGATAGAGAAAGAGTATAAGAAGATGGTGTTTGTTTGTGCAGACACCAGGCTAATAGAAATCGCCGATTTGGAGGGCATAGAAGGAGTAAATCCTGCGGTTAAAGACCAAGAATCAATTACTAAATGATTTTTGGATTGGTATTTTATTGTCGAAGGGCTCTGTACAGGACAAAAATCCCCTGGAAATGGATTAATCATTTGAGATAATTGTTGTTAGTTAAAAAATTGTTTGACATTTCGTGAATAATATGCTCAGTTATGACGTCGGGAAATACTTCTTTAATAGGAGATAGCGCCATGACTGAGATTGAAATCATAAAGAAAGCCTTCAAAGATCATCTGAAATGGAACGCTGCAAGAATAGGCTTCTTAGCCAACTTTCTTATTGCACTTTTGAAGGTCAGAAGTGTCAATTTAGTTGAGATTGCAACTGCCTTTTCCAGAAAAGCCAAGAAAGAGTCGAACTATAAACGTCTACAGCGATTCTTCAGATTTTTTCCTATTGATTTTTCAACTATTAGTAAACTTATAGTTCAGCTGCTTCCCATCAAAGACAAGCTGTGGATACTAACGATGGATAGAACAAATTGGAAATTTGGGAAACTGGATATCAACCCTCTTGTCCTCGGTATTGCCTATAAGGGAGTAGCTTTCCCCATCCTTTGGATCCCCCTTCCCAAGAGAGGGAATTCCAATACAGCCGAACGAATAGATCTACTCGATCGTTTCATAAGGATATTTGGGGTAGCCAAGATTAAATGCTTGACAGCAGACCGGGAATTTATTGGCCAAGAATGGTTTAGGTATCTTTTGAGCAAGCTAATACTTTTTCGTATCCGTATCCATGAGAACTTTTTAGTAATGAATGCCAGGGGAATCCCTGTGCCTGCAAAGAGACTGTTTAGGGGATTAAAACCAGGAGGATGGCAAGTTTTAAAGGGAAAACGAATGGTATTGGGACATGAACTTTTCATCGTTGGTCTCCGCCTCTCTAATGGAGAATATCTCATACTTGTTACCAATAATGATCCAGAACTGGCTATTAAAGATTACTCCCAACGTTGGGAGATAGAAACTTTATTCGGTTGTTTGAAAAGCCGCGGCTTTCGTTTCGAGTCTACACATATGACAAACCCCGAGCGTATTAGCAAACTACTTGCACTGTTGGCCATAGCTTTTTGCTGGTGCCACATCACCGGAGAATGGTTGCATTCCCATAAGCCGATCAAGATAAAAAAGCATGGGCGAAAGGCAATAAGCATATTCCGATACGGCTTAGATCAACTACGTGAGATTCTGCTGAACATCTCTTATAGAATGCGAGACTTCAAAAAGATGGTACTATTACTCCTCAAACAATCGGCTTCTCCACTAATGCGCCCGACATGATGAACCAATTTTTGTCCTGTACAGAGGTCGAAGGGTTACTTTTAAATTTAGAGATTTCTATTTTTAGGCAGGATATACGAGATAATCAGGATAAATAAAACTCATCCACCAATGCTCTCCTTGTGAATGTTACATCTATACGAGTTGGGATGTGGGAGACATCTCCTGATGTCGCTAATCGAGGTCTGGAGACCTCTCCCACAATTCAAATGTGCCGCTGGCAATTGGTTTGAATGTTATGATCCGAGTGCGAGTTACAATAATAGATGGGATAGAGAAGATGAATAAAAAATCCTGTAAATCCTGTTCATCCTGTCAGAAAGTCCCGCTGCAGGTGACTAAGTTCAAGGTATAGAAGGAGAGAAACAAAGATGAGTAATGTGGGATAGTATGAAGTCGATATCTTTCCCGACCAGGAAGATCCGACTTGGTTTTGTGGTAGGGTGCCCGACATCCCCAGCATTTTTACTGGCGGAGCATCTCCCGAAGAAGCATTACAAATGGCCAAAGAGGCTATCGCTGGCTACTTGGAAATTTTTGCCGAAGATGATCTTCCTATTCCAGAACCCAGGAGCTTTTACACAGAAGAGCTTGCCGTGCGGTTTCCAAAGGATTTACACCGGGCCTTGATAAAAGAAGCGGAGCGGAAGGAAGTGAGCATTAATGAGTTGATCACCTCACTTCTAAATTGGAGCCTTGCTGAAGTGCGAAGTGTTGGAGCTTCAAAGTATAGGATAAAATCTGGTGGAAAAAATATTGCAGAAGATGAAAGAGAATAACTTCCCTGAAAAGCCAAAAGGTTATCCTCGATTAGTTATAGTGTCCACTGACATATTGTCATGAGTTCTATTTCGGTGATTTCGGTGTCGTTCGGAGTTTTCTTGGAGGGATTGGGTTAAAAATCCTGTTATCCTGTTAGAAAAGTCCCGCCGCAGGCGGTTAAGTTCAGGGGTTTAGAGAAGTTTCGGCTGGATCTGGGACACTATCAATGAGTGCATTGGATTGCCATTTCGGTGTTGACCCAGATATGGCATACGACATCCAGATTTCCTGGCCCAGTGGAGTTGTAGATACCTTCTATTCGGTTATGGCCAATAAATTTTATACTGCTATTGAAGGAAGTTGCTTGGTGGGTGTGAGGGGAAATAGGCAGATAGCTCAGCCTAAGACCTTTCCCCTTTCCCAGAACTATCCTAATCCCTTTAATCCTTTTACTAAGATAAGCTATTCTTTGCCCAAGGGTTGTGAGGTGAGGCTTAATATCTGTAATGTCCTTGGCCAGAGGGTGAGGGTATTGGTTAACGAGAGGAAGAGGGCCGGTTATTATTATGCTATTTGGGATGGAAAGGACGAGAGAGAGAGGCAAGTAGGCAGTGGGATTTACTTCTCCAGGATGGAAGCAGGCGCTTTCAAATCCACCAAGAAGACGGTTCTAATCCGGTGATTATGGTTTCCCTGTTTTGGAATCATCTCCAACATGGTTGCATTCTACGGGAATTACTACTGGGAGCACATTATTGTTTGCACATCACTTGAGGAGGAACCATGAAATTCCTCAGTTTCTTTCTTGTCTCGGGGGCATCAGAGATGCAATCTCTTTAGTTCTCCCAGTAGTATGTTAGGGTTCAAGTGTGTTTGACTGTAATAAACCCAAAAGGGGTGATTGGAGCAAAGAGGGTATTCTCCCCTCGAAAACGCTTAAGGAGGAGAGATGAGGATATTGATTACAGGAATTACGGGGTTTGCCGGTAGTCATTTGGCAGATCTTGCTTTGGAAAAGGATGGAGTGGAAGTCTGGGGGACCTTCAGATGGAGGTCGCCAATGGATAATGTGAAGCATCTCAAAGGAAGAATAGAATTTGTTGAGTGTGATCTGAGGGATTCCTCCTCGGTGTTAGGCGCGGTGGAAAGGGTTAAACCAGATTGGATATTTCATCTAGCCGCCCAGAGTTTTGTTCCCACCTCTTGGCTTTCTCCTAGCGAAACCTTGGTGACCAACATAGTGGGGGAAGTGAACCTCTTCGAAGCTGTAAAGAAAGTAGGGATAAAACCGCGCATCCAGATTGCTGGCTCAAGTGAGGAATATGGTCTGGTCACTGAGGAGGATTTGCCCATAAGGGAGACAACCTTACTTTCTCCTCTCAGCCCCTATGGGGTAAGCAAGGTAGGGCAAGATCTCTTGGGGTTTCAATATTTCCAAAGTTATGGTCTTCCTATAATCCGCACCAGAGCCTTTAACCATACTGGCCCCCGCCGCCCAGCCGATTTTGTCTGTTCGGATTTCGCCAAGCAGATTGTTGAGATCCGGGAAGGCAAGAAGGAACCACTGATGGAGGTAGGGAACCTGGATGTAGTGCGCGATTTTACAGATGTCCGGGATGTGGTGGTAGGATATTGGTTGGCGCTGGATAAGGGGAAGCCAGGGGAGGTATACAACATTGCCAGCGGTAGAGGGAGAAAGATAAGGAAGGTTCTTGACCTTTTACGAGATCTTTCTGGGATAGATTTTAAAATGAAAGTGCAACCAACTAGGCTCCGTCCTTCAGATGTCCCCCGTTTGGTGGGAGATGCTGGGAAATTCCACAAATTGACTGGTTGGCAACCAGAGATACCTTTCCGGAAAACTTTGCAAGATCTCTTGGAGTTTTGGGGGGAGAAGATCTAATGATCCTTATCATTGGGGTTGAAGGTTTTGTGGGGAGATACTTGGCCAGGGCCCTAAAGGGAAGGAAAGTATTTGGTCTTTACTATCAGGAGACTGCAGATCTGAATGAACTGGGGATTGGTCTTTTACAGGTAGATATAAGGGATAGCGGGCAAGTTGAGGGAGCGATACGGAGAGTCAAACCGGATTTAATTTTTCACCTGGCAGCTCAAAGCTCTGCTGGTATTTCCTTCATAGAACCCCAGTTGACCTTCTCGGTAAATGTCCATGGAATCTTTAACCTTTTAGAGGCGGCAAGAAAGTTTTCACCAAAGGTCAAGATCATGCTCGTCTCCTCTGCAGAGGTCTACGGGTTCAAGAAAAAACCCTTAGAGGAGAATGACCCCCTTAGCCCCCAAAGCCCTTATGCGGCTAGCAAAGCCGCAGCGGAGATGCTTGCCTTGGGATTTGGGAAAGCGTATGGATTGCAGATCATCAGGGTAAGGCCGTTTAGTCATACCGGACCAGGCCAATCCTCTAAGTTTGCTCTTCCCAGCTTTGCCCGGCAGATCGCTTTGATCGAGAGAGGGTTGCTATCCCCTCGTTTGAAAGTGGGGAACCTACGGGTGAAGAGGGATTATGTGGATGTATCAGATGTGATCGCCGCTTATCTGCTTTTGGCAGAGAAGGGGAAGGAGGGGGAAGTCTACAATATCGCCTCTGGTGTGGCTTACAGCTTGGCTGATCTTTTACAAACACTCCTGGGGAATAGCCAAAAGGATATTTCGGTGGAGGAGGATCCGGCGCTTCTACGAGAAACCGATATTCCTTACATCTGTGGCGATAGCAGTAAACTGCGGCTTTTGGGATGGGAGCCCAAAGTTCCTATGGGAGAAACATTGAAACGGTTGCTGGATTGGTGGCGTGAAAATATTGCTCGCTAAATGTCGAATTGGTCAAATCCCCTTTCTAGAGGAGCTGAGGTTCACTTAAGGGAAATCTCAATTTCGTGAATGTTAAGACAGGTCCAGTGATCTGACCACTCCGATGAATTTTAGTTGGAGCTAAACACTTCCCTCCTGAAAGGGGCTGGGAAAATGATTATGTTAGGGAAGAACTAATAATGGAAGGTGTTAAGGGGCTGTTTTCTTACACCAAGATTGACGAGGGGCTTGTTTATCGGCACGGATGGAAAACCCTCTGTATTTTGCAAAACCTTTTAGCCTAGATATCGGTTTAGCTTAGGAAGTAGTTTTTCGATTCCAGAATTTGAAGTGGAGGTAAGTTGGGCAAAGGCAAATCAATATGCGTTGTAGTTCCAGCTTTCAATGAGGAGAATATAATCGGAGACATTGTAGCTGGAATCAAAGAAACTATGAGGGACAAGGCAGAAATAATTGTGGTAGATGATGGATCTTCCGATGAAACCGCAAAGAAGGCGGAAGATGCTGGAGCTATTGTTATCAAACACCCCTACAACAAGGGCAATGGGGCTGCGATTAAAACAGGCATAAGAAATGCTAAAGGTGATATCATTGTTTTAATGGATGGAGACGGGCAACACAATCCGGAAGATATACCGAGACTATTGGAGGCAATGAATGATTATGATATGGTAGTGGGAGCCAGGATAGATAGGTCGCAAGCTTCATTTCATAGAAACATAGCAAATAAGATATATAACCTTTTTGCGACTTACCTGACCCATGTGAAAATTATGGATTTAACTTCTGGTTTCAGAGCCGTTAAACGCGATGTAGCTATGAGGTTTTTGTATCTTTTTCCCAACACATTTTCGTATCCCACCACTAGCACCCTCGCTTTGATAAAAGCGGGATATAGTGTTAAGTATGTGCCCATAAAGGCATTTAAAAGAAGTGGTAAAAGTAAGATAAGTCTTTTTAAGGATGGAGTGAGATTTTTTTTAATAATGTTGAAAATCGCTACCCTGTTTTCCCCTTTCAGGGTTTTCTTCCCGATAAGCTCAGTTATCTTTTTTACTGGATTAGTATATAGTTTGTATATGCTGATTTTCTGGCATCGTTTTACCAATATGAGTATGTTGTTATTAGTTACGGGAGTCCTTGTATTTTTAATGGGACTAATTGCTGAACAGGTAGCTTTGTTGAGGATGGAAAGGAGTGAGGAATAACAGAGGTTGTCTCAGTGTGAAACAATATACTTCAGCTTGAAGTAGTTGCTCAGGGTCCCTAAATGCTTCTTGCGTCCTGAGCGATATGGTTGATACCTTATTCTTGAATGGAGGGCACTTGGCTAAAGATTTGGTCAGATTCCAAACCAAGTATATAAGCAGAAATCCAATAGAAAGATATTTAAACCATAGATTTCATCGCACGATACACTCTCTTATTAAAGGAGTAAAACCGAGATCGATCTTAGATGTAGGGTGTGGAGAGGGGGTTACTATGCGTTACCTCCTTGATAACATACCCGAAGTTAAGGTTGAAGGTGTAGAGATACATCTAGAATCCTTGAAAATAGCTAAGAAGATGAATCCAGAGACAAAAGTCTATCAAGGCACGATATATGAATTGCCATTCAAGGCAAATTCTTATGAATTAGTTTTGTGCACGGAGGTCTTAGAACATCTTCAAGACCCAGAAGCAGCCTTTCTTGAACTCGACAGAGTGTCCAAAAAATTTATAATAGTTTCTGTTCCCAATGAGCCTCTTTGGCGGGTGGGTAATATGATAAGATTTAAATATTGGAAGAATTTAGGAAATACTCCTGACCATATTCAACATTGGACTACTTTTGGATTCAATGCAATAGCAAAGGAATATTTCCGTGTGATAAAAATGAAGGTTCCGATTACCTGGACGATGCTTCTTTGTGAGAAGACTAAGTGAAAATAAAGAAGCCACTTCTCAAATTGTTTCTTTCCACAGTTTTTTTCAGGACAAACGATTGTGAGAAAGTGGAAAAATTTTTACACTTCCGCCATTTCATTGAGCTATCCAGATATAATCATTGGTTGTCCGATGACGTCGGTTTTGAGGCACCTCAAGAATTTGAGTTATCGGACTACTCTATAGAATATGGAGAATTCTTAAATGCGATTGTTAATGCCGACCTTTTTTCTAAGATCGATAGACACTGAAGGAGTTGGTTGCCTTCTTGATTCAATAGCAATGTCTTTTTGCGATTTAGGAGTTGATACCACTATACTTGCTCCGATGAGGTATATTGAAAATCGACCATATAGAGTTGTGAATTTTTTAATGTCAACACACCTTGGGTATTTCAAAAGAATTTCATCATACATAAGAAATATTAAGAAAATGTCAAAAGATTATGATATAATTCATATCCTTGAAAATAATCCAGCTTTTTCTTTGTTTGATGACATAATTTCCACTTTAAATAAAAATACATTTGTAACTATCGCTACTCCTGCGCAGAAGCTACTGGCGCTTTTAGAAGGGAATATTAGCAAACAATATTTACTTCACTGTTTGGCAAAAAATAGAATTTGGACTAAATTCTCTTCCTTTAAATGTAGGAAATATATTGTGAGTACAGAATTTCAGCGAAAGCAGTTGCTTTCGCTTGGGGTGCCACAAGACAAGTTGGAGGTTATTCCATTTGGGATAAATCCTCGGAAATTCGAACCATACGATAGAGATAAAGCAAAAGAAAAATTTGAATTAAAAGGAAGAAAAGTCATTTCATATTTGGGGCATTTTTCTCCAATGAAGGGAGTACCAGATTTAATCGCTGCTTTTGGGCAAGTAATAGTTAAAAATAGTAGTGATGTAACCCTGGCTCTTGCATGGAGTGGAAAGGGAGCCGAAAGTAAAAAAGTTTTCGGCCTTATAAAGAAACTTAATCTTAAGGATAGAGTGAAAATTTTTGGGAAAGTTGATGTAAGAAAATTTCTTGCTGTCTCAGATATGATAGTATTGCCCTATATCCACGACTCTATTGCCCATTTCCCCTTGGTGATGATCGAAGCATTTGCAATGGGAGTTCCAGTTGTGTCTACCGATGTTGGAGGCATTTCAGAAATGGTAAAAGATAATCAGACAGGTTTGTTGGTTCCACCACAAAATGTTAAACGGTTAGCTTCTGCAATTCAGAGACTGCTAGATGATTCCCAACTTTGTGAACGAATATCAAAAAACGAGAGGAAAGAATTTATAGAGAAATATAATAGCGATGTAATTGTAAAGAGGTATCTTAAATTATACGAAGAAAATCTATGAAGAATAATAAATTTGAGTGGATTAGAGGCAAAAAAGAACTTTGGCAGAAGAAGCAGGACACAGAGGATTATGAGAAGGAAATGGGTTCTTATGCTCTCAATATAGACAGACAAATTGTGAGTAATTTTCTCCATGCAAAAGGGGAAGTGATGCTGGATCTTCCTTGCGGAACCGGTAGGTTTACGAAGTTCCTTGAAAACACAGGGAATAAGGTAATAGGCGCGGATTATTCAGTTAATATGCTGAAAACCGCAAAAAAGCGAGTGAAATCAACTCTTATTAGATGTGATGCTTTTAATCTCCCCTTTAAAGAAAATATTTTCGATGATGTTCTTACTATGCGTTTAATATTTCATTATAATAAGCCCAATGATATAATTAGAGAGATAAAAAGAGTTTTACGCAAAGATGGAGTATTTGTTTTCGACTCTCTGAACAAGTATTCAACAAGGTATTCCATTGATATTTTGTTGCGAATGTTGAGGCGGAAACCAGGGAGTAGGCTTTGGTTTGCACGGCCGCAAGAGGTGCATCGTATTTTAAACTCATTAGATTTAGAAGTAACAGCCGTAGAGTATAGATATGTACTTCCCACTCGTACATATAGGTATTTCCCTAAAGTTTTACTGAATTTTTTTGACAAATTAGAAAAAATTTGGCCCAAATCCTTGCGTGTATTAACATATTGGAAAACGATTCGTCAGTAAAAATTTTAGATCAAGCAAGAAGGAGCTTTTGGAGGGAACCGGAAATAGGGGTGATAGAATAGCTTTTCTTCAAATGGAAGTCAAATGAGATTGAGAAAATATGTCTCTCTAATTATTGCGGTTCTGTTGATTGCATGGGCCATTTTTTATGTAAATAGACACATTGACGAATTTAAAAATATAACACAACTATCTATAGGTTACACTCTGATTTTGTTGATTGTTGGGCTTGCCGTCATTTTTGTAAGAGGATTGTTCACAAAAGTTGTAGTCTTAACATTTGGGATAAAGTTAGCTTTTAAAGAATATTTTGGCATTTCAATTGTCACAACTATGGGAAATTACCTGATGCCTTTTAGAGGAGGAGCTGGAGTTAGGGCGATATATCTAAAGAAGAAACACAAACTCCCTTATTCCCTTTTTCTAAGCACTTTGGCAGCCAATTATGTGATGATTTTTTTAGTTAACTCCTTGGCAGGGATTATTGCTATAGGTCTTATCTATGTAAACTACCAAGTTTTTAATCCAATTGTCTTAGCTATCGTTATTTTGATTTTTCTAATCTTTTTCACAATCATTGTTTTCTCGCCACAGCTTCCAACATATAAAAATAAAATTCTCAATGTCATTAACAGGACCCTTGGGGGCTGGAACAGAATAAGGAAAGATTCCAAGATTATTTTGCGAATTTTTTTATTAACTCTCTTAAACTCCTCGCTCAACTTGTTAATAATTTACTTTGTTTTCCACGCATTTTCACTTGACATCTCATTAACACAGTCTTTGTTTATATCGTCATTGACAGCTTTATCTATGTTAATAAGTATAACTCCTGGCTCATTAGGGATAACTGAAGCTGTCATTGTCTTCTCTGCACAATTATTTAAAATGACTCCAGCACAAGGATTATTGGTTGCCGCCCTCAATCGTTCGATAATGTTATTTTGGACCTTTACCTTAGGGCCTATATTTAGTTATATTTTGATGACCAGTCCAAGAAAAACGAGCTGAATTTAAAAAAAGTTGATTGGGTTTGTCGGAAAAAAATAGACCTCAATAGCCAATTAGATGGGGCTTTACTTGAAATCACTCGATTATGCTAAATGCTCTTGCTGGAAAGTGTTGTAGGAAATTAGATGGATATTTGCGATTTGTGACAGGTGTTCCGATAACCGGGGATGAATTTGTTGGTCGGCAGAGAGAGATAAAGGAGATCAAGTATTTGGTCACCCATGGACAGAGTGTTATTCTAACTGCTCCCCGGCGATATGGTAAAACCCCCCTGATCCTGAAGATCCTTTTTTAGACAGGATTGACGGGATAAACAGGATAAACAACTTCATTCATTAAAAACCGAAAATCACTGAAATGATATGAAATTTTAATGGGTGGCCTAATTTTTCGGTGGTTTCGGTGTGATTCAGTGTTTTATCCCATAATTTGAGATTATTCCTATGGCTAAGTACCGATACACTGAGTACTTCGAGAACGAGGTCTTGCGGAAGCGTCCATACCTGAAGAAGGAATGGTGCGAACATATTCTGGATGATCCGATCAGAGTGGAACCGCAGGAGCACAATCGCTTCCGCTTTTGGGGTCTAATTGAAGAATTAGAAGGACGCTACCTAAGAGTTATCACCGTTGAAGAGAACTTAGCTCCCTTACGGTCGCTAACTTCTCCAGAGGGCCTCACCGGCCCTATGGCGCTCCGCAATCCTACGCCAGCTCGGATTGCTCCGCTGTCACCCTTGAAGGGGGCATATCCCCTTCAAACAACCCCCACATTTCGGAATTTCATTTCTTAGAAATCCCGAAATGTCAAGGTAACGATCCATAACGCTTTTCCGGATAGGAGGTTCAAACCATGAAACTCAACTATTATCCCGAAACCGACTCGCTCTATATAGATCTGTCCGCTACCTCAAGCGTGGAGAGCAGGGAGATTTCAGATGGCATAGTCCTCGACTATGATTCGGAGGGTCACCTCACTGGGATTGACATCGACAATGCAAGTCACAAGATCGATCTCAAAGAGATCGTCCTGAGCAAGATCCCTGCCGAGTTCAAGAAGCTGACCGCATAAAGATAAAAGGGGACGCTGGTAAGAAAATAAGTTGACATGATAAGAACGCCATAATAAATGCATTCCATCCCAGCTTCCGCAGATTTTCGGCTATAGATATTAGTTAAACTATTGAGAAAATTGGAAATAGCTTTAATTTATTTATTTTCTGTGCTACCGAATGATTCTACTAAAACTCCTTTTTTGCCTTGACTCTTGGTTAATAATTTTATATATTGTGCTACCGATAAGGGGGTGGCACAATGTATCTCTTGACCCAACCCAAGAAGCACAACAGCAAGACATATAAGTATTACAGCATCGCTCAGTCCTATCGGGAGGGGAAAAAGACTCACATCCGAATTATCCATAGGCTTGGCTACCTCTCTGATCAGGAAGCCGAGCAGATGCGGATGGCCCTGAAGCTCTCTCAAGCCGATAAGAAAGCCGTCCTCTCGCTGGAGGATGTCATCTTCTCTGATCATTGGGGGTATCTGGATGTGGCCGTCTTAAACCACCATTGGGAGCAGTGGCAACTTTCTCAGGTCTTTGGCCCTTCCGGGTCAAAATCGGTGGGGACTCTGGAGATCGCTAAAATCCTCACCTTTAATCGCTGTCTGGATCCGGGAAGCAAATGTTATGCGAGCCATTGGGTCAAGCAGACCGCGCTGAATCATATTCTCAAGGTTGACCTGGGGAAGGTCAATGACGATAAGATCTACCATGAACTGCCTAAGATTGAGAGCAAGAAAGAAGACTTAGAACAGCATCTGTTCACCCAGATTAAAAAGAAAAACCCCCAGAGCTTGAACATTGTCTTCTACGATTTGAGCACCTC
>CAZVGK010000007.1:0-103532 GCA_964626665.1 uncultured Gemmatimonadota bacterium | reverse complement strand
CCTAAAGATTCTGACTTTCAAAGATCTGTTTAGCAACAATTTTGACTACGCCACCTAATTTTCGCTTTTTATCAGCCAACCATCTAAGCAAGAGTCCAGATCATCAAACACCCCAAGAATATCAAGTTCTAAATCCTTGAAGTATCTTGTATCAATTGGTAGATGTTGATATTTTTTGTTCAGTACAAGAGATTGCTTCGTTTCACTCGCAATGACAGAGGAATTGAAGTCTTTATCAACAATTCCTAATTCCTTCCATTCTTTGACCTGCTCATCAAAATTCTTATGTTTTAAAATCTTTTCCGTAATTTTAAGAGATTCCTCGCTTCGCTCGGAATGACAGGCAGAGACAATTCTGTCCAGAGTTATCACATAGTTTGAGTTCAAGGCAAATTTCGGCTTATTCCAGATTTTCACAAGCTCATCTTCAAATTGAGAGATGAAATCTATTATCTTAAAGGCTATGTCTTTTAATACTTGTAATTGTTTTATCCTCCTCTCTGTCCATTCACTCTCTCCAGAGAAAACATATTGGTATAACCAGATATTAAACTGTTCCCTCAAAAACCCCTTTGTATTCTTGTTTATAAAGTAATCTACCTCGCTCTGCCTTTCGAAAACTCTGAACGCCTTTTCCAAAATATCTTCGGTTATCTCTACTCCCTCATTTTTCAATGTCCTCAAAATATCAACGATTTTTGTCTTCTTCCCCCTTTCAGAATAGGAGACATTAAAAACAACTGTTCCATCTTTCCTTTTCTCTTTAAACTCATAAACAATTGCTCGCTTCTCATTTGCTTTTTTATATTCAAGTGTAGAAACATCAAAGAAGAATTTGAAGTTATCTATTTCTACTTCTAAATTCTTAAACAATCTGTCAGTTTTAACATAATAAAGCATGTGGGTTTTCCAGAATAGAATAACATCTTTGTCATCGGTATAGACTTTTTCATAAACGTTCTGATGAATAGGGGTATATCTAAAATAAATCGCGCCGCTTTCGCTGAAATATCTACGGAAAAAGGTGTAAAGTTTATCAAAAAGCTCTTCCCCGAATTTTGGAAATGGCTTTAACGCTTCATCTATATCCCTCTGAAGCTTTGGGAAAATACCCTTCTCATAATATCTCGATTTAACCCTCATCAACTTGATATACCCCGATTCTCCCTCGACTTTTGCCCCCACGAATATATCCTTCAATGCACTGTAGAATTTTTGTTCTTTAGTCATATTTTTTCACCAATTCATATTAACCATTGAGCATTTCTATACTATCGAGGTCACTAAACAGATTAGATGTCGTGGCCAGCGCAGCAAAACAATCCAAGCCTCTGGATGGGAGTTTCAGACTATGAGATTGCTTCCTCGCGGAGCTTGTGCTGAGCAATAGCGAAGTGCTCCTTGCAATGACCAATGGAATACCAATGTGCAAACTGTAATGTGACCTGAATATTGGGCTAATGATACCCTACCAATCTAATTGCCTGATGTAGGGGATGCCTATCCCAGTACCTGTAATATACCTACTTTGTCTCCGATGTCAACCTTTTATCCCAAATGAGGAGAGGGCTAAATTTCCCTTGACTGAGGGGGAAGGGTGGTTATATTAAACCGTCAGGGGGATAAATTCTGTGGGTTTGGAGGCTATAGTCCAGTTGGTCTGGAGCTATAAGTTTCCGTATTAGCCTTATAGTCAGGGGGGCCTCTGGGCCTTCCTTTAAGGGAATTTCTCTAAGGGCTGGAGATAAGCATTGAAAAGATGGGGCAGTAGCTCAGCTGGGAGAGCGCATCCCTCGCACGGATGAGGTCGGCGGTTCGATCCCGCTCTGCTCCACCAATTATCACTTTGGGAACATTAAGGATATGTGGCCGTGCTAGACGGGGAGCCAGCGGTGCCCTGTAACCCGCAATCCGCTATAGCGGGGTTTAATTCCTTGCTTGAGGTCAACTTCTCTGGTGGGGAGGGGGAGAAGTGGTGATGAAGGTTGGGTCCTGCGCAACGGGGGTGATGCCCAACTCCGTCAGGACCGGGAGGTAGCAGCGGTAAGTATCTACCTTCGTGTGCCGTAGGTTTACCTAACTGGAGCTAACTGGCCTTTCTTCCTCCAGCGAAGGGGATCGAGAGCAGGTGCACGGCCACATTAGATTTTTTATCATAGATGTTGAGGCTTCGGCTTTCCTAATGAATGAGAAGGCCGTGAATTGGAAAAACTTGAAAGCATTAAGAATTTCCATTTTTAGACAGGATAGACAAGATGAACAGGATATACAACATTCATTAAAGGTTGAAAATCTCTGAATAATTAGAAATGCCATAGAAGAATGCGGGTTGTAACTTTTCTGTAGTTTCGGTGTTGTTCGACGTTTCTTGAATAAAAATCCTGTAAATCCTGTATATCCCGTCAGATAAGTTCAACGGTGAGGTATGTCCTATCTCGTTTTAGCCCGTAAATGGCGTCCCCAGCAGTTCGATGAGGTGGTAGCCCAGAAGCATATAACTACTACCCTGAAGAACGCCATTAAACAAAAAAGAATAGCGCACTCTTATCTTTTTACTGGTCCCCGCGGGGTGGGGAAGACAACAACTGCCCGCATCCTGGCCAAGGCCGTGAATTGTGAGCAGGGCCCTACTCCTACTCCCTGCAATAAATGCCGTTCCTGTGTGGAGATAACCAAAGGGAATAGCCTTGATGTGCTGGAGATAGATGGGGCCTCCAACCGGGGGATAGAGGAGATCCGCAACCTAAGGGAGAATGTTAAGTATGCCCCCAGTGGCGGCAGATACAAGGTTTACATAATTGACGAGGTGCATATGCTCACCCCTCCGGCCTTTAATGCCCTCTTGAAGACCTTGGAGGAGCCCCCAGCCCATGTCATCTTCATCCTGGCCACAACCCAACCGCAAAAAATCCCCTCTACCATTATCTCCCGCTGTCTGCGGTTTGACTTTCATCACATACCCACAAAGGAGATCGCTCAGCATCTCTCCTTCATAGCCACCAAGGAGGGGATAGAGGTGGAGGAGAAGGCCCTTTTGACCATTGCCAAGAGGGCAGAGGGGAGTATGAGGGATAGCCAAAGCATCTTTGATCAAATAATCTCCTACCAGGGGGGAAGGATTACCCAGAAGGATTTAGAGGAGATACTTGGCCTCATCGACCAGGATGTGCTCTTTGAGCTTACCCGGGCCATTAGCCAGGGGGATGCAGCAAAGGGTTTGGGCATATTGGAGGAGGTGGAGGCCCAGGGATATGATCTCCTGGAATTTATCCAAAGTTTGGTTGGCCATCTGAGGAACCTTCTTCTCTCCAGTCTTTCCCAACCATTGGATCTCTCCCCCGAGGAGGAGAAGAGATATAGGGAAGAGGCCCAGGATATAGATGAGGGCCATCTGTTGAGGCTGATTAAGATAGCCCAGGATGCGGAAAGGGAGGCCAAAAGGAGCTCTCAGCCCAGATTAGACCTGGATCTGGCAGTGGTGAAGATGGCTAAGCTTGACTCCACCGTGCGTTTAGAAGATATACTAAACAGGCTGGGAGCAAATCCCTCTCCCCCAAAAGAGGTTAAACCTGGGAAAATTGAGGAGGTATCCTCCCATCGTCCCGGGGAGAAACGCTCAGGCAGTGGAACCTGGGAGAAGCTGTTGGCCAGGGTTAAGGCACGCAAGATCTCCTTGGGGACCCTCCTGGCGGAAGGGAACTACTTAGGAGAGGAGGGGGGGAAGATCAAGGTTGTCTTCTATAACAATCACAATTTTCACCGCAAGCAGGTGGTTCAACCCAAGAATCGTAAGCTCATTGAGGAGGAGGCCTCAAAAATCTTGGGGAAGAAGATAACCCTGGAAGTGGAGGGAAAAGAGGAAGAAGTATCCCAGCCCCCAATGCCTGAGGGGGCAGCCAGGTCACCACATCTTTCGCGGATTGTAGAGAAAGAGCCGATAGTGGAGAAGGTTTTAGATATCTTCGATGGCCAGATAGTGGAGACTAAACCCAAGAAGGAGAAATGATGAAAGGTCTGAATGGGATCATCAAACAGGCCCAGAAGATGCAGGTAAGGATGGATGAACTGAAGAGGGAATTGGGGGAGAAGAAGGTGGAGGCCTCCACCGGGGGAGGGATGGTAACCGTAATGGCCAATGGCACCCAGGAGATCTTGGAGGTTAAGCTTGAGCCCGAGGTGGTTGATCCCAATGATGTGGAGATGTTGGAGGATCTAATCGTGGCCGCGGTCAATCAGGCCCTGAAGAAGTCCCAGGATTTAGCTGCTGAGGAGATGGCTAAGCTCACCGGAGGTCTGAAGATACCTGGGCTAAACCTCAGCTAAGATCTCTATTAAGGTTTTCCTCAGCCTCTCCAAGACCCTCTCCATCGGGAGGGATAAACCTTCTCCAAACTTGATTCTCACAGGTTGTACTCCAATGACGTGGATCTTAGCCCTGGTCTCCGACTGAAGGACTGAGGCCATGAGGGGAAGAGATAGATGGTGGGTGGAGAACTCTTCCCCTCTCAACTCCTCCGGCTCCCGGATAGTTACCTCCCCAGGGCTGCTGCCCGTATCCAAAGCATCTACGATCAATATGCTATCCGGCCTCTCTTTGATTATCTTCCCGATGTAATTTTCAGGCGATTTCCCTCCATCAAAGATTACCCCTTTAACCTTTTCTTTTAATCCCTTAGCCAAAAGGGAACCGAAGCCATCATCCCCCCGCAGGTCATTTCCCACCCCTAAGATGACCACTTTCCCCTTAATTACCTCGGCAAGCCTCTTCTTTATCTCTTCCCAGTTGGTGGCCATCCTATTCATCGATGAAGTAAAATCCGGAGGCGATGGGAGTGATTTCTCCAGGTTCTACCGCCACAATAATTCCCTGATGCGAACTGGTGGGAAACCCCACAAAGTAGAATTCCCCCTTTTTGCCCTTGAGGCTATCTACAAATCCTTTCTCTAAGCCATCGAAGAATATGAGTTTCTTTTGCAAAGGGGTTTTTAAGTCACAACGAACGATCTCTACCTTCTCAAAAATTGGTCTGTCATTTCCTGGATAAGAGGTCTTCTCCCTCTGGAGGTAATTCTTGACTTTGTAGAGTATTGCCTCCCCCTCCCTTTCGGACGCCTCCCTTGGCAGATGGGAGTTCCTGCAGCCGGAGAGGATCAGGAGGAAGAGTAACGGTTTGGCCAACTGATATTGAACCATCATTATAGATTATATAATTGACTGCACTGCAAAAAGGTCGAAAGATAGGGTAGTCGCAACCTTTAGGTTGCGTAAGTGATTGATTTATAGGGTTACTTTTCGCAGGCTAAAGCCTGCGGCTACCGATTCTATGGCTTTTGCAGGGGAGCGATAGTTTCTTCGGCGGTCTCTGTAATACAATCTTGCAAGATCTTGTTTTTTGAGCAAAGTTCTTCAGGTCGCTTGAGTAGTCAACTTCTACCGAACTTTAGTGCGGGTTCAGGGCCTTTAGGCCCCTTTTGGGAGCTAAAAACCCCGTTGGAAAGCATCGAAGGAACAGGTCTAAAGATCTGTCCGCAGGGGATCCTAGGCTAGAGCCCAGGAGAGGTTATCCCCCCTTTAGCGGGAGTAGAAGTGTAGGGGTCGCATTTATGCGACCCGACCGGGCTTGATAGATCAAGCCCCTACCCGCGGTGGATGACCAGCGACGATCTCCGATAGTAGTTTTTTCTATCAATGAAATCCGTGTAATCTGTGGCTTTGATTTGGTTGCAGCTCTGCCGCGCTATGTCACCTTGCTCTTTGTGGACGTTATCATCCACAAAGGGACTCCTGCTGTCAGGAGGTAACTCCTGACAGCACTTGAAAAGGAGGACTTTCTGGTAGGGCAGGAGCCCTACCAGCACAGAAAATAGGAAGTGTCCCTATTTTTCCTATTTTTCCTATTTTTCCTATTTTTCTAAGGGTGTCCGAGACTATTGCGCCTCTCGCCTTCTACTGGATAGGAGGATGATGTTTCTCAGCTCCTCCACATCCCTGGCCTGCAAGAAGTTCCTTTCAAAGTCTGGCTCTTGGACAATTTGGGCAATGGCCATCAGGGCCCTCAGATGGAAGTTCCGCTCGTCTGGGGAACCCACCAGGACAAAGACGATGCGCACAGGTGGAAGGGTCGGGGAAAAGCTTATCCCCTGCTGGCAACGGGCCAAGAGGATTGCGAACTTTTGGGTCCCATCAACGATGATATGTGGTATAGCCAGCCCAGGGTGGATGGCGGTGGTAGATGCGGCTTCCCTTTTCCTAAGCAGGTTGCAGAGCTCCTCTTTATCGACCTCAAGCCGGGGGGAGAGGGTTTGGGCAACCAGTTTAAAGAACTCTTCCATCCGAGGGGACCCTGGAATATCTAAGATTTTGCATCCCTTGATCAGCTTATCAAACCTGTCCTCGATGATATTGTCCCGTTCCATTAGGATCTCTTTGAGTTCGTTTTCCAGGGTGTGGCCGGCCAATTCCCTGGCGGTAACCCGTTCGACGATATGGATGAGCGCGGATCGCCGATTCGTGCGGGGCCGCGCATATATTCCATACCAGACAAGCCCACAGGCGGCAAAGCCACCGGTTATGAAAAGTGAGGTTCTGCCCATTTCCAGGAGGAGGAACCCATAGCCAATTATCCCCAGAATCTGAATCCAGGGATAGAGGGGTGATTTGAACTTCGGCTGATAATTGCGGATCTTGCTCTCCCGCATAATTATCAAGGATAGGTTGACAAGGAGAAACAAAAGGATCATCGTCGTCGAGGCGGTTTCTACCAGGTCTTTCAGGTCTAATAGCAAGATGGCCAATATCATAAAGGCGCCGGTGAAGATGATGGAGTGATGTGGGGTCTGGAATTTAGAGTTGACTTTAGCCAAGAAGTGGGGTAGGAGTTGATCCCTGCTCATAGCCAAGGGGTTACGGGAAGCCGAGAGGATGCCGGCATTGGCGGTGGAGACAAATGCTAAGAGGGCAGCAACCGCCAGTATTGCCTCCCCTCCTTTTCCGGCAAACGCTTTGGCCCCCAAAGAGATAGGGGTGAGGGAGTGACTGAGCAGGGAGGGATCGAGGAGGCCAACGGTGGTGAAGATAACCAGCACATAGAGGAGCGTAATGACGCTAAAAGAGAGGAACATCCCCAAAGGGATGTTGTGGCCTGGGTTTTTGACCTCCTCGGCCACAGAGGCGATCTTCGTTAACCCCGCATAGGAGATGAAGACAAGGCCCGCAGTGGAAAAGACCGAGCCCCAGCCGTAAGGGGCAAAGGGGAGATACCTTTGCGGTTGAATGGAGAGTATCCCCCGGAGAATGTAGAATACGAGTATGCCGATGAGTCCCAGGACCAGGAAAATCTGGAGTCTGCCAGTCTTTTTAACGCCAATTAGGTTCACGAAGGTGAAGAGAATACAAAAGCAGATAGCGATTAGCTTTACTTGCAGTGGCGTGATGCTTGGGCTCAGGAGCAGGGCAAATATCCCTATCCCTAATAGGGCGAAGGCGCTCTTCAGGCTCAGGGAGAGCCAGGTGGCCAACCCCCCAAAGGTGCCGGGGGCAGCCCCCATGCTTCGCTCTATGAAGAAATAGTCCCCACCTGCCTTCGGCATAGCGGTGGAGAGTTCGGCTTTGGCCAACATAGTGGGGACAAGCATAATGCCCGCTAAGACATAGGAGAGGATGACGGCTGGGCCGGACTGCGCATAAGCCAGGGCCGGCAGGATAAACAAACCCGAACTGATCATAGCCCCCGATGCTATGCAAAAGATGTCCAGCAAGCCAAGCTCTTTTTTCAGGAGTGGCATAGATTTTTCTTTTTTAAGAACTCACCACGGAATCTCACAGAAAAAAGCAATTGAGAATTAAGAATTAAAAATGAGGTTTATGCTGATTCTTACTTTTCTGGGCATAGTCCGTGGTGAACTAATAGTAATGGGTAGCGAGAGGTAACTGGCAGCGGGAGCAAAATAACGATTGAGCCAAGTTTGTCAACCCCATTTTGGCCTCTCCATCTTTGCCCGTGGGGGTGCCTGAAGACAATAACCTCCCGCAGATTTCAAACCTGCGGGAGGTCCAAAACAACAGGGATTTTTGTAGGGGTCGGATTCACCCGCCCCGCTTTACGGATTCGATAAATCGTACCCCTACATTACGGCTGAACGGACGTGGCTTGCAGTTACTTCAGCAGAACCCTGCTCTTTGTGGATGTTATCATCCACAAAGGGGGTTCCTCCGTCGGGGCAGGTGAGGGGAAATGAGCAATCTTCAGATAGATTGCTTCGGCACTTTCAGCGCCTCGCAATGACAGGTGTGCCTGGCCGAGAGAGGACCTTCCTTGATGTGGAAGGTATCTCCTGATGCCGACAATCGAAGTAGGAGACCTTTCTTACAATCTCTATCAGAGGGTTGGGGATGATAACATCCCCAACGAGCACAGACCCCTCCCCACAGCCGGGGTGGGGTTCCTTTCATTCTTAATTCTCAATTCTTAATTCTTAATTATACATTCGAATTTCCTTGCTACGGCAGAGAGGATCCTTTCAGCCTTCTGATCCTGGTGCGGGCCTCATCTGCTAATATGCTTTGAGGATATTTGGTGAGGAGCTCCTGGAGGGCAGCGATGGCCTGGGAGGAGCTGTTCAGCCCCTTTAGCCAGATGTAGGCTATCCTCTCCTGGGCCCGATCGGCGAGTTGGCTGTGGGGATAATCAAGCTGCAGCCTCTGAAGGGCCTTTATGGCCTCTTCATATTTCTTGGCGCCCTCTAAGGTCTGAGCCAGCCCGAAAAGGGCATAATCGCTGACCGTAGAGTCCCCTATATCCGCTACCTGGCGATAGAGAGCTGCGGCCTTACCGTAGTTGCCCTGCCAGCTCAGCAGCTCTGCTTGCGCGAATTGGTGCAGGATCCCCCCCCGACCTAAATGATCCTCTATGAAGATGGATTTCTCTAAGGCATCGTTGGCATAGATCCCCTGAGGGTCTTTCTTGGCTAAGGAACTGAAGTCCTTTTGCGCCTCAGCGAACTTACCCTCAAAGTAAAGGATCTGGCAGAGCTTAAACTTTGCTTCCTCCTTGAGGGTAGACCCTTGTTTCACTAATTGGTAAAACTCCTTAGCCTTGTCCATCTGGTTGACCAAAAGGTAGGAATCCCCTTCCCTGAGGAGGGCATAGGGATGCCGTCTGGTCCGGCTATACTCTTTGATTATCCGGCCAAAATCGGCCGCCGCGGCTTCTGGCTCCCGCAGATCCTCCAGCTCCACCATCCCCAGCCGATAGATGGCCTCCGCGGTTAAGTCCCTGTTGGGGGATTTCTCCATCGCCTCTCGGTATCTGCGCACGGCCTTTTCAGGATGTCCCATTCCCCGCTCACAGTCCCCCATTCCCATAGTGGCTTCCACCTTTAGTTTAGGATGTCTCTGCAGCACCCATCCGTAGGCCTCCAAGGAGACAGCGGGGTATCCTTTCCTTAGGGATTCCCGGGCAAAGGAGAGGACGAGTTTCCCCTTCTCCTCCTTTAGCCTGTCTGCCTTCTGATAGTAGGTGAGGGCCTCTTGAGGCAAGCCCACCTCCGAAAGGAGATCAGCCAGCAGGTGGTTGAGATCGGGGTCTTGCGGCCTATCCACCAGGGTAACCCGCAGAGCTCCCACCGTCTCCTTTCCTCCTCCCTGATTTATATACTCCCTTAGTTTTTCCCTCACCTGGCGGAACCTCCTTTGTGGCTTCTGCAGTAGCCAGGAGATCTGTTCCCGGGTGGATCTCCCGTAACTACCCTGGATCTCGTAAAGGTTGATCAGCTCCGGGCCGAAGATATGGGGTTTATTCAGGGTTTTCCTCCCCTGGAGATAGGTTCTTATCGCCTCTTCAATCATCCCCCTCTTGACATATTCGGCCGCGACCAGAGAGTAAGAGCTGCTCTTTTGGGGGGAGAGCTCGATTATCCTCTCCCATTCCTTTTTGGCTTCATCCCTCTTGTCCAGGGAGAAGAGAACCTGACCAAGTTCCTTGTGGAGGATAGGATTTCGTGAATCCTCCTTTATCTCCTCCTTCAGGATAGCGGAGAGCTGGGCATAGTTTTTCGTCTGGAAATAGACCTCCTTTAACCCCTTCCTTACCCTTCTATCCCGGGGATGGGAGGCATAAAGCCTCTCATAGATTGCCTGGGCCTTGGGGTAATCCCCTGCCCTTCTGTATCCCTCGGCAAGCCTCAGTTGATAGTCATAAGGCTTACGGGCCCAACTGTTGGAGGAAATTATAAGAAGAGCTAAGGTTAGAGGGAAGACTATTTTTAGGGGAATTCTCATTGGTTCTTGGATAGGGCCTCAAAGTAGGCCTTGATCAATTCCCGATACTCAGGGGGGTATTCATCTCTTAGAGCTCTGATGAGGTCCTCCTTGGGGTGGGTCTTCTTCTCAGTGAGTTGTGCGGGGAGCTCTGAGGGGCTGCGGCGGACAACCTCCTGACCGGGGGTGGCCCTCCTCTTCCTGCTGTAGTCCCGGCGATGGAGGGACCTTTGGGCATCTAAGAGTCGGGAGAGAATCCTCTGCTGATGATCAAGGACCTTCTGGTCAAGGTTATGGCCGGCCAGTTCCTTCTCCACTTTTTTCATCTCACCTGCCAGCTCACCCATTCTCCCCAATATCTCCGACCTCTCCCCGAACTCCTTCTGTAATTCCTCCAGGGATTTTCTTATCGCCTCCTGTTGGGCGGCCAATTGGGAGAGGTTCCCCCCCAGGGCCTTCTGTAACTGAGCCAGGGTCTCCTGGTTAAGCTGGGCCTGTCCCTGGGCTAAGGCTTGAAGTTGCTGCAGGAGCTGTTGCATCCCCCCTCCTCCACTGCTGGAACACATCGACTGACAGGCCTGCTGAAGCTGGATAACCGCCCGGTTGAGGGAGGCCATAGATTCCTTTTGCGCCCGGGAGGCACTTCTGGAGCTTCCCCTTTCTAAATCCTTTATCGCCTGCCCCATCTTCTTCAGTGAGTTCCCGATGTTTCTCCCTAATTGGGGGGAGATGTGGGTGCTCTTTTCCGATGTGCGGAATATCTGGTTGGCCACCTGGGTTAAGCTCTGAGAGAGGTTATACTGGTCTTCAGCCAGTTGATTTAAGGTGGATCGGTTGGAGGGAGATTGGGAGGCCTTCATCAGGTTTTCCTGTTGCTGGGAAAGGAAGAGGATTGCCCTCTTGGCCCTCTTCATCTCCTCCAAGGCCTCTTGGTTCTGCTGAGCCTTAAACATATTTTGCAAGAAACTCAGGTTTGAGGAGAGACGGGAGAGGCTGCTGCCGATCCTCCTCTGCATAGCCTGGCTTTGGGATCTGTTGCCTTGGGAGAGGCTCTGGCTGGCCTTCTTCATATCCTGCAGGGTTGACTCCATAGATTTGGCCAATTGGGCCATCTTCTGGGAGGGCATCTGGGGAAATTCAGCCATCAATTGGGAAAGCTTCTGCAGTTGCTCCTGGAGGCTTTTGCCCCCCTCCTGCAACCTGGATTGCTCCTGAGCCAGGGAGGGTAGTTCCTCCTTGGATGATTGGGCCGTCTTCTCGGTTAGCTCCTCCTGTTGTTGGGCCAACCTTTGGGCCAGTTTGGCGGCCGTGTCCAACCTTTCCTCTATCTGAATTCTTTTTAAGAGCTTTAGGGTGCGTTCCAGGTTCTCGGTTACTTCCTTTTGCGTTATCTGATAGTTGGCCATCTGGGAGCTGAGCCTGTTCTTGTTCAGCTTCTTGATGGCCTCCTGGATTTTGTTTATTAACCTGCGTAGCTCAGGGGTGGACACTTCCTCTAAGAGCCTTTGTACCTCACTGAGCTTCTCCAAAACCTCAGGGCTGGCCAGTTGGTTCCTCTCCAGCTTGTCAAGGGTCTGGTCCATCCTCTGGGAGAGATCCTCCAACTGCTGGGCCATTTTCTGCTGCTTCTCTAAGAGGGATTGCACCTCCTTTTTCTCCTCCCAGTCCATCTTTTTGGGGGAGAGCAGATCCTGGGCAATCTGATCGAGCTTCTGGCTCAACTCCCGGCCCTGCCTGATGGCGTCCTCCAGGCTTATTGTTTGCTGCTCCTCCTCCCCCATTATCTCAGAGATTATCTCCTCTAAGGAGGGGAAACGAATCGCATACTTCTTGCTCTCTGCCTTCTTAGGGCCGGATACCCAATCATTGTCCCAGACCTCGGCCCAATAGGTGACCACGTCGTTTGGTTGCAGGTTTAGCTTGGATAGATCCCAAAGCCAATCCGTCTGGAGGGTTTTCCCTGGCGCAAATTCTATCCTCTCCTTTTGTGGTGGTTGGGTAGTTTCACCGCTTTTTACCTGGTATCTGAGGAAGAGTTTGGAAAGTCCATAGTCGTCATTGCCGATAATGCGCAACTTTAAGAGCATATCTTCTGTCAGATCCCGATCCTCTCCGGGTTCGGTTATCTTTATTGATGGAGGGAGATCTTTTAGGGCCCTTATCCGGTAAACTATGGGGTCTTTGTTCTCATATTCCTCCCTGTCTTGGAGTTTTATGTAGTAGGTTCTGTCCTTTCGCACGCTGATCCTGGCGGTGGCCGTCTCCTCCTGTGGTTGGGCATTAATCCGCAGTTTATTGTCCACCACTATTTGGGCTGATTTGAGCGGTTTGTTGGCCCTTATTCTCATATCCACGGCAGTTCCCACCAATGCTTCTATATTGCCCTCATCGGCGAACTCCTGAGTGCCCAGTCCGGTGTAGGAGGGATAGGTATATTTGTAGTTTAACCCCAAGACCTTAGGTAACTCGGTGACCTTTATCCAGTATAGGGGGCTTTGGGCATCCCCCGCCCGGGCCTGGTATTGGAGGGAATCCTCGATGTCCTTAAAGAGGTAGGTGAACTTTCCCTTCCCGGGGAGTTCTTCCTCCTTCCAACTCCCCTTTTCCCTCCTCCAGAGTAAGTGGGCCTTGTGGGGGATCTTCCCCCGCGCAGTTATCTCCACCAGGAGGTCTGAAGATTTAAGCACCCGGGCATTGCCTGGTTTCACCTCAACTATGGTCTGGGGGGGTCTCTGGAACCTGGTCCCGGGATGAGTTAACCGGTTGAAGGTGGAAAGGGTGGGGAAGGGAGTCAGGCCAACCCAGAGGATAAAACCTATCCCTAAGCCAAGGGCTAACCTTGTTAGCCTCTTAGTTAGTTGCCTCTCCACAATTCTCTTCCAATTTAGGGGGAGGGAGAGCCTACCGGCCTGCAGGGCATTGGCATCGATAAGCTGGAGGGAATAGCCCTCCGGATTCTCCCTCTTCTTCTTCCAGAGCTGGATGGTGGCCACCAGTCTGTTGGCCAGTTGAGGGAATTTCCCCTCCACCATTAAGGCCATCTCCTGTAGGGAGGGCCTCTTGATGAGCGGCTTTAAGGTAAACCGAACCAGTAAGTAACCGCAGCTAAGGATGGCTAAGCCAATCAGGATTAGCTTAGGGGCTGGGGGGAGCCAGAGGAGGTGCTCCAAAGCCAGGCCCAGGCCAGTCCAGCCAAGGCCGGCGATGACAAGCAGGGCCAGTCCAAAGAGAAGGGCATTGGAAAGATAGAGCCTCCGCAGAAAGATCAGCCTTTCGATTATATTTTGATAGGTCTCTTCTGGTTTCATCATAGTTTAAAAATAAGCACTCCGGGGCAAAAAGTCAAGCCCTTATTTACTTATCTAACCCACCAAAGTTGCAGAAGTTTCAGGGGATTTAAGGTATTATCTAAAATTTTGTCTTTCCTTGTCCTTCCGGAGATTGTCCCATCCCCGGTTTATTGCGTCCTGTAATGAGAGATTCGCCTTTGCCCATTCACCCACTGTTAGGGGTGCGGCTGAATGTAATCACCTCATAATCCTCCCTCCCCTGGCGGGAGGGAGCTAGAGAGACGGGGTTCTAAAAAGGATGAAAGGAACTTGGACTTAGATTGCTTCAGGCTTCTGCCCTCGCCATGACAGTTGGGGATGATAATATCCCCAACGAGCAGAAGAACCTTGTGGAGGCCACCAGGGAACATATTCCCCTGAAAAAAGTCTTGCTAAATTTTCCCTTGGGGTTTATCTTTAATACACTACTGAGGCCACCAAGTAGATTGCATGTCATTGCGAGCCCCGTTAGATAATAATCTCTCTCAATGTCAGATTCTCCTGAGATCTCTAAGATCTCATCGATATCTAACGGGGCGAGCGGAGCGAAGCAATCTGAAAACACCGAATACTTGATTAGACTAAGAGATTGCTTCGTCGTCCCGAATGGGTTCGGGACTCCTCGCAATGACCAATGAAATGACGGCAATATGCAAACAGTAATGTGATCTGAGTGATAAGTCATTAGGGTCGTGAGACCCTCGGGGAAGTTAGCGACCAAAGGGAGCTAAGTTCATGTTCGGTAAGGTGCTGACAAAGGTCTTCGGCTCCAAGCAGGAGAGGGATGTCAAGAAGGTCCTCCCCACAGTGGAGAGGATAAACTCCATCTGCGAGGGGCTGCGGAAGCTATCCGATGGGGAGCTCTCGGGGAAGACCGAGGAGTTCAAGGGGAGGCTGGCCCAGAGGGAGAACCTGGATGATCTCCTACCAGAGGCCTTTGCCGTGGTTAAGGAGACCTGCCGGCGGTTGGTGGGAAAGCGTTGGGAGGTAAGTGGCATCGAGATCGAATGGGATATGGTCCCCTTCGATGTGCAGCTTGTGGGGGCTGTTATTCTCCATCAGGGGAAGATTGCTGAGATGGCCACTGGAGAGGGGAAGACCCTGGTAGCCACTATGCCCATTTACCTCAATGCCCTCACCGGGAAGGGGGTGCACCTGGTTACCGTTAACGACTACCTTGCCCGCCGCGATGCTCAGTGGATGGGGAAAATCTACGAGTCTTTGGGCCTTACCGTCGGATGTATCCAAAACCAGATGGATCCCGAGCAAAGGAAAGAGCAGTATAACTGTGACATAACCTATGGCACGAACAATGAATTTGGCTTCGACTATTTGAGAGACAATATGGCCATCAGATTGGAGGACAGGGTGCAGAGGGGCCACTACTATGCCATAGTCGATGAGGTGGACTCGGTCCTCATCGATGAGGCCCGCACCCCTCTGATCATCTCCGGCCCGGTCTCGGTCTCCACCCACCGGTATGATGAGCTACATCCCCAGGTGAAGGGAATGGTGAGGAAGCAGACCGTGCTGGTTAACCGGCTGGTGGCCGAGGGAGAGGAGCTCCTTAAGGAGGGGAAGGATTATGAAGCTGGGATTGAAATTCTCACTGCCAGCAGGGGGGCCCCCAAGAACAAGAGGCTAATGAAGCTTTTGAAGGAGCAAGGGGTAAAGAAACTCATCGGGAAGGTGGAGAACGACTATCTGCGGGATAAGCGGATGGGGGAGATCGATGAGCAGCTTTACTACAGCATCGACGAAAGGGAGAACAGCATCAACCTGATGGAACAGGGCATCCAGCTTTTGACCCCTCAGCAGAGGGAACTCTTCGTCCTGCCTGATTTGAGCGTGGAGATCCACCGCATCGATTCAGATGATTCCCTCTCCCCGACGGACAAGTCGCGGTTAAAGGACAAGGTCTACAGGGAGTATGCGGAGCGCAGCGAGAAGATCCACAACATCAACCAACTGCTTAAGGCCCATTCCCTCTTTGAAAAGGATGTGGATTATGTGGTTCAGGATGGTAAGGTGATGATAGTTGATGAATTCACCGGCCGCCTCCTCCCGGGAAGGAGATATTCGGATGGTCTCCATCAGGCCCTGGAGGCCAAGGAGGGGGTAAGGATCGAGAGGGAGACCCAGACCCTGGCTACTATCACCCTGCAGAACTACTTCCGGCTCTATGATAAGCTGGCTGGGATGACCGGCACAGCGGAGACAGAGGCAAACGAGTTCTGGGAGATCTACAAGCTCGATGTGGCAGTTATCCCCACCAACGAGCCTGTGCGCCGCATTGACTATGATGATGTGATCTTTCGCACAAAGAGGGAGAAATATAATGCCATCATCAAGGAGGTGGCCAGGCTCCACCAGAAGGGGCACCCCGTGCTTGTGGGGACCGTCTCCGTAGATGTCTCTGAGACCCTTTCCCGCATGCTCCGCCACCAGGGGATACCCCATGCGGTGCTCAATGCTAAGCACCATCAGAGGGAGGCAGAGATAGTGGCCCTGGCCGGCCAGAAGGGGGCAGTGACTATCGCCACCAATATGGCCGGTAGGGGAACGGATATAAAGCTGGGGCCAGGGGTGGTCAAGCACCCGGGTTGTCGGGTTGTTGCCCTTCCAGAAGAGGGGGAGGTCTGTCCTTATTACGATGAGCTCAGATGTGAGGAGGATGTCCCCTGTGGCCTGCGCATCATCGGCACCGAGCGGCATGAGGCCCGCCGCATCGACCGTCAGCTCCGGGGAAGAAGTGGCCGGCAAGGAGATCCCGGCTCCTCCCGCTTCTACCTCTCCTTAGATGACGACCTGATGAGGCTCTTCGGCTCGGAGAGGATAGCCGCGGTGATGGATAAGTTGGGGGTGAAGGAGGGGGAGGTGATCAGACACCCTATGGTCACCAGAGCTATCCAGAGGGCCCAGAAGAGGGTAGAGGCCCAGAACTTCTCCATCAGGAAACACCTCTTGGAGTATGACGATGTAATGAACCGTCAAAGGGAGGTGATCTACGATCGTAGGCTCCATGCCCTGGAGGGGGAGAATCTCCGCCAGGATATAGTGGAGATGATAGCCGAGTGGATAGAGAACAAGATCTCCTCCTATGTGGATCCCAAGCTCTATCCAGAGGAGTGGGATTTGGAGGGGTTAAATGAGGAGCTGCGGAGGCTCTTCTTGGTGGAGGTGGAGTTTGGTGAGGTGGAGAGGAAGAAGGGGAAGGATTTAGGGTTAAAGGAGTTGGTAAAGAATGCGGTGTTGGCCACCTACAAGAGTAGGGAGGCAGAGTTGGGCGAGGAACAACTGAGGGAGCTGGAGAGACTGGCTACCCTGCAAGTGATCGATGAGCGGTGGAAGGAACACCTCTACGAGCTCGACCAGTTGAAGGAAGGGATAGGACTGAGAGCCTATGGGCAGAAGGACCCTTTGGTGGAATACAAAAGAGAGGCCTTCGATATGTTCCTGGGCCTTCTTGATCAGATAAATCAGGAGGTGTTAGAGGTCATATTTAAGGCCCAGATAAGGCCATTGATCGCCCCCATCCTGCAGCCGGAGGAGATGAGGGAGCTGCATTCCCAGGCCCAAGGGGTTGTCTCCTCAACCCCAACTCCTCATACTCCCCCTACTGGCAAGCCAGCCCCGCTAAGGGTCAAGAAGAAGATAGGGAGGAACGATCCCTGCCCTTGCGGATCGGGGAAGAAGTATAAGAACTGTTGCGGAAGATTTGTTTGAGGATAACAATCTATCGAAGCTTCGAATGTAGAATTAAAAATGTAGAATTAAAAATGAAGGAAACCTCCTTGAGCTCGCTGTGGATGTTATCATCTACAGCTCCTATAATAAACCAAGAACACCTCCTTGTGGGTGATAACATCCACAAGGAGCATGGTGGAAGCAATCCATCAATTTTAAACTCCGAATGGTAGCGAGCCGTCAGATTCCCTCATCTGACGGCAATTCCCCCCCTTTTGTGCTGTCAGGGCTTCTACGCTGACGGTTTTCTGCCTTCCTTTTCCGTGGTTATCCGTGGTCTCTTTAACTGAGCTGTTGTATCTCCTGATCTGAGGGCAATTGACCTGCTTGTAGGGGCTTGATTTATCAAGCCCGCAGGATTTGGGTCGCATAAAAGCGACCCCTGCTTACTTTTTGGTGCTGTCAGGACTCCTGCCCTGACAGCACAAATCCTCCCTCCCCTGGTGGGAGGGTAGTCACAACCTCGTAGGTTGACAGATAGGCAGACTGAAGTCTGCGGCTACCAGGGGTGGGGAGTTAGAGGGAGAGGGACATTAAAGGAAGTTTTGTGGGAGACCGTAACCACAACCTCCGGAAATATGGGGTCACATCTTTGGTCTTGACTTTTCCAATTACCAACTTATTTCCCTTTTCTCCCACCTTCTTCTTTGCCTTCAGAACAGGGATTCTGACGGTGGGGAGAAAGCTTGCTTCGCTTTGCTCGCAATGATGGGCAAAGGATGGGTCATTGCGAAGAGCGGAGCGACTTGACAGTTCTTTCATCATTTGATATTGGGATTTTGCCATTGACTGAAGGCCCGCACTAAAGTGCGGTAGAAACCGCCCCCTTCCATCTTTGCCGTCAGAATCGGGGTTCTCACGGCTCGTTAGAACCAGCACGGATATGGTTTCGTAGGGGCGCAAGGCCTTGCGCCCTTACTCAAACCCACCCAAGTAACTTTGCCCAAAAAACAAGATCTTGCAAGATTGTAGTAAAGATCCCAAAGACGAGGTGGCAGAACCCCGATTCTGCCACCATCCCCCGTGCCGTCAAGTAAGAGCACTTAATGGTTGGCCGATAACGGTCAGATGAGGGCATGTGACCGCTCAATCATTGGTGGCTTTAAATATAATATCGGCAGATTTGAGGGGGGAACTTAAGCCGTATTTCACTAATGAGTAGAATATAAGCGGCGGCTTATCTGAGCACAAGCAGAAAGAAGAGGATTAAACCGATTGCGTTGAGGACATACTCTGAGCACACCAAAAAGCCCAAAGAATTGGGTTTAATCAAAGTGGAGAGGGCATACGTCAGAGGGGATGAGGGCCTTTAGAACGGATGATGGGCATGAAGGTTTTAAAGGTTCAAACAATGGATACTTGGTAACAGATATGCAATTTGTTGAAGGGACAACCGATAAACCTGAGAAAATAAGGAAATATCGTCTGTCCCAATTTGTCATTCCCGCCTACCGTTAGCGGGAATCCATTACTGATTTTAAGTAGATACCGGCTTAAAGATCGCCGGAATGACAAGAAATATGGGTATTTCCGGACAGACACGAAATAGTGTGGAGAAAATTGGGAAAACAGGTTCTTATAATTTTATGGGGGGCTTTCCCCTCTCTGATTACTTGTAAGTTTAAACAAGTCTATGCAAGTGTTTATCCAATGTCAAGGGCAGACCCCACTGACCCGGGGAGCCAACAAAAAAGGGAGGAGCTCACTTACTCCCCCTTTTTATAGTTGCTAACAATAAAGTCACCTGCCGGTGTGAGGCGTAGCGGAACACCAGTCAGGTGGACTGACAGGTTCGGCGAAGATTGGCAAGTCAAACCAAGCGATCCCTCCACTTTTTTGAATCCCGGGATGTATGAAAGATGCTGTAGACGATTATCTTCTCGTGGACTTTGGCATACAGTTCGGGCACACGACAGATCGCCTGAATACACGCGTCCACACAGGTAAGAAACTCTTCCCCCAAGCCAGGTCTACGATCTTCATACCAGCTATATGCCTCATCGACGTCCTGTTGTGCTTCCTGCGCGATTATTAGTTCAACGGCCATAGCGAGTTCGAATCCTGCGTTTGACTTCGTCCCACGAAAGCCCCGAACCCGGCTTGCTCATCAAGTTAGCTTTTCGGCGAGCCAACTCTTCTTTTTGCCATTCATGCACAGGAACCTCTGAAGGCGTAGCCGCGAGATCATCCCAGAGGTCTTCCACCAACTGTAACTTCTCCGGTGGACTTAGGTCGAATACGGAAATATCGTTTGGATTCATTTTTACCTCCTTATAGTGGGGCAGCACATATACTCGAATTTATTTTTTGGCTGCCAGTGTGCAAGTTGTATATTTTTTACCGAACTACGGCTCATATGGTTTCCGTATAACACCCCGCTCTTGACTGGATAACAGCGGAAAAATTCTGTTTGAGGTGGCAGAAGCTCTCTTCTGCCACCTCATTATCCATTTGCATTTGCTTATCACCATCTTTCTCCCAACTACATACCAATATACTCTTTCAGGAGCCCACGGTCAAGGAACTTTTGGGGTTAACCTCGCCGATGACCCCGCATATTAACCATCCTGCATAGATTCTCTCTCCTCTATTTAGGCAGGCAAAAGTTGGTCAACGAATACAGGAGGAAGATCGAAAACCCTTGGGGACATATCTTCCTATGAGTAAAATATAAGCGACCGTTTGCTTGAGTACAAGTAGAAAGAAGAGGATTAAACCGATTGCGCCGAGGGCATTCCTCAGAGGGAAGGTAAGCGTTTAGACGGATGATAGGTATGAAGATTTTAAAGGTCCGAGCAACAGATATGCGATTTGTTGAAGGGACGACCGATGAGCTTGAGAAAATAACGAAATAGTATGGAGAAAATTGGGAAAAAAGGTTTTTACAATTTTATGGTGATTCCTCCTTTCCTGATCAATTCTAAGTCTTAAACAAGCCTATAGAAGTATTGGTCAAATATCAAGAGCTGACCGTGTTCTCACTCTACGCTTATGTTAAAAAACAAGTATGGTGTCCCCAGAACACCAGAACACAGAATCTATTCCTCCTAAGCTCCTTGCCAATTGGCACATTGATCTCCCATTCTACCTCTGAGCCAGATACATGAGCTTGGTCCCCTGACATACGCAAGCATGTGATGTCGCCGATCACGCTCATAGCGAAAGATCACCTACCGCCCGTTCCCTCGGTCTGTGAGGTGATACAGCGCTCCAGGCCAACTCAATGCGCAGAGGTTTTGCCATAAGTAAGTAACCTTCAGAAAGATACCAATATCTATTTTCTGAGAGCTGCCCCCGATTTATCACTAATTGTGACGATCTTATCCTTCCTATTCAAAAATAAGCTGTACTTATTGAGAAAATCCCTGCCCAAAAGTGATGGTATTCTTTTTATTCTTTCTTCCTCTTCTCTGTTTCTGGGCATGTGTCTGACAACAAATACATTACCAAATTTCTCTCTGTGGATCCCTTCCATAGTTCTGAATGCTATCATTACATCTGGTATAACATAAGTGTCAACAGACCCACCTATTCCCATTGTTCCTTCTGCCAACTTTTCTATCTTGTTATAATCTATACCCAATCTTAGCGCGTCATTATCTAAAATAGTTGTGCTGCTTGCGCCTGTGTCAATCAAGAGATCGATATATCTCATAAGATTCAGTTTGTGACAAATAAACGCTCCCCTCAGGTAAGGGGCATCAAACTCACCCCAGCTCCCTTTGATTTTCATAGGATCAACTCAACTCTCTTTGTGCTCACAAACTTTATCGCAATTCTTGGGAAATCCTCGGGAAATCTGGTTTCTAATCTGCCCATCAGCTTGCTCAAATCTCTATCATGATCTACAATGTTTTCTCTTAAAACTGCCACGAACTCATCCGGATATTTACTCTTCAGCTCCTCATACCTACTGTTTAACCAATCCATATCCTTTTCAAAACCTTCAAGCTGTTGCATCAGGGTTTGAGTTTTCATCTTCAATCACCTCCTTATCCAGAACTTAGCTCCCTTACGGTCGCTAACTTCTCCAGAGGGCCTCACCGGCCCTATGGCGCTCCGCAATCCTACGCCAGCTCGGATTGCTCCGCTGTCACCCTTGAAGGGGGCATACCCCCTTCAAACATCCCCCTACGTTTTTGAATTTCTTAGAAATTCCGAAACGTAAAATTACCACAAATTCAATTAAAAGTCAAGTGGAATTCCGATAATTCGGGATTCACTCCAAACCCCTCGTTCACCGCAGCGGGTTTGATGAATCAAACCCCTACAATGTGGGTCATTTGGGCAAATAAGGTGGAGAAATATGGTGAAATATGGGGTCACATCTTTAGTCTTGACTTTCCAAATTACCAACTTATTTCCCTTTTCTCCCACCTTCTCCTTTGTCGTCAGAACAAGGGTTCTGACGGCTCGGACGGATAGTCTATTTGGAGTGCTGTGACTCCTGTCACAGCCCACGTCAACAGGGTTGACGCACTCCATAATAATCCGCACTAAAGTGCGGTAGAACCATTTCCGTCAGGGCAGAGCCCTACCAGCACAACCAGAGGTCTCAAGGGCTGTCAGGAGGTAACTCCTGACAGCACATTATCTCGTGGTTCCTTGTTGCCTAATCCGGGGTTATCCCTTCAATGCCCCTTTGGTTAAATCCTGAATGATATAGCGCTGAAAGCCAACGGTAAGCAGAACCAGAGGGATGGAGGAAATTGTGGAAGCCGCCATAATATGCCCCCAGGGTATCTCTCCATGGAGGCCTTGGAAGAGGGCAATCCCCACCGGAATGGTCCTGGCCGCCTGGTCTGTGGTAAGCATCAGGGCAAAGAGAAACTCATTGAAGGAGAAGATAAAGACCAACAATGCGGTGGAGAAGAGCCCTGGTAATGCCAAGGGGAAGATTATCTTATAGAGGGTTTGAAATCGGGACGCCCCATCCACCAAGGCGGCCCTGTCCAGCTCCTGGGGGATCTGCATAAAATAGCTCAGGACTATCCAGAGGGCAAGGGGTAAGGCCCAGGCTATATAAGGGAAAATCAAGGCATTATAGGTATTTATCCAGCCCAATCCCGTCATTATCTTGAAAAGATAGCCCACTACGCTTATCTGGGGGAACATAGAGATTCCCAAGACTCCCAGGGGGATGAGAACCCTTCCCGGAAAACGATACCTGGAAAAAGCATAGGCAGCCAGCCCGGCCACAAATGTGGCAAAGATTGCCACCAGGGCGGAGATGATCAGGCTATTTCTCAAGTAGGCGGGGAAGTGAAGCGATCCCGCTCTCAGGATGTGAATATAGTTCCTTAGGGTGAGGAGATATTTAACCTTCTGCAAGGATAGGAATGTGGGGTCTTTGCTCAGAGAGACCATTATCATAAAGAAAAAGGGGGTGAGGCAGAAGATAACCATAAAGGATAACCCCAGCCAGGTCAGGAGGAGCTTTGTCCGTTCTTCCCTCATCTCAATTCCTTCCGAACTTCCCCACCCGCAGATAGAGGATGGATAGGGAGAAAGCGATGAGGAAACAGGCCACCGAAACAGCCGAGCCATAACCAAAATCGCTGGAGAGGAAGAACTTATATCCGTAGAGGGAGAGGGATGTCGTCATTCCCCCAGGTCCACCATGGGTGAGCACATAGACGAGATCAAAGATCCTTAAAGCATCTATTGTTCTAAAGAGAATGGCCACCAGGAGGACAGGTCTGAGCAAAGGAAGAGTTATCTTTATAAATCTCTGATAGAAGTTCGTTCCATCTACCTTGGCCTGTTGGTAAAGCTCTTCCGGAATGGCCTGAAGTCCGGCAAGGAGGATGATGGTCACAAAGGGAGTGGTCTTCCATATATCAGCAAGCAGCAGGGAGAGAAAAGCCCCTGTCCCGGACCCCAACCAGTTGATAGGTCCTGAGCAGATCCCCAGCTTTAAGAAGAGGTAATTTGCCAATCCATAGTTGTAGTTGTAGCCCAGTTCCCAGACCCTGGCGGAGATGGCTATGGGGATTGCCCAAGGGATAAGGACCGCTGCCCGCAACCAACCACGCAGGGGGAGCTTTTCATTCAGCAGCAGGGCAAAGATCGTCCCCAAGGCCACCTCTAAGGCCACCGAGCCAAAGGTAAAAAGGAGGGTAAACCTGGCCGACCGCCAAAAATTGGGGTCTTTAAGGAGCCTGATATAGTTGGCAAGACCTAAAAACCTCTTAGGAAGGAAGGCCACATCCCGGAAGAGGCTTGTCCAGAAGGTGCCCACAACTGGGAAGAGGATAAAGCCGAAAATAAAGAGAAACAGGGGGAGGATAAAACCATAGATTCCCCACAACCCCTTGGCTTTTAAACCTTGGTTCATTCGTATGCCCTCACCACCTTTTCCGCCTCTTTTTGGGCTTTGTCTAGGGCCTCTTTTGCCCCAATCTTCCCGGCCAGGGCCCTATTCACCCACCTCTGGATGACCTCAGAGATCTGCGGATAATAGGGGAGGTTTGGCCTGCTCACGGTGGTTTGGAAAACTCCTTTTAAGGCCTGAAGATGGGGGATTTTTCCCCTTACCTCTTGATCATCATAGATATCCACCCTTCCGGGGTTCCATCCCAGGCCCACTACAAGCTCTTTTTGAACCTTGTAGGATGTAACGAATTTGACGAATTCCCAGGCCTGGGCTGGGGCATCGGAATATCTGGAAATCCCTATATGCCAGCCGCCCAAGGCAGAGGCCCCCGGTTTTCCCGCAAAGCCGGGAAGGGGGGCAATTCCCACTTTGCCTTTTACCGCTGATCCCCCACTCTGATGCAGGCTCCAGGCATAAGGCCAGTTTCTCTCGAATAGGGCATTGCCGCTCTGGAAGAGACTTCTCACCTCCTCCTCCTTCATCTCCGTATAGGTATTCGGGGGGGAAATCTTATACCTGTGGATGAGGTCAACTATAAACTCAAGGGCCTCAATGTTCTCAGGTAGGTTGAGACAGAGCTTACCCTCTTGGGTGGTAAACCCTCCCCCATTAGAGGCGGCAAATTCAAGGAAGTTACATACCAGCCCCTCATACTGGGCTCCCTGCCAGCCAAAGCCCCAGAAATTGGGATTCTCCCTGCGTAAGGTGGTCTGTATCTTCACCGCACAGCGGACTAGCTCCGGCCAGCTCCTTGGTGGAGCCCGGTAGCCAAATCTTTGGAGAAGGTCCCTGCGATAGTAGAGCAGTCCTCCGTCAACATATACTGGAAGTGCTATCAATTTACCGTTATATCTGTCGGCAGACTCGAGAACCCGGCCAAAGAATGGCTCTAAGAGGAAACCTTCCCGGCGAATATACCCATCCAAGGGCTGCAGCCACTTAGAGGCGGCGAATTGGCCTATCCAGACCACGTCCATCAGGAAGAGGTCAGGATCTTTTTGTTTGGATTTTAAGGGGATAACCAGCCCCTGTCTTCTCTGATCGGTATCGGTTGGTTGCCTGATGAGGTCGACGGGAATCCCCGTCTCCTCTTTAAAGCTTTCGGTGAGTTTTTCCCAGAACTCCACCTCGCTGGGCGCCCCTCCCACCATAAAAGTCAGCTTCCCTTCCCTCCTCGTGCAGGTGACAAGCAGAAGGGAGGCCATCAAAAGGGCAAAAAGGATTTTCTTCATCTCTAAGTCTCCTTGGCAAGAAGATCTTTCAAAAGTTGACGGACATTGGTTGGTGAATCAAGGTAATACCTGGCATTTGATGTTCCCAAGCCCACCTTGATGGAGTAGGAATCCTCCGGCAGAGCCTTGAAGAGGTCCTCATCAGTCCAGTCGTCGCCTACTCCCAAGATGAAATCGAAGTCACCTTCGCTGATCCAGTTCATCACAGCTCTCCCCTTGTTCACGCTGGCGCCTTTTACCTCTATCACCTTGCTCCCCTGGAGCACTTGCAGGTCGGTATTGGCGGTAAGAGCTGTGAGAGTCCCCATCAGTTCCTTGGCCCGTAGGGCAGCCAGCTCAGGATCGGCCTTCCGATAGTGACAGACCAAGGAATATTCCTTCTCCTCCACAAACGATCCCGGCAGCCTATCGGCAGACCTCTCCAGCACAGGCTTTATCCAATCCTTCCACTCCTGGCTTAGTCTATCCATTATCCTCCATTGCTGCGTATTCTCCCTCCGCATCCAGACACCATGTTCGGCCACCAGAGCAATGTTAGGTTCCTTAAACCAGTTTTGTAGGGTCTCCCTATCCCGTCCGCTGATGAGAACGACCGTATTTTGAGAAGGGGTAGCAAGCCCTTTGAGCAGGGCAAGGAGCTCAGAACCTGGCTTCGCCTTCCTGGGCTGCTCCACAAGGGGGACCAGGGTGCCATCGTAATCTAAGAGAAACAAGCGGTGGCTGCTCTCCTGGTAGAGCCTTATTAATCTATTCCTCACGTGAGGGGAGAGTTTTCTTGTCTCCAACTCCTTCTGGCGGTTTTTAATCTCCAGCAACCCTGATATAAAATCCTCTACCCAACGAAAGAGACTATAGCGAGAGAGTCTCCTTTGCATCGTCTGGTTGCGGGAAATCTGTTCATCCTCCGACATAGTTAGAGCTTCCTCTATAGTCCCTGCTGTTTCCTCTCGATTGTTTGGGTTTATGATCAAGGCCTCACCAAGTTCCGTAGATGCCCCAGCCATCTCACTCAGGATAAGGATGCCTTCCCCCTCTTTTCTGGTGGCCACAAATTCCTTGGCTATAAGATTCATCCCATCCCTCAAGGGGGTAATCAGACCAACATCGGCAATCCGATAATAGGTGACCAGGGTGTGGAAGGAGAGAAACCTATACAGGTACCAGATGGGCACCCAGCCAGCGGTGCTATGTCTTCCATTTATCCTCCCTACCAATTCATCTACCTGCCGCTTTAACTGATGATAGGACTCTACCTTGGTACGCGAGGGAACGACAACCAAGATGAGAGTAACCTTCTGATCCCACTCCGGGTGCCTCTCCAAAAAGAGCTCAAAGGCCTCTAACCTCTGGGGAATACCCTTGGTGTAGTCGAGCCTATCCACGGAGAGGATGATCTTCCGATTTCCCGTCTTCCTCTTAAATCTCAACACCGCTTTCTTGGTAAGGGAACTGGTTGCCTCGGCCTGGAATCGCTTCACATCAATCCCCATGGGGAAGACATCCACCTGCACCAAACGGTTTTCCACCGTGATCTGACCCATCTCATGGGCCAAGCCATAAAGCCTGAGCAGACTACTGAGGAAATGACGAGCATAATCAAAGGTATGGAACCCTATGAGGTCTGCCCCCAGAAGTCCTTGCAGGATCTCCTTACGCCAGGGGAGGAGACGGAAGATATCCAGGGAGGGGAAAGGTATGTGCAGAAAGAAGCCTATGGTAGCTTTAGGTATGTTCCTTCGGAGAAGTCCCGGCAGAAGCATCAGATGATAGTCGTGAATCCAGATGATGTCATCTGGTTGGGCAATTTCGGTAACTCTTTTGCCGAATAGGCGGTTTACCTCCAGGTAGGCCTTCCATTCGGAGAGCTCATACTTGGCAAACTGGGGAAAATAGTGAAAAAGTGGCCAGATTGTCTTGTTGGTGAAACCGTGATAGTATCCCTCGATATTGTGACGAGAAAGAAAGATGGGGTAGGAGCGAAATTGGGATTGTAACCTCTCCTCTATCTCCCCCTTTTCCTTTTCCCCCTCGACCACTAACCCTGGCCAACCCACCCAGGCGCTGTTGTGTTGCTCATGGAAGCTCCCTAGGCCAGTGGCCAATCCCCCGACGCTGGGGCGATAGGAAAGTCCTTTCCTTCTCCTTTCGATGGTCACCGGCAACCTATTCGATACGATGAGAAGCCTTCTTTGATCTTCTATTCTGTCCTGAAACATAAGAGATGTTCACCTCCTTTAGATGGCACCAAGGCATATGTTCTGACCTCCGCACCAGACCCCTCCCTCCCTCTATCTCCTTCTCCCCTAGCGAAGCTTCGCCTTCCTGGCCCGGGACGGGCAAGCCGACGAGGTCTGGCAGTATAAACTGGGCGAAGCTTAGAATGCAAAATGTAGAATTAAATTAACATTTTAGCCATCTGAAGCGGAGCTTTGGTAATCGGTAACCAGTGATCAGTGATCGGGTTTAACGCTTAAGAACAGAACTGAGTTGCTTTGTTAATCATTGAATTCAACATTCGTCCCACTGAAGCATAGCGATCCAGCCAATCTTTGGTTTGCTTCGCTGACAAATAATTACAATCACTGGCCGTTTTAATCCAGTGTTGTGTTTCTTGCTGTTCCCCATCAGCATCTGTCAGCTTACTGATAAAGTGTTTTTCATACCGATGTTTTGCCCAAGCCTCTGCAATTTGTGCACCGACAGATCGCGATGAACGTCTGATTTGATCTGTCAGTGAGAACATTTCTTCTTTAGGAAGGTCCTTAGAGATCTCATAGATTTCTCGTGATAACTGCCGAGCCAATTTGTAAACCTCTAAATCCCGAAAACTTTTTGCATGTTCCATTTCTTCTCACCGATTACCGATAACCCGATCACCGATTACCTTGCACTTCACTTGGGTAAATAGTTACGAATTAAAAATGTAAGAAACTATTGGCCCGGAGCAACGGAGTCTGGGCCTCAGTCACATTGTTCTCTCCTCTCTTCCACTCCCACAGAGCATGTATTTCTCAATCTGTTCTTGATGGCTTCAGAAACTTGACACAAATTTAAAGAAGTTGCCTTATGAAGCCGGCTAATCAGCATGCACCTGAGTTCGCTGTGGATGATAACATCCACAAGAAGCATGCGGGGAGACTGTTGACTGGAGACAACCAAGTTTGAGTCTCAACTCCTTTGTTCTTCTCTTTCTTCCTGTCCTGCAGAAACGGCTATTTGGATATGAGTATCCAAGTCTGCTACTTTTCTTGATCCCTGGAAACTGATCCCTGTGAACTGTTATGCTGAACTTTTACCTCCTCCCCCACCAGAGGAGAAGCAGACCAGCTCCCCCAAAGAGCAGGTTTCCCAGCCAGGCGGCCCAGAAGGGGGAGAGAGAGCCGTTATAGCCCAGAACCTGGCCCACCCGCAGGAAGCCATAGTAGACAAAGGTTATCCCCAAGCTGGTGGCTATGTTTACCGCCATTCCCCTCCTCCTCTTCCGACAGGCTATGGGGGCCCCAAAGAGGACGATGATAAAATTGGCTAAGGGGAAGGAGAACTTGAGGTGGAGATCAACTAGCTCCCTGGCCACTTCCTTCCCCCCCTTTCTTGCCCCCCTGATGTAGTCCCTGAGCTTGTAGAAGTTCATCCCCTGGGGGTCGCTAGGAAGGCGGGAGAAGTCTGAGGGTTTTTCCCGCAGGGTTAAGCTGAGGTCGGTAAAGTGGTTTACTTCTTCCCCCTTTTTGGTGAACCTTCTCCTGTATCCATCCTTGAGCACCCAGACCCCATCCTCCCACCACATCTGGGAGGCATCAATCCTGGAGCTAAGGCTCTCTCCCCGATAGGTCTGGATGGAGACCCCTTCCCCTCTTTTCTGCTGCGCATCCCAGCGATGGAAGTAGAAGACCCTATCCCCCTGACCTTGGAAGTAGAGGTCCTTGATTAGTCCGGCCCTCCTCTGCGGCCTCTTCTTTATCTCCACTCTCTTCACATAGACCATCCTGCTGTTGGCGGGGGGGACGACCAACTCGACAAAGCTTAAGGCAAAAAGGCTGATGAGAAATGAGCCGATGAATAGAGGGGAGAGGATGCGGGGGGGGCTAAGCCCGGCCCCTCTCATTGCGATGAGTTGGTTTGAACCGGAGAGGTAGCCCAAGGAGAAGAGGCTGGCCAAAAGTGTGGCCATAGGCAGGGTGAGGATGAGGGTGTAAGGGGCGGAGAAGAGGTAATATTTGAGGATGGAGGCCAAGGGGGCTTTGTGGTCAATGTAGATGTCTATGTTGTCAACCAGGTTCACTAAGACCGAGATGAGCCAAAAGGTCAGAAGGGAAAGGAGGAGGACCTTAAAAAAGGAGGAGGCTATATATCTGTCCAGTATCCTCAATTAGCCCCCCGGAGGATCTCCTTGGCCTCTTTCACCCCCCCCTGGCTGTCCCAGCCACAGGTCCTGTTTCTCCCTTTCTTAGCAAAGTAGACCAGGGCATCATCGGCCTTCTTGTAAAGCTCCTCGGCGGGGTGGTCGGAGGAGGTAGCTTCCCCCAAGGAGATGGTTAACCCGGCCTCCTTTACCCCTTTGGGATGGAGGGCAACCCTCTCCACCGCCATCCGCAGTCTCTCGGCCAGCCTGAGGGCCTCAGGCTTGGAGGTGTTGGGGAGGATAACCCCAAACTCTTCTCCTCCACAACGGGCTAATGTATCCCCCTTCCTCAGGGAGTTAGCCATTGCCTGGGTGACGGCCTTGAGGGCCAGGTCACCCTCCACATGGCCATAGGTATCGTTGTAGGTTTTGAAGAGATCAATATCGGAGATGATCACCGAGAGGGGGCCCACCTGGCGCTCCCCTTTAAGTGAACCCTTCCCTAAGCTCTCTATCTCCTTCTCTAAGATGAGGTCAAAGAGCCCCCTGGTGTATATGCCGGTGAGGGCATCGTAATGGGAGAGCTTTTCGGACTCCTTGCGACCAATTACGGTTCCCAATAGGGCCTTGAAGAGTCCCTTCCGCACCGGCTTCTCCAAGAAGTAGAAGGCTCCCTTGGATATAGCATTTTCGGCAAGGTCAGGGATCTCGGAGCTGGTCATCGCTATGATCTCCGTGCTGGGGCTTTTCCCCTTGATCTCCTCCACCAACTCCAGCCCCCTCCCTATCTTTCCCTTCTCTAAGGGGTGATAGGGAAGGGAAAGGTCCAGGAGAAGGATATCCTGATAGTTCTCCAGCCTCTGGCGGGCCTCCAGCACCGAACCCGCGGTTTGCAGGTGGAGGACCCTGGTTAGCTTCTCACCCTCTAAGCGAAAGGTTATCTTTCCCTTATACTCCGTAGCCTCCTCCATAATCCCGCCGCTATCCGAATCCCCCTCTAAGAAGGCCCGTCCCACCTTGGTGAGCACCTCCTCCCCGTCTAATGACTTGATAAGCAAGTCTCTTACCTCCTCATCTTTCTCCACGATGAGGAGATTATATTCGAACTCCTTCCCTCTCAGTGCCATTTTCTCTTTCTAAGTTAAATATCTTCCCTCCCTTTTCCTTTAGCCAATCGGCGATGAACTCATCCTTGGTAAAGAGCAATATCTGATTCTCCCCGGATAGATCCTCAAGTAGGTGTAAAACCGCTTCCAGCCTGGCCTGATCGAAGTGGACAAAGGGATCATCGAGGATGAGGGGTATCTTCTCCCCCTTCTCGCTCAGAAGTTGCACAATGGCCAGCCTGAGGAGGAGATATAACTGCTCCTGGGTCCCCAGGCTTAAGTTTTCTGCTGGAGTGGGCTCCTCCCTCTCCGGCACCCTCAATTGCAACCTCAGATCCTGAGGATCAATCATTACCTCCTGATACCTCCCTCGGGTTATCCTTTTTATCCCTTGGCTAACGGCTTGATTCAGGTGGGGAACCAAATCCCGGTGATAGGAATCGGAGACTTCCTCGATGGTCTCCTTGGCCTTTTGCAGGCCCCCGCGAAACCTCTTTAGGAACTCTACATCCCCCTCCACCTGAGTCAACTCCTCCTCTATCTCGGAGAGGGAACGATAACCTCTTAACCTATTGTCTATCCTCTCCTTTATCCTCTCCAACTCCTTCTCCAACTTCTCCCTTTGGGCCTGCAACCCCTGGTGGCGGGATTGGATCTCCTTCAGCTCCCCCTGAGGAGGAATCCCCTTAAGTTTGGGGTTCCTCCCTTCCAGCTCTAAGGCCCTGAGGCTAAGTTCCTTTAGCTCCTCCTCTAACTGTCCCTGGGATTTGAGGGAGAGTATCCCCTTGAGCTTCGCCTCCTCCTTCTCCCTCTGACCATTGATCTTTTCCCATCTCTCCCTATGGTCCAGCCCTTGACGAAATGTGGCCTCTCCCTTCCCCAAATCCCTTTCCCATATCTTTCCCTGGGAGAGGATCTCCCTCTGGGAAATCTCGGTGGTCTCCTCCTTGGTTTTGGCCTGGGCTAAGGACTTCTCCAGCTCATCTATCCTCCTTCTGAGCTCCTCCCATTTCCCCCTCTGGGCCTGGTAATCCTGGATTCTTTCCTCCGCAAGAGCAAGAGCCTGGGTAGTTATCTCGGCTATCCCCATCTTACTAAGCATGGCCAGGAGTTCCCCCTCCCTCTCCTCCCTCTCCTTCTTCTCCTGGGCCAAGGCTTGTGCGCTGGAGAGGTAACTGTGGAACCTTTCCTTTGCCTCCAAGAGTTCCTGGTAGCTCTCCACCCCATAGGAAGAGAACTTCCCCTTGAGCTCCCTGCGCATTTTTTCTATCTTAACCCTGAGATGATGCAACCTGAGTTGGACCCAAAGCCAGAGCCCTGAGAAGATCAACAGGCCGATGCCCCCCCAGCGAAGGGGGAAGAGGGAAGAGAGCCCCCCACCCAGGCTGAGGGCGGCCCATCCCAGGGCCAGCCATCTCCATCTCCAAACAGCCCTACCTATCCCTCTGGCCAATTGGCCTAGGCCATCCTCTAGTGCCTTTATCTCCTCCATTCCCTGAGGGTTAAGTTGCGAGAGGGCATCTTCATCACCGGGGAATCCCTCCTTCATCTGGACAAGCCTTTCCTCCCCCTCTCTACACCTCTGATCGAGCATTTCCCACCTAACTCCCAATTTCTGCAACCTCTCCAGGTCCAGCCCGGCAATCTCCTGGTAACCCTTGAGGGCATTCTCCAGTCTCTGCAATTCCTCCCTCTCCCCGGCAAGCTTTTCCTCTATCTCCTTTATCTTCTCCCTCTCATTGAGCAGATCCTGCTGATGGCGCAGGAAGGCCTCCTTAAGATGGAGGGGAAATTCGGCATAGGGTTTGTAGGGTCTGGCCTCCTTCTCCAGTTGCTTGATCCTTTCGGTGGCTTCCCTGAGGCTATTCAACCGAGCTTTTACCTCCTCCGTCTCTTGAACAGTTAGGAGGTATTCCGCCCTTTCAATCTTCCCCTTGAGCACGGCCAACTCCTCCTCTGCCCTTTCCCTTCTCTCCACATCTTGGCTCAGGGACCTCCTGGCCTCCTCCAGTTTCTCCTTTTCCAATTGCAGGTTGCCTAACTTCTTGAAAAGAAGGGGGAGCCTGGCCTTGCGAGCTCTCTCTCCTCCTACCTCTCCCAACTTCTCCTTTAGATTTTCAATGGCTTTTTGGGCAGTCATATCCAGAGAACCGGTGTCCAAAAGGCTGGTTACCTGGTCAATTATGTGAACAGAATTCCTCAGCCCTCTCACCTGGGCCTGATGCACGAAGGCGGAGGCCTCAAAGATCTCCCTGGCCATCCCCAGGTGCTCCTGGGCAAAGGGGATATTCCCGTGTCTACCGACCTTAAACTGCTGGGTTAGATCCCTGCCGGTAAGCGGGTCCCGTAGGCTGGTGGGCAGATCCCAGGAGGAGAAGTCCCTGGTTATCTCTACCTCCATTCCCTCCCTGAGCCGATACCGCAGCCTTCCCCAATAGGGTCCCCCCTTCCAGGGGCGGTGCCGCTCCTGCTCCTCCCTCTCGCCCTTTTTAGCCCGGTTAGAGGAGTAGAAGCCATAAAGCAAGGTGAGAATGGCTGTCTGGAGGGTGGATTTCCCTGCTTCGTTGGGGCCGAAGAAAAGGTTAAGACCTGGGCCTAACCTCAGCTCCCTTTGGCCTAAGTTGCCAAACCCCTTTATCTCCAATGAAAGGATCTGCACCGGTCACCTCTGTGGATCATTAGTAATGATCAATGAACAATTAGCAATGGGAAAGGACACTACACAGTCTTCAGTTTTCATTTTGACTTGCCAATTGCTAATTGATAATTGTTCTTTTTCTTCTGTGGTGGACTATCACCTCTGTCGTATCTGCCTTCCCTCAAATGCCTGCAGGCCATAGATGAGCGCGTTGGTGGTCTCCTCCCCCTTGCCCTCTTGGAGCAGGCGGCGGACAAAGGCCCCGCGCACAGTCTGCTCCTGGGAGAGAGCGGTCAGGTCATAGGCTGGGTAGGTATGGTTGACGAGCTTAAGGAAAAAGAACCTCTCCCTGAGCGATTCCTCTATTGAGGAGGGGTCAATTTCCAGATCTGGGTTCAGTTGGCCTTCCAGAATTAGCCGGACAACCCTCTCCTTTCCTCCCCTTTCCCTTGCCCACCTTTCCAACCTCCCTCGTAGCTGGCTATGGCTGCCCTCACTGCTCAGGTCAAGCCTCTCCTGCAGGAAGGAGAACCTACTCAAAGGGAGAAAGTCACATTTGGTCCCTCCTTCCCCGATCTCTGCAATGATTACCCCATGAGGTTGGCCGTTATCAAAGCTTAAGGGCTCTGGGCTCCCCGGATAGGCCAGAAAGGGGCTCTGAGGAGGGTAGAGGTGGGCCCGGTGGTAATGGCCCAAGAGGGCAATTTTAAAGCCGGCCTCCCTTACCTCATCTGGCCTGAAAGGGGAGTGGGCCTCCTTCTGGGGAGGGAGGGAGGAGGTATCCGAGCCGTGCATCAGGAGGAGGTGGGTCCCCTGGGCTGGGGCTTTAAACCCCTGCAATGGGGGCTTCTTCTGGGAGAAGGAGAAGTGGGCAAAGGACCAGATGGTCAACCCATCCTTTAGGGGGAAGGGGGCAAGCTGGGGTGACCTAATGAGCCAGACATTGGGAGGCCAGCTCACCAGGTTGTAAAGGGAATCTTTCACCAAGGGGTCATGGTTTCCGGGAACTAAGAGGATGGGGATCTTCTCCAGCCTCTCAAACTCTCCGCGGAGGAATTCCCCCAACTGGGGGGTAAACCTCTCCCCCTCGTAGAGGTCACCACCTGAGGTGATCAGGTCCACCCCCTCGGAGATGGCCAGATCGACTATCCTGATCAGGGTCTCGCGCAGCATCCCCCGATACCTGCTGGCTACCTCCTGGGGCATACCGATCCCGGCAAAGGAGGCCCCCAGGTGGAGGTCCGCAAAGTGTAAGATCCTAAACCCCATCGGATGAATGGGGGCAGATCCCGGAGAAGGGACAATACTTGCAGGCCAGCCACTTGGGGCGAGGGGGGAAATCCCTCTTTCTAATCCCCTTGGAGGCCTCCTGCACCAGTTCCCTGGCCCTACTGAGGTCCCTTTCACCTATGGGGTGCAATCCCACCATCCCTGACTCTAAGAAATGGAGTTCTACCCTCTGGGGCACCTCCCCATAGATCTGCTCATAGGCTAAGGCATAGAGGGCCAATTGGGTGCTCTCCCTTGCCCTTTTGTCTGCCCTCTCTTGGTCCCTTACCTGTGAGGATTTGAAATCCACGATGTAGATCCCCCCATCCCGCCGGTCAACCCGATCCCACCTGCCGGTGACCCTGTTTCCATCGAGGATGAAGCTGAACTCCTCCTCCACCAAGATGGGGATGATCCTTTCCCTCTCCTGGGCCTCGAAGAAGCTGGAGAGGGCCCTCCTCCCGGAAAGCAGGCTCTGCTCCTCATGTTGGGGGGAGAGGAAACCCTCGCTCCTCCAGGCACCCTCAAATATCCCGATGAGATCAGCTAAACTCACCGGCCTTCCCTTTATCTTCCGCCGATAGTATTCCCTCACAGCCTCGTGGAGGGCCTGGCCATAGATGACTGTGTGGTGGGGGAGAAGGGGGACCCTGAGGATATGGATATACTTGTATTTAAGGGGGCAGGTGAGGTAGTCATCCATCTGGTAGAAACTCAAGGGGAGAAGCTTCCCCTGGGGCCAAGGGGGGAGGTGTTCGGCTATCCTCTGGGGCCGCGGGGCATTCCTCCTAATGGCCTCTAGGGCGGAGGTGGAAAGGTAGTCGGTGTCCGCCCTGGGCTTATCCAGGGCCTCCAGCACGAACTGGCTGATCTTTCTGGGCCGCTGGCCGCCGTAGTCCCGGGCACTGGTCAGCCAGAGCTCCCTCTTGGCCCGGGTCATCCCCACATAGAAGAGCCTCCTCTCCTCCTGGAGATGAAAGTCCCCTGAGGGGAGAACCTCCTTGATGAATCCTTCAGGAAGGGGAAGGGGTTCCTTTCTCTTAGAGTGAGGGAACTTGTTCTGCACCAACCCTACCATAATCACTACCCTGAATTCCAGGCCCTTTGCCTGATGGATGGTCAAAACCTGCACCGCCTCGGCATCCAGGTCGGCCTCGGCGGCCGCGGGGTCATCACCGGCTTCCATCAAGGAGTCTAAATGCTCCACAAAGGTCTGCACCCTGTCCTCGGCTGCAAGCTCCCGGAACCTGCGGGCCAGCTCAAAGAACTTGGCTATGTTCTGCACCTTGAGATGGTCCTGCGGGTTTTTTGATTGGGTAAGCTGGGCCAGGTAGCCAGTTTCGGTCAAAAACTTGTAGAGGACCACTCCGGTAGGGTCGGTGCGGCTGTATTCCAGGAAACGATGGATATCCTCCCTTATCCTTTCTATCCTCTGCCGGGAGTGGGGGGATAGCTCCTCCAATAGGGGGAATTCATCGGGGTGGGCAAAGACCCAATGCAGAGTGCGGTTCCCCCTTTTGGCTGAGGTCATACACCTGACTAGATCCTCCATATTTAGGCGATAGATGGGGGAAGAGGCCAAGTTGAAGAGGGAGACCGAGTCCTGAAAATCCGCTAGGCAGCGGAGGAAGGAGATCAAGAGCCTTATCTCTTCCCTCTGGTAGAGGCCCCGATTGCCGGAGAAACGGTAGGGGATTCCCCTCATATTCAAAGCCCTAAGGAAGGGATCGGCATCGTTGTTTGACCTTACTAAGATGGCAAAGTCGGAGTATTTATATCCCCCTCCCTCTACCTTCTCCTCGATGAGCCCGGCCACCCGATCCGACTCCGTGGTCAGCGTGTCAAAATGAAGGTGCTTGACCTCGCTGGCTCCCTCGATGGTCGCCTCCAGCCTCTTCTCCAACCCCTCCCTTACCTCCAGTCTATCGGGGTTGTTGTTCTGGATGAGCCGATAGGCGGAGTCTAGGATAACCTGGGCGGAACGATAGTTTTTAGTGAGGACAACCTTTTTCGCTCCGGGATAGGCATCGGCAAAGCCCAAGATGTTGCTGATCGCCGCCCCCCTGAACTTGTAGATGGATTGATCGTCGTCCCCGACCACGCAGAGGTTTTTATGGCTTTGGGCTAAAAGGTTAAGCAGTTGAAACTGCGAGTAGTTCGTATCCTGAAATTCGTCAACCAGGATGAACTTGAACCTTCCCTGCACCTCCCGTAAGACCCCGCCCCTCTCCCGCAGGAGCTTGAGGGCCAGGGCAACCTGATCCCCAAAGTCAAGCACCCCCTCTTTGGCCATCAGCTCCTCATAGAGCTGGTAGGTGCGGCCAAGCTCTTCCTGTCTTTGGACCTCCTCGGAGAGTTGGGGATCTCCCGTTGCCTCTTCCCTTAGTGCTTGGGCATAGCTTAAATAATCCCTGGGGTTGACATCCTCATCCTTGGCCCGGCTGAAGAGGTTCACCATAGCCCCCACGAACTTGGTGGGTGAGCCCAAGGGCCGATAGTAGTTCAAGGGGAATTCAAAGAGGTGCTGGCGGAAGAAGATAAGCTGCTCCGGCCGGGAGAGGACCTTAAGTTCACTCGATAGTCCCAATTCCAGGGCATACTCCCGGAGCAGCCTGTCTCCAAAGGCATGGAAGGTGCTGATGAACACATTGGCAAAGCCGTAAGGAAGAAGGACATCCACCCTCTCCTCCATCTCCAAGGCGGCCTTATCGGTGAAGGTGAGGGCCAGTATCTCCTCTGGTCTGGCCATCTTTGTGGCCACCAGCCAGGCAATCCGGTGGGTGATGACCTTTGTCTTTCCGGTTCCGGCCCCGGCGATGATCAACAGGGGTCCCTCCCCATGGATCACCGCTTCCCTCTGCTTGGGGTTTAACCCCTCTAAGATGTCCTCTGGTTCAAAGCCCAATTCTTCACTCCAGGGGTGAATTGCGAACTTAACCAAGATCGGTGGGTTTCTCTGACAGGATGGACAGGATTTACATGATTTTTATGAAAACCTATCAGAATACCCCGTTCTGTGAACGGGGATGAATGACATCCTTATAGTTCCCTCTCCCCTAGTGGGAGAGGGTTAGGGTGAGGGGGAAAGCGGATATAATTTTCACCCCCTCTTTAGTCCTCCCCCATCAAGGGGGAGGAGACTGTTTTGGATGCCCCGCCTTGTGGGCGGGGAGGTTCGCTTATCCTGACAATCCTGTCTAAAAATGGAGATTCTTATGCTACAAGTTAGTAAAGCCATCCCCCTCTGTCAAGATGAAAAGTCCCTCCACCTTAGGAAAATAGGAACACTTCCCATTTTTGGGGCTATCCCTCTTAGGCTGTTACCTGGTTAGGAGTCATTCTTCTTTGTACTGTCTCTACCAACAAAATTCTCACAGATCCATCTCCCCTTAAGATGCCTGCCCTTTGAGAAGGGCTCTTCCGAACCCGCGCAGGAGAGAACCCCCAGAGAAAATGGGAAGTGTCCCTATTTTTCCTATTTTTTTCTATTTTTTTCCTTTGCATTCCGAGAATCTTAGGGTAAATTGCAATCCCCAAAGCCAGGGTCAAATCCAGTTCTACTAAACATTATGGGAAGAATCTTTCCGTTTAAGCTCTTAATAAGGAACAAATTATGATTTGAAGGGTGAAATCTTCCCCTTTAGGTATGATTGGATGGCAAGGGAATTGCTATGTAATTTCTGCAGACATTTGGATTGATTGAGGAAATTAATGAGGTCTTAAAAACAGGGATTTAGAGATAAATTAACTCCTTACGGTCGCTAAATTCTTTAACGGGGCGAACGCAGATTCCCACAGCGCAGCCGCAACCAAAAGACCATTGTTGCTCGGGGATCGTTGCTTCTACTTGTAGTGTTCTTTTTTGAGGTGGCAAAACCCCGCTTCTGCCACTGTCAGGTCATGTAAATCCCTTGGTTCCTTGTGCGGGCTCCGATGAATCGGAGCCCGGGCGGATCGTATAAATGCGACCCCTACACTTCTACCCCCGCTAAAGCGGGGGGTAGGTAAGGGCTTTAGCCCTTAATAAGAGGGGTCTAAAGGCCTTTAACCCGCACTAAAGTGCGGTAGAAGTTGACTGTTCAAGCCGACTTGGGAAACTTTGCTCAAAAACAAGATATTGCAAGATTATAGTGCAGATTATATAAGAATCTTCCAGAAAATAGGTTTTCATCTTTCCGGTGAGAGAGGGGTTTAAACTCAATTTTTGTAAGTCCTTTATATGGAGACAACTTAATGAGTAATAAGAAACATAAAATCTCCAGAGGTGGGTATGACGCGGTTATTTTTGATATGGATGGAGTAGTTACTAAAACCGCCAAAATTCATGCTCAGGCATGGAAGGAACTGTTCGATGAATATCTGCAGAAACACGGCGAGGGCGGAACATTTAAACCCTTTGATTCCGATGTAGAGTATCGCAAATGGGTTGATGGCAAACCCCGTTATGACGGAGTGAAGAGCTTTCTTATCTCCCGGGGCATAGAGATTGCATACGGCAATGTTGCTGATTCACCCGATGAAGAAACGGTTTGCGGACTGGGGAACAGGAAAAACCGGCTGTTCTTGAAGCGGCTGAAAAGTGAAGGGGTGGAGGTCTATGAATCCACCATAGACTTGATCAACCGGCTCAGAAAGGGAGGCTTTAAGACTGCCATCGTCTCTTCCAGCAAGAACTGTGTTAATATCCTGGATGCGGCCCGTATCACTGGCCTGTTTGATGCTAAGATGGACGGGGTGGACGCGGAGAGCCTTGACCTTATGGGCAAACCTGACCCGGACATCTTTCTGGAGGCAGCCCGGCGGCTGAAGGTTAAACCGGAAAGGAGCGTGGTGGTGGAGGATGCTGTCTCCGGGGTTCAGGCGGGAAGCAAAGGGAACTTTGGCCTGGTTATCGGAGTAGATCGTGCACACCAGGAAAAAGCGCTGAAAGAGGGGGGAGCCGACCTGGTAGTCGAGGACCTTTCGGAAATAGAAATGGCGGCCGAGATAAGGGAACTTCCCCATGCCCTGGACTCCTTTGAGAAAATCAAGGAGCAGATAGAAGGCAAAGAGGTAGTCGTTTTTCTCGATTATGACGGCACACTAACCCCGATTGTCTCCCATCCCGAGGATGCCATCCTCTCTGAAGAGATGCGAAAAACGCTTACCAGCTTGGCCGATCAATGCCTCGTAGCGATAATAAGTGGAAGAGGCCTTAAAGATGTGAAAGAGAGGGTGGATATTGACAACCTCTATTATGCAGGCAGCCACGGTTTCGAGATAGAGGGACCGGGAGGTCTTAGGTTGGAGCATAATGAAGCCAAAAAACTCCTCCCGGTGATCGATGAGGTAGAAGACAAACTGAAACAGCAACTTACGAGTATCGATGGCGCCCAGGTGGAGCGCAAGAGATTTTCCATTGCGGTTCATTACCGAAATGTTGAGGCCAAACAGGTTGGTTCGGTGGAAGAGGTTGTAGATCAGATGATTGGACTTTATCCCAAGCTTCGCAAGGCAGAGGGGAAGAAGGTCTATGAACTGAGGCCCGACATCGACTGGGATAAGGGAGAAGCACTCTTTTGGCTTCTGGACACCTTGGATCTTGTTGGTCCAGGGATCTTTCCCTTTTATATAGGAGATGATATCACCGATGAGGATGCCTTTGAGGCACTTGCCGGGCGTGGCATAGCCATTGTGGTAGGGGAAGGTTCCCGATCCACGGAGGCTGTGTCCAGGCTGGAATCCCCCAATCAGGTTCTGGAGTTTCTGCAGAAACTGACCCCAGCGCTGGAAGAAGGGAGGAGTTGGTCCCTGACATATGAGGGGTTTGATCCCCAGGAAGAAGGTCTGAGGGAGGCGCTGTGTACCCTGGGAAACGGTTATTTTGCCACCCGGGGGGCAGCGCCAGAGGCAAACGCGGGTAATGTCCACTATCCCGGAACCTACCTGGCCGGAGGCTACAACCGCCTGAAGACAAAAATGCCTGGCCGCACCATAGAAAACGAGGACCTGGTCAATATGCCTAACTGGCTTTGCCTCAATTTCCGCATCCCGGATGAGGAATGGTTTGATTTGGAGGCGGTGAAGATACTTTGCTACCATCAATATCTGGATATCAAGAGAGGGGTACTCCACCGGACGGTGCGGTTCCGGGACCAGAAAGGCAGGGAAACTAGGCTGCTCCAGCGCCGCCTGGTCCACGCAGGAGACATGCATTTGGCGGGCCTGGAGACCGTTATTACGCCGTTAAACTGGGCTGGAAAATTAGAGATTAGCTCCGCCTTGGATGGTCGAATCACCAACTCCGGCGTGGAACGTTATAAGAACTTGAATAACAAGCACCTGAAGCCGGTGGAAAGCAGGAGGATTAATGAGAACAGCATGCTTTTGAAGGTGCGCACCAATCAATCTAGGTTGGAAGTGGCGCTGGGGGCAAGGACTGAAATCTTCCGTGATAGCGAACCCTGGGTTGTTGAACCTAAACCAGTGAGGGAGCCCGGCTATATTGCCCAACACTTTATAGTAGAGCTTACCAGAGGGGCCGACCTCACCATAGAAAAGACGGTTTCCTTGTTTACCTCCCGGGATCCTGCTGTCTCTGAGTGCGCCCTGGAGGCGGAGAAGGTGGTTGTGGCCGCCGAAAGATTCGCCGGTTTGCTTCGGTCTCATAGCCTTACCTGGGAACATCAATGGCGCAGGTTTGACATCAGGGCGAAATTCAGTGCCTCCGCAGTTGATCATGAAATACAGAGAACCATCCGTTTATACAGCTTCCACATTCTGCAAAGCTCTTCTATGCACTCCATCGATATTGATGTGGGGATGCCCTCCCGGGGCTGGCACGGCGAGGCTTACCGGGGACACATATTCTGGGATGAGATGATTATTTTCCCTGTTCTTAACTATAGGGCTCCTGAGATTACCCGGACCTTGCTAATGTATCGCTATCGCCGTCTCAAAGAGGCCCGGCGGGCCGCTCGCAAGCTTGGCTACAAAGGGGCTATGTATCCGTGGCAGAGTGCAAGTAACGGCAGGGAGGAGACCCAACTGGTCCATCTCAACCCAAAATCAGGCCGCTGGCACCCGGACAATTCGCATCTGCAGCGGCACATAAATGTTGCCATTGTCCATAATATATGGCAGTACTGCCAGATCACTAACGACTTAGATTTTTTGTCCTTTTACGGAGGTGAGATGATCCTGGAGATCGCCCGTTTCTGGGCCAGTATAGCCACCTATAACCGGGAGCTTGAACGGTACGAGATCCATGGCGTCATGGGCCCAGACGAATATCATGACAGCTATCCCGGAGCCGATCAGCCTGGCCTGAACAACAACGCCTACACCAACATTATGGTGGCCTTTGTGATGAACCGCGCCCTGGAGCTGCCTCACCTTCTCCCTAAAGAGCAGTGGAGGCAGCTATGCGAAAAACTCGACATAAAAAAAGCGGAGATAGAGAGATGGGAAGAGATGAGCCACAAGATGCGGGTTGCTTTTCACGATGGCGGGATCATCAGCCAGTTTGAGGGATATGACCGCCTGGAGGAGTTCGACTGGGAAGGTTATCAAAAGAAGTATGGGAATATCCAGCGTCTGGACCGTATACTGGAGGCTGAGGGGGACACTCCCAACCGTTACAAGGTCTCCAAACAGGCCGATGTCCTGATGCTCTTTTATCTCCTTAGCGCGGAGGAACTGGAAAAGCTATTCAACCAACTTGGCTACCCCTTTGAATATGAAACCATCCCCCAAAACATCGATTATTACCTGAAACGCACCTCCAACGGCTCGTCCCTGAGCTGGATTGTCCATTCCTGGGTGGCTGCTCGGCGGGACAGGGAACGCTCGTGGGAACTCTTTAATCAGGCCCTGAAGACAGACATGGCCGATATTCAGGGCGGCACCACTCCGGAAGGTATCCATCTCGGGGCCATGGCCGGCTGTGTGGATATGCTTGCCCGGGGCTATACAGGATTGGAGACACGCGGTGATATACTGAGGTTTAATCCTTCATTCCCTGATGAGATAAAGGTGGTGAGTTTTCATCTTCGATATCGGGGGCATTGGCTTGATCTGGACATTGGTAACGACAATCTGAAAATTAAAGCCCTTCCCGGCGGTGCAGAACCAATGAAGGTACAGGTTAGGGATGAGGTCTTTGAACTGAGAGGGGGAGAAACCAAAGAGGTAGACTTAACAAAAAGAGGGAACCCCAACTGTGATTGAAAAAAGCGAAGGGAGGCACCTGATATTAAGCAAATCGAGGATTGAGTGACGGGGAAAATCGGTAGCTGCAAAACTTGACACAAATTTTGCTTGAGGTGACAGAACCCCGATTCTGCCACCTCTCCATCCTGTGGTCAGCCAAGGGCATCTGACCGCTCAGGAGGATTTCAAATCAGTAGAGTCTATTTTTTGACCCTAAAACTTGGCACAAATTTTAAGATGTTGCCTTATGAAACCAGCTAAGGTTCAATTTCGAAATCCGAAGCATATGATTGGGGAGAGTTTACCCCTTCATTCGCAAAGCATACCGTGTCGCCTCAGACTGAATAGTGGTTTGAAAATTTGGAGCACAAACTTTGAAAAAAAAACACTAAACTTTGATAGGGCACAAAACTTTAGAAAACTGCCACGCTGTTGGCGGTCAGGTGCAGCGCCTTGTTAGGCTTTCTTATCCTTTGCTCTATGTTTTTTGGGCAGCAGTGGAATTAAACAACGTAAAGCCCTATTCACAGATTCAGAGTCTGGGAAATACGCTCGGATATCTAAATAGTGTCTGTCCGAAAACTACCAAAATTGAAATATTTCCGTCATTGCGAGCGACTGAAAGGAGCGAAGCAATCTCCTGGAAATAAAGGGATTGCTTCGTCGTTCGTCCCTCACTCCTCGCAATGACATCTCCCTCAAAACTGGATTCCCGGACAGACACTAAATAGAAAATAGGGACACTTCCTATTTTCTCCATTCTACCCAGCTTTAGCTGGGGTTATGGGGCTTTAGCTCCATAGAAGGACCCGCAATAAAGTGCGGTGGAATCCTTGCCTGGTAGGGCAGAGCCCTACCAGCGCATATCCGCGTAAATCTGCGGTTCCCTGTTTCTTTCTACCATCTTCACTGCCAGAATCGGGATTCTGATGGCTTAGATGTGAGATCTGACCGCTCGGGGATTTTGTGGAAGAGGTTTCCCTTAAGTGCTGTCAAGAGTTGCCTCCTGACAGCACATTTTTAGGATCAACATGCTAGCCAAAGCCCCTTGATTGCTTAGTTGTAGCCCCCGCTATCATCAACACAAATTAAGGAGACTATTCTTTCACGGAAGGGGGGAGGGGTGTCATTTGCATTGCTAATTGATCATTGGTTATTGTTCATTCTAAACGGTTGGGGAAGAAGATCCTTAAGATTGAACCTCTTTAGCTCCCCCTGGCTGCTGGCTAAGCAGACCTCCATCCCCGGGGAGAACTCGGCCAAGGCCTGGAGGCAAGCCCCACAGGGGTAGGCCAGCCTATCGGAGAAGATAGCCAATTGCTTAAACTTCTGTTTACCCGCGGAGACTGCCTTGAAGAGGGCCACTCTCTCCGCACAGATGGTTAGCCCATAGGAGGAGTTCTCTACATTGCAGCCACTGTAGATCTCGCCATCCTCGGTGAGGATAGCCGCTCCTACCTTGAACCCGGAGTAGGGAGCATAGGCTTTGCTCTGGGCCTGGCTTGCCCTTTCTATTAGCTCTTCAAATTTTCGAGACATAAACTTAACGCTCTGCGGCGGGACTTTTCTGACGGGATAACAGGATTTACAGGATCTTTATTCATCCCCTCCATCCCGTCTATTGCAAGAGCTGTCAGCCCCGTTCCGACGGGATTCCAGGCAGAAGAGGCAACTCCTGACAGCACACTTTTGATCGGCATCAGGAGATGCCTCCTACATCCTAACTCGCTTAGATGTAACCCATACAAGGAGAGCGTGGGTGGACGATTTTCATTTATCCTGTTCATCCTGTCCAAAATGGTAATTCTTGTCAAACTATCTCCCCCAGGAAGTTCCTTCCCTCCCCTGTTCCCCTGATCCCCAGGGCCTGGGATATGGTCGCTCCCAGGTCGGCAAAGGTATCCCTTGTTCCTAAGTCCACCCCAGATCTTATCCCCTTACCCCAAGTTAAGACGAGCACATATTCCCGGGAGTGGTCGGTGCTGGGGGTGGTAGGATCGCAGCCGTGGTCTGCGGTGATGAGGAGAAGATCGGAGGGTGTGAGAATCTCTAAGAGATGGGGCAGCCAGTTATCAAATTCCTCCAATCCCTGGGCAAATCCCTGAGGGTTGTTTCTATGTCCCCAGAGCATATCGAAGTCCACCAGGTTGGTGAATATAAAGCCCCTTTCTACCCGGCGGCAGGTCTCCAGGACCCTGGCCATATTCTCTTGGTTTCTCTTGGCCTTTACGGTCTTGGTAAACCCCTTCCCGGCAAAGAGGTCGGGGATCTTGCCTATTCCTACCACCGGATAGCCATTTCTCTTCAATAGGTTGAGGACTGTATCCCCCGGGGGGGGTAGGGAAAAATCCCTCCTCCGCTCCGTCCTAAAGTAGGAGCCGGGTTGGCCCAAAAAGGGACGGGCGATCACCCTCCCCACTTCATTTTCGCCGGTGAGGATCTCCCTGGCCTGTAAGCAGATTTGGTATAGCTCCTCCGGGGGGATGATCTCCTCATGGGCGGCAACCTGGAAGACGCTATCCGCAGATGTATAGACGATGGGCCATCCCTTCCGCTGGTGTTCCTCCCCTAACTCTTGGATGATCTGGGTTCCGGAGGCGGGATAGTTTCCTAAGATTTTCCTTCCAATCCTCGACTCAAACTTAGCAATTAGCTCAGGGGGAAAGCCATGGGGATAAGTGGGAAGAGGCCTCTTTAGGGTTAATCCCATCAGCTCCCAGTGGCCGGAGGTGGAATCCTTCCCCGGGGCTCTCTCCCGGAGTTTACCGAAGTTCGCCTGGGGGGATTGTTGAGGTGCCACCCCCTCTATCTGGATGATGTTCCCCAGGCCCATAAGCTCCAGGTTGGGCAGATTCAGCCCACCCACGGCTCGGGCCAGGTTGCCTAAGGTATTTGAGCCCTTATCCCCGTACTCCCCTGCATCGGGTAGCTCTCCCACCCCCACTCCATCTAAGACGATGACCAGAACCCTACTTATGGAGCTTGATGGAGACAAGTTTTGGCTGGGTGAATTCTTCCCTTGCATATTTAGGTCCCTCCCGGCCTAAGCCGCTTCCTTTTACCCCACCATAGGGCATAAGATCAACCCGGAAAGTGGGGATGTCATTTATGATTACCCCTCCCACCTCTATTTTGCGTGCTGCTTTGAGGGCCCGATCGAGATCCTGTGTATATATCCCTGCCTGCAGGCCATATATGGAATTGTTTACCTCTTCAATGGCCTCATCAAGCTCGGTATAGGGATTGACCACCACCAGAGGGGCAAAAGCCTCCTGGGAGCAAACCCGACAGTCCCGGGAGACTTGGGCCAGCACGGTGGGCTGCATAAAACTCCCCTCTATCTCCCCACCGCAAAGGAGCTTCCCTCCCCTTTCCATGGCCTCCTCCACCCATTCCCTGGCCCGCTGCGCGGCCTGGGGAGAGATCATCGGCCCCATATCGGTTGTCTCATCTAAGGGATCTCCCGATTTTAGCTCTTGGGCTAAGGGGATAAAGCCACTTAAGAATTCATCGTATATCCCCTCCTGCACATAGACCCGCTGCACCGAGATGCAGACCTGTCCGGCAAGGGCAAAGGCCCCATCCCTTATCCGGGGGAGGGCCTCTGAGAGGAGGGCATCCCGTTCCACGATTACCGCAGAGTTGGAACCCAACTCCATAGTGGCCTTCTTCAAGCCCAATCCCCCCATTATCCTCTTCCCTACCTCCAGAGATCCGGTGAAGGTAATCATCCTTACCCCTTCATCCCTGACCAAGGCTTCCCCCACCTCCTCCCTCTTTCCGGTGACCAGGCTAATCGCCCTGGAAGGGAGGCCAGCATCTAAGAGAAGCTGGCAGAGGAGCTCACTGGTGAGGGGTGTGGCCGAGGCGGGCTTGAGGATGACGCTATTGCCGGCAGCCAAAGCCGGGGCCACCTTGTGTAAAGCCAGGTTAAGGGGAAAGTTGAAAGGGGTAATGGCCGCAACAACCCCAATGGGAACCCTGAGGTAGAAGCCAATCCTCTCCCCGGAACCGGGGGCAGAGCCGAAGGGAACCACCTCCCCCCCAATCCTCTTGGCCTCCTCTGCAGAGAGGGTAAGTGTCTAGATTGCCCGGGAGACCTCCCCTCTGGCCTCCCTGATAGTTTTACCCACCTCCAGGGAGAGGAGGTGGGCGAACTTCTCTGTGGCCTCCTCTAACCCTAAGGCCGCCCTCTGGAGTATCTGGTAACGTTGGTACGCGGAGAGGGAATCCATCTGGGCCAAGCCCTCTTTAGCTCCGTGTACCGCTTCCCTCACATCTTGAGGGGAGAGCAGAGGGGCAGATCCTATCTGTTGGTTGTTATAGGGATTGTGGACCGGGAAGCTTCCCCCTCCCTCTATCCATCTTCCATTTACATAGGCTTTCATCTTTCCCTTACCAGACAAAGGTTATTCCGCTGTTGGGGAAGACCCAACCCTCCAAGGAAAGGGTAATTGACTTCCCCTGAGAAGTACTTCTCTGCGGGTATCTGTCCTTGCCGGCCAAAAAGCTGATGGCTTTAACGGCGGCAATGCCGGTTTCCGTATAGTCAAAGGTTACCTTCATTCCCTTGGTGGGATAGACGATATATATGGGAAGTTCCCTGTTCTCCTTGGCCTGCCAGGTTTGGGTCTCAATCTCCATCTTTACCGGTTGGTTGAGCTTAGGGCCGAGGTTGGGTTCCTGGAAGTAGATCTCGTAGCCCCTCTCCGTTAGCTTGGCCTCGCGCGGGGCAAGCTTCCGGCCATCGACCCTGACCTCCTTGACCTGGAAATCAGCGGCCCCTATCTTGCCGCTCTCCAAAAGCCATCTGTACTCACAGCGGGGATCCTGAAAGTAGCGGGACAGACTGGCCTCATCCCTGGCGCAGGCCACATAGAAGGAGTCAGAGCGGAGGATCTTATAATATTCGATCTTCGCTTTGACCTTGTATCCCTCCCCCTCCTCGGCAAACCGGATTATATGCCTGAGGTCCCGACGATACTGGAGCTCTCTCCCCTTCTGGCCAAAGATGGCCTTGAGGAGGCTATGGTATAAGGCTTCCCCCACCTCCTCATTCAACCTCAGTTGGAGGAAATCCTTGATCATCTCCTCCATCTCCCCAGGGGGGATAAGCTGGTCTAAGACATCCTTCCTCCTTAAAGCCCGCCTTACCCCCCCAACCCTCTCCCCCTGGGTATAGACCCGCGGCGCTCTCTTACCAATAAGACAGAGGACCTCATAGCTCGGGGTGCCCACCCTCTCGGCCACCTCCCCCGCAGTTATCTCCTCTCCTCCATCCCTCCCGATGATGGTCACCTCGTCCCCGATCTTAACCCCAGGGATACCAGTTATATCCACCATAGTCAGATCCATGGTCACCCTTCCCACTATGGGAGCTCTTTTCCCTTTGACCAGAACCTCCCCATTATTGGAGAGGAGGAAATCGTATCCATCCCCATATCCTACGGGGATAACGGCGACCATAGTGGGGGCTTGGGCCTTCCAGGTTCTTCCATAGCTAACCGACTCACCGGGAATGATCTCCTTTATCTGGGCTACTTTGGTCTTGAAGCTGAGGACTGGTTTAACTTTTATTCTCTTTTTAACCCTCTCAGATGGGTAGAGGCCATAACTGAGAAGCCCAGGCCTGACCAGATCGAAGTAAGCATCGGGGAACTCCAGGGTGGCCGCACTATTAGCTATATGTTTTAAGGGAAAATTTATCCCCTCCCTCTTTAGTTCGGCGATTACCGCCCTAAACCTTTCTAACTGAAGCCAGCAGAAGTCCCTATCCACTAAGTCAGCAGAGGCAAAATGGGAGAAGATGCCTCCCAGCTTTAGACCATTCTGGGAGAGGATTTCCCTGGCCAATCCCCCTGTCTCCTCAGGCCTGATGCCCGATCTGCCCATGCCGGTATCCACCTCAATATGGACGATAACCTCCCTACCCGCCTTCAGGGCCTCTTGGGAGAGGAGAAAAAGAATGGTGTCGTCGGAGAGGGTAGGGGAGAGACCATATTCTACTATCTCAGTGACCTCAGCAGGTAGGGAAGGGCTGAGGATGAGTATGGGAGCCTCTATACCCCCCAGCCTTAAGGTTATCCCCTCCTCGGCGTTTGCCACCCCTAACCCATAGGCACCATTGGAGAGGGCCACCTTGGCCACCTGCAAGGCCCCATGACCATAGCCGTCGGCCTTGACTACTTGAAGCAACCTCACATTTGGCCCCACTAAGGATCTGATCTGCGCTATGTTCTCGGCCAGAGCTTTGAGGTCAATCTGGGCCCAGGAGCGATAATCCTTACTCATCTCCCTTTATATATTAAATTACATCCTCTAAATCAAGCCCTTTTTGCCCTTGCCTCTGAAGCCTCAAATAGATATATTGGCCTGCATAGGTTGTAGGAGCAATTCGTCAACTGCCCTACCTTATAGGAAATTACGTTTTTAGACAGGATAAACAACACATATTATTCATAACATCAGGCACCGAAAATGGATTGAGGTGGCAGAACCCTTTCTACCCGGCTTTAGCTGAGGGTGTGCCGTCTGGGCTCCTGCCCTGACGGAAACGGACCCTGCACTAAAGTGCGGTAGAAGGATTCCTCAGAGCCGCTAGATGAGGGACCTACCAGTTCAGGGAATTTCCATTTTCCAATTCCTATTTTCATCCCCTCATCAGAAGTCCTCTCCTGATGGCAGGAAGGTTTAATTCTCAATTTTAATTGCTTTCTCCGTGAGATTCCGTGGTGAACTGTTATAGAGGAGGGAACTTGGAGGAAGAGGGTAAATTTACCCAATTAGTGGAATTAATGGCCACACTCAGGGGCCCTGGGGGATGCCCCTGGGACAGAGAGCAAACCCATCAAAGCATCAGACCATACCTTTTGGAGGAGACCTATGAGGTCTTAGAGACCATTGATTCCGGGGATGATGAGAAGTTTAAGGAGGAGTTGGGGGATCTCCTGCTGCAGATCGTCTTTCACTCCCAGATGGCCAGGGAGGAAGGGAAGTTCGATATCTATGAGGTAATTGATGGGATAGTGAAGAAGCTGATCAGAAGACATCCCCATGTCTTCGGTCAGGTAAAGGTGAGAAACTCTCAGGAGGTTTTGAAAAATTGGGAGAAGATAAAGGGAGAGGAAAGGGAAGGGACAATTCTGGACGGCGTCCCCAAGAGCCTCCCTGCCCTTCTTAAAGCCTTCAGGGTGCAGGAGAAGCTTTCCAGGGTAAAGGCCGACCAAGGCAAAACTGAAGGGTTATATAAGGAAGTTGAGGGAAAGTTGTCCGAATTAAGGGAGGTTGTTCGGAGGGGAGATGTCGATGCGGAGGAGGGGAGTTTGGGTGCTTTGCTCTTCTCCTTGGTGAGCCTGGCACGGATTTTGGGGCTCTCCCCGGAGGATGCACTAAGGAGGAAGGTGGAGGATTATATGGCTAAAATAAAGAAATCTTAATCCATCCCAGATAGAACCTTCGTCTTCAAGGCTTCAGAAAACTGATCGTTCGGCTGCATTTTCTATTAGCCTGAATGATTCATATGCCACAAAGACACTAAGCCCTAAAGTGTTGATAAAATATAGGTTACAAGAAAAGTGCACAAACTAAACAGGTCGACTCTCTTATGTTTTATATTTTTAGTGATCCTTCAACTTCGCTCAGGACATGCTTGGTGTCTTCGTGGCTAAAATTTATGAATAATCCGGGTGTAGGAGCCATTGACGGGTATTATTGTCGTCACCCTATGGCATAGTCTTTGGGAGTTCTAAGTCAGGTTACCCATATTTTATCCTTGTCACATCCAAGGGAAATTAGTATATTGAAAAAATGCAGAAACATGCAGGGAATGAATCTCCCCGCAGCAGAGCTGCGGGGTATCTGTGATGCAAATTCTCGCACCTTTGTCACTCGAATTTGCTTTGCAGCGCCTAAAGACGCTGCTTACCCCTCCACCTCACGATTCATCCCCGCAGCAAGCTGCGGGGCATTCTCGATGATTTAGTAATAACATAAGAATTTCTTGGAAGAGATAAAAGAAAATTTGGGATTAGGCTACAATTTTTACAGATATACGCTATATCAAGTATTTTTTGGCGATTTATACGGCTTAAAAGTTAAGTTAGGCCCCATAGGAGGTGATATACAGATGAATACAGTACAGGAAATTGAAAAAGCAATTACTCAGCTACCAAAAGATGACTTAGCGGCTTTGAGGGAATGGTTTGAGGAGTTTGAGGCAAAAATATGGGATAACCAGTTTGAGGAAGATGTCCAATCAGGAAAGCTTGAGAAATTGGCCAATAAAGCCATAACGGACTTTCGGGCTGGTAAGTGCAAAGAGTTATGAAACACTTTGCTAATCCGTCATTTTGGACCTGCTATGAACAACTACCATCATCTGTTCAGGACTTGGCAGATAAGAATTTCAAGCTTCTTAAAACTAACCCTAAACATCCTTACTTTACATCTCAAGAAAGCTGGTAAGTACTGGTCGGCCAGAGTAGGCAGAAAGCACCGAACTCTGGCAGTGGAAATAGATGAGGGTTTAATCTGGTTTTGGATTGGTACTCATCCTGAATATGACAGATTACTACGGGAATTGGCCTAAGAAATCGCTGCACCTGATCGCTATTCCGCAACCCTGCGAAAACTGAAGTCCAATCGGATGGAAGGATTAAGAAGTTGGCAAAAATATCAGAGGAGGATAAGTATCTGAGAGTTGTCTTGTTAGAGGATGGAGAAGCAGTACATAATGCCTTTTTCGATAGGTCTTTTAAGGAGGATTAGAAAATGAGGGTCAAATATTTTCCAAGCACTGATACTGATCTTGTGGAATTTACTTTACTCCACTGCACCCTATAGCGTGGTTGTTAGATGGTTAAAAAGGGTCTGGCAATGCGGAACTTAGGTATTATATCTGGGGTTTCACCACAAGGAGGGATAAAATGGCCATTAAAGACATAGCCAAACAGGTAATTGATACTCTGCCAGATGAGGCAACCATGGATGACATTATCCATGCGCTGTACATCAAGATCAAGTTTGAACATGGTGAACGTGAAGTTCAAGAGGGGAAGGGCATTTCACACGAAGAGGCAAAGCAGAAGCTGCAAAAATGGGCAAAGTAATTTGGGCACCATCTGCATTAGATGATGTCAATTCTATCGCGGAATATATCGCGAGAGATTCTGTTGACCAAGCGACTCTTTTTGTAGCTCGGTTATTGGAAGTTACGGATCGTTTGCAGGAATTTCCCTTCTCTGGACGTGTAATACCTGAAATTGGCAATCAATCCTGCCGAGAAATCATTTACAGACCCTATCGTATTATGTATCGGCTTGAAGGCAATGAAGTCTGGATTACTGGAGTCGTGCATGGGGCGCGTAACTGGAAAGCATAGGAAATTCCTTTTTTGGACGCAGATAAACCCCGTTAGATAATTAGATTAGGTCTTTTATCAAATTTAATGAGTTTTAACATCTTATCTAACGGGGTGAACGCAGATTGTCAAGATTTTAATTTTCTGCGGTTATCGGCGAAAATCTGCGTCCTAATTATACCAAGGGGAGGGTCTACCTAATTTAAGTCCTGAATGACCACCTGATAAGTCGCGTAGCCGATTGCTTACTCCGCTGTACTGCAATCTTGCAAGATCTTGTTTTTTTGACAAGGTTTATCAGGTTGTGATGAGTAGAAGACTTCTACCGCACTTTAGTGCGGGTTCAGGGCCTTTAGGCCCTTATATAGAGTGCGTCAACCCTGTTGACGCATGCTGTGACACGGTCACAGCATTCCAAATGGGCTAAAGCCGGGTAGAAATGTAGGGGGTGCATTTATACAACTATCTATTAGTGTAGATTCATCCATTCGTGTCACCTGCCCTGCACTTAATATAAGTGCAGGGTGAATGTTCTATCCGTGTAATCCGTGGCTGTTGTTTGGTTGCGGCCTTGTTGCGCTATGTCTAGCTGGCTTCATAAGGCAAGATCTTAAAATTTGTGTCAGGTTTTGGGCTGAACAATAAACCCTGCTGCCTTTAAATTCGAAGCACGAAATTTTTACCCCGTTAAGTATCTATTTATGCGTCAGTAAGTGATTCCCCTGGTTTTGCTAATTTTCACCACAAGGAGTTCTAATGAAAAACCAGCTACTTAACGGGGCGAGCAACATCGAAATTCAAATGTGGAAAGCAGCCTGAGGCAAACCTGCTTTTGGCAAAGGGTTCTTAGTTTAGAGAATTTGGAATTTGGTTCACCCCGTTAGATAAAGAATTGTCTATCTAACGGGGTGAATTGGGATTTGTCTCGGATTTCGATATTCGGATTTAGGATTTCCTTACTTGCCCCGTAGGGTGTGAAACTACCCACGGGGCAGGCTTCCCGCCTCGTCGGTTTGAGGCGAAGCTGCGCTAGATCTTCTATTGTTGGAATACCTGGATCTCTACTCTCCTGTTTGTGGCACGGCCAGCTTTGGTCTTGTTGCTGGCAATGGGGTTGGCCTCCCCATAACCTACAGCCTTGAGCCTGTAAGAGGCTATCCCTTTGTTAATCAGATAGTTCATCACTGCCTCTGCCCTCTTCTGGGAAAGGGTCTTGTTGGCCTCGGCTCTCCCCCGACTGTCCGTATATCCCTGGATCTCTATCCTTATCTCAGGATAGGCTCTCAGAGACTCATATAGTTCATCCAACTTGGTCTCTGAGCCAGGGGCAAATTTAGCCTTCCCAGAGGCAAAATTCACTCCTTCCAGCACCATCTTCCCCACGATCTTGCCTGCAGTGGGGCATCCATACCTGTCTACCTTCACCCCCATTGGGGTGTGGGGGCAGTGGTCATCAGGGTCCAGCACTCCGTCACTATCAGAATCCGCAGGTATAGGGCAGCCCTGATGGGAGGCTGGGCCTGCTTCATTGGAACAATTGTCCTGCACATCTAAGACCCCATCCCGGTCGTTATCCGGGTCGGGGCAACCGTTGGTATCCTGGTAGCCATCGATGTCCTCAGGCTCGTTGGGGCATTTGTCGGAGATGTCAGGGATGCCATCTTTATCGTTATCTGGGTCTGGACATCCGTCGGTATCCTCAAAATCATCGAGATCTTCAGGCTGGAGTGGACAGAGGTCAAGGTTATCTGGGATGCCATCCTTGTCCTGATCAGTGATGGCCTGGGGAGTTTTGCCAAATCTGAGGCCAAAGGAGGCAGCTAAGCCAATCCCTTTACTCCAGGGGGTAAAGACCAGTCCTCTGCTGGATGTGGAGACATCCAACTGGAAGCTTCCTAAATGGAGGCCCAGACCAAGCGCGCTGTTGAATCCCTCCCTCCCCCCTATGGCCAGACCTCCCCTTAGGGGCAGCCACTTCAAGAGGTTATATTCGACCCCAGCCGCCAGCCTTGGTGTGGTGCTTACTCCCGCTGTGTTTCTAAACCCCTGCTCGTAGTCAAAGCCAAGGAGGAACTTGCGAAAACGGCGAGAAACCCCCATTTTCAGGTAAGAGGGGAGATGTAATCTGAAGGAACCGATCTCATAGCTGGAATCATCTGAAGTCACCAGGGTATCCTTATTGGTTGAGCTGACGGTTAAGGATTCAGCCTTAAAGGTGAAAAAACCCTCCTCGGTTTCTCTGCTCCATTTGATGGACCCCCAGGGGTTGAAGAGGGTTAGTCCTACTGTCCAGCCCCTGCCGAAGGAGCCGGCAGCGCCAAAATCCAGACCAAACCCCTGTCCGCCCTGAGCGTGACGATAGACTATCTCCCCCTCCCCCTCAATCGAGCTCTCCGTGGTCAATATGCTCCCCCCTGACCTGGTCACCTCTGCATAGTATAGTCCCCTGAGATACTTCAGACTCGCCCCTACGCTGAATTCGTTAAACCCCTTAAGGTTAATTCGTTTAGCCGCAGAGAAACCTGCGGTTGCTTGGGCCAAGGCCTCCCCATCGACATCGCCGATCTCGTATGACCTGTTCAGTTCGTTCCCGTAGAGGATAAGTTCAAAGGGGTCACGAGGTAGGGTGATATAGGTTGCCCCTGAGCCTTGAATGAAGAATGCATAGTTTTTGTAGGAGAGGCCAAGAAGCCCGATTTCGGTTCCGCTATCCAGAGAGAGGCCCGCTGAGGGTATCTTGCGTAAGATGGTCCTCTTGTTCCCATCCGAGAGGTAGCTGCCGTTGTAGCGGTTGTAATCGGAGAGGGTAAAGCTGTTGTTTCCCAGGCCAAGGCCAAAGGAGGGAAAGGAAAGGGAGAAGCTGGGGCCATCTGAGAGACCCAGGTTGGCAGGGTTAAAGTAGACCGACTCCTCCCCTCTGGCTATGGCCGAGTAAGCCCCGGCCATCCCTAAGCTTCTGGCCTGAAATCCCAGGAATGACCAGGCCTTACCACAGGTTAAGGAGAAAAAAAGCAGGGAAAATAGGATTATCTTCTTTATCATAGCGCTAATCCTTCCCCAGTCTGGCTCCTACCTCCAGCCTGGCGGTTATCCGCAGGTAATCTCCGGGGCAGATCTTTATCGACTTTCCCTGGGTGCCGGGGATCCCTATCTTGGTGCGCAGGAAGAGAAGTGAATCCTGAAAGACCTGGAGGTCCTGATGGCTGAGGTGGATGGAGAGCTTGCTTTTTACGGCCCGATCAACTATCCCAGATGCATCGGTATGGCCTGGTTTTAGCTCAAGGCTGTCTGGGGGGGTTGGGATAATAAGGGAAGCCCCGCTGTCCAGATTGGTGGAGTCAGGATCGAAGTAGTAAGTAACTGAGGCCCCTAAGGGGAGATGATTCATTACCTCGGAGATGATTGCCCCCGATTGGAGACGGTTCTTAACAAAATCCCTGGTATCCTCCCCGATCTCTACCCTGGTGGTGCCTCCCTCTATGGTTTGGGGCCAAAGGATGAGCTCCAGCGGAGACCAAATGTGGTAGCTGATGAGGACTGTATCAGAGCTCTCGGCATCACCATTGTATCCCCTACCCCCTACCACAATGCTACCCTGGGTTTCGATCCTCCTGGGCAGGGAGTTGGCAAAAGGGACTATGTTGCTGTTATCCCTAGTGAACGGGATGGTTTTTTCTGCCTCAGGAGGGACATACTCCTGGCCCGGCGGTATAGTTAGCTCCTCTAAGGGGAGGCCTTCCTGGTCATATCCCTGTAAACATAGGGAATCGAGTTCCAAAGGAAAGTTGACTCCGTTTCTCACCTCCAGATCCATCCTGACGGTGGAGAGGGAAATCGCCTTCAAGCCTTTGGGCAGGTCAAGCAACAGCTCCTCAGGTTCCATTCTTATCCTGGTTGGCTCCAGGACCCCAGCAAAGCGGGAGAAAATTATCCGACTACTCTCTACATTACCCCTGATTGTCTGTGAACTGGAGACATAAACCTTCTCATCTCCTGTATCGTCTGTTTTCACCTCTACCCTAAAACGGATAAACTGAGGTTTATCCAAGCTGATGGGGCGAAAAATACACTTATCCAGGGAGATATCCCTCGAGATGCTACCATACTCTTCTATCCCCTGGGAGTCGGAAAAAGTAGAGCCCTCTTTACTAAAGTCCAAAAGGGTAAGTGTTGCCTTGCCACTCAGTTTGAGTTCACTCAATAAGTTAAAGTGGATGTTCCCTTCCTCTATCACCGCCTCCTGGATGAGATTGTCGCTCTCTACTTCGATTGAATCGACCTTGGTTATCATCTGAGGGGGGATCTGGGCTTGCGCCTCGCTCACCTTAAGGTTGGAGATGCTGGGCATGAGGTCGATCATCTGGGTGAGGGTGTCGATATGGACAGATTCTCCATTGGTTCCGGGTGTTCGCCCGGAGATACCCAGGATCTGGATGGAATGGATGGTTTGGCCCTCCAAATCAAGGGAGTCAATAGCTTCCTCCTCTGGGTCGATAAGGCCAGCGAAGTTCAACTCTCCAACGGTTATTCCACTGGTGCTATCGGTAACAGAGATTACCATATTCTCCAGGGGAAAGGGGAAGTGGTTGATTAGATTTACCCTAAAGTATCCGCTGTCCACTGTTACATAATCGAAGGTGCTGAACCTGCTCTTCTTCTCCAAAGGTGGAAAAGTGAAGGGATCTATAGGGATACTCATCCCCTGAAACTGACCCAAGGAAGGATTGACCTCCGTCAGTCTAACATTTACCGTATCGGCCTGGGCTCCACTGACTTTTATAGATCCCAACTCCTTACGATACCCCTTGGTGGTGGGATCGATCGTGAGGTTATCATCCACCCTAAAGCCAGACAGGGTATCCCTCAGGGAGAAAAAGAGGCTATCGCCAATAATGGAGAGGTAGTCCTCATCTCCGGCTATCTTGGGCATCTTGTAGGTTTTGTTCATCAGGGGGAGGATAACATTTATATCCCAGGAAGGGGACTCCGGCTTCTTCACCGAACAAGCGGTGAAGACCTGGAGGAGAAGAAGAAATAATAAACCGGTTTTGAGGAAAACCTTCCATTCTTTAATTTTTAAAGCCACAGGATGTCCTTTCTTCCAGGGATTCTCAGTGCAACAAGGCCGCAACCAAGCACAGCCACAGATCACACGGATTTCACTGATGGGAAAAACTACAATCGTAGCTCGTTACTCGTTGGGTTCCCGGGGCTTAAGCCCCTTCAGCGGACATGGATAGAAGACCCACACTAAAGTGTGGTAGAACCCATCTACCCAGCTTCCCCGACCCGCTCCGGTTCGGGACGGGTGGTTGAAGGCTCCCCAGGGAGTGGCAGAAGCCCTCTTCTGTCATCTAATAATCTTTTGAAGTCTCATTCTTTTTTAGCACGTCATCCTGGTTGGAATGCCCTTCTATTTCTATATCGGCAGAGAGAGACAAATCCTTTAGTGAGATTTTTCGAATTTTCGCAGTAATTTGGATGGATCCGTTATCAAAAGGCCAACCAGGAACTACCTTCTGGCTGGCCTTTTATCGTTATAAATTGCCGGTCCGCCTTTAGAAGAGGGACATTCTAACCCCAAAGCGGATCCCATACTTGAAAGGGATCACATCTTCCTTCACCTTAGCAATTTTATTGCCAAGATAGTCAGTTTGTTCATATGAATGTTTCATCACGGCAAAGGTCATTTTAGACCATTCCGAAAAAAGGCTCAGATTCTCGGTCAACTGAGCTTCTATTCCCAGCACGAAAAACTGGCCAAAACCGGAGTAATGCTCTGTTGGAGGCTCCGTGGAAGTATTCCCATATTTTGTCTTATGTTTGTAACTGTAATGGTAGAAACCAAAACCGGCTCCTGGGTATATTCTGACCCTCCCCTCATCCCTGGTAAAAAATGGTAAAAACTCCAACTCTATGGGGAATCCGATTAACCTATTGTCCTCTGTAGATTTTGTCCCTGTCACGGGAGTTCTTTCCTCGTGCATACTGGTATAGGCAAACCCTATGGAGCCTCTCACCATCACATTGTCACTTAAATCCATTGACAACATCCCAGAAACCGTCTTGGGGAGCATTAAGTCGTCCTCACCCAAAAAAGCTGTAGTTCCAACACCTAACCCCACTCCGAGGCCACCACCAAAAGCGACAGTCCAACTAAGGCAGGAGGCCACTACTAAGAAAAATAATGCCTTTTTCATCATTTCTCCTTTTGTTTACCCTTTTGCTTACCAATCCTTAAAAGACCATGCATGTCAACGAATTGATATGAACCACCTGCTTTCAGTTTTTATACCCTTTGCTCAACCATCTCTCCTTCAACAACTGATAATTGGGATCCATCTCCCTTATCTTCTCAAAAAGCTTGTTTGTCAACTCTTCTTTAGGTGGCTTCTTGGCAGCTTTCGTCTTCGTTCCCTGAACTGCAACATATATCTCTACCCCATAATTCCTACCCCAGAAGAACCCGCTCCCATCGCCGGTCACATTTCCACGGGCACCAGGTTTTACCTCTGGGCCACTCATTGCGGAAACACCAAAATATCCCCCGCTATACCTTATTGAATCAATATCGCCTGGGAAGAGTCTACTAGCGGGGAAGGTTATAGAAGTGGAGGTTATAGAAGTGTCCACATAGAGATTGAAGTATCCGTAGTTTCCTGAAGTGTCATAGTAGCTATAGTTAAGATGGAAATAGACAGGATAGAAGTCAGCGTGACTTGAGGTAGACCAGGTAACGGTAAAAGAACTATTCACAGGAATCTGGGCTGTCTGTGATGTATCGGGGGAAATGATATCAAAGTTACCTGGTACCCCAGCAGAGGCAATGGCAATACCCTCGGTGTAATCTACTTTAAGATTGGCTAAATCTCCTGCACTTACTGACACAGAATCCGCGATGAAAACTGTTCCGTAATAATCATAGGTTGGATCAATTCTGTCCTCCCACATACTCAGTGTATCTTGATTTATCGTGACCCAGGGAATAACTGGTGGGAAGTAAACCGTCACCCAAGCCTGGCTTTTGCTGTCAACCTGACCAAGGACATAGATTCTTTCTGCTCCCGCTGGTCCTCGTGGCCCTGTCGGCCCCTTACCACATCCTAGAAAAGCCAATATCACAGGTAGAAAGAGTGCGAGCTTCCTCATTCCCCCTCTCTTTCTTTGTTATTTAAACTCAAAGTAAACCAAAAGCGAGGTGGCAGAACCCCAATTCTACCACCTTTCTCTATCGCCTTCAGGTGAAGGCACCTGACGGCTTGACGGAGGGACGGTCAGATGAGGACATTTGACCGCTCAGTCAATTCCCGAAATGAAAATCGGAGTCTAACCAATAACAGAAGGGGGCATCGCTAAAGAAGACGACACCCCCTTCTACCCAAAGAGTTACTACTTCAGGGGAAGGATCTCGATCCTTCTATTTTTGGCACGGCCAGCTTTGGTCTTGTTGCTGGCAATGGGATTGACCTCCCCATAACCTACAGCTTTTAGCCTGTAGGAGGCTATCCCCTTGTTAATCAAGTAGTTCATCACTGCCTTTGCCCTCTTCTCAGAAAGGGCCTTGTTGGCCTTGGCTCTGCCCCAACTATCCGTATATCCCTGGATCTCTACCCTTAAGTCAGGATAGGCCTTCAGGGATTTGTACAGTTCATCCAATTTGGCCTCTGAACTAGGAGTAAATTTTGTTTTCCCAGAGGCAAAATTCACACCCTCCAAGACCAACTTCCCCACTATCTTGGCCGCGGTGGGGCATCCATACCTGTCTACTTTCACCCTCATAGGGGTGTTGGGGCAGCGGTCATCTGGATCCAATACCCCATCCTTGTCGGAATCGACAATGGGGCAGCCATGGTTGGAGGCGGGTCCTGCCTCATTGGGGCAGTTATCCTCCACATCCAAGACCCCGTCATTGTCATTATCTGGGTCTGGGCAGCCGTCATCATCCTGGTAACCGTCTAAATCCTCAGGCTCGTTGGGACATTTGTCGGAGATATCCGGGATGCCATCGTTGTCATTATCGGGGTCAGGGCAGCCATCATCGTCCTCAAAGCCATCGAAATCCTCAGGTTGCAGTGGGCAAGCATCAAGGTCGTCTTTTATGCCATCTCCATCCGAGTCTTTTTTTATCTCGATGTAGTAGGTTACTCCAGCAAATCCCTCTACAATGCCCCTGCTTCTGTCTACCAGATCTGTGTTAGTGCTGAGGTCAGCCCCTAAACCGGTGAGGAAGTTAAACTTGACCCCACCGTTTATCCCTATGTTCTCCTTGACGAAATATTCCAAGCCACCACCGACCCCAACGGTAACCTCTGTGGCCTTGAAGTCCGGCCTGAGATTATCATCCTTGTCAAGGATAGGGACATCATTGCCTGTGCTATAATCGGTTACCTTCCAGATGTTGGCCTCTAATCCCAAGGTTACATAAGGGTTTAATTTGGGGTTGTCAGGGATGATGCTGTAATAGCCATTTACCCCTACAGGAATGAGATCCCAGACTAAGGAAGCCTTATCACTTGGGCTGGGGAAGGTGAAGCCAACCCCATCACTGCCAGTGGTAGTGTCGTTCCAGACCCTGGCAAATCCAGCACTTAATCCAACAGCAAAGTTCTTGTTGATCCCATACTTGACCAGTAGTTTCCCTTGTCCTCCAACGGCCCAGATATCCGAGTGATCGCTCAACACGGGCTTTACCGGGGAAACCAATCCCCCTACCCCTATCTTACCGGTGAGATCAACCCCCAGGGCAGGAAGGGTTAAGCCCAGGGCCAGAATGGAGACCATCAGAAAAAATATGATTCTTTTCACTTCCCTACCTCCTTCTTAATAATGTCCCTTCATAAACCAAAAGAGCGTCTGCTTCTTAGGCTGCCTCTATCTTTATTTTATCACCCCCTTTTACGATATGATTTTCCTTCATCTAAGGAAACGGCCTCAAATTTCTTTAATAACTAACACACCAATTCTTCAGTGTCAAGTCTTTTTTTTAGTTAATTCGTTTTTTCTAGGTAATCGCACTCGGCCCTGAGGATGCATCCTGCACAGAGGGGCTGTCGGGTTTTACAGACTCTCCTTCCATGTTCGATAAGGCTTAAATGTAGAGGGTAGATGAGTTGGGAGGGAGTAATTGCCTCTAAGATGGCTTGAGCCTGAACGACATTAGCCTTCTGGGGGACGAGGCCTATCCTCTTGGATACCCTAAAAATATGGGTATCCACTGGCATAGATGGCCTTCCCAAGGAGAACAACAGCACACAGGCGACAGTCTTTGGCCCTACCCCTTTGAACTTTAAAAGGTATCTCTGGACCTCATCGGCCTCCATCTTAGCCAGGAAGCTAAGGTTGGATTCCCCTTCTCGCAGATGGATTTCCTCCAAGAGGTCCTTTATCCTCTGGGCCTTCTGTTGGGAGAGGCCACCGAGCTTTATGGCCTCGGCTATCTCTTCCTGGGGAGCCTTGCGCGTATCTTCCCAGGTAGGGAACCTCTGTGTGAGGTTTCTAAAGGCACGATGGGAATTGAGGTCGGATGTGTTCTGAGAGAGGATGGTGGCAATGAGCTCTGCCAGGGGATCTCTCCTCTCTTTCCGGCGGGGATAACCGTATTCAGCCTGGAGGAGTTGGTATATTTTCTCGACCTTAGGGGAGCTCATAGGTAAAATCTCACCACTGATCACCATAGCAGCGCAAAGTCGCAAAGAACGCAGAGTTTACCACGGAACCTCACGGATAAACAATAGCCACGGATTACACGGATTCCGCTGCTGGGGAAAATGCAATCATAGCTCGTTACTCATAGGTTTATTGGGTTTAAGCCTTTTTCGTCATTCGGATTTAGTAATTGACTTAAGGCCCGCACTAAAGTGCGGTAGGAATCTCTCTATCCGGCATTGGGGTCTGTTAGATCCCTCTTTTGTGGAAGAGGTCTCCTGACCTTTTAAGAGCTGTCAGGAGATAACTCCTGACAGCACCATTTTTATTGGCATCAGGAGATGCCTCCCACAACTCCTTAAAGAAGGAACACGAATGACACGAATAAACGAATCTACTCGAATAGATAAGAAGATCATAACAACTCACCACGGAATCTCACGGAAAGACACAGAAACAAACCTATATCCAAGAAAATAGAAAATGGAAATTCCTGAGCCGTCAGAATCCCGATTCTGACGGCAGTCTCTATTCTCTTCCCGTGTTATTCCGTGTAAATCCGTGGTGAGTCTTTTTCTTTAAACTTTGCGGCTTTGCCGCCCCGTGAACTGTCTCCTGGTTGCCTATTCACCTCGGCAGAGCTTGTAGGTGAGGAACTCCAGGGCCAACCTTGGCTCGGAACCACCGCTCTTTATCTCCACCTCTACCCGGAGGATGTGCTCTAACTTTCTCTCTAAGCTTTGGGCCGTAAATCCCTGGGCCTGATGGACATATTCCTTGAGGTAATAGGGATGGACCCCCAAGTTCTGGGTGGCGCCTAATTTTATCTTCAAGAGGGTAGTGAAGTGCCTGGCTATCATCGATAGGATTCCTCCGGGAGATTCGCCACCCCTTAGAAGGGCATCGAGTATCCTCCAGGACTTTCCCAGCTCCCCATTTCCCAAGGCAGTGGTCAGGTTGAAGATGTTGAAAGTCTTCCCCCCGGTGAATAGCTTGAGGACATCCTCTTCGCCGATTTCCTCCCTCTGGCCGACATAAAGGGAGAGCTTCTCCAGCTCGTTGGAAAGGGCCATCAGGTCCTCTCCGGCCAAAAGCCAAAGCCTATAGGAAGCTTCCTTTGTTATCCGTCTCCCCCATCTCCCTACCCTTCTCATTATCCAGGGGCCGATCTCCCTCTCCCTTAAGGGGAAGAATTGAACAGGGGTGGATACCTGAGAGAAATCCCTGATGAAAGCAGATCGCGGATCCGTATGAGGGGCGATGAGCACCAAACAAGTAGTGGAAGGTGGCGATTGCAGGAGTTCGAGGAGCGTATTTCTCACCCCTAAGTTGAGTCGATTGGCCCTTCTAATCAGGAAGAGCCTCCTTCCCGAGAGCATAGGGAGGGTAGTGGCTGAGTCGATGAGCTTCTCCCTATCAACCTCGTCTCCATAGGCTAGATCGAGATTAAAAGGTCGCAGTGAAGGGTCAATTAACTTCTCGGTAAGGGCCTCGATGGCCTCTTCAAGCAAGAACTCTTCCTCCCCAAAGAAGAGGTAGGAAGGGGCTATCTTCCCTTTTTTTAAATCATTGAGTAATGTTGTCACTCTCATCTTTCCCCTTAAGGCAGCTCACAGGAGTCAGTGGTTAGCAGTCAGGTATTTTCCCTGATCCCTGTATACTGATCCCCGACAACTGTTAAGTTGTTCGGAGAGAACCTCCTGCTAACAGGGCATCCATTGCCTGCCAAAAATCCTCCTCTTTCCTGATGGTTAACCGCATGCACAGGGAGAGGAGGGGGAAATTACCGGGGAGGAGATGAGTGAGTTTCACCTCATCCTTCTCCGTGGTCACCAGCCAGTCAGCTCCCTTCCTTTTTGCCCTCTTCCTCACCTCCTCTACATCCCCTTTGCTATAAAAGTGATGGTCAAGGAATCTCCTTTTACCCACTAAGACTGCCCCCAGCCCCTCAAGGGCGTTCTCAAAGGATGTGGGATTCCCTAAGGCGGAGAGGGCATAAACCCTTCTGCCCCTTAGTTCCGTTAGGGGGATCTCCTCATCTTCCCCCAGCCAATGGAGGGAGTGAGGAAGATAGAGGGACTCAAAGAGGGGGATATCTCCCTTGATGTTCCTCAGCTTCCGCTTCAAAGAGGTCAAGTTACCTGCCTGATCTGCCCTATTGATGATGATAATGTCGGCCCTCTTCGCCTCACTTAAGGGTTCCCGCAAGGAGCCGGCGGGAAGGAGGAATCCGTTGCCCCAGGGATTAGAGGAGTCAATGATTAAAATATTCACATCCCGGTGAAGACCTATATATTGATAGCCATCGTCTAAGATTAGAGGGGAATAGCCCCTTGCCTGGGCCATCGTTCCAGAGTGGAATCTGTCCTTTTCCACCAGAACCGGAATGCCATATTTAGCCAGAAGAAAGGGTTCATCTCCCGCATCCTGCGGGTTTAACTCCCCTGTCTTCTCCATTAGAAGAGGCTCCCTTCCCTTGCGGCCGTAACCGCGACTGAGCACTGCTGGATTGTATCCTCTTTGCTCTAGCCCCTGGCTTAGGTAGAGGACAAGTGGGGTTTTGCCGCTCCCCCCTAAGGTGAGGTTCCCCACCGAGATGACCTTGGCTAGTAGCCTCCTTTTGGGGATAATCCTCCTTTGATAGAGGGCCAACCTCAACCTCCAGCCCAAGAAGTAGAAAGGAACTAGGGGGAGGCCCAGAAGGGGTAGGGGGGACATTTTAACCTTTGACTGCAACTCCTATCTCCCTCAAGATTTCCTGAGTTACCCGCTCAGCTCTCCCCGTCCTTTCCTCTAGTGCCCTGAGGGCGGATTTCCCTCTCTCTTCCCTCTCCTGCGGATTTTGGAGAAGCCTCCCCCAGACCTGAGCTAGCTTCTCCTCATTCCCGACCCTAATTCCTCCTCCGGCCTTTAAAAGGACCTCTGCTCCCTCGGGGTTACCCTCCATAGAGGGGCCGAAGATAACGGGAACCCCAAAGAAAGCCGGCTCCAGGGGGTTGTGTCCCCCCAGCGGTTCCAAACTCCCCCCGATAAATGCTGCGTAGCAGAGCGCATAGATGGAGGAAAGTTCCCCATAGGTATCCAGGAGGATAACCCTCTCCTTTCCTCGTTGGGAGGCCTGACTGCGACGGATATAATCAAATCCCCCTTTCCGCAAGATCTTTTCCACTTCCTCCAACCTATTCAGATGCCGCGGGGCTAAGATGAGGGTTACCTGGGGTGAAGCCACCTGGGAGAAGGCCTGGAGAACCCTCTCCTCCTCACCCTTTCTGGTGCAGCCAGCCACCAAAACCTTTTCCTCAGGTCCAATCCCCAGGTTTCCCCGGAGGTTAGGGGATAGGGAGGACTTTTGCGGGCGATTGAATTTAAGTTCCCCGACCACGGTCAACCTCTCCCCCTTTACCCCTAAGCTCTCAAATTTCCTCCTATCCTTCTCCTCTCGGCAGAAGATCCTGGTGAATGAGCCAAAGAGGTAGGGGAAAAGGGACTTCAAGAGCTTATATTTAGAGGATATACGCGCGTTAACTAAAAAAAGGGGACACCCGTGCAGTTTAGCTTGGTATATGAGGTTAGGCCAAAGCTCGGATTCCGCGATGATCAAGGCCTTTGGTCTAAGAGAGTTAAACAGTTTGGCCATTAGGGGGGGAAGGTCCAGGGGGAGGAGGAAGGATGTGGCTTCCGGGAGGAGTGAGCGGGCCTTTTGTAGTCCGGTGCGGGTGGTTGCCGTGAGGAAAAGGGGAAGCAAGGGGGTCTGAGCCCTTATCCCTCTGGCCAAAGGAACCAGAAGGCTCACCTCCCCAATGGAGGCCCCATGAAGCCAGATCCCGCCCCTCCTCATCCCCCGGGGGAGGAACCCCAACCTCTCCCTTATCCCATACCCCTTGAGCAGGGAAAGGGGGAGAAGGATGGGGAGGAAGCTAAGTAGAGCGAACCAAAATGTAAATGTATATATGCCTCTCATCTTAAGAAGAAATCGTCTGCCTGGCGGTTAACCACCCTTAGCCTCCTCTCCAGCTCACCTCTCCTCTCCTCCAGCCCTTCATCCCTTAGCTCCCTCTCCACTTGGAGGGGAGGACCCTCAATGACCACTGCCCGGGAGAAGAGGTGGGGAATGAGGAAGCTATCCCAACTGGGAAGAACCACCCCATTCTGGGCGGATGCCCCTAAGGGGACAATGGGTAGGCCAGTCCTTTGGGCCAGCAGGATGATCCCAGGTTGCACGACCTCCTTTGGTCCCCGCGGGCCATCTGGGGTAATGGCCAAACTTCTCCCCTTTGCCCCTTGGGATAGCGCAAAGAACCCCTGCAGTCCTCCCCTGGTGCTTGACCCCCTCACCGGGAGATAGCCTAAGCCCTGCACCATCCTGGCTACCAACTCCCCATCTGAATGTTGACTAATCAGCACATCTATCCCCCTGTTTCGGTAGAAATAGATGAGGATGAACATTCTCCCATGCCAGAGGGCATAGATGACCCTCCTCTTTTTTAATCTCTCTTTTAAAAATCTTATCCGCAGGCTCTTCCCCCAGGCCAAAAGAAGCGGAGGACCCAAGAGGGCAGCCAGATTTAGGCTAAGCTTGCCGGCCACCCCTGAAGACCTCGTGCACTATTTGGGCAGCTCTGAGGTAGGCACCTGGCTCTCCCAGCCCTCTTTTCACCTTTTCTAATCCCCTCTTCATCTCCTCCCTTCTCCCCTCATCATTCAGCAATCTCCAGGCCGCAGCGGCTATCTGCGGGGGGTTTGCCCTCCTCTGGATGAGCTCAGGGACCAATTGTTTCCCGGCCAATATGTTGACCATCCCTATATAGGGAAGCCTCACCAGCAACCTCCCTAAGAGCCAGGAGAGGGGGGAAATGCGGTAGATGATTAGCATTGGCGTCCCTAAGATGGTGGCCTCTATGGTTGCCGTTCCTGAGGCCACTAAGACCAGAGATGAGCCAGCCATAAGCTCATAATTTCTCCCCTGGAGGATCTCCACCTCATAACCCTTGACCAGATCAAGGGGGATATTTGGAGAGAGAGCCAAGAAGGCCCTCATCTTAACCTTCTTTGCCAACAACCTGTAAGCCTGCAGCATCAGGGGAAGGATTCTTCTTACCTCACCTTCCCTGCTTCCTGGAAAGAGGCCCAGAACCTCTTCTCCCTTTTCTATCCCCATCTGCCGCCGAAAAACCTCTCCCTTCTGCTCCTCCCTGATAATCTCTATCAGAGGATGGCCGACAAAATCGGCCCTCAGCTTTGCCCGTTGATAGAGATTACGCTCAAAGGGGAAAAAGACTATGGCCCTATCCACCAGCTTAGCAATCTTCTTTATCCGCCATCTCCCCCAGGCCCAGACCTGAGGGCAGATGTAATAGACAAGGGGAATCCCTCTCTTTTTTACCTGGCGGGCAAATCTCAGGTTGAAACCAGGGTAGTCCACCAGGATTACCAGATCGGGCTCCCTCTCCTTGAGGAGCTTGGTCATCTTCCCCATTGCCCGCCGAAAGAAGGGGAGCTTCCTCAATGGTTCCGTAAACCCAATGAGGGAGAGATCTCGCAGGTGGTAGATAAGTTCAACCCCTTCCTCCTCCATCTTTGCCCCTCCCATTCCGAAGAAGGTAACTGAGGGGAGGAGCTTCTTTAGTTGATGGATGAGGCCAGCGGCATGCAGGTCCCCGGAAGCCTCACCGGCCAGGACCATTAACTTGACCCATCGGGATTTCTTGGAAATTCCGATAGGTTGGGGGTTGTTTGAAGGGGGTAAGCCCCCTTCAAGGGTGACAGATGGGCAATCCGAGTCCCGACTGTAGGTCGGGAAGGGTCGTGAGACCCTATGGAGAACTTTGCGAGCGAAGCGAGCTAAGTTCTGCATCTTATGGCCTCTAACACCCTCAGGGCCAACCTTAGGGCCTTTAGCCCTTCCTGGCCAGAGACAGGGGGAGGATGGTGGCCTGCTATTGCCGAGAGGAATGAGGAGAGCTCCTCCTTGAGGGGATCAACCCCCTTGTCGGTTATTAGTTTGCGGATAAGGTACCGGCCAGCAAGGTCAAATATCTTTTCGCCATTGACCCCTCCTGAGGAGGGGAGAAGCCTGTATACCTCTGTGTTCTTCTGGATAAAATCGAGGGAGAGATAGGAATCCCTCTGGAAAATGCGCAGCTTGCGCATCGATTTGGCCGATATCCTGCTGGCCGTGAGATTGGCCACACAGCCGTTTTCAAAGCTAAGGCGGGCGTTGGTGATGTCCTCCTGATCAGAGACCACAGCCACCCCCATAGCCTCCACGGACTGTAGAGGGGAGTTGACCAGGGCAAGGACAAGGTCCAGGTCGTGGATCATCAGGTCCAAGACCACAGCCACATCCATTCCCCGCGGGTGGAAGGGGGAGAGCCTATGGGCCTCTATAAACCGGGGCTCAATTTTCAACCCCCTAAGCGAGGTAAAGGCGGGGTTGAACCTCTCTATATGTCCTACCTGAAGGACCTTCCCCTTGCTTTGGGCCATCTTCACCATCTCCACCCCCTCATCCAATCTACCGGCAAGGGGTTTCTCCACCAGGACCGCCAGCCCCTGAGAGAGGGCCTCTATAACTACCTCGTAATGGGAGCTGGTGGGGACAGCAACCACTACGGCCTCTGCCTCCTTGAGGAGGTCACTTAGGTGGGGCCAGGCCCTCACCCCCAGACTTTTGGCTACCCTTTCCCCCTTTGCCTGGTCTTTATCAAAGAGGCCCACCACCTGGGCTAGGGGAAGCTCTAAAAGCCTCTGGAGATGATACTTGCCTAAGTGGCCAACCCCAATTACACCTATTCTTATGCGCGGCAATTTGCTCCTTTCGGGGTTAAATTAGCAAAAAGGGGTGGGGCCGTCAACCGATAATTTCCGAGTCCACTGATATTTCTGGGGAGTTGGCGATGGATTTGGGCCTCAACCCAATCCCTATGATATAGCTGTAAGGGGGGTAAGAAGATGTGTGACCTGCTGTGGTTAAGGAAGGCGGGCTTTTCTATCGCTACGCTGGAGGACTTCTTTGGAGACAAAAAACCAGGCGGCAGAACTCCGGTTCTGCCGCCTGGTTTGCCTTCAAGTCTGGGCACCTGATAGCCCGTCGGTGAGGATGAGAACATCTGACCTATGACTAATCCGGGTTAACTGCTATTTGTGCCCTCGGTTAGAGTCTGATTTTGTGGTGACCCCGCAGCTAACTCCTCATTGATCTTCTTGGCTGATCTGTTTGCATCAATCATCCCCCATATCCAGAGTAGGGGCGTGGTGATGAAACCAACTATGACAAACATCAGGGCGATGGATGCCGCATAGAGGATGATGAAGCCAATCCCTTTGCCAATCTGTCCGTTATAGATTTGACCAAGTCCCATATAGAAGAAGGAAAGAACAGTGGCAATTCCTGGGTTCTTGAAGAATTTCGGCGGTTGATCGGTCATAGAAACCTCCTTTAAGCAGTTCTTGGTAGTTGGGAATTTACCTTGATGATTTCTGACTGAAGCCCAGCATCAGAGTTATCTCGTTCTTGCCCACCCCTCCCGCCTCTAAGGATAGCGCATAACCCTGGGGCAGTTGGATATCCAGCCCGATGACTGGACGGAGGGATTGCTGGTCGTCGGAGAAGTCATTGCTGCTTTTGGCCATCGACTGGTTGGAGGAGATTAGATACTTGGTCCAATCCTTCTTTCCATCAAGCCAGGTTTTCTCCAACCCCAGATAGAGGTCAACCTTCTTTATCTGAGTGGCAAAGGCCAGGGCGGCCTGATATTCCCTCCAATCATATTTGTTGTTGATACGAAAATGGTTGTTCTGGACAGAGCCCTGGGAGGTAAAGGCCACCCCCAGGCCCATAAGGAGGAACCTCGATCTCCCTATTTTTATGGGCTTAATTTTTATCCCCCCACCATAGGCGAAGCGGGTATCGCCCTGGAAATCACTGAAACCAGCGGCTTTGGAGGGGACCTTAAGGTTCGCCGCTCCCAGCTTCAGGAAAAAGTCTGCATAATCGGATAGACCATAGGTTCCCTTGATGAAAAAGCGGTGAGAGGCGATCTCAAACTTCTTGGGCGACGTCGCCCCGCTCTCCTCCACAATCCTTCCCACATAGTTATATTCAACCGCTACCCTTTCCCCCCTCGCCTCCTCTATCCCGATCACATTTCCCAAGGATTGGGCTCTGCTCTCCTTTATATTGGGGATAGAAACGAGGAAACAGAGAATGGCACCAACGGCTATCCTTTTGACCATAACATCCCTCCTTCTCATTTGACCTCAACCGTTTTGCTCAAGGTAATCCCTCCATAGCCTGGATCAGCATCTTCCACTATGATGGAGACCTTCCCCGAATCAGGGGGAGCAGTGAAGATGAAACCGGAGGCCACTCCATATTCATTTGTTGTCCCAGAAGGAGGAGCAACTGACCCTCCTCCTTGGGAGCTTACATTTAATTGGTGTCCCCCCAAGGGGTTGCCATAGTAGTCCTCGATATTAACCGAGAAGGCATTTTGAGAACTAATATCCACCGTAGCGGGAATATCAATGGAGGAATTTTCTGAACTGGCCGAGGTAGTGCGGAAGTTGATGTTTACAGTGGCACTAGCCCCCCCGAGCAACCCTGATCTTGCCGTTACAGCAGCAACAGCTCCTATTCCATCATCAGGGGTAGTGAGTGAGTAGTCCTTATCCAATATCTCACTGGTTATCTCGGCCTCGGCTATGCTGGCATGCACCCCATCCTCAGTTGTTGCCGAGCCGCTGATCGTCCCCTGAGTCGTCTCGAACTTAACCTCGGTCCCCCCTACAACATAGTGGCCGTTTACATCTAAGACCTCCACAAATATCTTGCCCTTGTCCTTTCCGTCCGCTTCCAAGCTCGGGGGATACCCGATAAAGTTGATGGTAACCGGCGGTCCGGAAACGATAATTCCCACGCTGTCCTTGATGGTTCTTGTCTGGGGATCGGTGGTTCTGGTGGAGCCCACCACCCAGGCTATGCCGTCATCCCAAGGGTCAGTGGAACTGATGTAGGTAACTTCAGTCTTTCCATTTGTGGTAACGCTGTTCTTCGTCTCTACCTGCCCCTCCTCCGTAGAGAAGTAAACTGCGGTGCCGTCTGGAACTGGATTGCCAAACCTGTCGCTGACTATTGCCAAAACATTTGAAGGGACATCATCTATGTCCCAACCCCTTATGTTTAGCGGATCTGCGCTCAGGGAGATAACATAAGGGGGACCACTGCAGATCGTCACCTGAGTTGCCTGGGAATAGACCCCATCGGAGAAGGCTTCGATTTGCACGGTTCCCGAGAGGGTGCCGCTGTGTAGATGAACCTTGGCCTGGCCGCCGGAGTCGGTTAGCTTCGTTATCGGCCCGTAGCCGGAGTCCTCCAGGCTCTCGCCTCCCGCTGGCCCCTGGAGGATGCGGAAGGAGATCTCCAATCCCTGAGGGACGGGATTGTTGAATATGTCCAGTCCGGTTGCCGTGATCTCGCACACCTCATTTCCTCCGGTCCCCTTGACCTGAATGAAGGATCTGTCCACCCCAATGTCTATACCCCAGATTTGCCTCAAGGGCTTGAGGGTGATTACTCCATCGCTCTGGGCGGCCCCCGCGGTGGCTTTGATGTAGACCGCTTGAGGGCTTGTTCCGGAGATGTAGTGGACGGTAGCCTGGCCACCGGAGGTGGTTGCCGTTGAGGGGATGCTCCCCACTGCATTCCACTCCCCATCGCCGTTGGCATCAATGACCAGGGAGTCCACCCCTGAGGTGAAGGAGCCATCGCCGTTGATATCCACAAATTTCTCCCCCGCAACGAAGGTGACCGGTGTTCCATCAGGAACAGGCTGACCCTGGATGTCGGTTACAGTGGCCACAACGGTGGCCGTGTCCGCCCCATTGGCCAACAGGGGGGAGGTGGGGGTTATCTTTAGGCTGATATTAAAGGGTGCGCCTGGGGTCACCTCCCTTCTTCCTTTAACGGGGATGGTGAGCCCCATGCTGTCCCCACTTGATGTGACCGTTGCCGTTACCCTGGCCAGATGATCGGCGGTATCGGCTTGGGCAATGAGGTTGGTCCAAACCCCTCCCTGGCTATCCGAGGTAGCCGAGCCTGGGCTTATGGTTCCATAGGAGGTAGTGAAATTGACCGTCTCCCCCTGCCGGGGCAGGTTGTCCTCATCCACTACCCTGGCGGTGATGAGCAGGGTATCGCCAGCCTGCAGGGTATCAGAGGAAGCGTAAAGGGTATCTATGAAAACTGTGCCAGTGGTTTCCTGGACGGGGTTAAGGCCCTCCTTCTTCCCACAGCCTGTCCAGAGCCCGAACATCAGGATTAGGGTAAATATGGAGAATATAAGCTTTTTGCCCCTCATTTTTCCTCCTGGTTTAGATTTTGTTCTCAAGATTATCAGATTACAAAAGGTCTGTCAAGGGGAAAATTGATAATTTGAGCAACTATAGTGGCTCACAAAAAATTTTATCCAATTGTTGACAGCTTACGGAGGTCAGGGAGCACGGCAGGCAGGTGTCGGTTGCCATGGATTCCCCTGATCCCTGTTCTCTGACCACAGTTGTGGGAGAGGTCTCCAGACCTCGATTATAATTCTCCCTCCACTGGTGGGAGGGAGTTAGAAGGAGGGGGTTTCTTAGAGGGGAATTTCACCCTCATCCTTCGGCAAGTTCTCGGCTTGAGTTCGGGCCGAAGACTCAGGGTAGGCTCCAACCTTTCCCTGCAAGGGAGAGGTAAAGTCGACATCAGGCTTGCCCGAGGCTCCGCCCAGGGGAGATGTCCTCCACATCTTGTCTCCTTATGGATTTCATCATCCATAACGACAGAAGCAACGATTATGTTTGATTTTTGTTGTGGGCTACTACAGTTTGATCCTATTATCGGCTATTTTTAGAAATTCTTTAGCTGTTTTCTTTACTCCCCACGCCAGTTCCCCATTCAAGTAACAGAGGCAAATTGTAATCCCTCGGCTCTGAAGAGTTAGTTACCTGATATAATCGGCAACTACGGAGATGGTTGTTCAGTTAGGGAAGCAGTGATTTAGCCAGGGAGCTATTTTCGAGAAAATAATTTGCTTGATTTCGGGAAGGTAAAGGTTATAATTATAGCGAGGGGAGTTGCCAACCCACTTCGATGATTCTGGCTTCAACCCCAACAGCAAGTAAAGGTTGACTGAAGGCCATAGAAGGGGGAATATGAAGGAGTTAAGGGATAGGCTTTTGAGGTTTCAGAGGAGGGCCAAGGAGTTGGCCAATCTTCTGGCTGGATATGGGAGAATGGAGGGGGAGCCCTCTTCCAATCCCTTTGTTATGGAGGCCCTCCTTTTGAAGATGGAGAAGCTCAAGGCTGGGTTGGAACCTGGCCAGCTTATCCCCAATTTGAGCCGCTGGCTGGATGATCAGAGGCTGAGGTTAAAGCGGTGGAAGGAGGAGTTTAAATCCGACTTTGGCCGGAAGTTAGAGGGGGAGTTGCAGGCTAAGGGGTTTAAGCTGCGTGGGCAGTATCCTAACCTCTATGCTGGCCTCTACTCCCTGAAGCCCAACTTCCTGCAGGGGGAGGTGGCCATCTCCTGGGGGCCGGAACCGGTGAAGAAGATAAGGCTTAACCCCCAGGAGGTGGTAGATTCCATCCTCAGGTTTGAGGAGGAGCTTAAGGGAAGCCCATTTGAGCCCGATTCTTATCTCTCCCTGCTCAAGGAGGCCTACCACCGGGCCTTAAGGGGAGGGGAAGGGGAGAGGGCACTGATTGTTGGGGTTTTGGGAGAGCTTGCCTTTCTCAGGCAAGGGGATAGGTTTAAGGCAAATCCCATCAAGTCGAATTATATTGGTTACGGAAGGGCACAATTTGGCTACGATCTCTACCGCTTAAGGAGGATAAGGGGGGAGGAGTTATCCCTCTGGGTGGCTACTTTCGAGGCAACAAAGAGGAGAGACAAAGTAATCTTTGTCCCTGATGATGAGGAGAAGGGGACGAGATATGCCTATCTCTCCATAAGGGGGTAAGCCAATGAAACCAGGGTTGGCCAAGGCTATAATAAACAGGTTGGGGGGGACCGGGACCCCCCCAGAGTTTGGGGTAGAGTCCTTTACCGTGGGGTTGGACCCCTGGTTGGGGATAATAGATGAGGAGTATTTAGAGAGTTTTATCAAGTTAGGAGGTTCGGCCTTCAAGTTAGTAGTTGGCAATTACGGAGGGGGGAAGACCCACTTCCTCTACCGGATGAGGGATATAGGCTGGTCGCGAGGTTATGCGGTAAGTTATGTGGCCCTCTCCCCGGTGGAATGCCCCTTCAACAAGCTGGAGCTTGTCTATAAGGCTACGATGGCCAACCTGATGTATCCGATGAGGGGGGAGGGAGAGATAAAGCCCTGGGAGAGGGGGATCGATGGTTTCCTCCGCAACTGGTATATGGAGAAGGTGGAGGAGTTTGGGGAGAAAGGGGAGGAGTACCTCACCTCCTATGTCCGCTCCCTGGCAGGGATAGAGTCCTCCAGCTTTGCCAATGCGGTCAAGGAGGCCTTTCTCTCCCTGCAGAGGGGAGGTCAGGACTATGAACGGATACTCCAGTGGTTGAAGGGGGAAGAGATCGATCGCCCCATCCGCAATGAGTATGGGATCACCGAAAGGGTGGACAAGCCCACCGCCTTCCGCCAGCTCAGATCCTTGGCCCAGTGGATCAAGGCCATTGGCTATGCAGGCCTGGTCCTCCTCTTTGATGAGGCGGAGAGAGGTTTAAGCATTGCCTCCTCCCGGGAGAGGAGGGCAGCTATGGATAACCTCAGGCAACTGATAGATGAATGTGGAAACAGCAGGCTCCCCGGGGTGATGATCTTCTATGCCATTCCCGATGAAAGGCAGCTCTTGGAGGAGAGATTGGAGGTCTATGAAGCCCTGCGTCAGAGGCTTTCCGGGGTTCTCACTGGGCTTAATCCCAGTGGGGTGAGGATAAACCTGGAGGAGTTGGGGATGGAGCCGGTGGAGTTCCTCAGGGAAGTGGGGGAGAAGCTCTCCGCTATCTACCAGGCTGCCTATCCCCCCTTTAGCTTCCACCGGGATAACCTTAGGGAGACCATCTCCCACCTGGCCCAGGTGGCCTATGAGGAGAGGTATGCTGATGTGGGCCATAGGCGGGTCTTTGTGAAGGGGATAATTCAGGCCTTTCACCTCCTGAGAAACAATCCCGCTGAGCCCATAGGAAGGGAGATGGCCAGAAGGATTATTCGGGATCAATTGATGACCTTGGAGATGGAGCTTCAGGAAGAGGCGAATCATAAGGAGTATTAAATGATTGGGAGTAAGGTCTATCATCAAGGCTTAGGTGAGGGGAAGGTTGTGGATACCAGATGGCGAGGGATGCATCTCTTGGTGGAGTTTGCCAATGGCCTCACCCTTTGGATGAACCGGGAGACCTTAAAGCTGCTTACCCCGGTCGAGAGGAAGAAACCACCTGCTCAGCCCCGGCATATCCCCACCAAGGGGGGGGATTTCCGATCACGAAGGATGATCGAGGCCTTCAGATTAGGAGTGGTTCCCTCCTTGGCCATCAGTGACTTCACCTTTGGCCGAGATAAGGAGCTGCGGGAGGTGGAGCAGGCCTTTGAGGGTTTCTCCCACAAGGGCGGTGAGGTTCTGGCCATAGAGGGAGAGTATGGGTCAGGGAAGACCCACCTCTTGGACTATATCCTTGGCTGGGCCCTGCGGCAGGGATACGCTGTGGGCCGGGCGCAACTCGATAGGTTTGATGTCACCCCATATCGCCCCAAGCACATCTACCGGGAATTGACCAGGACCCTGAGGTTTATCCAGGGGAATGAGGAGATAGGCTTCCCGGAAATATTGAGGAGAGCCAAGGGGATGGACCTTCCCTCCCCCCATTTCTTCCTCTCCAAGGCCCTCTGGCTCCTCTCCCAGGATGAGGACCTTCCTGCCCTCTGGAATTGGATCGGGGGGGAAGAGATGGGGAGGGATTACTTAAACTACCTTAGATATTGGAAATTGCCGGTCCTCTTAGATCACACCCCGGCAGTGGACATCTACTGTTACCTGCTTAGCGGCTTAGGATACCTGATTAAGGGATTAGGAGGAAAGGGGTTGGTGCTGGTCATCGATGAGGCTGAGACCCTCTTTCACCTCTGGTGGACCCCCTATCAGAGGATTGGCCTTTATCTCTTTAAGGGCCTGGTGGGCACCGCCCTCAACCTTCCTCGGTTGACCGCGATAAAGAAGGGGGATGGGGAGAGGGACCCAGGCCTAAATGTAGGTTGGGTTGATGAGGAGGGGTACATTCACTCCGGTATGCGTCCCTTCCCCTACCTTTATCAGCGTCCCTCCCATATATTTTTGGTCCTCGGCTATACCCCCTCCTCTTCCCCTTACTACCAGGGGATAGAGGAGCTTGTCCCTCAGGGGAAAACCATTACCCTTTCCCCCCTCTCCACCTCCGAGTACTCCCTGATGTTAGAGAAGGTCATTGAACTTTACGGCCAGGCCTTCCCCTCATTTCGGGCGGACCAAGGGGTGAGAGCCCTGTTGACCAAGGATTTGAAGGAGAGGGGGGTGAGGATGTTCCTCAGGGAGGCGGTGGAATTGCTGGATCATTACCGCCATTACCGCTATGAACCTCAAGGGGTCTGAGCGGGAGGTCAGGGAGCTTCTGAGCCATTCTTGGGGGGCTTTCTTCTCCCCATTCCCCCATCTTCTCCCCATTCAGAGGCTGACCATACCCCGGGTGTTACAAGGGAGAAACCTGGTCGTCTCCTCGCCTGCGGCCACCGGGAAGACGGAGGCCGTGATGGCCCCCTTGGCCGAGCTTCTCCTCAAGGAGGATTGGGGGGGGCTGAGCATCCTCTATGTCTCCCCCACCAGGGCTTTGGTTAACGACCTCTACAAGAGGTTAAAAGGCCCTTTGGAGCGGTTGAGGATTGGCCTGTCTAGGAAGACGATGGATCACCCAGATTTTCGCCCCCAGAAACCCACCCCTGCTCTCGTTACCACCCCGGAGTCCTTCGACTCCCTCCTCTGTCGGGCGCCCCAGGCATTGGAGTCTCTGCAGGCCGTCTGCCTGGATGAGATCCACCTCTTAGATGGAACCTATCGGGGCGATCAGTTGCGGGTGCTCCTGCAGAGGCTGCGGCTTCTGCGGGGGGAACCCCTCCGCTTTTATGCTATTTCGGCAACGATAGCTGATCCCATATCCTTAGGGGAGAGGTATTTCTTCCCCTTTGAGGTGGTTCAGGCCAAGGGGAAGAGGGTGATTAAACATACCCTGCTTCCCTTTGACGATAACCTGCAGGGGTTGATCAGGGAGCTTGAGGGGAAGGGGATCAAGAAGGCCCTGGTCTTCTGCAACACCAGGAAGAAGGTGGAGGAGGTAGCCTTGCTCCTAAAGAGGCTCTGGAAATACCCGGAGAGGATATGGGTGCATCATGCCAGCCTGAGCAGGGTGGAGAGGGAAAGGGTGGAGAGGGGGATGAATCGGGAGAGGGTGGGGATCTGTGTGGCCACGATGACCCTGGAGTTGGGGGTGGACATAGGTGACATTGAGGCGGTGGTTCTCATCTCCCCGCCCCCTTCGCTGAGTGCTTTGCTACAGAGGTTGGGACGAGGCAACAGGAGAAGGGGAGAATTGGTAGCTTACGGTCTCTATAAGGATAATTGGGAGTTAACCTTCTTTAAGCTTCTCTTTGAACTTGCCCAATTAGGGTGGCTGGAGGAGGAGGATCCTCCCCTCTATCTCTCGGTGGCGGTGCAGCAGATACTCTCTTATCTTTATCAGAAGAGAAGGATAGGGGCCACCCCAGAAGCCATCCAAAGGGCTCTCTCCCCCTTGGGTTTAGAGCTTACCGATGTTATGGAACTTCTCATTCATTTGGAGAAGGTCGAATTCGTGCAGTCGCCAGGTGGGGGGGTGTACTGGCTGGGTCCCAGAGCCGAGGCTATAGCGGAGAGGGGGTTTATCCATTCCAATATAGACCGCAGCCAGGGGAGCTATCAGGTCTTTGACCTGAAGTCCGGGAGGGAGATTGGCTCGATAGAGACTTTAAGCCCCCAGTTCGTCCTCAAGGGAAGGAGTTGGGAGGTGGAGAGAAAGGATGGCTCCAAGGTTTATGTCCGCCCCTTGGATTACCAAGGGGTGGGGGCAAAGGGGGTGTTCTGTGGGGGGGGAGGCCGGATTTGGGGCCACTCCTTGGGGGCAAAACTGAAGAGGAAGTTTTTTGTGGGGGCCAAGGAGGATGACCTTCCCTTCTGTTATGCGGGGGGGATTACCAAGGTCTATCATTTCTTAGGGCCTATGTGGGGAGGGATTTGGGCCAAGTATATCAGCCTGGTTAAGGGGATAAAAGCAGAGGATTCTGGGGGCATACTCATCACCTTAGAGGGGAACCCTAACCTGGAGGAGCTCCTTTGGCTTCCGGGCGAGGAGATGGACAGGGTTTTAGAAAGGTTTAGGGGCCCATTGCTGGAGCAGCTTAACCTTGGTTCCTTCTTCCGTTATCTCCCCTCCAATTTCCAGGATGATGCCCTGAGGGAGGTCCTGGGGACCGAGCAGATGGCCGATTACATAGGGGAGTTCAATCCCCTTAGGGTGGAAGAATGCCCTTGACAGGGAGGGAAAAATTTCATTATAATAGAGGTGGTCGCTACACTGAAGCGGGCAGCGGTCAGTTTAATGATTTGCAAAAATGTGCTGTCAGGAGTTACCTCCTGACAGCTCTTGAAAGGTCTGGAGACCTCTCCTACATAGATAATGAACTGTAGGGACAGGTCTTTAGACCTGTCCGAAGGAAGCGGACAGACATAAATGTCTGTCCCTACATCTAAGCTGCTGAGCGGTCAGATCCCCTGCCCGAGCCGTCAGAACCCCGATTCTGACGGCAAAAAGGGAAGGGTGACAGAAGAGGGCTTCCGCCATCTCGGGGGCGAATTTTAATTTCTACCGCACTTTAGTGCGAGTTACTATGAAGTGTGGTAACTCCTGTTGACGTAGGCTGTGACCCTGTCATAGCACTCCAAAAGGGGCTAAAGCCCTAAAGCGGTTACCCCAGCTAAAGCTGGGTAGAAGAGCGTATTGTGGGAGGCATCTCCTGATGCCGATGGATGTTGAGGTCAGGAGACCGAGGATTGGAAAATCAAGAATAAAGATGTGACCCCATTATTATTTTTTAATCCTCATTCTATCAACACTTTGAGGCTTGGTGTCTTTGTGGCATAAATAATTTAGGTTAGTAATTCTAAATAGTGGAGGTGCCCAGTTATGAAAATACAGCCAGTTGATAAAGAGCTATTTGCTCAGAAGGGGGAGGCCATATTCAAAAGTATCGAGGAAAAGCTAAAGCCAGAACACATAGGGGAAATAGTAGCCATAGAGATAGAAAGTGGTGATTATTTTCTCGGTAGAACTCATTCGGAGGCAGGAGACAAAGCTAAGCGTAGATATCCGGATAAGATTTTTTACTTTGCAAGAATTGGCGCTAAGGCGGGTGTTTCCTTTCGATAATAATGACGAGACGAATGGTCAAGGGATTTATCGATGAGCACGGAAATCCTTTAATAGAGGTGAAAGTTGGGGGCAGGAAAGAAACTACTAGCGTTCTCACACTTGTTGACTCAGGATTTGATGGTGAGTTATGTCTCCCTATTGAGGTGGCGATCCCTTTAGGTTTAGAGCTGGCAGGGATTCAAACCATAGAACTTGCCGACGGAAGCGTAAAAAGGGAGCTGATCTTCGTAGGAAGTGTAAGATGGGAAGGAAAATCGCGAAGCGTTAGAATTTCATTAACAACGTCTGAGAAAGCAATTATTGGTAGAGAGTTAATGCTTAATCGAATGCTTATTATAGATTTTCGATCAGGTGAGGTAAAAATAGAAAGATAAACCCAAAATATGCATAAACTGCAGATGAACCCCGTTAAATATACTTTCGTATTTCACAGGGTGAACCCCGTTAAATAAAAGCAAGCTTGAGAATGCAACGAAGTCCATTTCTAAATTATTTAACGGGGTAAATGCAGATTTTCACAGATTAAATAAGAATCTTTAAAAATATAGGCTTTCACCTTTCAGGTAAAAAAGGGGGTTAAACTCAATTTTTAAAAGCTCGTTACTTTGAATATCTGGTGATAATCTGGTGGTTTCCTAATGCATAATCCGGGATTATATTATGGAGGTCGTCTCCAAATCATAGGGGTGAGAGATCAACCCCTGGAGGTCAGCCTTTTGGGCGGGGGGATCGGCGGCAACCGAACCCTAGTTGAGCCCTGACCTCGGGTTTCCACTGCCCTTTAGTGTGGGGCCCTATGGAATACGTCAACCTTGTTGACGCAGGCTGTGACAGAGGTCACAGCACTCCAAATGGGCTAAAGCCCTAAAGCGGTTACCCCAGCTAAAGCTGGGTAGAAGTGTATCTTGTGGGAGGTATCTCCTGATGCCGGTCAAAAGTGTGCTGTCAGGAGTTACCTCCTGACAGCTCTTGAAAGGTCAGGAGACCTCTCCCACATAGTCAATGAATTGTAGGGAGAGGGCTTTAGTCCTGTCCGAAAGGACCATTAGGCTGAAGAAAAGCAACAAGTTCTAAGAATTGTGAGAATTTAGAGAGGCACCTTCCGAAATGGAGGAAAAATGTTGACTAAATATATAAACGCCGCTATGAATACCGCCCGATATGAAATAATGGAAGATGGAAACTACTATGGGGAAATCCCTCCCTGTCCGGGCGTTTGGGCCTCAGGAAAGACTTTAGAAAAATGTAGGGAGGAGTTACAAGAAGTTCTGGAGGAGTGGCTCATTCTCAAGCTAAAGGATGGTGATCCAATCAGGGTTATTGCTGGCATAGATTTGCAGGTGGAGGTGGCATAAACGGATATGTTTAAGCCTATTCCCAGGAGGGAGTTGATCAGGAAATTGCGTAGACTTGGTTTTGAAGGGCCCATTCCCGGCGGTAAGCATCAGTTTATGAAGAAGGGTCAGCTTAAGCTTCATATCCCTAACCCGCATAGGGGAGACATATCAGCCGGTTTAGTAAGACGCATAGCTCGGCAAGCGGGAATACGGGAAGAAGAGTGGCACAAAGCATAAATCCCTATGTATATCGGAGTCCGAAAAGGACACGGACAAACCTAAAGAAAGAGCGGACAGACATAAATGTCTGTCCCTACACGAAATACAAACTAGAAAATGGAGGTGGGGGAATGAAAGCACGCATGTTTTTCCCTTTTCTGGCTGTGGTTTTGATAGGTGTTGCCGCTATACCGGCCTTTGGCCAGAACCAATTTGTCAAAACCCTTGGCGGAACCAACACTGATTGTGGGCGCTCTGTGGTAGAGGTCTCCGAAGGGGGGCTTGTGGTTGACGGATACACTAGTAGTTACGGCGCAGGTGTTTATGATCTCCTCCTGGCCAAGTTTGATGGCTCGGGGAATCACCTCTGGACAAGAACCCTGGGGGGAGGCTCCTCGGATGGGGGGTATTCTGTGGTAGAGGTCTCCGATGGGGGGCTTGTCGTCACCGGATACACTAACAGTTACGGCGCAGGTGTTTATGATCTCCTCCTGGCCAAGTTTGATGGCTCGGGGAATCACCTCTGGACAAGAAGCCTGGGGGGAAGCGACTATGATTATGGGTATTCTGTAGCAGAGGTTTCTGATGGGGGGCTTGTCGTTACCGGATACACTTATAGTTACGGCGCAGGTTATTGTGATCTCCTCCTCACCAAGTTTGATGGCTCAGGCAATCATCTGTGGATAAAGACCCTGGGGGGAACCGGCGGGGATTGGGGGAACTCTGTGGTAGAGGTTTCTGATGGGGGGCTTGTGGTCGCAGGACAGACTAATAGTTACGGCGAAGATGGTTGGAGTCTCCTGCTGGCCAAGTTTGATGGTTCAGGAAATCACCTCTGGACAAGGACCTTGGGGGGAACCGCATACGATGAGGGGTTCTCTGTTGTAGAGGCTTCGGATGGGGGGCTTGTGGTCACAGGGGGGACTAGTAGTTACGGCGCAGGTGTTTATGATCTCCTCCTGGCCAAGTTTGATGGCTCGGGGAATCACCTCTGGACAAGAAGCCTGGGGGGAAGCGACTATGATTATGGGTATTCTGTAGCAGAGGTTTCTGATGGGGGGCTTGTGGTCACAGGACGGACTAATAGTTACGGCGCAGGTGTTTATGATCTCCTCCTGGCCAAGTTTGATGGTTCAGGAAATACCTGCTTGGGGGAGTTTGTCACTCCCGGTGTCCAGAGCGTCTCTCCTACTATAACCACTCCTTCCCCCTCCGTCAACACTCCGTCGCCGACCATTACCAGTCCAGACCCCACAGTTACCTCACCTACTCCGACTACAACCGTGGTGTGCGAGCTGGTTGCGGGTGCGATTGAAGGCACAGTGATAGATGAGAGTAACCAGCAACCGCTTGAAGGAGTATTAGTAGAGGCGATGCAAGGAGAGAGCATAATCGTTAGCGATAACACAGAATCGGATGGGAGCTACAGCATTCCCAATTTACCTGTAGGCACTTACAATGTCCGAGCGTCAAAAGACGGTTATGAGACCAAAACCGAAAATGGAAAAGAGGTAATTGCCGATCAGACCACAACAGTTGATTTCCAGCTCAATCCCAGTCCCTCGGATACGCTGTTCTTTGATGATTTCGCTGATGGGAATGATGATGGCTGGCAGAAATACGGCGGTTGCACCTGGACCGTGGAAAATGAAGAATACACCTCCAGTGTGAGCGGTACTGAGGTCTGGTGTCTCAGTGTGGCCGGTAACTCTGACTGGGCGGATTATATCTTTGAGGCCGATGTCTATGGAGAAGAAGGAGTAGATAAGGTAGTGGTGGTTCGGGTCGTTGATGAGAACAACTTTTATGCGGTGAATGTGAGAAGCGATTGGATGGGTGCAGATGAGGTTACTCTCTCCAGAATAGTGGATGGAGTCTCCACTGAGATCACCACTGCTGAATATTCCAGCCAGCTTAATACCTGGTATCACATCAAAGTCAAGGTTATCGGCGGTAACATAAAAGTCCGGGTAGATGACAACCTGGTTATAGACTACACCGATACAGATACCCCTTTAGACCACGGTCGAATTGCCGTCACAGCCTACTCCGGTGGCTACGGAAGCGCCACCGTGAAGTTTGACAATGTGCTAGTGGGACGATCATCTGATATGCTTGGAACAATTTCCGGCATTGTAGAAGACTCATACACCGAGGAACCGTTAGGGGGCGTTCTTGTGGAGGCGATGCAGGGAGAGAACATAATTGCTCACGACAACTCGGAATCAGATGGGAGCTACGGTATTCCTGACCTACCTCCTGGCACTTACAATGTCCGAGCCTCAAAGGATAGTTATGAAACCGATACCCAAACTGGCAAAGAGGTGACTGCCGGGCAGCCGACGACCGTAAATTTTGAGCTTCTCCTGGCGTTTTCGGTTGAGACAGAATTCTATGACCAATTCTATATCGCGTATAACAAGATAACAGATATTCTTGAATTGCCTTTTCAAGTAACCAATACTGGTGTAAGAGCTATACATGATGTAGTTGTAGGTGCATATGCTGGGGGCGAAGTAGTTCCAATTGATGTAAGCCATTGGGACATCAATCCACAGGACGGTAAAATCGATATTATTGAACCGGGAGGAGGACCAAACCCAATTCATTTCTTCGGGGACTATACTCCTTATTTGTATATCCCCAAGTGCTGGGAAGACAAAGATGTTACAGTAAGAGTTGAGGAAATTGAAGGGCAACCAGTAAATTTTGAGGATTCTAAAGAATTGTCGGTATACTATTGCATTGGTGGCGAACTCACAGATTTACATCCGTTTCGGTTGGACCCCGATGGATATCAATTCCCAAACCCGCATTTCTCTGATTGTTTTGAGAAAAAGGTATTGGAGTTAGGGAAGTTGTCCATCACTATCTTTCCTGAGCTTACTAAGGATTTCGGTGGCCACTGTTTTGGCATGTCCGCTTCAAGCATAGCCTACTTTGTAGATCCAGATTCTAAACCTGCCTCTGTTCGCGAAAAAGACACATACGCTATGGAACCCGGTGACGATGGAGTAATACCCGCCATTGTTGACTATCATCTAACTCAATTTCTGCATGGCCGATTTTATAAATTCTTCTGGGGTGATGATCCAAATGAGGCTCAATCCTCTGCCCTTGACCTAATCAGTGCGAATCAACCATGCATTGTTGCTCTCAGAGGTGGTGGAGGCCACGCTATCACCGGATATAAAATAATCCGCGATGAATCAGACACAGACACTCTATCCTATCTATATGTCTACGACAATGAGCGACCCGGCCAATGGGTTTATCCAATATCTTTCGATTTGGTTGAGGACACGTTTACGTGGCCCGCTGATACAGACAAGGACAAGCTTTATATCTTTGAGCCCTTTGTGATAATGACCGAGGAGCAAATGAGAGCAGAGATTCAGGAAGCCGTCAAACAAACAGCTCAGAATCTGTGGTCAAAAACCTCCTCCCGGTTTTCGTCGGTTTGGCAAAGACTCCATCCCGGAGGGAAATCCCGTTCCTATACAGGAGGAAATCTGGTTCGGATGTTGCTAACCGATGAATTTGGACGACGGTTGGGATTCGTTGACGGAGCAAACTTTGTGAATGAAATACCCGGTTCCGAGGTTGTCTTTCTGGAGAGCTATGGGGATGATAGCTTAACCGTTGATACTTTGTCCTTTTATGATGTGCCCAAGGACTTGAACTACACCGTGGATTATTTCAGTCTGGATTCTTGCTATTTCAGGGCTGAGGTGCTGAAGCCAGAATCAGAGGAAACCGCTCTCACTTTGGGTTACGATAGTATTGCGGTATTTCCAAATACCATAGCCACCCTGCACGTTGATAGCTTGGAAAACTATGACATAGGAGTTGACTACGATGGCGACGGGGAGATTGATACTACCATAGCCCCTACGATAGCAAATAGCCCACCGGCTGGTTTTGATCTTCTTCATCCCGTCAACCACGACAGCGTTTCTACCCTGGCCCCAACATTGACCTGGGCAAGCTCATTTGACTTAAATGGTGATGAAATCCACTATAGGGTTTACATAGACAGTGATTCATCTTTTCTCACTCCTGATTCCTCAGAGGAGTTATTGGATACAAGCTGGACAGTCACTACATCCCTATCCGATTCAGCGACATATTATTGGAAAGTAGCTGCCTTTGACAGCCTCAATCCGAGAACCTGGTGTATCGAACCCTATTGGGATTTTGTAATCCCATATGGTGTGGGGGTGAAACAGGGGTCGGCAACTCAGCCCCCTCAAAGGTTCGCTCTCCTTCCTAATTACCCCAACCCCTTTAACCCGATTACTGAGATCAAATACACCTTACCCAGGGATTGCTATGTGAAACTTGAGATCTACAACATTTTAGGCCAGAAAATAGTGACTTTGGTAGAAGGGAACTTGAAGGCAGGATACAAGACAGCCAGGTGGGATGCGGGTTCATTTTCCAGCGGCATATATTTTTACAGATTACAAGCGGGTGATTTTGTGCAGACGAGGAAGATGGTGTTGATCAGGTGAAGAAACCGTAGATCGTTACTCGTAGATCGTGATCGGGTGTCTGTCAGGGCAGGAGCCCTGACAGCACAAAGGTTTGACCGTAATATAATCCAAGATAATCGATCTTGAAGAAGGGGAGGAGTTAGATGCATTATAATTTCACTGCAATATTCGAGAAGGGGGAAAAATATTATATCGGTTATTGTGTGGAGATACCTGAAGCAAATGGACAGGGGAAAACAATTGAGGAGTGTAGACAAAGTCTGGTTGAGGCAATCAAATTGGTAATTGAAGATAGGAAAGTTGAGGTTACGAAAGGTTTGCCCCGGGATGTGATTAAAGAAGAAGTTAAGGTAGAATGAAAAGGAAGCAGTTTATGCAACATCTAAGGCGATATAGATGCTTCGTTAAGAGAGAAGGTACCAGGCATACTTTGGTGCAAAATGCTATTAATGGCGTGAGAGAAACAGTGCCAAGGCACATAGATCGAGAGACGAGAAACGAGAGACGAAAGGCGAAAGAGGAAAAGCAAAGGGCGAAAACAAGAAAATGGAAAATAGGAAAAGCTGAATGCTGACGGCTGAAAGCCGAGTCAATCAGGATTCGTGTTCAAGGTTTTATAATAATTAGAGGAAAAGGAGGGATTTATGGCCGTGATTGAAGTAAAGAGAGAGGGGAACCTCTTGGCGGACTCGCGTCACATCCAGGAGGAGATGGACCTCCTCCTCAACCATTTCTATGAAATGAGGTATCCTCCGATGTTGATCTCTGAGAGGCTCTGGAGGCCTCCGATGGATGTCTATGAGACCGATAGTGAGGTCCTTATTGTTATGGAAGTGGCTGGGATGAGGAATGAGGATTTCAACATCACCGTCAAGGATGAGGTTCTTACCATCCAGGGGCAGAGGTTAATGGAGGGGAAGCAGCGGAAAGCATACTACAGAAATATGGAGATCAACTTCGGCCCCTTTGAGAGAAATGTGTACCTTCCTCAATCGGTGAATACCAACGACATATCCGCTACCTACAGGGATGGTTTTTTGGTGATCAAGGTGGGGAAGGGTCCCCGGGAACTTCCCCAGGAGTTAACCATTAAGATAGAATAGGACAGGAAATGGAACCGATTAAACCAAAAGAGATCAAGCTTCCCAAGGAACTTCCTATTCTTCCCACCAAGCAGATAGTGGTCTTCCCCTATCTGATTGCCCCCTTGGTGGTGACTGACAAGGATTATTCCAAGATGATCGATGAGGTCCTGGCAGGGGACAAGATGATTGGCCTCTTTGCCCAGAAGGACCCTCGGGTAGGGAAACCAGGGATAGATGAAATATTCCTCTCCGGGACTGTAGGGACGATTATCAAACTCCTCAGATTCCCCGATAACAGCATCAGATTCTTAGTGCAAGGACTGGCCCGCATTAGGATAAAGAAGGTGACGAAGAGCGAGCCTTATATCATAGCCCGCGTGGAGAGGACGGAGGAGAGGAGGGAGGCGAGCATTGAGATCGAGGCTTTGAAGAGGAATATCCTCGTCCTCTTCGAGAAGGTGGTCTCCCTTGCCCCCTACCTGCCAGATGACCTCCAGGTCTCGGCGATGAATATAGAGGATCCGGGAAGATTGGCCGATATGATCGCCACCAACCTGAACCTGAGCATAGCCCAGAAGGAGGAGATATTGGAGGCCTCCGACCTCAAGTTCAGATTGGAGAAGCTTACCCTGTTTTTGAATAAGGAGTTGGAGGTTTTGGAGCTTTCCAAAAAGATCCAGAAGGAGGCCGCCTCCGAGATGGGGGAGATCCAGAAGAAGTATATCCTCAGGGAACAGCTTAAGGCCATCCAGAAGGAATTGGGTGAGGGGGATGCGGTGACTATGGAGGTGGCGGAGCTGAAGCGGAAGATCAAAGAGGCCAATATGCCCCCCCAGGCCTTAGAGGCAGCCCAAAAGGAGTTGGACAGGCTCTCTAAGATGAACCCCGCAGCTGCCGAATACACGGTCTCCCGCACCTACCTGGACTGGTTGGTCTCCCTTCCCTGGCAGAAGTCCACCGAGGACCTGCTGGACATCAAGAAGGCCAGGAAGGTCTTAGACGAGGATCATTATGATTTAAATCAGGTAAAGGAGAGAATACTTGAGTATCTGGCGGTGAGGAAGCTTAAGGAGGATATGAAGGGGCCGATCCTCTGTTTTGTGGGGCCTCCTGGGGTGGGGAAGACCTCCCTGGGGATGTCCATAGCCCGGGCTATGGGACGGAAGTTTCTGCGCATCTCCTTGGGAGGGATGAGGGATGAGGCGGAGATCAGGGGTCATCGCCGCACCTATGTGGGGGCGCTCCCCGGCAGGATAATCCAGGGGATAAAGCGGGCCGGATCGCGGAACCCCATATTTATGTTGGACGAGGTGGACAAGATAGGTCAGGACTTTCGGGGAGATCCCGCCTCCGCCCTCTTAGAGGTCTTGGACCCAGAGCAGAACGATAGCTTCTCCGACCACTACTTAGATGTTCCCTTCGATCTTTCTAAGGTGATGTTCATCACCACGGCCAACATCCTGGATCCCATCCCCGATGTCCTCCTCGACCGCATGGAGGTGATCAGGATACCCGGGTATACGGATCGGGAGAAGGTGATGATCGCCAAAAGGTATCTCATTCCCAAGGAGCTCTCCAACCATGGCCTCACCTCTAAGCAACTGAGCTTTACGGACAAGGCTTTAAGTGATACCATCAATGGCTACACAAAGGAGGCTGGGCTGAGGAACTTAGAGCGCGAGATCGCCACCATCTGCCGCAAGGTAGCCAAAGAGGTTGTGGAAGAGGGAATAAAGGGTAAGGTGATAATCAAATCAAAGGATCTCCACAAGTATTTGGGGCCGGTGAAGTTCTTCTCTGAGGAGGTGGAGAGGGTGGACAGAATAGGGGTAGCCCCGGCCCTGGCCTGGACCAGAACGGGGGGGGAGGTGATGTTTGTGGAGGCCACCAAGATGAGGGGGAACAAGTCCCTCACCTTGACCGGCCATATGGGGGAGGTGATGAAGGAGTCCGCCCAGGCCGCTTTAAGCTATATAAGGTCAAGGGCCCAGCGGTTGGGTATAGCCGAGGATTTCTACGATAAGCTGGACATCCATGTCCATGTCCCCGCTGGGGCCATACCAAAGGATGGCCCCTCGGCAGGGATAACCATAGCCACGGCCCTGGCCTCCCTGCTCACCGGAAGGAAGATTAAACCCAGGCTGGCTATGACCGGAGAGATAACCCTCAGGGGGGAGGTTCTGCCCATTGGGGGGTTAAAGGAGAAGACCCTGGCCGCCCATCGCTCCGGGGTAAGGACCGTAATCCTGCCCAAGAAAAATGAGAAGGATTTAGAGGAGATCCCCGAGGAGATCAGGAAGGATGTAAAGTTTATCTTTGTGGAAACCGTGGATGAGGTATTGGAAAATGCCCTGAGCAACAGGCGAAAGCTAAAGGGAAAAGTTACAAAGAATTGAAAGGAATGGAAGGAAAAGCTTTTCAACCCTCTTCAGTTCTTTGTAAAAAATGCGAGTGGGCCAACTATTCGTTGCGATTCGACAGTTTTTATGGTATTAAAGAGGTAATCAAAAATGGAGGGTATTGCTCTTGAGATTTCATTCAAGGCAAGAATGTTCCAAATCTACTACCGGGAGGCAATGATGGGTATTAAAGCCCTGTATAAGGATAAGATCATCAGACCGTTAGAACCCTTAAAGGGCGTTCGAGAGGGATTGATAGAAATCGAGATAAAACCAACCTCTGGTAAGTCAAGTGTGGTGGCACGGACGAGGGGGACTGTAAAGCTCCCCTTAGAAATAGCTCGAGAGATCGCCGAAAGCGAGGAATTTTCTTATGAGGATTGATCAAATCTCGGACAATTCTACTGTTTACCTCGATGCTAACATCTTTCTGTATCACTATGAAGATATTTCTCCTGATTGTAGTTCTTTGTTAGAACCCACATTCCGGAAAATCAAATTTTGGATTCGTAACTTATTGATTTTCAAAGACAAATTTTCTAGATTTTTATGGACTACATTTCAATTGCCGGTTATTAAAAAACTACCTAATTGGTTGATTTTTCCGTAGTTGTTCGTATTTGACCTTAAATTTTTTCCGGAATGTGGGTTAGAAAGGGTTGAAAGGGGCAGGGTTAAGGCTGTTACATCAACTCGTGTTTTGGATGAAGTCCTTCATAGAAGGTTGATAGCAGAGGCTATCTCGTTGTATGGATGGTCAATAAAGCAAGTTGTTAAGAGGTTAAAACAAAATCCGGAGAAGCTTAAAAAGATAAGCAAACATTGGGAGGATGTAGAGGAGTTATTAAAAATTGGGATCGAGATCTTCACCTTCTCGTTGGAAGATTTACTTATGGCAAGAAAGATACAAGGGCAATTTGGGCTTCTCGTCAGCGATTCCTTAACAGTCTGTCTGATGGAGAAACACGAAATAAAGACATTAGCTACAAGGGATGAGGATTTTATCAGAGTTGAATCTATAGATGTTTGGATGCCTCGGATAAATAGGGAAAACCAAAGGGAATAGAAGAAATAGTTACAAGGAATGGAAGGGAAAACTTTTCAATTCCTTTCAACCCGTTGTAAAAAGAGAGGGAGAATCATATGTCTAATATCAGGGAACCTGTAGTTGCTGGAAGCTTCTATCCGGCGAATCCCGGTTCGCTTTCCCAGCAGGTAAGAGAATTCCTCTCCCAGGCGGCACCGCAGAAGATAAATGGGGAGATTAAAGCCATAGTTTCACCCCATGCCGGCTACATCTATTCCGGGGGGGTGGCCGCCTATGGTTACAAGCTCCTTGAGGATTCCCCTTACGATCTAGTTGCCGTGCTCTCCCCCAGCCATAGAACCTATTTCCCTGGCCTCTCCATCTGGGATGGAGATAGCTACCGCACCCCCTTAGGGTTGATTGAGGTGGCCCAGGAGGAGGTGAGGGCTCTGCTCAGCTCCTATGATTTCATTAACTACCGGGCAGAGGCTCACTCTCAGGAGCATGCTTTAGAGGTGCAACTCCCCTTCCTGCAGGAGACCATCAAGAAATTCCAGCTCATCCCTATCATTATGGGCGATCAGTCCTACCGGCTTTGTCAGCTAGCCTCGCAGGCTCTGGCTAAGGTCCTGCAGGGGAAGAGGGCGCTCATCGTGGCCAGCTCTGATCTCTCTCATTATCATCCCTATGAGGTTGCCCACGGCCTGGATGGGGTAGTCATAGATGATATAAATGCCTTTGATCCTAAGAAGTTAGGGGAGGATATATCCCAAGGAAGGTGTGAGGCCTGTGGGGGGGGGCCGATAATCACGGCTATGCTGGCCTCCCAACTTCTTGGTGCCGACCGGGCTGAGGTGCTTCATTATGCCACTTCCGGGGATGTGATGGGGGATAGAGAGGCTGTTGTCGGCTACCTTTCGGCGGTCATCTATAAATCTTGACTTTGCGCGGAAAATCATCTTCCCAGACAATTATCCTCCTTCTGCTAGGCTTTTGTCTCGCGGGCCTGGCTATAGGCCTGTTGAAGAAGGGGGATGATAGGATAGAACCGGAGGTTAGTAAGCCGCAGCCCTGCCTCATAGAGGGGGAGGTGGAAAGGGGGAGTTCCCTCTACTACTCCCTGCTCAAGGCGGGCCTTCCCCTCTCCCAGGTGCAGAGGATAGTTGATTCTTTGAAGGGAAAGGTCAACCTGAAAAGGTCAAAACCGGGGGACAGCTATAGGCTGAAGTTGGGGGAGAATGGGGGCATCTACGAATTCACCTATCAGAACGGTAGCTATGAATATAGGCTCCAGGGGGATGCCCTCCAAACCACAGTGGCCCCAGTTCCCTACGAGGATGTAGTGCGGGGGATAGAGGGGACGATAAACAGTTCCCTCTGGGAAGCGATGAGGCCCAGATGTCAGGACGCAGAGCTGATAATGAAGTTCTCCGATATATTCAGGTGGGACATCGACTTCCTCACCGAGCCGAGGAAGGGGGACAGATTCCGCTTGCTTTATATAGAGAGGAACCAGGAGGGGAGATTTGCCGAATACGGGGAGATACTTTGCGCCCAGTATATCTCCCGCTCAAAGGTTCATACGGCCATCTTCTATGAAGATTCTAGCAGTTATGGGGACTATTATGATCCACAGGGGCAATCCCTGAAGAAGGCATTTCTCCGCGCCCCCCTGAACTATCGCCGGATAAGCTCCGGTTTCTCCCATCATCGGCTTCACCCCATCTACAAGGTATATCGTCCCCATTTGGGAGTGGATTACGCTGCCCCTACTGGGACCCCCATTGTGGCCTCTGGCGACGGGGTGATCAGCTTTGTTGGGTGGAATGATGGCTTTGGCAAATTCATCAAGATAAGGCATGGAGGAGGATATATCACTACCTATGGGCATCTGTCCAGATACGCCCGGGGGATAAAAAGGGGCAAAAAGGTTAAGCAAGGGCAATTGATAGGCTGGGTGGGCCAGACAGGTGTGGCCACTGGCCCCCATCTTGACTACCGTTTTATAGTCAACGGTCGCTATGTTAACCCTTTAAGAATACAGCTTCCTGCGGCCCGGCCTCTACCTAAGAAATACTGGGCAGACTTTTCGGCCAAGAAGGAGACCCTGCTTAAGGCCTTGGAGGGGCTCTCCGGGGAGTGGGTGGCTCACGGGGATGCAGCCCTGCAGAGGATGGCCCAGTAGATGATGGTTCCCTTGATCTTAGGGATTGCTGGAGGGACTGGGGCAGGGAAGACCACCGTAGCCCAAAGAATCGTGGAGGCCATAGGCCCGCAACTCTCCTTGGTCATCTCCCAGGATACATACTATCGGGACTGGGGGGACCTTCCCCGAGAGGAGGGGGGAAAACGCAACTTCGATCATCCATCTGCCTTTGAAAATCGGCTGCTCTCCCAGCACTTGCGGGATCTTAAGCAAGGGAATCCAGTTCCCAAACTCTACTATGATTGCAGGGTCCATACTCGTAAGGAGTCCGGGGAACTACTCAGGCCCAGGGATCTGATTGTACGGTTCGGAATTTCTTAGAGATTCCGAACCGTTGGGGGTAGTTTGAAGGGGGTATGCCCCCTTCAAGGGTGACAGCGGAGCAATCCGAGAGCGCAGGATTGCGGAGCGCCAGAGGGCCGGTGAGGCCCTATGGGAACTTAGCGACTAAAGGGAGCTAAGTTCGGTGGAGGAGATACTCCTCCTGGAAGATCAGGAATTAAGGGAGGTTTTGGATCTGAAGATCTGGGTGGAGACAAGCCCAGATCTGAGATTCATCAGAAGGCTGAGGGGGGATATGGAGGAGAGGGGGAGGACTCTGGACTCAGTTATCAAACAGTATCTTTCCACGGTGCGGCCTATGCATCTCAGATTCGTTGAGCCATCCAAGAGTTTTGCTGATTTGAATATAAGTGGTGAGGGGGAGGCCGCAGCGGATTTAAATTTAGCGGTGGAAAGGATAAAATCCCTGTTGCCGACCCCTCGAAATTTCTAAGAAATTTCAAATTGTGCTGTCAGGAGTTACCTCTTCCGTCAGGAATCCCGTCGGAACGGGGCTGGCAGCTCTTACAAATAGACAAAATGGACAGGATGAATAAAAATCCGGTAAGCCCTGTTCATCCTGTCAGAAAAGCCCCGCCGCAAGTGGCTAAGTTCGAAAGGAGGGAGAAATGGGTAATTTCTTTAAGGAGAAGCTGACCAGAAAGGATTTCCTGAAGAGATTTGGCGGCGGCTTGACCTGGCTGGGCCTTTCCTCCATCCCCTTCTTACCTTCCCTGAGCCAGAGGGCTGAGGCCCAGGGGGGAAGGGGGTGGGTCAGAAAGAAGCTCTCTCCTTATTATCAACCCCTGGACAATGGGGCGATCAGGTGTACCCTTTGCCCGAAGAGGTGCTTGGTCCCCCAGGGAGGAAGGGGCTATTGTGGGGTGAGGGAGAACCAGGGGGGGAAGTATTATAGCTTGGTCTATGGCAATCCCTGTGCCGTTCATACTGATCCCATCGAGAAGAAACCCCTCTTTCATGTCTTACCAGGCACATTTGCCTTCTCCATAGCCACCGCGGGGTGCAACTTCAACTGCAAATATTGCCAGAATTGGGAGATATCCCAGGCCAATCCCGAGGATACCTACAACTACGATCTCCCCCCGGACCAGGTGGTTAGGCTGGCCGCCAAGAGGGGTTGTCGCTCCATAGCCTATACCTATGTGGAACCATCCATCTTCTTCGAGTATATGTATGACACCTCGGTTTTGGCCAGAGAGAAGGGGATCCTCAACGTCTACCACTCAAATGGATACATCAATCGTCAGCCTCTGAGGGACCTCTGCACCTATATGGATGCGGCCGATATCGACCTCAAGGGGTTCACCGAGAAGCTCTATGAGGACCTCTTGGAGGGGGAGCTTGAGCCGGTTCTGGACACCTTGGTTACCTTAAGATCTGAGGGGGTGCACTTAGAGATTACCAACCTGGTAATTCCCACCAAAAACGATGATCTGAAGACCATCAAGAAGATGTGTCTCTGGATAAGGGATGAGCTGGGCGCGGATGTTCCCCTTCACTTCTCCAGGTTCTACCCGATGTATAAGCTGAAGAACCTTCCCCCTACTCCGGTGGAGACCTTAGAGCAGGCCAGGAAGCAAGCTATGGATCTGGGGCTGGAGTATGTCTATGTGGGAAATGTCCCCGGTAATCCCGGGGAGAACACCTACTGTCCCCAATGCAAAAAGCTGGTCATCGGCCGCATAGGATATACCCTTACTGAGATGAACATAAAAGATGGGAAGTGCAAGTTCTGCGGCCATCCCATCCCCGGAATCTGGAAGTAACCCCACCAAAGTTTAAAGGGTAGTACCATCCCAATCTGCAAAGCTTGCCTGAATCGTTTTTTTAACCAAACTATCAGATTCACCTGTTGCCGCTTTGGCAGGAAGGTTTTTTGCTTAAACAAGAGATAGCTAAAAATGAAAGGTATAGCTTAGCCGACCACTGGAGGGATGGCGATGTCCCTTGAGGGGCCTGTAATCCATGCCCTCCAGTCCGAGATCAGGGAGAACCTGGTTGGAGGGAGGGTAATCGGGGTTGGCCAGTTGGGGAAGATGGAATACGGGCTGGAGATCTCCCACCAAGGGAAGTCATACATTTTAAGGCTCTCCGCCCATCCATCGTTCTCCCATATCTGCTTCCTTCCGAGGGAAAGGGGGAAGGTTAAGCCTGGGGCAGGCTTTGGCCCTGTGGTGGAGAGGTTAATTGGCGGGTCCACCCTCTTTGATGTAGAACAGCCGGATTTTGACCGCATCCTTCGGTTTGACTTCCGGAAGAGGACAGAATTAACCCCTTTTGTGGAATACATTCTGGTAGTCGAGCTTCTGGGCAGATACAGCAACCTCATCCTACTTGACCGTTCAGGGAAGATCCTGGCCTCCCTCCGTTCCTCCACCAAGGGTCGCAGGCAGATAATCCCGGGGATAGCCTACCAACCTCCTCCCCCTTTGCGGGGTTTAAACCCTCTCCAAACGCAGATGGCTGAGATAAAGGTGGAGTTGGAGAAGCATAGAGGGCTCCCCATTGGTCTGGCCCTGCAGCAAGAGATAAGGGGATTTTCCGCTGGGCTGGTGAAGGAGATTTTGGGAGGGAAGGGTATTGATCCCTCCGAGCAATCTTTAAATGAAGAAAAAATGGAGAATCTCCTTCAGGAGGTGGAGAGGGTCCTTACCAATTGGAGGTCGGGGAGGATCCTCCCTCAGGTTATCTTTGATCAGGAGGGGAGGCCACAGGGGTTGAGCATCACGGAGGTTAAAGGGATCCCTGGGGAGAGGAGGAGGAAGTTTGGCTCGGTTAACGAGGCCATCCGTTACCTGTTTGACGAAAGGAAGAGATGGCAGGAGCTTTCCAGCCGTCGGGCGGACCTCCTTAAGGTTTTGGAGAGGAAAGGAAGGGATCTGCTCACCCTCAACCAGAAGCTGGAGGGGGAGTATCGTTCCGCAAGGAAGGCAGAGGATTACAAGGTCAAGGGGGACCTACTAATCTCCCACCTGAAGGATTTGAGAAAGGGGATGGAAAGGGCAGAACTCCCCGACCTTTATGATCCAAATGGGAAGTTACTTGAGGTGGAGTTAGATCCAAGGCACACCCCTCAGGAGAACGCCCAACTTTATTACCGGCTTTATGGGAAGGCCAAAAGGGCCCAGGTTCATATAAGGAGAAGGTTGGCTGACCTCAAAAAGAGGCTGCAGGTCATAGAGGCCTTAAGGGGTGACTTGAGGGAATCCGATAACCTCCTGATTATAGAAGAAACCGAGAAAAAACTCCGGGAGATAAGGCTAATACCTCCTCCTGTAGCGGATAGATATAGGAAAGAGCCCCAGAGTAAATTCCTCAAGTTTTATACCTCCGATGGCTGGGAGGTGATCCTGGGAAAGGGAGGTCTCCAGAACGATGAGCTAACCCATAGGGTGGCTAAGCCAAATGACATTTGGCTCCATGCCCAAGGTGTCCCCGGCTCCCACGTGATCATCAGAAGGAGGGGGAGGAAGGATTCCCCTTCTCAAAGGGCTCTCTCTGAGGCAGCCTCTGCGGCCGCCTTTTTCAGCCGGGCCAGGACATCAAAGGTTGCCCCTGTGCTCTATACCTTGAAGAAGTGGGTGCGACGGCCCAAGGGGGTCAAGCCCGGGGTGGTAGTTGTCCACCGGGAGAAGACCATATTTGTGGAGCCCCAGAAGCCACCCTTCCCGGAGGATAGGTGATTGTTGAGGACCATTCAGCGAACGGTAGGCAGGGATCACCCACAGATGGGTCAGGAGGGTCTGGGCTGATCTGCCCCATAAAGCTGGCCCTAAATTGTCAGCTATTTTTTTAAAAAATTTTCTTGACATAAATTTTTATTTAAGCTATAGTTGATAAAACAACCTAAAAGGGAGGCTTAGATGGTCCAGAAAATAGCCTTTCTCCTTCCCCTTTTGCTCCTGGCTGCCTGTGGGGGGAGGAAGGCCCCTCCGCAGAGGGTAGAGGGGAAGAAGGTGCTGATGATCATCGCCCCCAAGAACTTCCGGGATGAGGAGCTACTGGAGACGAAGGGGGTTTTGACCCAAGCGAGGGCAGCAGTCCAGGTAGCCAGCACCTCCTTGGACACGGCAGTAGGGATGTTGGGGGCGAGGGTGGGGGTAGATCTGCTGGTGGATTCGGTTCGGGTGGCCGACTATGATGCGGTAGTCTTCATCGGAGGGGGAGGGGCATCCGTATATTGGGAGGACTCAAGGGCCCATTCCATTGCCCAGAAGGCCTACCAGGGAGGGAAGATCTTGGGGGCGATCTGTATAGCCCCGGTGACCTTGGCCAATGCCGGCCTTTTGAAGGGGAAAAAGGCTACGGTCTGGGAGGCTGAGTGGAGAAGGATTGAGGCCAAAGGGGCCGACTACACCGCTTCCCCTGTTCAGGTGGATGGGAGGATCATTACCGCCAATGGCCCCACCGCGGCCCGGGAGTTCGGCAAGGCCATCCTCAAGGCGCTTTCCCCCTAAGTTATGTGGGAGAATCCTCCGCTCTGTTGGGAGATAAAGGGCTGTGGCCGGGAAGACTGCCCTGTTTACCACCATCCTGGGGTCTTCTGCTGGTTGGTCGATGGCAACCGCAGCGAGGAGGGGAAGCTTCTCTCCCGCTGCCTTCATTGTGAGGTTTTCAAGCTAAGCATAGAGAGGGCGATCGGCCGTCGCTCCGCTGATCTGGCCCTCTATCGGACGGTGAGCCTCATCATCCAAGAGATGAGCAACTCTGAGGAGGAGCTGCGGGAGAAGGTCACCAGCCTGCAGACCTTGAACCTGGTCACCGGTGCGTTGCAGAGCACGACGAAATTGGATGAGGTGTTGCATATCATCTTGACCGGGGTGACTGCCGGTGAGGCCTTCGGGTTCAATCGGGCCCTAATTCTCCTCCTGGATGATAGGGGGAAGGCGCTTAAGGGGGAGATGGCCATTGGTCCCCTTGATGGGGAGGAGGCAAGGTTCATCTGGCAGCAGTTGGAGGAGAGGAAACCATCCCTTAAGGAGCTTCTCTTCCCCCTCCCTGACTCCCAGAGGAGTGAGCGACTAAACTCATTGGTCAAGGGACTCACCCTCTCCCTCAATCCCCAACCCCAGGCCATTGGCTCCTCCCTTTTGGAGATGAGGTCCTACTGTCTGAGAAGCCCGGAGGAGCTTCTCAACTTGGAGGTGGAATTCGTTACCATCTTTGGCGCTCAGCCCTTGGCGATTGTCCCCTTAGTGACCAAGGATAAGGCCATAGGGGTGCTTATAGCGGACAATAAGTTTACCCAAAGGCCTATCCAGGATAGGGATGTGGAGCTGTTGGAGACCTTTGCCCATCAGGCCAGCTTGGCCATCGAGAACTCCCGCCTGAACCAGGAGTTGAAGAGCAGGCTCTTAGAATTGGAGGATTCGGAGAGACAGTTAAGGAGGAACCAGACTTACCTTTTAAAGACGGAGAGATTGGCGGCCATTGGGAGGATGGCCGCCACTGTGGCCCATGAGATCCGCAGCCCTCTTGTTCCCATTGGGGGTTATGCCCGGGCAGCCCTGGAGGATTTTGACCAGCGGGAGGTGAAGAGGGAAGATTTAGAGGTAATCGTCGAGGAGGTGGAGAGGTTAGAGAGGATACTGGCCAGCATGCTTGACTACTCCAAGGAGGCCAAACCGGAGTTAGGGGAGCATGACCTCAACCTCATCGTCAACAAGACGGTGGGGCTGATGGCGGAGAGGCTGAGGGAGAAGAGAATAGAGTTGGAAACGGAGCTGGCCCCCCAACTTCTCCCCATTATGGTGGATGACGAACAGATGCAACAGGTCCTCCTCAACCTCATTCATAATGCCCTGGAGGCTATGGAAGAAGGGAAGCTCTCCATCCGGACGAGGGTAAAGGAGGATTTCCTCTCCTTGGAGATCGAGGATACGGGCAGGGGCATCCCCCAGGAGGATATTGACCGCCTCTTCACCCCATTCTTCTCCACCAAACCCAAGGGATCTGGGTTAGGCCTTCCGGTAGCGGAGAAGATCGTGGTAGATCATGGCGGTTTTATAGATGTGCAGAGTAAGGTGGGGGTAGGCAGCAGGTTTACCGTCAACCTGCCCCTGAGAAGGCCATAGCGAAGCCTCGCCTGCAATCGAGGGGGCGGGAAGCAAGTAGAAAACTCTAAATCCGAATGACGAAACCCGAAACAGATTCCAATGGCCAAATTACAAATTCTCTAAGCCAAGAACCCTTCTCCCAAAAGCAGGCTTGCTGCAGACTATTTTGGATTTCAATGGTGTTTCGCATTTCCAGGCGGCAGAAATTTTTTGGCCCAGAGATTTACGACAAATTCGCGAACCTGTCAGGAACAGGTCTTGAGATCTTGTGAAGCCAGGTATTAGGGAGGTTTTATGGAGAAGATCTTGATAGTGGAGGATGAGGAGAGAACTTTGGCCCTCTATGAGAGGAGGCTAAAGAAGAAGGGCTACCAGGTTATCCCGCTCGCCGATGGGAAGGAGACTTTGGAAAAGGTCAGGGAGGAGGAACCTGATCTGGTTGTTCTGGATATCAAATTAGGCGGTGTTGACGGCCTACAGCTTTTAAGGGAGATCAAGGGACATCGCAAATCCCTCCCCGTGATCATCAACTCCGCCTATAGCATTTACAAGTGGGACTTCAAGAGCTGGGTAGCGGATGCCTATATAGTAAAGTCATCGAACCTCGGTGAGCTGGAAGCGAAGATAGAGGAGATACTCTCTCCTGCGATTAGCCCCGGAAGCAGGGCCTGAACCTACCCGCTGAAAGGGGGGAATCCCCTGAGCCATCAGGTCAAACCACTCCCTCTACAACTCCCCAAAAGGTGATGCTGCATTGTCCCTCACATCTGTTAAATTCCTGATCTTGGGGGTCTGTCTCTGCCTCTCTGCATTTTTCTCTGGGGCGGAGACGGCCCTTTTTTCCCTTAACCCCTTGGCTATAAAGGCAATGGGAAAGAAGGGTAAGCTGATCTCCCGGATTATGGCCCAGCCCAGAAAGAGCTTGATCACCATCCTGTTGGGCAATATGTTCGTGAATGTCCTTGGCTCCAGCCTGGCTACCGCTCTGGCTTTAGGGCTATTTGGCGATCGCGGTTTGGCCATCTCCACTGGGGTAATGACCTTTCTCATCCTCATCTGGGGGGAGATTACCCCCAAAACCGCCTCCGCACACTACCCGGGAAAGATCGCCCTCATTGTGGCACGTCCTCTCTACCTCTTCTCTCAACTTGTCTCCCCTTTAAGAAAGGTATTGGATGTCCTCACCCATATCCTTTTGCGGGCGCTGGGCGAAAGGGAGACCGGGGAAAAGCTGAGTTTTAGTGGGGAGGAGTTGAAGTTCTTGGTGAGTTTAGGCCACGAGGAAGGAAACATTGACTTAGTGAAAAGGGACCTTCTCCAGGGAATAATAGAGTTGGGAGGGACAACGGTGGATTGGGTGTTGACCCCCAGAAAAGAGATATTCTCCTTGAGGGCCTCCCTCTCAGTGGAGGAAGCGAAGAAGATAGTGAAAGAAAGTGGGTTTTCCCGCATCCCTATCTGGGAGGAAAGGGAGGAGAACATAGTTGGTGTTCTCTATGTTAAGGATTTCGTCCCTTATCTGCTGAAAGATGGATCAATGACCATTGGACAGATTGCTCGCCCCCCATATTTCATTCCGGAGAAGAGAAAGGCCATAGATGTCCTCAGGGAGTTCAAGAGGAAGAGGGTGCATATCGCCCTGACCATCAATGAATACGGGGAGTTGTCCGGCCTGGTAACCATGGATGATCTCCTCAAAGGGATAATCGGGGAGGCGATGAGGAAGGGTGAGGGGGGAGGTTTGCCCTATCGGCTCAAGAGGGATGGTGGATTTGTTTGCCAGGCGGATATGGAGTTGGCCAAGTTCAACCGGGTCTGGGGGACTTCCCTCTCCTCCTCTTATCGCACCTTAGGGGGATACATTACGGAGAAGTTGGGGAGGATACCAAAGAGGGGGGAGAGGCTGAAATTGGAGGGGTTGACCTTTCACATATTAGGGGCCCGGCCAAATAGGATTGAGCGGGTAGAAGTGAGGAAGGGGGATGGGCCGCAAGGATAAGCCTAAGTTTGCCGTGGATAGTATGTTGGGTACCCTGGCCAAATGGTTACGGGTTATGGGCTATGATGCCAGCTACTTCCAAAGCGGCGAGGATGGGGATCTGGAGAGGATAGCCTTGCGCGGGGGGAGGATCCTTCTGACCAGGGATCGGGAGATAGTGCAGAGGGGAAACTGCCCCTCCATCTTGATTAGGTCTGACCAGTTGTTCCAACAACTGAGGGAGGTGATTGAAGGGCTAAGATTGCGGTGGGAAGGCCAGGCCTTCACCCGCTGTCTGGTCTGTAACCTCCCCTTGGTTCCCATAGAAAAGGAGAAGGTGAAAGGTTTGGTTCCGCCCTGGGTCTATCAGAACCAGGGAAGGTTTATGACCTGTGCGGGCTGTGGAAGGATATATTGGCCGGGCACCCATTGGCAGAGGATGGCGGAGAAGTTGCGGGAGATTGGAGGAGGCAATCTTTGATCTATCTGGCGGGGATAATCCTCTCCATTGGTTTGGCCGGCTTCTTCTCCGGCTCCGAGACCGCCCTTATCTCCTGTAACCGATGGAAGGTAAAGAGCCAGGCCCATCAAGGCAAAAAGGGAGCTATCCTCATCGATTACCTCTTGGAGAAACCGGGGTGGATTTTAAACACCACTTTGGTGGGTACCAACCTTTTCGTCATCCTGGCCTCTGTGCTGACCACCGGCCTTCTCTCCCATTGGCTGTCGGGGGAGGTCTCTCTCCTCTCCACCCTCATCCTTACCCCCCTCCTGCTCGTCTGGGGAGAGATCATCCCCAAAACATTTTTTTATATCCACTCTGACCGTTGGATCTCTTCCCTATCCCGGCCCCTCTGGTGGACCTATCTCCTCTTTTCCCCCCTGGTATATCTCTTCTCCAATCTGGCCTGGTTCATCTTGCGCTCTGTTGGTTTGCAGAGGAGGGAAAAGCCCTCCCCCTTGGTTAAGGCTGAAGAGCTTTTGGCCCTCTCGCAGGAGATGGCCGCAGGGGGGAGATGGAGCAGGGAGGAGAACCAGATGGTAGAGAGGGTCTTTCGGTTTGGGAAGACCCCCATAAAGAGGATAATGGTTCCCTTTCAGGATATCTCTCTGATCGATATTAAGGCTTCCCTCAGGGAGGTGATCGACCTTGTCCAGAGGACTGGCTTCTCTAAATTCCCCGTCTATCGGGGAAAGAGCGAGGATATCATCGGCGTTGTGGAGGTAAATCAACTCATCACGGCCACCCCATCCACCCCCTTGAGAAAGCTGCTGAAACCGGTGGAGTTTGTGCCCGAGTCCAGAAGCGTGAAGGAGCTCTTCCTCTCCTTCCAAAAGCGCGGTGAAGGCTTTGCCATAGTTATCGATGAGCGGGGGGGGGTGGTAGGGGTAGTTACCTTTGAGGATGTAATTGAGGAGATTGTCGGGGAGATCTCAGACGAGCACGACACCAGAGGACCGCTGGAAGATGGTGAAAGACCCCACGGAAAAGCATAGATGGAGCCAAGACGCCTGCTCTTGGTAGGATTTTCCGCACTCCTCTTCTCCCTATCCTTTCCTCCCTCCCTCTTAGGCCCCTTAGCCTTTGTATCGCTGGTCCCCCTCTGGGAGGCCCTGGATGGGGTTGATCTCTCCTCCTCCCTGCGGCTGGGCTGGCTTTGGGGCCTGCTTACCAACTCCCTCTGCCTCTATTGGATATGTTGGGCTACTGTCTGGGGGGGGATAGGGGCCATTTTTGTCCTCTCCCTCTATGGACTTTTCTACAGCCTCTCCTTTGGCCTCTTTCAGAAGAGGGGGAGGGACTGGGGCCTGTTCATTGCCCCCTTTCTTTGGGTAAGCTGGGAATACCTGCGAGCTCAGGGACAACTGGCCTTTCCCTGGCTAGATCTGAGCTATACCCAGGGCTATTCCCTGTCCTTTATCCAGTTAGCCACCCTCACCGGCTCCGCGGGGATCTCACTTTGGGTAGCCATCGTTAACCTCCTCTGCTTTCTCTCCCTCTACCGTAGAAGGGGATATTCCTACCTTTTTCCCCTTGCCATTATTATCATTATTCCCTATCTTTGGGGGCACAGCCTTATCCCTTCCTCCAGGCCTCAGGAAGGGATAAAGGTGGGAATGGTCCAGGGGAATATCGACCAGAAGGTAAAATGGGATGCTCGGTTTCTCAGCTATAGCCTCGATACTTATGTGGAGATGTCTCGGATGATTGCCTCCCAGACCCCTGACTTATTAGTTTGGCCGGAGACCTCCATCCCCTGTTATCTGATGCACCGTCAGGAGTATAGGGAAAAGGTAGGGGAATTAAGCAGGGAACTGGGGGTTCCCCTTTTGGTGGGGGCGCCGGATTATATCTATAGCAATAATGGCGAGCCCAGATACTACAACGCTGTGTTTCTCTTGCGGCCTCGCTCTAAGGATGTGCAGCATTACCACAAAATCCAGCTCGTCCCCTTTTCAGAGAGGATACCATTTGACCAGCAGCTGCCCATACTGAGGAGAATGAACTTCGGGGAGGCCGACTTCTCCCCGGGGAGGGAACTAACCATCTTTAAGATAAACAAGGGCCGTTTTGCGAGCTTGATCTGTTTTGAGGCCATCTTCTCTGGCTTGGTGAGGAAGTTCGTAAAGGAGGGCGCGGACTTTTTGGTAAATGTGACCAACGATGGCTGGTTCGGCCACACATCAGGACCCTTTCAGCATGCAGGGATAGCCAGGTTTCGGGCGGTGGAGAATCGGATAAGTATGGCCCGCTGTGCCAACACGGGGATCTCCGCCTTTTACGATCCCTATGGTCGGGTAATAGCCCAAACCAGGCTCCTTACCCGGGAGAACCTGATTGGCGAGCTTCCCCTCAGGGGGGAGGAGACATTCTACACCCGGTGGGGGGATTGGCTCCCTCAGCTCTGCCTGCTCATAACCATCTTGGTGGGGATCATTGCCCTCCTCACTGGCTGGAAGCCAAAAAGGGGATAAGAGTTTATGGAATTCAGCTATCAGTATTCACTAGTTGTCAGGGCTTTTCCCTGATCGAGGTAACTCCCTAGAGCACACTTTTTATCGGCACCAGGAGATGCCTTCCACAACTCCTTGAAGATGGAACACGAATGACACGAATCTGCGCGAATGGGAGAACCGTAGATCGTAAAGGCGAAAATAAGAAATTGGGAATTTGGAAAATAGAAGATAGCTGAGTGCTGACGGCTGAAAGCCGAATCGATTAGGATTTGTGCTATTCGTCCATTCGTGGAATTCGTATTCAAGGCCTTGGCGAAATGAGGTGGCAGAACCTCGATTCAGTCACCTTCCGCCGTTAGATGAGGGCACCTGACGGCTGAGAAATTTCTATTTCATTAGTATCGGCTATTACCAGAATGAAGGGAATTAAGTGATACCTAGTTGAGT
>CAZVGK010000006.1:0-115392 GCA_964626665.1 uncultured Gemmatimonadota bacterium | reverse complement strand
TGTCCCAATATAAGACAGATTGCTTGAAAGTCAAGAGAAATCTTTATATTCATATCCCACGAATATGCAAATAGCACGAATCCTAATTTACAATTCTCTTGTATCCCACCTTCTTGTCTCCGAAGTTGAGCAATATCCCCAACTTCATCCCAGTAGCCTTTAAGTATGAAAGAATGTGTCTTTCAAAGATCCTATTTTACTCGAAGACGGCCTTTAACTCCAGAATTATCTTGCTCTCAACAACCATATCTGATTGATACTCACCTATCTCCTGCTCGATGACCAAAGCTGACTTCAGCCCTCCTTAGGGGAAGCCCCCTTCCGAAACAGAGTATCCTAAATCAATTTTAAACTGCTGCCTTCTTGATGCTCCGCTTTAAACGGTGTATCTGGCGTCTAATCATCTTTAGCCGTTTGCGGTCATGTGCTCCCCGGGCAGCATCTCGCTCTGTTTTCAGCTCACGGATCTGCGCCTTGATCTTCCCCCTGTCGATGCCCACGACCTCATGATGAACCTTGGCCTCAATCCCCAAGGCCTGGCACAGAGCCAACTGCAACTGCTCCTTGTGCATCGTCTTGTAACCATGCAGGGCCTCGTGATCGATCTTCTCGGCGATCTCCCGAAGTTGGGCCACCGTCTTTTCTTTAAGCTCCTCGAAAGTATAGTCCACAGCGCTCCCTCCGACTATTGTGTTTGGTTTACTAATAGCCCAAACCAATCACTTCGGCGCTTCCATCGGCTAACTGTAGTCAGGCGACCTAAGAAGTTTGGGCAGATACCCCATCCTTTACAGTATAATCAAAAAGGACTGTATCGTCAAGTTAAAATTTGCCACTTTATGACCAAGAAACCCCCAAGGATAAAGATCAATCCATATACCTTCCCCCATTTACATCTATGGTCTCCCCGGTGATGTAGCGGTTTTCAATGAGAAAGAGGACAGAGGAGGCAATCTCCTCGGGCCTGGCTATCCGCTTTAAAGGGGTGAGCCCTTTCAGCCTCTCCTTAAGCTGGGCATCTATGAGCGCGGTATCCACCGGCCCAGGGGCCACTGCATTACAGGTGATGTCGTAAGGGGCCAGCTCACTGGCTAAGGCCATAGTGAGCCCGATGAGCCCAGCCTTGGAGGCGGCATAATGAACCCCTACCACACCTCCCATCTTGCCAGCAATCGAGGAAATATTCACGATGCTGGCCTGATGGGCCTTTTTTAGGTAGGGAATAGCAAACCGTGCACAAAGAAAAGGGCCCTTCAAGTTTACCGCCAATACCCTATCCCATTCTGCCTCATCAAGATCCTCTGTTACCGTTTGCTGGGAAAGTATCCCCGCATTGTTCACCAAAACATCTATCCCATCAAAAGCATCTGCTGTCTCCTGCACCATCTCCCCCACCTCTGAGAATTTAGAAACATCCGCCCTAAAGGTTATAGCTCTCCTCCCCAACCCCTCCACCCCCTTCTTTACCCTTTCTGCCCGCTCCGGGGAGTTATGGTAATTGATGCAGACATCGAAGCCGGCCTCGGCCAGCCTTAGACTGATGGCCTCCCCAATCCCCCCAGATCCACCAGTGACTATGGCACACCCTCCCATCATATTCTCCTTCCATAGATTCAGGATAACAGTTTACGGGAGCCAGGGATCAGCAGTCAGGTATTTCAGCGAAGCTTCAAATGTAAAATTAAGAATGAAAGAATTCCTGACCTCTGGAAACTGTTGCAACTTTCCTCTCCTTTTACAATGAATTGAAAGGATTTGAAAAGCTTTCCCTTCCATTCCTTTCAATTCCTTGTAACTATCCACTTTCAACAATAATCGGCATCAGGAGATACCTCCCACATATTTTCACCCAATTTCCTTTGGTTTATCTTAATTCTTTATCCTAATCCCTGTTTCCTGACCCCCATGGAGTACTGTTATGATTCCATTGGTTCCAATTGTCATTTAAGCCATAGTCCCTTCAAGCAAGGAGAAAGGAGAGCGCCAAAGTAATGCCAAAGATGATAAACACAGGTAAAATCAGCTCCCGGAGGAAATCCTTAACCTGCACCCCAAAATATTCACAGGAAACGGAGACACAGGGATGGACAGGGGAGAGAACATAGCCAAAGAAGATGCTGATGTATATTAAGGAAAAGAGGATTGGGGAGATAAAACTTGCTGTAGCCAAGTAAACAGGCAAAACAATAGATGCGGGCAACTGCACCCTTCCCGTTGCCAACCCCAACAAAAACCCACCCAGGACAGAGAGGGTAAGAGGGTGTAGGGGAATAGAGGCTATCAAATCCACTGCGTCTGAGGCCTCAAAGATGTGGAGGAAGATGAACATCCCCAGGATAATCAGGGTGAAGTTCCAAGGTTTCATCTGGCGGCAAATCTCCCTCATATCCAGCCTGAACCGACCAAAGGTCAGGGCCAGAAAGAGGCTGGTGAGGACGGCGATTAGGGTGGCCATCTCCTTCACCGGAAGGGCAAATACCCTCTGCAGGCTGAAGTCCAAGCCAGGGGCGACCAGCACGATCCCCAGCGGAGGAAGCAACCTCCGCCAGGAGAAGCTATCTGTATAGGAAATCACCCCCTTTACCCTTCTCAGAAGGAAAACATATCCCAGCAAAAGAGCTAAGCCAAATCCTGGCAGAAGATAAAGGATGATCTGGTAGACACCTAAGCTGGCAATCTTGGCCGAAGCGATGAGAGCTGGGCTGAGGGGATAGATAAGGATAAGCAGGTGACGGAACCAGACATTTATGGCCACCTTTATCTTTCCATCTACATCTTTCCCCCCCTTCTCTAAAAGGGGAGCGGAGAGGAGAGCTCCCCCAGGCATAGGAAGGAGCCCCATCATCGCTGGAGAAAGGGCCAATAGCGCCTTCTTCCCGATCCTCAGGTTGTTAACCAGGTCGTCTATCTGCCCGCTTTCCTTCATCGCCCCCCCAATCAGAGGAATTACCCCCATAGCCAGGGCTAGCAGGTCAATGGAGGGGTCGCTCAGTGTATCTAAGATCTTCCCCCCCACCTCGGAGAGGGGCAGAGTAAAAACCCCTAAAATAATCCCTCCAGCAAAGAGGGCTAAAGGGAGGCTTCTCCTCGAAACGAGAAGAAGCGTAAACAGGGAAAGGAAAAATCCTATCCAGGTCAGGAGACCCATCTCCAGCCTTTTTGCGAGATAAAACCTCTATGGATAGCGAGCCTCCTGGGGATTAAATTCCCTATTGCAATCCACATTTGAATCATAACCTTCAAGCCAGCCCTCCCCTGAACTGGGAGAGAGGTTTCCAGATCCCTATTATCGGCATCAGGAGATGCCTTTTATCTTTCCACTTGCGGTGAATGATAATCATATTTTCCTTATTTCAGCAATCCTCGGAATTTATTTCATTAGCCCAAAATATCCATAACCGCGAATAAACGCAGATTTCCACAGATTCTACAGGAATTTTCAAGAATAAAGACTTCCCGCTCTCAGATAAAGATGGAGGTAAACTCTATTTTTGTAAGTTCCTTATCTTGAATAGCTTGTAACAATTCCGTAAAATCTCGTGGCCCCTGATGCATAATCCGGGTTAGCTCGAATTTTTCATATCCTTGGTGACTTAGTGCTTTATTTCATAATTACGGTGACATATTTTGAGAAGTTGGCAAGGTTAACGATGTAAATGGTAGACATGAGTTAAAACCCGAAGCACGAAACTCGAAATACGAAACAATACCACCTGTCTGCGTGATCCGCACAGGCAGGAATGACCAAAATTCAAATGTGCAAAACAAGTCCTGTTTCGGTCATTTGGATTTAGAATTTCGGATTTGCTTAACCCTAAGTTGGCTAAAAGTTATGTAGGTTAACTGTCTCCAATGATACGTAACAGAACTTATGAAACGGACCACTTAGTGCCTTCGTGGCTAAAGTTTATGAATAATCCGAGATAGACAACACCGAGCTCACCCTTTGCCCTTACCTCTGCCCTGGCGGGTGACCCACTTCTTAAGCAAAGGGATCTCTTTCTTACCGGTTTTTACCACCCGCTCCTTGGGGAGCTTGAGCTTTTTAATCAGGTAATTGCCGTAATAATTGCTGACGGCCAACTTTATCTTCCTGCGTCCTTTCATTGGCAGTTTGGCTCCGAAGATTGAGCGAACCTCTTTTGCTTTTAGGGTCAACGAGTATATCTCGTTATTGTAAGGGAATACATCCCATAATTGGCGATAGGTCACCTCACCTTTATCCATCCCTGAACCAGCTTTGATATAGGCCTCATCAGCATGGGTGAGCCTGAGATATAACTCCTTTACCAACTTGTCCATCTCGTCTTTCGAAAAACCCCTTGGCAGATACCCAATTACTCGATTTACATCCTCTTCAGGTCTTAGTTTTCGGAAATCCGTCTTTAGGATCTCTCCGCCAATGACCTTTATAAAGGCATAATCACTGGACTGCATCTCCCTTTCAGACCGGTCGGCATTTATATACTGAACCACTAAACTTAGTGGCTTCCTGAGGACATGGATCTGGACATATCCGTATGGACAGTAACGAGCAGGATAGGTAATTGAGCCCGTGTTGACAAATAAAGGTCCGCTATCTTCATATCCCGGAATTACCTTTCTCTCCCAAAAATGGTTGGTAGCAGAGAGCACCAAATCACATTTGTCCATAACCACAGCTCGTTGCTCAGGGGAAAGTTGATCAATCCAGAATCCGGTCCTCGAATGGGCCGCGGCAATAATAATGTCTTTCAGACCTTTATCAATTGATTCGAGAACGTCCATCAGGTATCGTTTAGATGACTGGGTAAAAGCGATACTGTCCTCATCGGGCTGATCAGAATAGTGCAATTGAATCAGGTGAACAGTGTAATCCTCTACTCCAATCTTTGCATAGTACTCACATCTGTTTCCCCTGACTATCACATTGGGATGGGTAGAAAGATCAACTTCCTCCAGAATCGGTGCGCCAGCTCCCCAATCCGCCTGACCTTTACCCCAGAACTCATTCTCACCATCTGCCACATTTGGGTAGAAATTTTGGTACCACCATCTGTTTTCTCGTAAAAAGGTGAGGAAGCTATTCTCCCAACCTTTTTTAACATGGTCGCCCAGACCAATAACAAATTGATCATCACTTTCCTCAATCCATTTGACCATATGGGCAAATCTTTTACTGCTTTTGGGAGAATCGCCCTTATTATCGCTCATTATGACAAAATTGCACACCGCTGCCCTGTCTAACTCTTGAATTGTATGGATACCAGAGATCTTGCCGTCTCTAAATTGATAAGCCCTCTCACAGCCGATTCCCATTAGGGCTAAGGCAAAGAAGATAAAGGGGATCTTAAAAATGGTTCTCATAGTTTTCCCATTTCTGGCAAAAGTATGAACTTAGTGCCCTGGGTATGAACCCTACGAACTCTGACCCAATGAAAAATCTGGGTTAATTGTTTTTCGCCATAGTATAATGAAGCAGCCAGGTAAGTCAAAGATAAAATGTAAATCCGAGGGATATTATCACCAATGTCAGTCGAACCTCAGGTAACTCCCAGTGGGTTACTATGTGAGGTCATCAGCCATTTTCCTCAAAAAAGGGTTGCATTTCCTCCCAGAATTGTTAATTTAAGAGGGCTCGTTACAGTCCACGGAGATCAGGGGTCAGGTACTTCAGCGAAGCTTCAAATGTAAAATGCAGAATTAAAAATGAACCAAGCCCAGGTGGCAGAACCCCGATTCTGCCACCTCAACAAGAGAGCTCATGGTGAATAGGAACGTTTTCTTATCCATTCGTGTAGATTCGTCTATTCGTGTCATTCGTGTTCTATCAGTGTAATCTGTGGCTAAACTTCATTCTTAATTCTTAATTGCCTTTTTCTTCTGAAACCTTAATGTCCAAAAATCCGTTATTTAGATTAAACCCTTAAAAGGAGGTAAGATGCGAAGGTTTGGTTCTTTTCTCTTGGCTTTGGGTCTTCTTCTCTTCTCGGTTCAGACCCAGGCCGGTCTCTCTCATTTGGCTTTGAGGGATCTCTATGGCTTAGCCTCGGTGGCTTACTGTGAAGATAGTAGGGATGTGGTTTTAAACCCTGCTCTTATGGCGACGAGCCAAGGATTTTCCGGCCTCTTCTATCATCAATTCTCCGACTCCTCCTACCAGGAAGGCAATTCCCTCTTCCTCTCAACAGGAGGATTGGGCTTTGCCGCCCAATGGCTGAAGACCCCGCAGGGGATAGATTATCGCAGCTACACTCTCTCCTTAAGCGGAAAATCAGGGGATCATTTTTACACTGGGTTGAGTTACACCTGGAAGAGGTCGAGGTCATACCTCTTCGATGACTATTCCGCCCTAAACCTCGGGTTGGCCTATCGCCCCAACAACCTCCTCTCCCTCGGCTGGGTGGGGCGTAACCTCAATAGACCCAGAAACTGGGAGAGGATCCGCCACCGGGAGTTTGACTTCGGATTGGCCTTTAGACCTTTCACCAATAGGGTAACCCTCTCTGTAGATGGGAGGATGAGCGAAAGGGAGAGCATCAAGGACATGGTGCCCATCTATGGCCTGGAGCTGGAGCCCATTGATGGGTTGTTCCTCAAGGGGAGTAGAGACGGAGACGGGAATTTAGGGTTTGGGGTTCAGCTCAACCTGACAACTTTAGGTGGTGGCCTAATCAGGCTTTATGACAAAAACTCTGACTATCAAGGGGGAGCCACTTATCTGCGGTTTTCGTCCGAGAGGTATCGGACATTTCTGCATAAGAAACACCAATTCGTGGAACTAAAGCTGGCTGGAAATATCGTCGACGAAAAACCAGGCGGAATATTTGGCCACGGAGGCCTTACCACCAAGGCTGTCCTCGATCTGATTGAAAGGGCCAAAACGGACAAATCCGTTGACGGCATTATACTCAGGGTTGGTTCCCTCTCTGCTGGTTGGGGGAAGGTCCAGGAGATCCGGGCTAAGCTTCTCGACTTCAGGTCTGCTGGCAAAAAAGTAATCTGTTATATGGAAACAGGCGGAAATCTCGATTATTACTTGGCTACTGCTGCGGATAAGATTGTGCTCTATCCATCAGGTGACCTCTCCCTTACTGGCCTGAAATCGGAGGTTCCCTTCTTAAAGGGCACTCTGGAGAAGTTGGGGATAAGGGCCGATCTTGAACACATTGGGAAATATAAATCTGCCTCTGACCTTCTGACCAGGGATTCTATGTCTGTGGCCCATCGCGAGGTGGTCAACTCCATCTTAGATGACTATTATGACCAGTTCACTGAGGCCATTGGTCAGGAAAGGGGGATGAAGGCTAAGGAAGTAAAGGAAAAGATAGACCAGGGACCCTATATGGCCGCGGGAGCCCTAAAGGCAGAGCTGGTGGACACCCTGGCCTATTGGGATCAAATAGAGGATATAGCCAAAAAATTGGCCGGTAGAAAAATCGGCAAGTTAAAGGGAAAGAGATTTGCCCAGAGGAGAGAGCGAAGGTATAAATGGACTGTCCCTCCCAAAATAGCCATCATCTATGCCTGCGGCACTATCTGGTCTGGGGAGAGCGGATACAACCCTTTTCCTATTCCCCTGATTGGTGGGAAATATATGGGATCGGAGACAATCGCCCGGGCAATCAGAAAAGCGAGAAAGGACAAGTCCATCAAAGGGATAGTTTTCAGGATAGACTCGGGGGGTGGTTCTGGCCTGGCCTCCGATGTCATCTGGAGGGAGGTGACCCTGGCCCGCAAGGAGAAACCCTTTATCGTCTCTATGTCAGATGTAGCCGGTTCCGGTGGATATTATATCGCCTGTGCCGCCGATACCATTGTGGCCGAGCCAGGAACGATCACCGGATCCATAGGGGCTATATCGGGCAAGTTCGATATGAGGGGATTCTATGACAAGATCGGGTTAAGAAAGGAGACCACCACCAGAGGGAAGAATGCGAACATCTACACCGACTATCGTGGTTTCACCGCGGAGGAGAGGAAGAAGGTCAAGGGAATGCTTAAGGAGGGTTACGACGACTTCGTCAACAAGGTAGCCCAAGGGAGGGGGATGAGCTATGAGGATGTGGATAGAATTGGCCGAGGCAGGGTCTGGACCGGCCGCCAGGCCAGGATAAATGGACTGGTAGATGAGCTGGGTGGGCTGGAGCGAGCCATTGATATTGCCAAGGCCAAGGCAGGGCTGAGCAAAAAACAGGCGGTGAGGATCATTACCTATCCTCGCTATGGCTATTTCACCGGCCTGAAAGATCTCATCTATATGGATGGCCTGAAAGATAATCTCCCTCTGTCCCAGGTCTGGAGGATGAAGGAACACTTCAGAAATGGAGAGGTCCTTTACCTTATGCCCTATCTGCCCGAGATCGAGTAAGCAAGCCGCAGGTTCTACCCTGCACTAAAGTGCAGTAGAAGTTAGAGATTGCTTCGGCTTGCCACTTCACTGCCGCTCAGGGCAAGCCTCGCAATGACAGACAAGGAAATCGTCATTGCGAGGAGCGTAGCGACGAAGCAATCTCGTTCTACCCAGTTTCAGCCGAGGAAAGTAAATGGGGTCAGGCTGAAAAATAGAAATTAGGGAGATGGAGGGCGGCAAGCCGAAAGTGCTTGGCACTCTCTGCACCACCGCCCCCTGTTTCCATCAGGAGCTTTTTTTCCTTCCTGGCAGCCGGGATGGGAAACCAAAAAATAGGAAGTGTCCCTATTTTTTAATTCTCAAAATAAGGGGCTTCTGGCCAAACCACTCGGCAGCAGTGAGGAGGCTTTTCCCCTGGCTTTCTGCTGTGCGGTAGACATCTTTTAGCCGCTCCCTGTATCTGGCCTCCCTGAGATTGTGGTGATCGTAGATGATCAGTTTGGTCGATGATTCCCTGATGATCCTGCACATATTGTCAATTGCCCTTCTCAAGTTGATCTGATTGAGCATATAGCCCAAAAGATAGGTGGTGGGACCATCTACGATGAGGAGTTCCGGGTTCTCCTCAATTATCCATTGGGCATAGTCCTCAACTTGCGGACCTTGCAGGTCTGAGGTATAAAGCAGTTTGTGCCCATCATATTCTACCACCAGGCCTACAATCCATCCCAACCGGGCGAACTCGATCCCATGGAAGAGGGGAGGGGTGAACTTTACCCTGGTTCGGCCCTTGGTAAAGGACTGCCCATCGGCAAATCTTACCTCTGTCCCTCCTGTCGCAAACTCCTTAACCCAGAGGCTTTCCCTCCACTTTTTGCTCTGATTTTTGAACCATTTCCTCCCCTTCTCCAAAAGTTCCTCTTTTCTCTGCTGGTAGTCGCCCCATTTTTTGCCCTTAACCAAGGGGAGAGCGACCAAGGGATCAGGATATTCCATCTGCTGCGGAGGGCCAAGCAGATCCTCTGGGTTTCCCTCCCGGAATAGCAGGTAAAGCTCCTCTAAGAAGAGCCTCGATCTTTTCCATTGGGAACCATTTATCCACTGGTTTGGGTCCTTCACCCACAGCCTTTTACCTTCATACAACCCCTTTGCCCCGGAGGGCAGGGTATGATGATCATAATGGTAATGGGAGATGAAGACGAGCCCGGCCCTGGCTGCCGCTTCCTCTATCCTCTGAAAGGCCTCCTCGGCCAGTTTCTCCTTCTCTTCATCTGGTAAGGGGTAAGTTGGCTGCATTACTGCCACCCCGGGGTCTACTAATAGCCTCAGGTCTGGGGTTTCTACAAGGAAGGATGAGGACTTTGCCCCCAGGGAGTCAAACCAGAGGAGGTGGGCCTCCATCTTCCCCAATTTTATCGGTTTTCTTTTCATAATATCAGCTCAGCACCCTGCGGGGGATTTTGTGGGACACAGGTTAACACAACGCGGCGAAGCCGCAACCAAACAATTCACCGCAAAGTCGCAGGGGGCCTGAAGGCCCTAAACCCGCACTAAAGTGCGGTAGAATTCCTGAGGTGGTAGAACCCCAATTCTGCCACCCTCTCCCTGAGCCGTCAGAATTGGGATTCTGACGGCTCAGGGTTTAAATTGACAATCAGCTGACCGCTGACAACTGATAGCTCGGCTATCTATGGCAGAACCAGACTTGACCTTCTCAGATTCAACCGCTACTTCATTGTTTGGAGAATTCCCTTGGCATAAGCAGTATTCTCCACGGTAAGCATTGATCACACACTCCCTTCCATTGCACATCATAATACCTTAACCAGAGACATCCTTGGAGGGCACTCAACCCTCATCTGATCTCCCTCCCCCAATGAAATCTACCGCAGGGAGTCCGCAGCAGATTCCTCATAGCGGCCACCCAGATACTTAGCGAGGAATTTTTCTGCAGCAGCATAGAACTTAAGCCTATTCCCCGGCTTAGCAAATCCGTGGCCCTCATCCGGAAAGAGCATATATTCGTATTCGATTCCTTTCTCTTTCAGCGCCTCCACAATCTGTTCGGATTCTGCTTGTGGCACGCGCGGATCATTGGCACCCTGGGCAATCAACATGGGGATCTTTATCTGGTCGACCTTAAAGAGCGGGGAACGGGAATTCAGGAATTCCTCCTCAGTGTCCGGGTTACCGATTCTCTTATATAAAAGAGCCAGCATGGCGGACCAATAAGGAGGAAGCGTTGTAATCCAGGTTATGAGATTACTGGGACCAACAATATCCACTGCGCAGCAAAAGAGATCAGGCGTAAAAGTGGCCCCAACCAAAGCGGCATATCCACCATAAGACCCACCGTATATGGCAACTCTCTTGGGATCGGCGATACCCTGTTCAATCGCCCAGTTAACTGCGTCCACAAGATCATTATGCATTTTTCCGCCCCACTCCTTATCTCCGGCGTTTATGAAATTTTTGCCATATCCAGTTGAACCACGGAAATTCACCTGCAGGCACACGTAGCCACGGTTGGCAAACCACTGAGCCTCGGGATTATATCCCCAGCTATCACGGTAGTAAGGACCTCCATGGACATTTAGTACCATCGGCAAATTTCTTCTCCCTTTTCCCACCGGATAGGTGATATAGCCATGAATAGTTAATCCGTCTCGGGAAGTAAAGGATACCGGTTCCATAGGTGCCAAGGCATAGTTTTTCAACTCGGGGCGATTGGCAAACAGGAAAGTGCCTTTTTGCCTCTTCCGGTCAAAAGCATAAAAAGGGACTGGCCCGTTATCCTTGGTGAAACCCACCAGCCAGGTGTCATCTGCGTTATCCCGGTTGTAAATAAAGAAATCCCCATGATCGAGTTTGGCAATTGCTTTGAAATCGCCTTTTATTGATTCATCCAGAACGACCCATTCCTTCCTTGCTTTGGTGAAAGAGACAGCCTGGACTTCATACGTATCCGGATGGATCATGGCATCGCTGATATCATATTGTGGGTCTTCGGCGATAACTTCGATCTCCTTGGTGGCGATTTCCATCTTAACTAAACGTCCTGTATTCGCATCACGGGAATCGAGCAAAACGAGATATTTCCCATCTTTAGAAAAACAAACTGGGCCACTGGTCAAAGTGTTTTCCGAATCCCAGGTGATGAATTTATCCCAGCTTGCCTCCTCATTTTCCCGGAGCATCAGGTCGAACCCGCCCTCAGGTGTGGAAGCCAAAGCACCGCGCACTTTGAAACCCGCATCAGTTACCCAACCCAGGACATTGCCAGGGTTCTTGGCGACCAGTTCGAGTTCACCGGAGGTTAAATCGAGGTGATAGACATCGTGAACCCGGGGATTTTCCTTGTTCATTGCAATGAGCATTTCATTGGGGAAATGTTTGTTATGGTCAACGACCTGAACCTGCACCTCCTCAAATGGAGTCAAATCCCTGATTTCGTCCGTTTCCAGATTTACAGCATACAACCTCCAGTTCTCGTTACCGCCAACATCTTGAAGATACATTATGTGTCTGCTGTCTTGTGCCCAGAAGTAACGTCGTATCCCGCGATTGTCGTCCTTGGTAACCGCCCTGTCATCCTCAGCGCCGATAGTCTTCACCCAGACATTCAACACATTGTTTACTGGGGCCAGGTAAGCCATCAGCTTTCCATCCGGCGAGATCTTGGGGGCAGTTTTCACCGGATTTCCAAAGAGCACCTCCCTGGGAATAAGTTCAGGCTCCTGGGTAGCACATGAAGCCAAGAAAATCGCTATCGCGGCTCCGATCAGAATCACGGCCAAAGCAGCTATCGATCTTGAAGCTCTCATTTTTCCCTCCGTTTTTCTTGAGTGGCCAATCTCTTTAGCTCGTTCATATCCCCCTCAACACAGTCCGCTCTTCATAAATCCCCCTATAATCAGCTTTTTCACACCATACTATACCTCCTTATTGTGGAGATTGCCAGCCTTCATCAGCAGCCACCTCACTTTTGGCTTGACCAGGATGAGATCAAGGATTATACTATGCCAAGCTGTTGGCTCTATTCATAATCAAGGGCGACTCTCGAAAGCATCGAAACGAATATAAACTGGTTCCCGCCCTAAGTCAAACTAAATTTAAAGTATAGGAAATTCCTTTTTTAGACGGGATTGACAGGATGATCAGGATAAATAAAACCCGTCCACTAATGTTACATCTAAGCGAGTTAGTGGGTGGGAGACATCTCCTGATGTCGATCAAAAGGGTGCTGTTAGGAGTTATCTCTTCCACCAGGAATCCCGTCGGAACGGGGCTGACAGCTCTTACAATAATAGCGGGGATAAATAAAAATCCGGTAAATCCTGTTATCCTGTCAAAAAAGCCCTTCCGAAGGGAGTTAAATTAATTGGATGATGCTGTCTCAGTCCTAAACCTGAGAAAACGATATGGGGAAGTGGCTGCTGTGGATGGGGTGAGCTTCCAGATCAAGAACGGGGAGATCTTTGGCCTTCTTGGCCCCAATGGTGCGGGCAAGACAACTACAGTGGAACTGATCGAAGGGCTGCGCTCACCTAATGGGGGAGAGATAAGGGTACTGGGGATCAATCCACAGGATGGCCTGGGCAGGATTCGGGAGATCATCGGCGTTCAGCTTCAGCAAACCACCCTCTATGAAAGAATTCGGGTAAAGGAGGTCATAGACCTCTTCGGCAGTTACTACCCCCACCAACTGCCCACTTCTGATATTCTGGAGATCGTTTCCCTCAAAGAGAAGGAGAGATCTTTTGTGCAGAACCTCTCCGGAGGTCAGAGGCAACGGTTAGCCTTAGGCTTGGCCTTGGTGAATGACCCCCAGATCCTCTTCTTAGATGAGCCCACTACCGGCCTTGATCCCCAGGCACGGCGCAACCTCTGGGGGGTGATAGAGAGCACCAGGGGTAAGGGGAAGACGGTGCTGCTCACCACCCATTATATGGAGGAGGCAGAGCGGCTCTGCGATCGGGTGGGAATCATCGACCAGGGCAGGCTCATCGCCCTGGGGACTCCCCGGGAGCTGATCGAACGACAAGACTTGAATGCGGCAGTGGAGTTGAGTTTCCCTGATGAAATGGAAAAATCCTTCCTGGAATCCCTTCCTGAGGTCAACCTGGTCACCCAGGACAAGAATTGTTTTCTCCTGTTTACAAAGAGTCCCCATAAGGTTTTGTTGGCACTTACTCGGCTTTATGATCAGGGGAAATTGAGATTTGAAAACATCTCTGTTCGTCGAGCCACGCTGGAGGATGTATTTTTGGAACTGACCGGAAGAAGGCTGAGGGACTGAACATATGAGCGTATTTTGGAAACAGACTAAGATGGAGACCAAGCTCTTCTTACGCCAAAAGGGGGCGCTCTTTTGGAACTTTGCCTTCCCCCTCTTTTTTATGACTCTCTTTGGCTCCATCTTTGGCTCTGATACAGGGGGGACCCGCTATATCGACTTCCTCCTTCCTGGGATGATCGTTATGGCCCTGATGACCACCTGCATCCAGTCCACGGCCATCTCTGTAGTCTCTGACCGGGAGAAGGGAATCTTCCGTCGGCTGGCCTTAACCCCCCTCAGACGATCCACGCTCATCGGCAGTTTGGCCCTTACCCGCTATCTGGTTGTGCTTATCCAGACAGCCCTCCTCATGCTGGTGGCCATCTTATTCTTCCAGGCAAGGGTCAGTGGAAGTTGGTTCTTCTTCTGGTTGATATTGACGGTAGGGATGTTCAGCCTATTGGGGATTGGCTTTCTCATTGCCAGCTTAGTGCGTAAGGAAGAGAGCGCTCAACCCATCTCTATGATTGTCTTTTTTGTGATGATGTTCCTCTCCCCTTGCTTTTGGCCCATAAATATGCTTCCCAAATTTCTCCGGCCCCTTTCCAGAATTCTCCCAGCAACATTTTTAGGTCAAGCCTTGCGAAAGGTCTCCATTGAGGCTAAAGGTTTTAGCTCTTTCGGTTCTGACCTTTTATTTCTTATTGTTTGGTTAGTGGTATGTTTTGCCATCTCAGCGAGATATTTCAAGTGGGAGTAGGGGAGTTTTCCGACAGGACATCAGGATTTACGGGATTTTATGAATACATATCAGATACCCCGTTCTGTGAACAGGGATAAATGACATTCACATAGTTCCCTCTCCCCTTGGGGGAGAGGGTTAGGGTGAGGGGGGAAGAAACTGTTTTGGATGCTTCGTCCTGTGAGTAGGGAGGTTCACTTATCCTCATCATCCTGTCAATCCTGTCCAAAACGAAAATCCCTTAATTCCTGTGCTGACAGAAGAAAAGCGCATGCCTTAGAGTGAAAAGTATCAAACTTACCGCAGAAAACATCTACGACCTCTATTCTCCCAAATATTGCCGAAGGAGGTTGTTTTACCGTTTTAATAATCGGGAGGAAATCCCTCCCGGCCCTTTTGAGCAGGTCATCTTTGAACTTGGCAAGCGGCACGAGCAAGACCATATAAATTTCTTAGGCAGGTTTGTTGATCTATCCTCAGGGAGCCTGCAGGAGAGAGCATCAAGAACGATCGAACAGCTTAATAAGGGGATACCCATTATCTATCAGGGGGTTCTCCTTGTAGATGTCAACTTAGATGGTTCTCAAGTCCAGGTTCTGGGAATACCGGACATTCTCATCCCTGAAGGCTCGTCTTATGTGATCAGGGATTGTAAACTTGCCAGGCATGCTACCGAACGGATCCATCCGGAGATCAGGGCGCAGATGCAGGTATATGGTTATCTCTTCGAAAAAAGTTTTGGGGGAAAGCCCTTTAGAATCGAGGCATTCTTAGGAGATGGCTCAATAGTTGATTTCCCCTATGATAGCAGGTCGGCCATAAAATCGCTAACGGAGATCCTCTCTACGGTCTCCTTGCCCAAGGCTCCTTACTCCCCTGTAGGCTGGTCCAAGTGCCAGGGTTGTGGTTTCCGGGAGCTATGCTGGAGTGAGGCTCAAGCCACTAACGATTTGGCCCAGGTCTATGGGGTGGATCAGGGCTTAGTAATTGCCCTGCGGGAGAATGGCGTATCAACTATCGGTCAGTTGGTTGACAATTATACCGAGTCTTCCCTAAGCGAAATTACTCGCCCCTGGGGAAGATTATCAAGGAGGGTGGGAAGAGATGCCTCTCGCATCCTACTTCAGGCAAAGGCAATGAGGGATGAGAGAAGCATCCCTCTGGAGAGGGTTTACCTGCCCACATCCCCCAACTTGGTAGTCTTTGACCTGGAGGGGTTCCCCCCTTACTTAGACGAGCTTGAAAAGGTCTATCTCTGGGGGGTTAAGGTTTATGGAGAAAATCCTGGCCCCTACCAACCTTCCCTCTCCCCCATAGAAAGGGATGGTGACCTCAATGGTTGGCAGGATTTCCTCTCCAACTGCCAGGGGATATTCGCTGAATACGGTGGCATCCCCTTCATCCACTGGGCTTCCTACGAGAGGACAAAGGTTAAGTTGTATAGGAAAAGATACGGGGACCCTCAGGGCATCGCCGAGAGGGTCTTGCATAACCTTGTGGATCTGCTTCCTCTCACTAAAAAGGCGATGGTTATTGCCGAGCCAAGCTATAGCCTTAAAATAGTGGAAAGGCTTGCTGGCTTCAAGCGAACCCAGGATGAATATGGGGGAGATTGGTCCATGGCCAAATACTTTCAGGCCATAGAAACTGATGATCGCTCCCTAAGGGAGGACATTATGGCTCAAGTCCTCAAATACAACGAGGAGGATCTTGATGCCACCTGGGCTGTCTTCCAGTGGCTGAAAGGGCAGAACGAATCCTTTACATTTTTTAGACAGGATTGACAGGATAAATAAAACTCAAGTGTGCTGTCAGGAGTTACCTCCTGACAACTCTCGGAAGGTCTGGAGTCCTCTCCCCCAAAGTGGCAGAATGGTGGTTCTGCCACCTCATTTTAATAAGGCCTTGAACACGAATTCCACAAATGGACGAATAGCACAAATCCTAATTCATAATTCCTTGTGTTCTACTCTCCATTCGAGTAGATTCGTCTATTCGTGTGATTCGTGTTCCTTTTTCAAGGGGATGTGGTATAAGAATAGACAGGATGTAAAGGATGAACAAAAATCCTGTAAATCCTGTCAAAAAAAACCCCGCCGCTTACGACTAAGTTCACGTCTCGGAATTCCCAGGAATTCCGAGACGTCGGGGGTTCTTTGAAGGGGGTAGGCCCCCTTCAAGGGTGACAGCGGAGCAATCCGAGCTGGCGGAGGATTGCGGAGCGCCATAGGGCCGGTGAGGCCCTCTGGAGAAGTTAGCGACCGAAGGGAGCTAAGTTCTGAGAGAGGAGAAATTATGCGAAGGGTTTTTGGGGTTGGTTTGATAATAAGTTTGCTCCTCGGAGGGGTAAGGGTAGGAGAGGCCAGTCCGCTCATCGGGGCAAGCGCCAACACCCTACCAAGGGGCAAATTTATGGTGGATGGGCTTCTCTGGTATATGAATTTTGCTGAGTCTGATATTTTCGCCAAGGGAGATTGGGGGGATTTACCGAGCGGGGATTCATTCGAAAAGGCCTTGTTTTTACCCAGATTCTATTATGGAATCGCCGATTTTCTCACCATCAGGCTAACCCTTCCGGCTATTGCTCAGAACATAAAGACCGGTGGATCAAAGGAAAGATCGACGGGAATTGGGGATCTGGTAATAGACCCCAAGATCTGTCTGGTAAAGGGAAGCAAGAGCATCCCCAAAATATCGGGATTTACTGGGCTCAGGCTACCCACAGGGGACGATACCGCATCCCCTCCATTGGGAGATGGCTCGACCGACTTCTTGATGGGGATTTTGCTAACCCATAAAATTAAACCCTTCACTGGACACGCTACTCTGGGCTATTGGTTAAATGGAAAAGACCGGCCCGATCAGACATTCTATAACCTGACCGTTGAATATCCTTTCCTTCAAAATCTGGCAGCCGTCTGTGAGCTTAATGGATCTATGACGGGCGAGGGCTTGTTCAAAAGGGACAACTACATCCTGGAGCTATGCCCCGGTCTACAATACAGTGGATTTCAGGGGTTTAAGATTGGGGTCGCGGTCAAGCTGCCAGTTCTGGCAAAGGGCGGCTATAGATACCACCTGGCCCCTTTTGTGAAAATCGTCTACTTGCTTTAGTTAAAACCCACCACGGAATCTCACGGAAAAAAACAATTACAAATTGAGAATTAAAAGTGAAGTTTATGCTGGTTATTCCTGGTTCTCGATCCCTGTAAACTGATCACTGATCCCCGCGAACTGTCACATCCGTGGTAAACTGCCTACTTTTTAAGGGAGGAAAAAATGGGAGCATTTGGCTGTCCTTGGTCAACATTTTCTGCTTACATCGTCTCGGCCCTGAGTGTAGTTGGGGCCATAGTCTGGGCATTGAGAAAACATAAAACAGAACGGTAAAATCACCAAAAAAGAGGTGGCAGAACTCCGATTCTGCCACCGTGCTCTTTTGCCCTCAGGTGAGGACACCTGACTGCTTGGCTGTTGGTGGCGTATTACCTGTATGCGCAGGTGGAAGTTATTCTCTGAACTTATCTTTTTAAAAAGGAGAAAGCACTATGGGAGAGACCTGGACCTATTCGGTTGTCTTGATCATATATCTGATCCTCCTGGTGGTCATTGGTTGGGTAAGCTCAAAGAGGCTGAAGAAAGTGGAGGATTTCTACTTAGGAGGAAGAAATATTGGCCCCTGGGTCACTGCCCTCTCCTTTATCGCGGCCTATTTTTCCTCAGTCCTAATCGTCGGTGGAGGTGGATTTGGATATATGTTCGGCATGTCCACCATCTGGATAGGGGCGATAAATGTCCTTTTAGGATGCACCCTTTGCTGGATAGTTTTAGGCAAAAGGCTGAGGGAGTTCACTACCAGGTTGGGCACAATGACCATCCCCGGTTTCGTCGCCGAAAGATATAAGGCAGAAGAGGCCAGGATATTCTCTGCTGCGGTGATTTTTCTCTTTATGATCATCTACAATGTGAGCATCTTGAAGGGGATGGGCCACATCCTGGAGGTGCTGATGAACATCCCTTACCTCTGGGGTGTCCTCCTCTCCGGATTGATCATCATCTTCTATGTGGCTATCGGTGGATATTTAGCAGTTGTCTGGACGGGCTTTCTTCAGGCCTGGATAATGATATTCGGCCTCCTGCTTTTGACCTTTGCCTCCCTCTCCGCGGTTGGAGGATTCACCGCTGCCCATCTCAAACTATCGGCAATTAACCCTGGCTTGGTCTCCACACCTGGGATCTGGGGTTGGGCTGGGCTTGTTTCCTTCTCCCTGATCGTCAGCTTTGGGGTCTGGGGGATGCCTCAGCTCGTGGTCAGGTTCTACTCCATCAAGAGCACTAATGTCTTAAAGATAGGAACTGTGGTTGCCTCCATTGGGGGATGTGTGGCGATATTGCCTTATCTAAATGGGGCTATAGCCAGAATCCTCTATCCAGGCTTGAAAAATGCCGACCTGGCCATTCCCACATTGACCAAGGGGGTGCTCTCACCCTTAGGGGCAGCGATCTTCCTGGCCGCAGTCATCGCTGCCGGGATGTCCACTTTCTCTTCGGTTTTGATAATCACCAGCAGCTCCTTAGTGAGGGACATCTATCAGAAGGGGTTAAAGAAAAATCTGCCGGAGAAGACCATCCTCAAATACAGCCGCATCACCAGTGCGGCAGTTGGTTTGGTCTCCCTTTTAATAGCCCTCAGGCCCCCCGCTCTGGTCCTGGTTCTCTGCGCCTTCGCCTGGGCGGTTATCGCCTCCACCACCCTCTGGCCTCTACTCTTCGGCATCTACTGGAAAAGGGCGACCAGGTGGGGATGTACCGCCTCGATGATCGGGGGTTTTGTTGTTGCCTTAGGCTGGATGATTGCGGGAAATCCCTTTGGAGTCCACGGGTTCATACCTGGAATTGGGGTAAGTGTGGCTTTGCTCATTCTGGTGAGCCTGTTTACCAAGAGACTCCCAGAGGAGCACATCAGAAGGATTTGGGGGGGAAGGTCTGTATAGATTCGATTTTGGACGCAGATAGACGCAGATTTGGGAGGATAATTTTGTAAACCTGCGCTAATCTGCATCCCATAGAATTCGACCGAAGGGCGTTAAGTCTATAGCATAGAAAATCCCATTTTTAGACAGGATTGACAGGATGATCAGGATAAGTGAACCTCCCTACTCACAGGACGAAGCATCCAAAACAGTCTCCTCCCCCTTGATGGGGGAGGACTAAGGAGGGGGTGAACCTTCTCCCACCAGGGGAGAGGGAACTATAAGGATGTCATTCATCCCCGTTCACAGAACGATGTATTCTGACATCTTGTCATAAAAATCCTGTAAATCCTGTTCATCCTGTCAAAAAGGTGTCGCTGAAGCGAGCTAAGTTCTAAAAGCTTATCTAATCAACAATGGTGAAGTCCACCCACCCTTCGGCGGTCTGGCCGCTATGCAGATCCTCCACCTTTAAGCTGAGCCTGTAATTTCCCTTCCTTGCTTTGCTCATATCGACCTCCAAATAGCCCACCTCATTCTCTGCCCTCCCCTGATTAAGTGTAGATTGGACAATGGACTCCCAGCGTCCCCCCTGGATAACCGACAGCAAGCGATTCCAGACTGTGGAGAGCCCGCTCCGCTGCGGGGAGATTAAGATGATGGCATAGCTTAGCCTGTAGTTGGTGAAGGGGGCTCTTTTCAGGTTGTAGATCTCATAGTAGAGATAGGGGGATTGGTTCCTATGGTATCGGGAGGAAAACCGAGGAACGAGGTGAAGCTCGCCCCTACCGAATTTATCTCCCCTTTCTCGTGGACGGGCCTTCTCCACCAAAGCGAGGTCGCTTAAGAGAAGCCCCTCTCCCCGGAAATCCCTCACCTTTAGAGGAAGTTTCCTTATCCCCAAATTCTCTGAATTGAGATCTTTGATGTTTAGGGCCAGGGTGCAGTCTCCAGGGGGTAGGGAGAGGGTGGACCTGTCCACTACCATCAGGTTTGGGTTGGATGTTTGTGTAGGAGGAACCCGAAACTTAACCTCCTCGGCCGTACTTTTCAAATTCTTCCAGAGGTTATCAAATACCGCTATCCTCTTCTTCACCCTGGCCGCGGGGAGACCTTTACCCCTTACAAAGTCCAGCTCCGGGTGGGGAATACTCAGGTAGATCTCCACATCGGTCTTTCTCCCTTCTCCCCTGAATTGGTAGACACGACAAATGTATTTGAGCAGTTCCCCCCCATAGTCATAGCTGTAGTATTGGGGTAAGGTGTTGGTGAGGGAGGCCAGGACAGCCCCCGTGCTCTCCCGATAATCCTTTGGGCTCCAGTTCTTTTCAGGATAAGGGAGATCATAGTTTCCATTAAGCCCATTATCCGCAAAGGTTAGCGCCACTGGGTGGGGGAGATCGGAGTAGAACCAGACCCATTTGGGGGGGATGAGACCAAATTTGGGAAGCACATCTGGCATCACCCATCTCTGGAAGGTGGGTTCGCCATATCTGATGCAGACCTCTCCCCTCTTTGTCCTCCATCCAGGCAAGCCCTTTGGGGGAACGGAGAAGTGAAGATTGGCATAGGTCACTCGACAATAATGTTCGATCTGCCTTTCGTTTATAGCTGTGGTCGGGATAGGATCCCTCTCCTTCCAGAAACGGTGGAGGAATTCCTTCCTCTGGCTCCAAGGGATTTTTTGGTATTTCTCCCATTCCATTTTGGAGGCTATAAGCCTAATGCTCAAATAGGGGACCACCTCCTCGGCGGTCATCATCCAGCGGAAGGCCTCCTCAAACTCCCTTGCTGCCTCCTCCTCCCTTTTGGTTTTGTGGTAGAGATAGCCTAAAAGCAGATGGGTCTGATAAAATGTGGAGTCAAGCTCGGTTGCCCGACGAAGCCTGGCCTCAGCCTCCCTATACTGCCCCAGCTCTAAATAACAGAGGCCGAGATGGTAATGGGCCTTAGGAGATGTGGGATCAACCTTCAAGGCAGATTCAAATGCCTTTTGTGCTTTGCGGAAATCCCCCCGGTCAAACACTTTTAGCCCTTCTTCTTCCCAGATGAGACCTATCTGATAGAGTGCATCAAAGCAGAGGGAGTCAAGCTCAAATGCCCTCTTAAACTCCTTAAGGGCTGAGTGCTGGAATCCCCTCTTGATCAGGGTAAGACCCAAGTTGAGATGATACTCAGGATTTAGAGGTTCAAGCCTTGTTGCCTTTCTCAGCTCCTTTTCAGATTTGAACCTGCTCAAGAGGTCTTCCCTCCTGCGGTAGATCTCACCTAAGAGATTATGGGCAGGAGCAAAATTAGGATAGAGCCTGACGACTTCCTCCAGCTCCCCTGTCGCCTCCTCCACCCTCCCCTCTTTATAGAGCTCTACAGCAGCCGAATAACGCTTTGCCACCTCATCACTGGTGGGACGCGGGGGATGGGAACAGGAGAGAAGGAGGAGAAAGAGAAGGATAATATGGTTTGCTTTCATCTCCTTTAAAATACACCCCCGGGAGTTAATTGTCAAGCCTCTCCAATTCGATGGAAATTCCTTTTTACTAGACAGGATGACCAGAATAAATAACCCCAGATTATGCAGTAAGAAACCACGAGATTCCACAAGATTATCACAAGATATACAAAATGAGGGTCCTAAAAAGTGTGCTGTCAGGAGTTACCTCCTGACAGCTCTGCTTTGGTGAATGGTAACCTTGTGAGGTTCTCTGTCATTGGAGTCCCTCATTTAGCTTGATTTTGGGTGACAACCTGCTTATATTCATTTCGATCCCCTATCAAGGAGAAAATGGATTTGGATACTGTGCCTAAGAATCCCAAATTATTAAGAAAGGTAAAATGCTCAAATCGTATTTGAAGAAAATATATGAGATTGCTAAGCGTGGAGATGCCAGGGAGGAGAGTTACTACTCTGTTCTTGATGGATTGTTTAAGGAATATACAGAATCAGTGGACAGAAGGAATATCCACATAACCACGCTACCAAAGAAGACGGAAGCCGGCAATCCCGATTTTAGAATCTGGGATGGATCACAGCATATTGTAGGGTATATTGAGGCCAAAGCACCAACAGTTGAGTATTTAGACCAGGTAGAGACATCAGAGCAGTTAGAACGCTATCTGCATACATTCCCGAATTTGATATTGACCAACTTCTTTGAATTCAGACTCTATCGCAATGGCAATTTGATAGATAAGGTCCTTATCGCCAGACCTTTTATTGTGCATAAACTCAAAACCATTCCGCCGGTAGAAAAAGAATCAGCTTTTCTAAACCTGCTGGAGAAATTCTTCTCTTTCTCTTTGCCGAGAGTCTACGATGCTAAAACCCTGGCGGTGGAATTAGCAAAGCGGACACGCTTCTTAAAGGATGAGGTTGTTGCTGAGGAGTTAAAAGAAGAGGAAAAAACGGGAAAGGGATTTATCATAGGGTTTTATGAGGCATTCAGGAAATTCCTCATCAGCGGCCTCTCCAAAGAGGAATTTGCCGATCTTTACTCCCAAACCATCACCTACGGCCTTTTTGCTGCCCGCACCCGATCAGAGAACAGCTTTAACAGAAAACTTGCCTACGATAATATTCCACATACTATCGGAATTTTAAGAGATGTTTTCAATTTCATTTCACTTGGAGACTTACCCCAGCAGATGGAATGGATTATTGATGATATTTCGGAAGTTTTAGCGGTTACTGATGTGAGAAATATCCTTCACCAGTATTTTCACGAGGGCAAGGGCAAAGACCCTATCGTCCATTTTTATGAGACCTTCTTGGCTGAATACGATCCACGAACGAGGGAAAAGAGAGGAGTTTATTATACTCCAGAGCCCGTGGTTTCCTATATCGTCCGTTCCTTGCATCATATTCTGAAGAAACATTTTAATCGAACGGACGGATTCGCCAGTGAATCTGTTACGGTTTTAGACCCTGCGGCAGGCACTCTTACCTTCTTGGCTGAAGCAGCCAAGTTGGCAATGGAGGAATTCGTCTTCAAATACGGGGAAGGCGGAAGGCAGAGTTTGATTAAAGAGCACATATTGAGAAACTTCTATGCCTTTGAACTGATGATGGCACCTTACGCAGTTGGTCATTTGAAGATGTCTTTTCTCCTGGAAGAATTGGGCTACAAACTCCAAGCGGACGATAGGTTCAAGCTCTATCTCACCAATACCCTGGAGATGGAGGAACTCGCCCAAACCGAGCTTCCTGGTATGGCTTCGCTTTCCAAAGAATCCCATTTGGCAGGCGAAGTCAAGAAAGAACAGCCTATTCTGGTGATACTTGGTAATCCTCCTTATTCTGGACACTCCGCAAATGTAAGTGTAAAATACATCACTATAAAGGCAAAGAATGGGCAGGAAAAAAGAAAGAAGATAAGAACCTGGATAGGTAACCTCATTGAGGATTACAAATTTGTTGATGGCAAAGCCCTCGGGGAAAAGAATCCCAAATGGCTGCAAGATGATTATGTCAAATTCATCCGTTTCGCGCAATGGAAGATAGACCAGGCGGGTGAAGGAGTTTTAGGGTTTATCACCAATCACAGCTATCTGGATAATCCCACCTTCAGGGGGATGCGGCAATCCCTGATGAGCAGTTTCAACGAGATTTATATCCTAGATTTGCATGGTAACAGCCTGAAGAAAGAGAAATGCCCTGACGGATCTAAAGACGAGAATGTCTTTGACATCCGCCAAGGAGTGGCTATTGTTCTCTTCATAAAAAGACAAGAAAAGAAAGAGGAACCGTTATATCCTATGTTTCGTCCTTCACCTCAAAAGAGCCTTTTTGAGAAAACGGAAACCAAAGAAAAGCCAAAGAGGCATAAATGCAACACCTACCACGCTGATGCGTGGGGTTTGCGACAACATAAGTATGATTGGCTTTTGGAGCATGATCTAAAAACAACCGACTGGAAAAAATTGTCTCCCAAATCTGGATTTTACCTTTTTATTCCCAGAGATGAACGGCTTATGGAAAGTTATGGAAAGTATCCAAAGATAACCGATATTTTCCCATTAAATAGCGTGGGAATAGTCACAGCAAGGGATAAATTGACGATAAGGTGGTCACCTGAGGAGATTTGGCGCACTGTGCTAAACTTTTCTAAAATGGACATCGAATTAGCACGGTTAGCCTATAATTTGGGCAAAGATGCGAGGGATTGGAAGGTTGAATTGGCCCAAAAGGATTTGTCGGATAGTGGTTTGGACAAGAAGAAAGTAGTGCCAATCCTATACAGACCATTTGACATAAGATATACCTATTACACAGGTAAATCTCGTGGATTTCATTGTATGCCCCGCCCTGAAGTTATGCATCATATGTTGCAGGAGAATTTGGGGTTGATCACAGCAAGGCAGATGGACAAGTCAGGAATACAGCCTGTTTTTGTAACCGATTTAATAATAGATGCTCATTCGATAACTTCCGCTGTTTCAATTTCTAATGTTTTCCCTCTCTATATCCATCACCTGAAAGACGAACCCCCAAAACGGCCCTCAGGAAGTGCCATGATGCTCTTTGAGCCAAAGACTGACTATAAGGCAAAAAGACCGAATTTGTCTCCTACAATAGTTGATCAATTAGAAAAAGTTTTTGAGAAAACACCAATACCCGAACAAATTTTCTGTTACATCTACGCTGTCCTCTATTCCAATATCTATCGCACAAAATACGCTGAGTTCCTAAAGATGGATTTCCCAAGGATTCCTTTTACCAAAGATTACAAACTGTTCAGCGAAATGGCAGAATATGGGAAAAAGCTTGTTTCGCTGCATCTTTTAAAATCAGCAGAACTTGACCCAACCCTCGCTAAATTCCGGGGTAAAGGAGATGAAAAAGTTGAAAAATTGAGGTATGATGAAAAAGAAAGGCATGTCTATGTAAATCCGAGCCAGTATTTTGAGGGAATTCCAAAAGAGGTCTGGCAATATCAGATCGGGGGCTATCAGGTTTGTCACAAATGGTTGAAAGATAGAAAAGGAAAAAGATTATCCCTTGATGAGATAAAACATTACTGCAAGGTCGTTACCACCCTGCAAATGACAATTGAAATCCAGAGGGAAATTGATGGTATTTATCCAGAAGTGGAGAAGGGGACCATAGAGTTTGAAAAGTAGCTTGGCAGCAAAAGGAGTCATCGAATTTTTTGCAGATCCAATAACCTATTCAAGCTGGTGGCCTATATAGACTTTAGGTTTTGTGAAGTAGGTCTATGCCATTTAACTTAAGGAAGGTAAGCAGCTTTGCTCTCGCTGTCCCCAAATCCCGACAAGTTCGGGCTTCACCTACCCGCTGTCCTGTTATCCGAAATGGTGGGCAATACAAAGAAAGGGGTCGAATACTATGGCAAAGGGAAATCAAGGTAGTCTCAAAGAAATTGTTGGAGATAAAGTCTATTCGGTCTGGATTGATATGCTGCACCAATTAGTTCCTAAGGGACGAACACATCGTTTAGCCCCTATGATCGCATCTATGCTTCAATACGCCTCGGGAGTTGCTTATGAAAAATATGGTAGCGATCCGGAAGAGAGATCAGTTGCATATTCGTTATACATTACATCACAGGGAACCGATTACGATGAAGCCCTCGATTTGCTTTTGCCAATTGTGGAAAAACTATTTGAGGATTCACAGGTTAATTCAAGACGGAATAGTGCAAGGGGAATTGGGTATAGCATTGCAGAATCTGCTGTTCAAGAATTTGCAAATTGGTATAGTATGCCCTGGGAGTCATAGATTTGATGATGAGTCCATCACAACAGATGACACCCCATTAAAAGGCAAAGGCCAGGCGAAAAATTTCTCCCTTCTAAAGAGTGACTAACTTTTCGGCTCCAAAATGGATTGGTTGATGGGCAAACTTTTAGCGAAGCTCCGCCTCCCCGGCCCAGGACTGGCAAACCACCCTGCAGAACTTAGCTCCCTTTGGTCGCTAACTTCTCCATCGGGGCTCACCGATCCTTCCCGACCTGCGTCAAGACTCGGATTGCAGAGCTGTCATAATTGAATTCCGACCTACCTCGGGGCTTCAAACAGCCCCCGACCCAGCGGAAATTCTGGGAAATTGAACTTAGCCGTAATTGGCGGAACTTTCTTTGACAGGATAACGGGATTAACAGGATCTTTATTCATCCCGTAAGGGCTGTCAGGAGGTAACTCCTGACAGCACACTTTTATTATACAAGAGAACGCTGAATGACACCGAAACTACCGAATAGTTATTTATAACGCACATTCTTCTTTAGGATTTCTTGTTATTTTAGTGATTTTCGGTGTTTAATGAATGAGGTTGTTTGTCCTGATCATCCTGTCAATCCTGTCTAAAGATGGAAATTCGAAATTCTTCAATGAGGTAACCTCATGCCTGCAAGACTGGAAATATCGCTCAAGCCACAACTGTTCGATGCCGAGGGCGAGAGTATTAAAAGAAAGGCCAGGGATTACTTCGGATTTGAATTGGATTCCATCCGAACGGTCCACGTGATAACCATTGACTCTTCCCTCTCCCCAGAGCAGCTTGAAGAGGCCCGGATAAAGATATTCACCAATCCGGTAACCCAGCTCTCCTCCTTTGAGCCCTTGGCTTTTGATTTCGACTGGGCTATATGGGTGGGCTACCTGCCCGGCGTAAGGGATCCAGCAGGAAGCACGGCCGTGGAGGCCATTGAAGATCTATTGAAGGTAAAATTCAAAAAGGAAGAGGCAGCCTACACATCAAAACTCTACTTCCTTAAGGGTGGAAATTTGAGCCGCAGTGATGTTAATCGCATAGCTCGTGAGCTTCTGGCCAATGACTTAATCCAGCAGTGGAAGATATTCAGCCTCACTGAGTGGGACAAGAAAGAGGGCATCGGACTTAATATTCCCAGGGTCATTCTGGAGCACGAGCCCGCAGTCACCCCCATTCCAATGGTAAGCGATGAGGAGTTGAGGAGAATAAGCGATGAGCGCAACCTGGCCCTCAATCCTCGAGATATACCAACCATCAGGGAGTATTTCTTAAGGAAAAATGTCCAGAAAGAGCGGAGAAGGGTCGGGCTTAGCCTGCCTACTGATGTGGAGCTGGAATACATCGCTCAAGCACGCAGTGACCACTGCAATCATAACACCTTCAGGGGCCTTTTCAGATACAGGGACCTGGCAACTGGCGAGGAGAAGCTCATCGACAACCTGTTCAAGAGATGTATTGAGGAACCGACTTTGGAGATTAAAAAGAAAAAGCCGTGGGTTATATCCGTGCTCTGGGATAATGCCGGCGTGGGAAGGTTCGATGAGCATCATTTCTACACCATCACCGGAGAGACCCACAACAGCCCTTCCAATGTGGAGGCCTACGGTGGGGCCATTACCGGGATTGTAGGGGTATATAGGGACCCTATGGGCACGGGCAAAGGCTCGAAGCTCATCCTGGGGACCTATGGATACTGTATTGGGCCGCGGGATTATAGTGGAGATCTAAAACCCCATCTGCATCCCAGACGGCTTCTCGACGGGGTCATTGAGGGGGTAAAGGACGGTGGAAACAAAAGCGGTATCCCCACTGCCTTTGGAAAGGTCTTCTTTGATGAGAGCTTTATGGGTAAATGCCTGGTATTTGTCACTTCCATGGGCATTATGCCTTCCGTGATCAATGGGATGCCAGCGGATAAAAAGACCACTCACGCTGGTGATCTGCTCATAATGACCGGAGGCAGGGTGGGCAAGGACGGCATCCACGGGGTTACCGCAGCTTCGGAGGCTTATACCGAGCATACTCCTGCTGGGCATGTGCAAATTGGAGACCCCTATACTCAGAAAAAGATGCACGACTTCCTACTTGAGGCACGGGATAAGGGCTTAATTGAGTTTATAACCGACAATGGGGGGGGAGGTCTCTCCTCATCCATTGGGGAGACCGCAAGGTTCAGTAATGGCTGTGAAGTCCACTTAGAGAAGGTACCCCTGAAGTACGAAGGGCTTGACCAGTGGGAGATATGGGTTTCGGAATCTCAGGAGAGAATGACAGTAGCCATTAAGCCCGAAAACCGAACCAGGTTCCTTAAGCTCTCCAGAAAGCACGATGTGGAAAGCACTGTCATCGGCAAATATACGGATACTGGGAAGCTGCACCTTAAATACAAAGGCAAGACCTGTGCCTATGTGCATATGGATCTTTTGCAATCGGAATTCCCCCAATGGGAGTTTGATGCGGAGTGGATACCACCCCAGTTGCGCGGCCTCCAGGAACCGGTGCTCAAGGAGGTGGTCGACCATGATCGACTCCTGCTGGATATGCTCTCCAGACCGAACATCTGCTCCAAGGAGTGGATTGTGCGCCAGTATGACCACGAGGTTCAGGGGGGCAGTGTAATAAAACCCCTTGTGGGAAGGGATAGGGACATTGATAGCGACGCTGTGGTCATCAGGCCAGTGCTAGAATCGGTGAGGGGAATCGCCATTACCCAGGCACTTAATCCCACTTACAGCAAGATCGATACCTATCATATGACCGCCTCCACCATTGATGAGGCAGTAAGGAGGTTAATTGCCGTTGGCGGAGACCCCGATCACATTGGAGGGTTGGACAACTTCTGCTGGCCCAATATCCAATATGATGCCCAGAGAAATCCTGACGGAAAGTTTAAGGCCGCTCAACTGGTTAGAGCAGGCCTGGCACTAAAGCAGTGCTGCCTAGCATTTGGAATTCCCCTGCTTTCTGGAAAGGACAGCATGTACATTGACGGAGAGTTGGAAGGGAGATACGGGGAGAGACATAAGGTATCCGGATTACCCACAATCCAATTCACGGCCACCAGCGTGATCGAGGATGTGAGAAAATGCCTGACAATGGAGGCAAAGATCCCCGGCGACCTGGTTTACATATTGGGGATAACTAAAGACGAGCTTGGCGGCTCAGAATACTACGATAGGTTCGGATACACGGGCCTGAACGTCCCCCAGGTAAAGCCAGAGGAAGTTCTTAGCTTATACAAGCTACTGCATAGGGCAATCAATGAAGGTATTGTAGCTTCTGCCCACGGGATATATCGAGGTGGCCTGGGGGTTCATCTTGCCCTGGTTGGTATGGGGGGTGGACTGGGAATGGATATTGACTTGAGCAAAATACCCCTCGAGAAGTTGGCAAGGGATGACAAAATTCTCTATTCAGAGTCAGCGGGAAGATTTATCCTGACTATAGCGTCCGAGAATAGGGGAAGATTTGAGAAAATTTTCAATGGCTTCCCTCACGCCTGTGTGGGAAGAATTACTCAGGCGGGAAAATTGGTCATAAATGGCCTCAAAAGGGAGAAAATCATTCAAAAGTCTGTTCGTGAATTGAAGGAAGCCTGGCAAAAACCATTTGGAGATCTAATATGAAGGCCCTTGTTCTTACCGGATATGGGTTAAATTGCGACTATGAGACCCACTATGCCCTGAAGTTAGCCGGAGCAGACTCAAAAAGGGTGCACATCAATGAGCTGATAAAGGGGGAAGGGCTGGGTCAAATAGAAGATCTGGATGACTATCACATCCTTGCCTTCGATGGTGGTTTCTCGTGGGCAGATGATCATGGGGCAGGGGTGATTCTCTCCACCAGGTTGAAGTATAACATCGGCCAACAACTGAGAGAATTTATCGAGGATGGCAAGCTAATTATCGGCATCTGTAATGGATTTCAGGCGCTTGTTAACCTGGGGCTTTTGCCAGGATTTGATAATAATTATGATGAACGGAATGTGGCTTTAACCTTTAATGATTGTGGAAATTTCAGGGATCAATGGGTCCACTTAAAGACCAGGGAGTCACCGTGCGGTTTCACCCGGGGAATTGATATGCTGGAATTACCGATAAGACATGGGGAGGGAAAATTCTATGCCCCACCAGAGGTGATCCAAAGGCTCTTTGAGAAGGATCAGGTTGTTTTCCAGTATGCCACTTCTGAGGGTGAACCTGCCAGAGGGAAGTTTCCTTTAAATCCGAATGGCTCTTTGGAGGACATCGCTGGCATCTGCGACCCCACAGGGCGAATCTTTGGCTTAATGCCTCACCCCGAGGCTTACAATCACTTCACCAATCATCCGGACTGGACAGGGAGAAAGGAGGAACTCAAGCGAGCCGGTAAATTCCTGGCTGATGAGGAGGGGGATGGGATTAAGATATTCAGAAATGCAGTGGATTATGTGAGGGAAAAATTTTAAGCCTATATCAGGGATTCCACCTAAATAGTGTCTGTCCGAATTTGTCATTCCCGCACGCCGTTAGCGGGAATCCATTACTGATTTTAAGTAGATTCCGGCTTAAAAATTGCCGGAATGACAAGAAATATAGGTATCTCCGAACAGACAATATGTGTATTATACCCCTTTTTTAGATCACTCAACTGTTAATCCTGTATTTGTCCATCTTCGGCCAATATGATTTCCACGCACAAAAAACAAACCGAGGTTGACTTTTTCTTGGGAGTTAGTATATTGATGCCGAAGGAAATCTATTCCCAATATTGGAAATAAGAAAAACCATAGTCCTGACGGTATTATGTTGAGCAGTAAAGAAACATAGATGATTGTCTCACTACTTTCTGCGGCACCAAAGAGCGCAGGCATATACGCGCTGTGCGCGGGCCACGGGCGACACCGGTACATCGCCTATGTGGGTGTGACCAAGAACATCCGACAGCGTCTGCTTCAGCACCTTGTCCGCAAGGACAGCAGCATAGTTACGGGCGCTTCAGCAGTTTCTCTCGATCCAGATAGGGTTACTGAAGTCCGGTGGTGGCTCCACCCGCTCTTTGAGCAGTATATGGCGGAAGCAGAAGTAGTTGCATTTCGAATTCTCGACCCAGTGCTGCGTAGTCGTCAGAAGGTCTCAGCACCTGTGGAGTTCATTGCGGACCGTGAGGATTTCGCCCGTCAGGTGGAAGCGGTGTTCTCCAAACCCCCATCTGGCAGCGTCGAGATCCCCACGTACCAAGAGCTTCTCCATCGCGTTGCCGAATTGGAGAAAGCTGTGAGGATGCTGCACAGCGGTAGGAAGTCGGAAGCGTAAGAGAGGAAGACGGCCCAACAAGAATTGATAATCCTGTTCTTCAATCAATCTGAACCCATAATCATTTCGTCCAAGACGTACCCACCATCCGCAGACGAGACGAGTGAGTAATGCACATGTAGGCGGTGGTTATGAAAATGTTCTTGTGCTCGATCTTAATTCTACATTCTTCACCCCCTCTAAATGGCAAGTCCCACCAAAAATTAGAGAGGCCGAAACGGAATTATGAGAAGAAGGATTTACCCTCAAATATTTAACTGGACGAATTCTATATTCGAAGCTTTGCCTTGTTTATGTTGCCATAACTGGACGGTTTGCCCGTCCCCAGCCGAGAAGGCGAGACTTCAATAGGGTACCACCTGACTAAATGGAAAAAAGTTGATTTTAAATAATCAATGCTATATCATTGTTTCTGATGGATGCGCGCGCTGATTACTACTTGCTTCTGATTGACATTAGGGGATCCACTCGGCTGGCTACGCCAAAGGCACGCCAGTTTATGGAGAAGCTGGAAGTGGAGCTCCAACGAATCAACCGCACCCTCAAACCGAAACCTGTCCTCGGTCTAAGCATGAGCTATGGGGACGAGGTAGCCGGCCTTTTCACCACGCCTGCCCGACTGTTTGATGTGGTGATGGATGTGCGGAATGTGCTCTATCCTGATGTCGGCCTCCGATTCGTGGTGACCCGAGGGAAGATTGCTGTGTCTTCAAAGGATATCCGCAAAGTTGGGGGTGAGGTATTCAAGAAAGCCAACGAAGCCATGCAGCGTATCAAGAAGAGAAACAGGTTCTGCTGCTGGCTCCTTGGTGAGCCCATTTTTGATTCAGTCCTCACCTGTTTGACGGAAATGAGCAATGCTTTTTTTGAGGATATGACAAAGTACCAGAGAGAGGTGTTTATTCTCCTTGAGCAAGGTTTTACGCAAAAGAATGTGGCGCGCAAACTGAGGAAACATCCTCAGTCAGTTTCCGATGCCGTAAAGAGGAGCAAGGCGGCACTAATATTAGATGTCCAGCGAACCATCAGAGACCTACTGCTCAGGCTGAAACAATGAAAAGTCATTTACTTCTCGAAATCCATAGGAAATGATTGATTATCTTTATTTGGTCGGACTGTTTCTGTTTTCCTTTATAGTCTCGACGTTGCTCATCCGTTTGGCCATACCGAAACTAAAGGCCAACGGCATCCAGAAAAAGATCTTGCCGGAGAGCAATTCCTCTCGCCCATTTGATCCCAAGTCGACTGGATTCTGGATTGGATTCTGCGAAACTCTGCTGATCTTCATTCTTGTGTGCAAGGGAGAGTTCAGCGCACTGGCCATCGTCATTGCGGCCAAGGAGTTCGTTCGTAAGGAAAAACTGGAGCAGAATCCCTCCTACTACCTTCTTGGGACACTCGTCAATTTGAGCGTAGCGGTACTCTTTGCTGTTATTGCCAAATCAATTGTAGAGTTTTAACTGAAGGGGCGGGAAGGAGGCAGCAGATGAGTAATCCGAAGGCGACTGTGAAACACCACGGTGATCATCACTCCCTTGAACTTACTGCCGATACTGGTACCGGCAAGATCCGCGGGGGTGCAGTTTACAATTTCTCAGACCACGCGGCTATAAGGTTGAATTCGGCGCGGGGCAAGCTCTCCGGTTCACTGATCCACTCGGGCGACACGCATTTACTGACTCTCGACCTCGAACGAGACGGTTCTGTTAGCGGATCCTACAGGGAGCTGCAAGACGACGGGCTGGAGTTAGACATCCGAGCTGGCGTGGCGCGCGTCCGGGGAGGTAAGAAGAAGCTTAAGGGTTTGATCAAGATCAATAGCGATCACCACAACTTCAATCTGAAGCTGGATGAATCCGGGCGCCCCTCCGGGTCTTTTAGGTCACGCTTGACGCGCCAAGGCTCCGTGAACCTGCGGTTGTCAGAAGGGAAGGTCTCAGGCAAGTTCACTCACAAGGGAAAGCATCACAAAACCTCAGTCGAGCTGTCCCCGCAGGGATGGAAAAGCGACATATCCGTTCGCAAGGGCAGAACGACCTTCTCGTTAAAGGTTGATGGTGGCAAGGACCTCAAGGTCACATCAGGACAGCTCAGCCTTGGGGCCCAACTATAGGAATCGCCACCATCTAATATTAAACAGGGGTCAAATCTTTACTCGTGACAATTTGACCCGGTCTGGCGGGCGAAAACGAGGCTTGATATGTAACAAGTTATCTTTGAAGCTTAGCCAGCCACTAAAGCCGGATGCGGCTTACCGCCGCGTCGGCTACATAAACCAAAGAAAATCGCCTCGTGAGACCTATCCCCATCACAAGCGGTGGGGCTTTTCGGCCTCACGAAAACCGGCGATTTTCTGATTGATCTATTGCTCGCCCTTAGTGCCTATCATCCCTTGATGGCTTCTTGGAAAAGGATGCTATTCACCCCCGCCTCATATGAACGGGTTTCCTGGCATATTTTTTTTGAAAATCCTGTCCATCCCCTCAGAAAAGTCCCCTGACGGCTAAGTTCTTAGAACTTCACATTTTGTGGATAATTCCGTCAGGCAGATCAGAAAATTAGGGACACTTCCCATATTTTTAATCAAGTTGCCACAGTCAGATTAGGAGATCTAACCCCTCGGTAGTGAATTTGGCCACGAAGCCTCTAAGAAGGTTAAACATAAAACACCCGTGTATCAAATTGATTTCCCCCGTGTTACTCCTTAAACACCTGTTTAACCTACATATAATCAAGACCTTGTGCCTTGGCTCCTTTGTGGCATATGAATCATTCGGGATAGATGCTCCATTGCCCATTGAGAAAAATGGCTTGACTATACCCCGATTTTTTATTATCTTTTAGTTAATAAATGTACTGCAAAAATGTCGAAAATTAGCCGCAACCTTCAGGTTGCGTATTCGGCTGATTCAGAAGGCTCATTTTCACAAGCTAAAGCCTGCATCGCTCATCAAAAACCCTCAAAAACTTTATCCCTGTTAACCGGGGGTGGTAATTGGCATTAGAGGATATACACAAGTTAGAAAGGGAGTTAGAAGGGGCAATTAACGAACTTCAAGGGATAATCTCCTCCCACATCGCCTTTAACGGAAGCCAAAACATCGAGGAGATTCATGTCCTGGCCAATTTTGACCGCTCCCCAAAGCAGATAGTCAGGGACATCGAGTCTGCCTTAGTCACCAGGTTTGGGATAAGGATCGATCATAAGAAGGTATCCGTTGCTCAGGTAAAGGGTGAGGAGACCCATCCAGCTTTATCCCCTCGCATAAAGTTCTCTGGCCTTGACCTCTCCGTTTCTGGGCTCCAGACAGAAGTCCAGGTGGAACTGGTCAGGGACAGTGTAGTCTCCTCAGGGGTTGCCTCCGGGCCAAACTCAAGGAAAAACCAACTAAGATTAATTAGCCAGGCAACCTTGAAGGCAGTGGAGAAATTTCTCAAACCAAACTACTCTCTGGTCTTAGAGGATGTCGTCTCCGTTTCCTTGGCTAGCCATGAGGTAATCTTGGCCTCAATTACTTCCCTCTCTACCCGGGAGGAGATGAAACTCATTGGCTGTGCCTTTGTAAAGGGAGACCTGGGTAGAGCGGTCATATTTGCCACCCTGGATGCGCTCAACCGGGCCATTGGTTCCCTTTTGGAGGAGGAGGAGATCTGAAACTGCCTATTACAGCTTGCCCCATCCAGCCGAGTGTTGAGGAGCTCGGCTTTTTGCTTTTTTATGGTTAACAGTTCACCACTAGCTGGCTTCATAAGGCAACTTCTTGAAATTTATGGTATGGTTTGCAGCCAGCAATTGTAAATTGCAGATTGTAAATTGAAAATATCAAAATTAAAGCTAAGCTATGGGCTTAACAGGTTGGAGACAATAACGATTTTTACTTTTACACTTTGCAATTTTCAATTTGAAATTCGGAGCTTCGCCCAGTTTGGGTTATCAGGGCTTGACGGTTTGTCCGTCCCTGGCCGGGAAGGCGAAGCTTCGCCAGCCATCAAGTGCCTTTACCCCACGGCAGGGGGAAGGTGGCAGAATCAGGGTTCTGCCACCTCGCCTTTGGGAAAAGAGCCACAGATTACACGGATTTCACTGATAGAACACGAATAACACGAATAGACAAATCTACACAAACAAATAAGAAAATCATAACAATTCAGCGGGGAATCCCTTGAAGGTCTGAGCAATGAATATGACTCCAATAGTTAACAGAATACTCCACGAGGAAAAAGGGGTAGAGCTCCCCAAAAGGGGAGGGAGGTTAAGGGTAGCCCTGGGTTATGCTAACCGCTATCAGGTGGGAATCTCCAACCTCGGCTTTCAGACCGTGTGGATGCTCTTCAACCTGCAGGATGGCGTAAGTTGCGAGAGGTTCTTCCTGGAACAACCATTAGGCAGGACACTGAAGAGCCAAACCCCCTTGAGGAATTTTGACTTGGTCTGTTTCTCCCTACCTTACGAGCTCGACTACCCTAACTCCCTACGAATTCTAAAGGAGGCGAAGATCCCTCTCCTCTCCTCCCAAAGGGGAAGGCCACTGCTCCTCTGCGGGGGGGCAGCCCCCACCATTAACCCAGAACCCCTGGCTCCCTTCTTTGATCTTATCCTCATTGGAGAGGCGGAGGGGGCAGTGGCAAAGATCTGTCGCCTAATGTTAGAAGATAGAAACCACAGCAAAGGGGAACTTCTCAGGCAATTTGCTCAGATAGAGGGAATCTATGTCCCCAGCCTCTACAGGGATGACCATCCCGGTCCCCCACTCCCCAAGGAGGAAGGATTACCGGAGAGGATAAAGAGGAGGCAGGTGAGGAACTTAAACGAGCTCCCCCTTCTCTCTCAAGTGGTCACCCCTCTGGCCTATTTTGCGAATATGTATCTCATTGAGGTGGCCAGGGGATGCGGCAGGAGGTGCCGTTTCTGTGCTGCCCGACAGATTTATTACCCCCTAAGATTCAAGACCACGGAGAGAATTTACAGAGAGGCAGATGGGGCTAAGGGGATAACCAAAAGAATTGGGCTCATCGGTTCCTCCCTCTCCGATTTGCCCAGCCTGCAGGAGGTATGCATCCATCTGGCAGCGGAGGGCTATCTCCTCAGCCTCTCCTCCTTGCGCATTGACTCCTTCCGCCCCAAGCTCTTAGAGGCCATCTTCGGCTCCGGGGCCAGAGGGCTCACCATCGCCCCTGAAGGGGGGACGGAGAGGACAAGAGTCATCTTGGGAAAGAAAGTAGAGGAAGAGATCATCCTCGCCGGGGTTAGGCTGGCCTCCCAAATTGGTTTTACGAGAATGAAAATCTATTATCTAATAGGAACTCCCCAGGAGGAGGAAGAGGAGATTGAGGGGATATTAGATTTGACCCAAAAAATTACCAAAGCTTTCTCCCCCCGGACCCAGGCGATAACGGTGAGCATAAACCCCCTCATCCCCAAACCACACACCCCCTTTCAATGGCTCCCCTTAGAGGCGAAAAGGGAAATGAAGGGGAAACTGAAGAGGTTGGAATTGGGAATAAGAAGGATGGGGGTAAGGTGGGTGCAAAAAAGCCCTCACCAGGCCACCCTTCAGGCCATCATCTCCTTGGGGAACAGAAAGGTGGGGATGGCTCTCTACCACCGCATAGAGGAGAACATCAGTTGGAACCAGGCCTGGGAGAGGGGCGGCATTGATCCATACCCTTATATCTATCGGCAGAAGGGCAAGGAGGAAACTTTCCCCTGGGAGATAGTGGAAGGAGGGGAAGGAAAGGAGAGGCTCTGGGAGGAATACAGGGAGGCCTTCTCTATCTGACCTTAATCACCCTTTTGACCGTTCCTATGTTTAGGGAGAAGTCCCTGGCCCTTACCACTATTGTATGTTCCCCCTTATTCAAAGGGCCCAAGGAAAAGGAGAAATCCTCCTGAGGGCTGTCTAATATCCCATCAAGAGGGGATAAACCCATCCAACTACCTCCATCTAAGGAATAGGAGAGCTCCTTTACCAAACTGGTCTTATCCCTTATCCTTCCTGCAATCCTATATTTCCTTTTCCCCATAGACGTAACCGAGCCAATCTCTACCTCTGGTGGAGTATTATCCACCAAGAAGGGACGGCTCCCTCTCTCCCCTGCAAGCGCCATCCCGGGGGGATTGGAGGAAGAATCGGTGGCCACAAGCTTAAGCAAATATGTTCCATCTGGGAGGGAACGGGAATCCCAGGAAAATACCTTATCTTTTAACCCTCGCTTCAGGGGCTTCCAACCTTCCTCCTCCCATCCGCGATAATAGAGAGAGTAACTGAGTTGATCATCATTGGGGTCTTCTACCTCCCATTTAGTCACCCGCAACCCCTGGGGGATCCACCTCCCCTTCCCCCCTAAGGGAGAGCCCTCTCCCGCAAAGCTTGAAGATGGTGCTTGGCCCATCAGGGGCGAGGGAAGGAGCTCCAAGCCCTTGGCTGGAGGATAGACCTTAAGGAAGGTAACCTGCGGCCTCAGATTCCGGGGGAGATAGGATATGGTTAACTGGCTAAGAGAGGGGGAAATCTGGCCATCCCTGGTGGAGAGGACAACCCGAAATTGCAGAAACCTGGCCGCAGGGCTTTTTATCCTTTCCCCCTGCTTATACGGGGGGGACCAATCGCTCCAGGTAGAATCTGGCCTCTGGGTGTTGCCAGTCCTGGTCTTGATTGTAAGCTCAGTCCAATGGGGAACCGCACCCCTCCAATCTATCCTCCCCCAGCGGGAGATGGTTTGGGCATCGAATACCTGGGATTCATATCTCCCCTGGCGGCCAAAACCCGGGGAGATCTTATAGACCTTGCCTCCATCTGCAGTCCCCAAAAAGGCCTCCCCCCCATTACCCCGCAAAAGGCAAAGGATGCGCAGACCCTCCAATTGGGCTAAATCACCTACCCTTCCCCAGGAGTCCAAGGAGAGGAGCTCCCCCTCCGACCCTAAGAGAAGGACAGCCTCATCTCGCAAAAGGAGGGAATAGATGGGCTTTGAGGAAAGCTCACAGAGCCTACTAACTGGACCATTCGGGGAAACCCTATAGACTGCCCCCTTCCCTCCTTGCTCCCCCTTCTTTCCCTCCCCTTCCAGCCCTACAGCCTCTATGGTCCCTAAGTAGACATTCCCCTTCCCATCCTGAATCAGGGACCTCACCTCTTTTTGCGGAGGATCATAGAGGACAAAACCCTTCCCCTGAGGAGAAATCCTGTAGGCCAACCCTTCTCCCTGACTTCCGGCTAAAAGCCCCCCTTTGGTCCAGAGAAGGCACATAATATGCTTCTCCCCGGTTGAATAGAAAAGATTTCCCCTCCCCTTAGAGTCAATCCGATAGATCCTCCCCTGGGCACCTGTTCCCGCATAAAGATTGCCTGAGGGATCAATCGCCAGAGACCAGACATAGCTCTCCTGGGTTTTAAAGAAGGTGGAAGCCTCGCCCTGAGGATTAAGACTATAGACAAGGCCATCTGGGGAGGTTCCCGCATATAAGTTTCCCCTTGAGTCCGTAATCAGGCTCAAGATCTCCAGTTCGGGGGAGTCAAAGAAAAGGGAGAGTTTACCCTTCCGGTCAATCTTGAATATCTTCCCTCCATCTCCCGTTCCTGCATACAGGTTTCCCTGGGCATCTTTGGCCAGAGCCCAGACATAGGGTTCCCCGGTGTCAGCCAGGAGTTCAATCTTAGGGGAGATCATCAACTCTCCTTGGCTGGATATGGAAATACCCTCTGGTTCTCCCTTCTCAAAATCCTCCTTAAGCTCCACCCTCCAGAAAGAGGTAGTGGTAGAAAGGGAATAATTTAGCCAAAGGAAAATAAGGGGGAAAATTATTAAGAAAAAGGAGGTCCTTTTCATCTGCTACTCCTAAAATTTTTTTTCACCTCGATCAGCTCACGGAATATTTTGAATTCTGACACAGTCAGATCAGGTAAATGCCTTTGTCCCTTGTGGTAAGGTTCGGGGCGCATAAATGTGCCTCATACATACTTTTCTACCCATCCTTAGCCAAAGGATCTTCACCATTGATCACCACGGAATGAACTGGGAAAAGATTTATTCTGGAGGTTTGCTTGACCTTAAATCCTTGAAGTTATCCGGTAGCTCTGTGCGATTCCGTGGTTATCAGTGGTCTCTCAATTTCCATTTTCCAATTTCTATTTTCAATCCTTATTCTTAATTCTTAATTCTAACTCCAGTCTCTGTCCCCTCACTCCCGGGGACCTTTGGCTTCACCTCAAGGGGGACCGTCTGACAACCGGAGACCACATAGTCAAGCTGCAACCAACTCTCAAAGATCCTCCCCCTCTTTACTAAGCCTCTCCCTCCCTTGCCTGGAGTAGAACTCATTACCTCCAGGGCCGAGGGGGGAAGAGAGGGAAGCTCCCTCCCCTCTACTGAGTAGCCTGAAACTGAACTCACCAGCTCTACTTTAACAATATCGTTCCCCTTTTCCTGACGCATAGTCTCTAAGAGCTGAGGAAAGTTACGGGGAAGGTTGTAATAAGGGTTCCTCTCCTTCTCCCAATTGTGCACACATTGGACTGCCCCGGCTTTAACCCAAAGTTGTCCCTCCGGAGCAGTAGTAGGAATGGGGATCTCTACTTTTTTGGCAAAAGAAAAACCTGAATAGGGTTGAAAAAAGAGGGTGACCACTACTTTATCCCCAGGCCTGACTACATTACGGTCAAGCCATAGACCCTGGAGAATCGCCGACCTCCTCCCCTCCCCCAACTTAATCCTGAGGGATACCCCTTTTATTTGGGCCTTCTTAAACTTATTTTCCTGAAGCCGCTTAATCAGATCAGCCAGTTTCGCGGCCAAGGGAAAGGAGGGGGCCGAGCCAGTGAAGAGGTCCTCCCTTTCCAGTGGGGGATAGCCTTTAAGGGAGATCTGGGAGAATACCCTGAGGGTAGCCTCTCTACTTCCCAAAGAGGAGAGGAGGGCATTGAGGGATGCCCAGCGAAAGAACTGGGAGGAAAGGAACTTATGATCCACGATCTCAAAATGGTAATCCCTGGTAGCATCTGGTAAAGTAAGACTGATCTTCAAGGGGATAAGCTTAGCCTTCCCCTTAATCTGCCCGGAGATGCCTGTCTCGGTATCCAGGTTTATCTTGCCCCAAAGGGCAGCTGAGGAGGTAAAGCGGAAGGAAACCACCTGGCTGGGGAGTATGGAATGGACATAGATACCCGTAAAGGGAAAATCAACCCCTCCGGCGTTTAGGAAGGAGTGGCCAAAGGCATAGATCCGATCGCCATCCATATAGGTGAGAGTACCCACGGCAATAGCCTCAGCATCCCCCCGCACCAGTTGCACCCCAATGGCCGATCCGGGTTGAGGTTTAACATCCCCACCCTCCATCCCCTGGCCCTCTGCCTGCAGAGGAAAACAACTAAGGCCCTTGAGAAAGGGGATCATCTCCTCCAAGACCTGGGGGGGGAATCCGGAAAGCATTACAGGCGTGGCCAGAGGGGAAAAATTAGAGGGCCCCCGCGACTTCTGAGGGAAGGCCTCACCCCCTCCTCCCAGGGATGGTCTCAACATCTCCCTTATCGGGGTAATGCCCGCTATGGGTTGGGTGGAGAAGGGCCAGGCATAGGCAATGGCCCCGATGAGCTTTCCCTGAATATAGACTGGACTGCCGCTCATTCCGGCAATAACCCCCGTCCCCTCTAAGGGACCGCCGCTAAGCTTAGCTAAGATAAGGTCCCCATTGGGCCGCCATTTCTTCAAGACCCCCAGGATCTCCACCCCAAATTCCTCCACCTTCATCCCCTGGAACACGGTCTTCCCCACCCCCTTCATTCCTGGCTTAAGCTCGTCGGGAGCCATAAAATCTTCCCCTCGGGCCAAGCCGGAGAGAAGGAGAACCAGAAGGGATAAAGAAAACCCCCTCCAAATGTTATGGTTTAGCCATTTCATCTGCAGGGAAAATACCAAATCAAAAGGGGGTAGTCAACAACTATTTCTATCATTGTGCTAGCCCGCATTATTCACAAGATTACATTCAGATGCTTCGATCGACCTACAATCGAGCGGCCAGATGCCCTCATCTGACCGTGGCATCCCGATTTATCGGGATGCCATCTTGGCTTTTTAACCCTCGACTAAAGTCGGGTAGAAGCAACCTTGACCTGACCGGTAGAGTATGTAGGGGTCGCATTTATGCGACCCGAACCTTGCAGCAACGATTAGGAATTTTAAATAGATCAGGCTATCAGGGCTGACATTGAGAGGCAAAAAAGGTGGCAGAACTGAAGTTCTGCCACCTGAGGGAAGTCTCCCCATATTTCAAACCAACCCGCCATAAGCATCACAGTGAATGGAGGAAGAAGATAAGCAAAGAAAAGAGGTTTGAACTGTGCGAAAATAGTTTTTTATGATTTTATGGACGTCCCCACCCGATAAAAAAAGACCAGAACATAAAGTTCTGCCTTTTATCCTATCTATTCTCGGATTGCCTTAATCCTATTGTTCTCCTTTCAACTTTTTCCGGTCACTTTCAATACGCAGGAGCAACATAACCGCCATATATCTTTGTCCGAGGAGATGAAAATATTCTTTGTTAGTTTTCGGATCAAGATTAGAATGTGTCCATTCGTAAGCTTGTTTTTCACTCCGTGAATATTGATCTATAGCCTCTGCGTATTGTTGAGCAAAATTTAGCCATTCTTCATCAGAAGACAAATCATCTACATCTCGATTCCATAGTCTTATTGCTTCATCTTCCGATTTCTTATGAATTGTTTCCATCGCTAATGTAAAAAGCCAGAGTGCTTCGTATTTTGCTTCTGACATTTTCTGTAAGTATTTTGTACAAACCCAACCAGAGATTTCAGCATCATCTTTTGAATAGCTAATTCTTGCCCAATCCCGATCGGATTCTTCATCAAGGATTGTGATACCATCAAGGTAGCCAATTGATCCAATAACCGGATAAGTAGTTGAAGGACCATCACGAACATTCAGTTTTGGGACAATTAGAATCCAGACATTACTAGCAATAGCTGAAGTAATTGAAAGAAGCAATAATGGAATTAAAAAAAAGATTAACCTTTTCATTAAAACCTCACCTCCTTTTTTTATCAATTATACAAAACTTAAACCACGTGATTGGTATAACTATCAATCAAATTACTCTGAGGTTTCCAGGTCCGATGAGTATTCTTAAGATTCAGATGCAGTTTCACAATCTTCCCAATTTGACGATTCATAGCTCCCCCTCCATATTTTTCGACCAATTTATCATATTTTCTCCTTACCTCCTTATCACGTTCAATCATCAAGAAAACTTGATCTGTAATCGAATCCGTAAAACCTATAATGACCTCATCAACAAATCCAACTAAATCTGCATATTTCACTTTATTTCATCTCCTTTCTTATTTAATTTTCAAGGAAAGGGGACGTCCATAAAATTATAAAAAACTGCCCTCCCACAGATCAAATCGCATTTCCTTAGTGCCACCTCAGTGATAACCTTTCCTTCCCGCTGTTAGCTCCCCCATCCACGGAAATCAAGCTTTCCCATCAGGCTATCACAGAATGGAAGGCAACCTTACTTCACTAAATATCTTTTCGGCATTTTTTAGCGAAAACTTTAGGAATTTTTGAGGCTTGCTATCCGAATGGAGAAAATAGAGGAACTCTTGAAGTCCTCAACTATTAGGGGGAAAAGTCAATTTAAGACTTGTTCTACTGACCCCTCAGATTCCCTCTTCTGGGGGCAAAAGAAAAGCTGGCAGAACAGAAGTTCTGCCAGCTTGTTTTATTCCGTCAATAGTCAGTCTCACAGATCAATCCTAAACAATTTTCGAGAAATCAATCACATTTTTTAGATGAATGATCTTTATACTGGGAGATTTGGATTTAAGCTCCCTGATACTCTTTTCAGCTATCCCTGAATAACCACCTACCACAACTATTCCTATAACACCAGGAACTATATTGATTTCAAGATTTCGGTCAATCAACCCCAATCCTTGCTTTTGTCTGAGGTTCAACTCATAACACTTCTTATACTGCTCAAAACTCCTTGAAATCTTTTGGATATAGCTATCCAACTGTCCAATAACATATCCCTTTAGTTCCGAGTTGTTTCCAAGTTTAACTTCAATGATGCAGAAGCTATAATCATGATTTTTCTTCTGTCTCAAGGCCAATAAATCCATTTTGGACCTATCTGTAGTGTCTACAATTTGCCTATCTATGATGATTAAATCTTCTCTGTTCAGGTTGTCTGTCATCAACATTTGTTCAAATGAAATTTCCTCTTTAAAATTCACTTCTTTAACCTTTTGGCTCATGGAAGCAAGGTTTCGTGAGCTAAAAAGAGGATGAAGCTGACTCGGTGATAGTTTAAATATCAAATAATTCCCGGATCGTTCTGGCTTAAATCCCTTCCTTTTCTTTATTTTGTCATTGATGAATTTAGTATGAATTCCAATTCTATATTGTTTTAGCTTTTTATTGTATGAGATCTTTCCCAAACTGTTGCCTTTGTAGTAAAGATTAAAATAGTTATTCCTTATCTGTAAGTCATATTCAAATCCTGACTGTTTGATTTTCTTAATCAGGAATCGGAAGTCATTTCTTATGGCTTCATAGGTATCCACAGAGAAATATCTTCTTATGATTGTTTTGTTCATAGAAAGCTAAATCTCCTTAAAAGAAGGGTAAAAGGGGTCACATCTTTATTCTTGATTTTTGAATGAGAAAGGCTGCTTGATGATTATTATAGCTTAAGATATCGGAAAGTCAAGAGTAAAGATACGATTCCCTTCCTCCCTTTTATTCAACCCCCAGAGAGACAGTCTTTGCTCAACTATTCTCCGAGATATCTGCGTTTCGCTTCTTCATACTGGCTTCTTAGAACCCAACCCCACTGAATCAAACTATTTCGATATTTCCATCCTCCTGGCTCTAAAAGCACCGCCCGCTTGCCGTCAATTTGGCCGGTTTCGATTACTGTACCCACATATCGCTTCTGAGGCCCATCTCCATAATAGATTTTAACACCAGGGTATATTCTCATACCGGCCGAAAGCCATTCATCCTGGGTCTGTCTGTGTCTTTGCTCTGCAGCATTTCTCTTCTGCTCTGCAGCTGCGGCCACTTCCTTAGAGCCGAGATATTTCCGACAAACCCAACCACCCAGATGCCACCAAGTCCGTTTGAGCTTAGCCCAATCTCCATAAACTGCTATACCCTTCACATAAAACTCAGGCCCACCCGATATGGTCTTGGTCACTTTATGATTCGTGCCGGGGCCAACCCGCATATTCAATTTAGCAGGTATAACATAGAGTTTTTGGGGTGGATCTACAAAAATGGTATCCGGCTGAGTCTTTACAACTTTTTTCGGAGCATTCTTTTGAGCCTCCACAACTTTACTGGCAGGTCGGGTAGATTCATCCAATCCACCGAAAATAGCCACTATAACCAGTATAACAAATAGGAAAATCGGAAGGCCAAAAAGACCTCCTACAATCCCAAGCCAAATTTTTTTGTTTCGTTTCTTAGCTACTGTTTCCTCCTTTCTTAAGAATCAAAGGTAAATGTCCAGTTAATGAGGTCAGGTCTTGCTTTTTAAGTTGAGACCCCGTAGGGGAACATCTCTGCAGGGATGCCCCAACCAAACGGAGTTTACAGCCAAAGGGTAAAGAGGGGGAATCCATAAAATTAAAAAGACTGTTTCCGTCCCTCATAAGATCTGGCTTCCTTAGTACCGCCTCAGTGATATAACTCTAATAGGCTTTGTGCAAATGCTTATGATCGCTTCGCTTTCTCTATCCATCCAGGGAAATCAAGTTTTCTCTTCAGGCTATCACAGAATGAAAGGCAATTTCACTCACTAAATATCTTATCGGCATTTTTAGCGAAAACTTTAGGAATTTTTGTAGCAGTTCCCGGGGGACAGGGAATAGGGATTAGAGGATCAGGAAATCAGGTGATCAGGTGGAAATTGAAATTGGAAATTTTGAGGTCGCCAGATCAGGAGATCTGACGGCTCAGCCAATAAGCAGGTTTTGGATAAAACAGCGGAGATTTGGCGAATGCTTAATGGATTGCGGAAGTCTAAAAAAAAGCTGGCAGAACTGGGATTCTGCCAGCTCGAAAAAAAAGGGGGTATATCCGCCTTAGGAGGGAAAGGGGTCAACCCTGTGAAACAGCAATTTTCATAACCTTATGGACGTCCCCACCATGCCTTCCTGGTTTCCCCCCCCCCACTTATAATCTTAACAATTGGATTCAGCGGTACCCTCAGATGCCCGCTGGACTGAGTTGTTAAGCTATCTTCTGAGTTAATAATTTTTGGTCTAATTCAAGTGTATAAGAAAGTATTGTTTCAATATCCATCTTTTTAGAGGCATCAAGAATCTCTATGCCGACTATTTTGTCTTCAGAAGTCGTGTCTAAATTAACCCCTTCCGAAATTTCAATAACTCCTTCAGGTACATTGTCCCCAAATTTTATATACAGAGCATCTACTTCTTTATCATAATATACTTTCATACCTTTCTCCCTTTCTTTAAAGGATAAGTTGTTATTATTGATATTATATCGCCGCCAACAGAGATAACAATTTTTAGCGGATACTTAAATCCTTCAACACTTTTTGTGATTTCATGTTTACCTTGGGGCAGTTTTATGCTCTCCAAAATGTCTAAAATTGTTGATTCTGGAATTTTATAAAGTTTGGCTCTTCTCTTTGCATGGCGTGAGAATTTTACTTTCATCACATCTACCTTTGCCTACATATTATCTCGTTATTGTTTAGCAGTTTCATCTGCAGGGAAAATACCAAATCAAAAGGGGGGAGTCAACAACTATTTCCGCCATTGTGCGGGTAGGGCTGCCATCTGGAACAAAAAAGTGGCAGAACTGAGGTTCTGCCACCTCACTCTATAAAAACCATTTAGAATCCCCTCTTCGGTGAAGGGGAAGGAATGACATCCTTATAGTTCCCTCTCGCCTGGTGAGAAAAGGGGAGGGGGAAAACGGATATGGTTTTCACCCTTTCCTTAGTCCTCCCCCACCAAGGGGTAAGAGAATGTTTTGGATACCCACCTGTGGGTAAGGGGAGGTTCACTCCATCGCGGCAGAGCCCTGACGGCACAACTGAATGGGGCTGAGGCCACCAGATTGCTTCGTCACTGCGCTCCTCGCAATGACGGAATACGGAAAGATGGCAGAACAGAGTTCTGCCATCTCGGGGGAAGTGACCTTATGATTCAAGCTCAGCGCAACACCTCTATCTGGCTCGGATCCTCCACGATGATCTCGGGGCGACCATGGTAGCTCTTAATCCGTCCTGTCACCTGGATCTTTTTGCCTCTGTAGTATTCCTCAGGGGGGGAAGGAAACTTGGGGAAGTCCGAGGCAAAGATCACCACTGAAAAGTGCTCCTTCCAATCGGGATGAAAGTTTAAGAAACATGCTTTGCCAGAATTGTAGGTGAGCACAATAGTTCCCTCCACTGTCAGGTATTCACCGTAGTGCTTCGCGGCATCTTCCCAGGATATAACGGTACCCTCTTCTTCCGATTCAGGTATGGCAACAGCAGGCTTGGTTGATAGGGACTTCCTGGCCTCCTGTGCCCTTGAGTGGAAAATCCCAGGTACCGGGCCTGACGGCCTGGCTGTTCGTGTCAATCCAATCACAAGGGTGACCAGGATACCACAAAGCAGCACGACGATTAGACCCAACATTAGTTTCAGATAAATATCGCTAATCCCGTGTTTTTCAGCCATAGCTTAATCCTCCAGTTTGCGAGCATGTGAGCCCAGTAAATTGGCTAAGTAGCGACGCAGTAACACTCTACCCTTTCCATCCAGCAGCATATAATCGTGGACAAGATTTCGGACATCGGAATTGCCCAAATATGTCCCCCAGAACCCCCTCTCCTCCTCGCGGGCTTTCTGCTCAAGCTCCCTAAAATGGTCTATGTATTTGAAAGGGAAACGGGTATAAACTACAGCATACCCCTCAGAAAGCAGCTTCTCATTCAACATCTCCCCACTTGGCAGATAAATGTAGGCCAGGGTCCGATTGTATCTGTCTTTTCTGGAATTCCCATACTCAAGAGTCACCAGCTTGTTCTCACATTGCTCTTCCGTAAACTTCTTTGCCTCCTCAGCGTAGAATTCCACCGGTTTGCTTGGATTGCTCAGCTCAGGAGTATCTATTCCGATGAGTCTCACTTTTCTTCCATCAGTCAAAACCACTGTATCCCCATCAATCACCTTCTTGACTCTGGCCTTTTCTAGCTCTTTTTTAAGTTGGACATCCTGAGTGGATTGCTGGGCTTGAATGAAAGAACTTCCAAGAAGAATGATGCCGGTCAAAAACAAAATCCAGTGACCGCGAATTGATTTATTCATCATAAGATCCTCCTTTTTACTCCGTCAAAGCAGAGCCCTGACGGCACAACTGAATGGGGGTTGAGGCCACCAGATTGCCTCACCTGCCTGTGCGTTGCCTGACTGCGAGCGTTCTCGCTCAGGCAGGCACGCAGACAGGTCGCTACGCTTCTCGCAATGACGGAATATGAAAAGGGAGCAGAACTCAGTTCTGCCTTCTTGGTTATTCGTCAGGGTAGAGCCCTGACGGCACAGCGCCCCCACAGTGGAATGTACCCTTATGGTTCAACTCAGCGCAACTCCCTGATGACTGTCTCGGAAATTTTAGAATTTCCGAGACATCCAATTAATCACTGGCAAATCATCAATATAATTAAAATGAGTATCTCGGCTAAGGAGAGTCACACCAAGTTCCAAGCATGTCGCAGCAACCCAAATATCGTTCTCTGGGATAGGGCGACCTATCTTTTTGAGTTTTGAACGAACAGCAGCATAGTGAGCAGCTATACTCTCATCTATAGGTGTAAGAACGGATTGATCCAAAAATTTACGAACGGCTTGTTCATTTTCTTGGGGGCGAGCACTATTGGCTGCACCATAGAGCAACTCGCCCAAGACAATAACAGGCAAAAGGATCGTATCTGCTCTTTCTATTAAACTGCAGACTTCAGGAATGCCTTCTCGATATGCGATCACAGCATTGGTATCAACAGCTAATCTACCATTCGCCCTCAATTTTCTCAAACTCCTCCTCAATGAGTTTCTGCATTGCCTCGGCTTCTTCATGAGTTAGCGTTCCAACCAGTTCATGTAAAGCTTTCTTCTTAGTCCGAGGACAGAGAATTACCCAGGTTCTCTCATGTTTCCTAAGCCCCCCTATGGGCGTAAGAGGTTTTAATACCTCATCTTCATATATGACTTCAACCATACGGATCATACTGTGCCTCCCAAGTGTTTATTGCCTCTCAATTCAGCATTTCGCCCAACTACTTATACCTGGCCTATTCATAGATATATTCCTCTGGATGACTTTGAACTTTCTTTACCTATAAAAACAATTTAAGCAAACAACCATCTAATATCAAGGGAAAAATCAGTATAAAATGGCAGGACAAGATTTCTCTCGGTCTGCACCAAGTCGTAACAGTTCACCTCGGAATCTCACGGAAAAAAGCAATTATGAATTGGGAATTATAAATGGGAAAATAGAAAATGGAAATTCAGAGCCCTCAGATGCCCTAATCTGACGGTGGCAGAATCGGGGTTCTGCCACCTCGATTTATTCCGTCAAGGCAGAGCCCTGACGGCACAGAGAAAAACATTCCCAAAATCTATGGGGAAAGCCGTTGACGGGAGTCCCCCCAAACGGAATCAAATGTATAGTCTACCTTTCCCTCCCCTTCTTCCTCCATCGCCTCCAAAAAAGCTTTGGCTACCTTAGGATCATACATTATCCCCATCTTTTCCTCTATCTCATCTAAGGCCTCCCTCTTACTAAAGGCAGGCCTGTAAGGGCGGGTGGTGGTCATCGCATCAAAGGAGTCGGCTACAGCTATTATCCTTCCCCCTAAGGGAATCTCTTCACCTTTGAGTCCCTCGGGATAGCCTCTTCCATCCCACCTTTCATGATGGTGGAGGATAATCTCCTCTACCCCCCAGGGGAACTTAACTCCCTGCAAAACCTCCAAGGCCTTGGCCGGATGAAGCTTTATCTCCTCATACTCTTCCGGGGTTAACTTTGCTGGTTTCTTCAGTATGCTGGCCTTTATATGTATTTTCCCCAGGTCATGCAAGTAGGCAGCGGTGAGAATACCCTTCACCTTCTCCCAGGAGAGGCCAAGTTTTTGGGCTATCCGCAGGGAGTATTGAGCCACCCTGGCGGAATGGCCAAGGGTATAGGGATCTTTTTGCTCCACCCGAGCACCCATAGACTGGACTATCCTCAGATAGAGCTCCTCTATCTGAGAGACCGTTTTACTGACCTCTTCTAAATCCTTTTCTGCCCCCAGAGCCCTGAAGAGTTCTATAGTCTCCCCCAAAAGGCTTAAGGCCTTTCGGTTTTCTCCTTTTCGCCTGTAAATAAGGGCTAACTCCCGATAGGCCTCGGCCAGACCCAAAGGGCATTGGGCCCGACGATTTATCTCCGCACTCCTCCTCAGATGTTCTTCAGCCAGACTCCATTTCTTCCCCTCTCTATATATTGCCCCTTTCAATTTTTCTGCCTCAGCTACCCCTAACTCATCCTCCAGTTTCTCAAAGTGCTTTGTTGCCTTATCGCAGAACTTTCTGGCCTCCTTCAAACGAGAGAATTTGACAAAGACCTCTGCCTTACTCAGATAGGTGGTGGCCATTAAACTGGCTATCCCTTTGGCCTCAGATATCCTCAGACTCTGATTGAAATAGTAGTCCGCCTTCCTGTAGTCCGTCTGGTCAACGAAGGTCATACCTATATTGTGGAAAGTGCGGGCTAAACCGAAATCATCCTTAATTCTCCGGTATAATCCACCGCTTTTCCGATAATAGGTTATGGCTCCCTCCCAATCCCCTTGGATGTTGAACATAGCACCAAAGTTGTTATATATATGGGCCATAAGTTTGAAATCATCCATCCTCTCCCCTATCTGGAGGGCAAGATTGAAAAACTCCACAACCTCCTTCCAATCTCCGCGCTCAAAGGATATGTTCCCCAGAGAGAGATAGCCGTCAGCCATTCCCTTCAGGTTTCCTCTCTGTTTAAACGCCCTAATGCTCCGGGAGAGGAACCTGATCGCCTTTTCTCTCTCCCCCTTGCGAGCATAGAGTCGCCCCATCTGCCGCAAAAGCTCAGGATAGAGAGGTTGACCATAGACGAATTCCCCCAACCCGAGGGAGAGCTGGAAATTTTCCATTGCCTTATGGGCATCCCCCAAAAGGTCGTTGACCTTTCCCAGCTTGAGCAAAAGGTCAAACTCCAACTCCCTCAAGTTCACTCCCTCCACCCTCTTTAGAGCCTTGAGGGCAGAGGTATAATATTCAGAAGCCTTCCTATAGTCTGAGATTCCCTGGGCTTTATCCCCCTTCTCCTTGAGGCGGAGAAGGCCATCTTTTAAACTTGCCGTATTTATTTCCTTCACTTTCTGATGATTTAACGGTAGAACCCAAGAAGAGAAGCCACGGTTGACCCGTGGCTTCTCTTCTTTTCGGGAAATGGCCAAGCCCTTTAATCACTAATCCGCCAGTGCATAGCGGGAGAAGTGATTAAGTTCAAACTCGGCATCGACATCATTTCCGATAACTTCGATCCTGGCCAGGATTTCTACCCACTTTCCCTGCTCCTCATCATACCAATAAATCCCTAAGTCGCCACCTACATCCTCCACATCCCTCCAGTAAAGCGAGACACTTACTGGCACATTGAAGGAGATACCACAAGGGCCAAAGTTAACCACGGCCAATTGAGCATCCGGACAGGCGACAGAAATAAGGGTATCTTCGCTCAGGGCACCGGCAGGAACCTCCACCTCGTGATCCACATATTCTCCCTCGAGTTCAACCTCACCCCCTACATCCGCCTCAATGAATTCCTCCGCATAGAGTGGCTCCCCTTTACAAACTACGCCCACAGAATCAGCACCTCCCAACCTTAGAATTCGAATACCAGATTGAGGGAGCCTGGGGACCTCAGGGGCAGTAGGGCTTCCCTTCTGCCCACAACCGGTGTAGAAGAGAAGGGTGAGAAGCAGGAACCCACCCATAAGGGCCAATTCCCATTTGTGATCTTTAAGCATGGGGCACCTCCTGTGAATTTTCCTTTTCCATCTTTACTACTTGCAAGTGGCGTGCCAGGAAGAGGACTGGAGTCTAATGCCCCAACTCATTGTTTAGCAACGGGTTTTTATACCTATGATTTTTTTGAAAGAGTAAACTGTAACATTTTGGTATACCAAAATGATCAGACTGCCAAATAGCCGAATTAATGGTCTATTTTGTTACAGATCGCTAACCACCTTTTGCCGTCAGAATCGGGGTTCTGACGGCTCATCGAAATTTTCAGGAGCTGTCAGGAGGTAACTCCTGACAGCACACTTTTATTGGGAACGCAGCGAAGCAATCCAAAACGCCTAATGGAGGTTTAGACTATGAGATTGCTTCGGCCAGTTCCCTCGCTTGCGCTCGGGACAAGCCTCGCAATGACACTTAAAATACCAATGTGCAAACTATAATGTGATCTGAGTAGTATCAGTGGTGAACTATTTTGTTACAGGTGATCTTCCTGGAGGGAGTATTTCTCTATCTTACGCAGCAGGCGAGGGCGAGATATATCCAGGAGACGGGCCGTCTGGCTCTTGTTCCCCTTAGTCAACCTAAGTGCCCTCTGGATAAGCCCCTTTTCCATCTCGGGCAGGCCTATCACTAGGCCGGCAAGGTCATCTTCTCCCGCATCGGCCCTCTTAAGGGAGTAGTGACCATCGGGTATGCTCCCTGTCCCTGGGCCAATGAAGTCCCCCTCCCCCAGGAGGACTGCCCTCTCGATGAAGTTCTTCAATTCCCTCACATTGCCTGGCCAGTTGTAACCCAGCAAGAACCTCTCCCCCTCTGGGGTAAGCCCCCTGACCCGACGGTTAAACTCCCGGTTGTATTTTTGAATGAAGTGATGGGCCAAGAGGATCACATCCTCTTCCCTCTCCCTTAAGGGAGGAAGCAGGAGGGAGACCACATTGAGCCTGTAGTAGAGATCTTCACGGAAGTTCCCATCTTTCACCGCAGATTCCAAATCCTTATTGGTGGCAGTAATTACCCTCATATCAACCCTAATATCCTCTGTTCCCCCCAATCTCTTAAACTTTCTCTCCTCTATGGCATTGAGGAGCTTAACCTGGGTGTTGAGGCTCATATTCCCCACCTCATCGAGAAAGATAGTCCCAAGGTTAGCCAACTCTAAGAGGCCCAGCTTTTTCTCCTTGGCATCGGTATAGGCCCCCTTCTCGTGGCCAAAGAGCTCTGCCTCCAAAAGCGTCTCTGGGATGGCCGTGCAGTTCACCTCTATAAAGGGCTTATCGGCCCTTGGGCTAGAGTAGTGAATCGCCCGGCACAAAAGTCCCTTTCCTGTCCCCGTCTCCCCCCTGATGAGGACTGTGCGAGCTGAACTTCTGCTGACCTTCCTGGCTATTTCCAGAACCTTCTTTAGCTTTGAGCTCTCCCCGATTATCCATTCAAATCCCTTTCCCTCCAAGCTATAAGGGTTTACCTCTACATTGAGACGTTTCTCCAAAAATGACTCCAGCTTATCCATCTTCTGAGGAAGGGGGATAAAATCCTCAGCCCCCGCCCGAACAGCCCGCATGGCATCCTCTAAGGAGGACTGGAATGAGGTTAGTGCCACCCTTAGTCTCTGGTTCTTGGACTTAAGCCTTCTGATCAGCTCAAAGGACTTCTCCCCCAAATAATCGAGATCCACCAAGGCAAGTTGAGGAGAGTTCTGATCGGCTAGCTGCAGGGCCTCCTGTGGGGTTTGAGCCCAGACCTCTCCTCCCCCCCTCTGGGAAACCATCTTCCGCACCACCTTCATGGTGGGGTTCTCCCTCTCCCCGGCAATCAGAAGGAAACTCAATTTAACAGCTCCAAAAGGCTATGGACGATCTGGGGGTCAAACTGGATTCCCTCGCCTTCCCTAAATTCCTGGATGATCCTCTTCCGGGAGAGCCTGTTCCGATAAGGACGATCTGAGGCCATTGCATCGTAGGCATCGGCAACGATGATTATCCTGGTGGGCAGGTCAAGCTTCTCTCCAGTTAACCCATCTGGATAACCTTTTCCATCCATCCTCTCGTGATGATGACGGACGATCTTCCTGGCTTGTTGCAAAAAACCTATGGGGGCTAGGACCTCATCCCCCACAATGGGATGTGATCTGATGGCCTTCCAATCATTGGGGCTCAGTTTCCCTTTCTTGTGGAGTATGCCATTACTAATCGCTATCTTCCCTATATCGTGCAGGGGGGCAGCCTGCTTTAAAAGCTGCACATCGCCCTCCTTCAAACCAAGCTTTCTGCTCAACTTCAGACAGAGCTCGGTTACCCGCTGGGAGTGCCCCTTTGTATAGGGGTCATTGACCTCGAGGAGAAGGCTTAAGGACTTTATAATGGAAAAATAGGCATCCTGAAGATTGGAGAAGAGGTGGCTGTTCTCTAAGGATATAGCTCCCTGGTTGGCCAAAAGGTTGAGTAGCTCTCGATCTCCCGGGCTAAAACCCTTTCCGCCACTGCCCTTCTGGAGACCGATCACCCCCAACACCTTCCTGCTGGCCTTTAAGGGGAGAAGGATTAGCTCCCCCTCATCTGCGGCCATGAAGAGGGGTTCACCCCCCTGGACCACCTCACCCACCACCCCCTTTAGATCCAGACCATCACCGTGGGTGGCCACCTCCTGCATCCTCCCCTCCCTATCCACCAGCCATATTTCCCCCCGTTCCGCCTGGGTCTGGGCCAGGGCGGAGCGGAGGAGAAGCTCCGAGAGTGTATTCCTCTCTATGGTTTCGCTTAACTTCTGGCTAACCTCAAAAAGGCCAGTTAGCTGTTTTAAGCGCGCATTCTCCTCATCTAGCCTCTTTCTCTCAAAGGCTCTGGAGACGGCCATCCGCAAATCGACCAGATCAAATGGCTTGAGAAGGTAATCATAAGCCCCTTCCCTCATCGCCTTCCTTGCCGTTTCCAAGGTGCCATATCCAGTCATTATTATGGAGAGCAGATCGGGGTCCAACTTCCTGGCCTCCTTGATCAACTTCATTCCGCCCATCTCTGGCATCTTAATGTCGGTCAACAGCAGGTTAATCCCCCCATCTTTGATCCTGTTGAGGGCAGATCGACCATCCTCCGCCGTGACAGTCTCATAGCCCTCACCCACCAGGACCTCCCTGACCATCTCCCTAATCACATCCTCGTCGTCTACTACCAGAACCTTGCTCATGGCAACAGATCCTCTAAGATAGACCGCAACCCCCTTAGCTCGAAGGGTTTGTGCAGACAGCCATAGGCCCCTAAGTTTAAACCCTTTTCTTCCAGGCCATCCGGATAGCTGTTCATAAGGATAACTTCAGTCGATCTGTTCATCCCCTTGACCACCTTAAGCACCTCTATCCCATCTACATCGGGCATATGAATATCGGTAAAGATTAAATCAAAATTGTCTTTTCTCGCCCTACTTATCCCTTCCTCTCCCCCCTTGGCCACCACCACATCCAGGCCTTCCTCGCGGAGGACATCGGAGAGGAGGCTCCTGATCACCGGCTCATCGTCAACTACGAGAACCTTAGCCCTTTTCATTAGCCCCTCCATAGAGACAAACCTGGTCCCTACCCTTGGATTTGGCCTGATAAAGGGCTTGGTCTGATCTCTCTATGAGGCTCCGTTCGTCTGTAGCTTGCTCAGGGAAACAGGCCACACCAATGCTTACCGTCAATCTCCCCTGGGGGAAGACCTCCTCCTTGGCGAATTTGGTCTCCCTCACCAACCGATTCAACCTCGTAGCCAGTATCTCCCCCCCCTCCAGGTCGGTCTGGGGAGCAATAACCACAAATTCCTCACCTCCATATCTGGCTACCATATCACAACTGCGCACGGATTTGTTCAATATCCAGGCCAATTGCTTGAGGGCCTGATCGCCAGCCAGGTGACCGTTTGTATCGTTGTATACCTTGAAGTTGTCTATATCAAGCATAAGAAGGCAAAGGGATTGGCGAAACCTCTTGGCCCGCGAGATCTCAGACTGCAACAGTTGATGCATAAAACGTTGGTTATAGAGGTTTGTCAGCCCGTCTGTGCGCGAAAGATGCTTGTAGAACTCCTCATCTTCGGCCTTCTGCCGCAACTTCTTCCTCTCTAAGGTCTTGGCCACCACAATCCTTATCTGATCAATGTTGAAGGGTTTAGTAATATAATCGGCAGCCCCCATCTTCATAGACTCCACTGCAGACTCTAAGGAGGCGTATCCGGTCATCACCACTACCTCAGTGGCCGGGTTGATCTCCTTCACCTGGCTCAAGACCTGAATTCCATCAATCCCCGACATCTTTATATCGGTGATCACCAAATCGTATCTCTTCTCGCCAACTTTATCCACTGCCTCCTCCCCAGTGGGAACAATATCCACCTGGTAACCTTCGCCAGTAAGGACATCCTGCAGGAAACTCCTCATTATCTCCTCATCATCAACCACTAAGATGGAGTTTATCTCCTCATCCTTCATACTTTCGACCAATGTCTCGGCCTGTAGCTTGGCGTTCCCTTCAATCATGGACATTGTTCCCCCCCCCTGGCAAGAAGACAGTAAATGTTGAACCCTTTCCCACCTTGCTTTTCACCTTTATATGTCCACCATGACCCTTTACTATTCCATAGCTCACCGAGAGGCCTAAACCCGTTCCCTCACCCGGTTTGCTGGTGGTGAAGAAGGGTTCAAATATCCTACTTTGGATTTCATTCGGTATGCCACACCCAGTGTCCCGAAAACTTATCCGTATCTCCCTTTTCTGGGGATCAAATTCAGAGTTTATCTTAAGAACTCCCCTTTGGGGCATCGCCTTTTGGGCATTAAGTATCAGGTTGGTAAAAACCTGTTGAAGTTGTTCGGCATTCCCGTTAATCTGAGGAAGAGAGAGGTCAAGCCCTTTTACCAGTTTAATCCTCTTTTGCTTCAGGCTTGGCTCGGAGAAAAGAAGGGTCTCCTGAAGAATCTGATTGATATCTAAGGGTTTAAAATCCATCTCCGCGCTACGGGAGAATCCGAGCAGCCCCCCTACTATCTTCTTGCACCTCTTGGTCTCCTTTTCGATAAATTGCAACCATTCCCCAATCTGGTGAGTATTCTCTCCTTGAAGGTTGACATCCTCCAGTTTTTCCAGAAGCCACTGGGTATACCCCAAAATACCTCCTAAGGGATTGTTCAGCTCATGAGCCACTCCTGCCGCCGACTGTCCCACCGCAGCCAGTTTGGAGGACCGGAAGAGCTGGGATTGGGTCTCCTTTAGCTTTTGCGTCCTCTCCTCCACCATCTTCTCCAAATTAAGGCTATAATCCTTCAGGCCCTGATACAACTGACTGTTCTCAATGGCAAAGGATGCCTGTTTGACCATAACTGAGAGGAGCTTAAGCGACCCCTGGGGGATGAAATCAACGGCCACCCCGACAAGGGCGAGTAACATCCCAATGGTTCGCTTGGCTGTGGTGAGGGGGACCATAATCAGCTCTCCCTTCCTCTCATCCAAGGCTAAGGAAGGGATTACGGCCAATCTTCTCTGATTTAACACCCAGGAGAATACACCGGTCTCTATCTGTTGTTTGATCTCCTCCTGAGAGAGAGGGGCGGAATCCGTAGGCCGGGATAACTTCAGTTTGAAGGCCTGAGAATGAGGCTCAACCAGGAACAGGGCAGAGACCTCTAGCTTGATCAGTTCTCCGGCCTCCTCCAGGAGTATCTCTGCCAGTTGATCCAGGCCTATGGATAACTCGACCCTCTCCTGGAACTCCCCTGCGGACTCCAATCGACTAAGGGATTGAAGAAAGGATTGATTGGTGAACTCAAGCTGAGTTATCCTCTTTTGAGCCCTATTTAGCTCTCCTTCCAACCCTTCTTTCTGGTTGATCGACATATTCTACTCCTTATAACGGCTCACCCAGTAATACAGTGATCGGTGATCAGTAATCAGCTAATTGTCGGTTATACTCTTGCTCGTCGGAGAGACGGTCAGAAGAGGGCATCTAACCGCTCATATCGAGGTGGCAGAACCCCAATTCTGCCACCATCTCCCTTTGCCGTCAGACTCGAGGATTTGACAGCTCAGGATGAGCTTTTTTCTACCCGGCTTTAGCCGGGGTTGATAGGGCTTTAGCCCGTTCACTGGACTCGAACACGAATGACACAAATAGACGAATCTGCACGAATAGAAAGATCATATCGAGGTGGCAGAACCCCAATTCTGTCACCCACCCTTTGCGGTCAGATGAGGGCATCTGATCGCTCGGGGAAAGGAGCTGCTGTCAGATCAGGGGATCTGACGGCTCCATAATTTCCATTTTCCCCTGATCCCCTGATCCTCCGATCCTTGCCTATTCCTTTAAGATGGAGATCCCATCCCAGAACCCCTCTTCCATCTCCTCCATAATAGGCTCTATGGCCGATATTGCCAAACCCAAGTTATCCCACACTCCTAAATCCAAGGGAGGGACTTTGTAATCACCCGCCCATCCCAACCCCAAGGCCTTGATAAGTATATCAGAGAGGTGAACCACTCCCACCTCCCGGGAGAATTCCTTGGCCTCCTGGGGGGTATGATGGTAGGTAATTGGCTCGATTAATTGGGGAGGTAACTTCCATTTGCGGATAAATATGCTCCCTATCTGGGCGTGATCCGCCCCCAAAACCCTGTTCTCGGCCTCCCGGATGAAAATGCCCTCCTTTTCTGTAATCCTCAGTATCTCCTTTAGTTCTGCACCAAAGGCAACATACTCCACCACTTTCCCAATATCATGGATGAGACCAGCCACAAAGAGCTCATCAGGCTCCTCATACTTTATATACTTCCCAATTATCTTAGCCCCGACCGCACACCCGATAGAGTGCTGCCAAAACCCCTCGCCCTGAAAGCCGTCATTCCCATCCAGCGAGAAGGCCCTCAGGATAGAGGTAGCCAGAACCATAGCCTTTAAGGCCCTAAATCCTATTATAGTGATGGCCCGGTTTACCGTGGTTATCCTCTGGGGGGATCCATAAAATGAAGAGTTGACCAACCTCAAGAGCTTCGTGGTAAGAACCTGATCTTGGGTAATCACCTTGCCCAGATCTGATGCGGAAGTCTGCGGGTTATCCACTAGATCCTTAACCTTCTGGTAGATGACCGGGAGGGTGGGAAGGTCACTGGTTCTTTCTATCCTTCCATGCAATTGGCCTACATTCATTGGCTACTCCTCTCCTTAGCTGCCCTCATCTTTTTAGCTACCCTCTTGATCTCCTCCATAATCTCTCCCCCACCAGAGGCCGAGAATATGGCCTCAACCTCCTTCTCTATCTCCTCTCCTTTCTTTGTCCCCTCCTCCTTTTTAGACTCACCCTCGACCTCAAACTGTCCAACTCCCCAGGTTTTAAAGAGCATAAGATGCTGAGGGGTAATTACCTCTCCTTCCTTGAGTAAAAGGCCTCCTTGTTGGTTTAAGACCGGCTCGCTAAGTTTCATCCCAGATTTTATCTTCTGTAAGTCAACTCTCATCTTTCACCCCCTTTCCTGTGACGTCAGGATCCCCGCCCTGACGGGTTGTTGATAAGGCCTTGAACACAAATCCCACGAATGGACGAATAGCACAAATCCTAATTGACTCAGCTTTTTGCTATCGGTTCTCGGTATTCGGTTTTTGCGGTTCGTTCCCCGATCTTACGAGCAACGATCTGCGACACACGGGGCTCCCATTCGTGTAGATTCGTTTATTCGAGGCATTCGTGTCCCATCTTCAAGAAGTTGTGGGAGGCATCTCCTGATGCCGATTATTGTCTGGGCCCATAGCTCTTTCATTCTACATTCTTCTTACACTCGAGGTCTCACCCAGTGGGTCCTTCACTTTGAGGCGAGGCTTCGCCAGCCGGCAGGCTGATAACAAACCTGGTCCCCTCCCCCTCCTTACTCTTCACCTCTATTTTCCCCTGATGGTTCTTCACAATGCCATAGCTCACCGAGAGGCCCAGTCCTGTTCCCTCTCCAGTCTTCCTCGTAGTAAAGAAGGGGTCAAATATCTTATTCAGGTTCTCCTGGGGGATGCCACATCCGGTATCGGCAAATTCAACTTTGACCGTTGAACTCTTTACATCATAACCCGATTTAATCTGGAGCTTTCCCCCCTGGGGCATTGCCTTACCAGCATTAATAATCAGGTTGGTGAAGACCTGCTCCAGTTGGTTGGCATTCCCTTTCAGTGCAGGGACTTCCAGATTTAGCTCCTTAACCACCTCAACCTTACTAAGCTTCAGTTGGTGCTGGGTAAAGGCAAAGGAGTTCTCTAACACCTTGTTTATGTCCAGGCTTCCGAATCCGGAGGAGTCCGCCCGGGAGAAACGGAGGAGATTCTCCACAATACCTTTAACCCTCTGGGAACCTTGCTGGATGTAGTCTAAGTATTTGTGCAAGCTCTCCAGCTCCTGGTCGGTAAGGGTAGTCCTCCTATTCAGCTTCTCCAGCGCATATTGGGCATAGCCTAAGATCCCCCCAATAGGGTTATTCAGCTCATGGGCCACCCCCGCGGCCAGCTCCCCGACCGCGGCCAGCTTCCCGGCCTGCACAAGCTGCTGTTGGGTAAGCTTCAACTGCTCATAGGCGCGGTTTATCTCATCGAAGAGCTGGGCATCCTCCAATACCCCCGCAGCTTGGGAGGCAAAGATCTCACAGAGTTCCAGCTCCTCCCGGGCAAATTTCCTTCCCTCCCCCAACCGAGCCACGGTAAGTGCGCCCAGTATCTTTCCCTTGGAGAGAAGGGGAACCGAGAGGAGGGATTGGGTCAGCGGGGACTTAATGGGAAGCCTATCCCTCTTGGCCCTTTGGAGATCATTTAGTATCTGCGCGCTCCCCTTCTTGGCCACGGATCCGGCCAGGCCAACCCCTACCTGCAGGGAATGGGCGATTATCTCTTGGGCATAATTGCCCATCACCGCCTTTGGCCTTAATATATCCCCCTCCTCCAAGACGTAGAGAACGGAGAGGTCACCCTTGAGAAGCCCCTGCACATCAGAGGCGATCTCGGAGAGGACCTCATCAAAGGAAAGGGTGAGGGAGAGGCTCCTGCTCACCTCTAAGATGGTGGAGAGCTGGTTTACTTTCATCTCATATCTATCGAAGAGTCTGGCGTTCTCCATAGCTACCGCGGCCTGGGAGGCAATGGTGGAGAGCAGCTCGAGATGACCCTCATCATAGCTGTTTTCCTGGGTGTGGCTCTGCACGCCAATGACCCCTAACACCTTCTCCCCGGCAATGATCGGCACACCCAGCCAGGAGGAGGCGGGCTTCCCAATCATTTCGATCCCCTGCTCCTTTTGCCACCTGTCAACATCCCTCTTCACGAGGAGCGGCGCCCTGTTTCGAATGATATATTCGGTCATCCCCTTTCCGCCCCACCTTTTCACCGGAGGATCCGTGAGCTGTCTCTCCCCCTCCACCGTGAAGACGAACTCAATCTCATCTAAACCCTCATCGTAGAGGGCAATGTAAAAGTTGGTGGTATCCATTACCCTGCTGGCCTGCTTATATACCTCCGGCAGCAGCTCATCCAGCTCCAAGGTGGAACTAAGAACTTCACCAATGCGGTTGAGGGTATTTAGTTCCTGGAGCCGGCGCTGGAGTTCGCTAAAGAGGTTGGCGTTCTCGATGGCCACGGAGGCTAACTTGGCAAAAAGCTCCACGGGAACCAAGGATTCCGCCGTAGGGACTCGTCCATCATCTGGCTCATCCACCGAGATGTAACCGATAAACCTCCCCTTGGTCCCCCGCAGGGGTATGAGAAGCAGGTCATTGGGGTGCCAACCCAGGAAGCCCCCCTGCGGTGCCCGGCTGGGTATGCCCCTATCCTGGAAGGGCATCTGATCGTGGGGAATGTAATATGAACCGCCCAACAGCCAACGGTCACTGAAGACCATCCTCCTCTCCTCAGGGGTCATACTCTTCCCCCTTACCTCCTCCACCTCTCTCTTGGTCAGGCCCACGAAGGAGACTAGACGGCCGTTGAAGTCCCTATCCATAAGGGAGATCAATACCCTCCCGAAACCGGCAAACCCCTTTACCGCGGTGGCAATTTGATCCAATATCTTCTTTAGGTCTCTCTCCCGTAAGATGCTGCCGGCAATGCTGGTTAACTCCTTAACCCGATTATACCCCCGTTTTGTCTGTTCCCGTGCCCATTTCTCCTCGGTAATGTCCCTAATCCAGCCCTGCACTGCTGGTTTCCCCTCATACTTTATGCGGGAGGCCAGAGCCTCCACATCCCGCAACTCACCATCCTTCCTCACAATCTTAAAACCATAATGGCTTTCAACCTTCTCTCCCCCCTCCCTTCTCAGTCCCCTCTCCTTAACCAGCTTCCTATCATGGGGAGCAACTACCTCCCAGAAGCTCTTTCCTATTATCTCCTCTCGACTATATCCAGTGATCGACTCTATCTCTGGATTCACAAACTTGAACTTGCTGTCTTGAAATATATAAAGGCCAGCCAAGGCATTCATCACTAAGGCTCTATATTTCTCCTCCGAGGTTCTGATCTCCCTGGTCTTCTCCTCCACCTTCCTCTCCAGCTCCCTGTTCCACCTCTTAATCTCCTCCTGGGAGCGGTGGAGATCCTCATAGAGCCGGGCGTTCTCTATGGCAATGGCCGCCTGGCTGGCAAAGAGGATGAGGAGGTCGAGGTCATCCTGATCAAACTGGCCGACTACGGAACGGTTGTCAACATAGACCACGCCAGTTAATTTGCCCTTGACCTGCAGAGGAACACACATAATGGAGCGCAGCTCCAAATCCCTCACGCTGACCTGTTGGGCAAATCTCCCATCCTCAAATGCGTTCTCTATAAGCATAGGCTGGACGGTCTTCACTACCTCCCCGATTATCGAATGGCTGATCTCGAACTCGGCGCTGGCTATCTCCTCCCGGCTCAGGTTGCGAGCCACCTTAAACTCCAGGTTGCCCCCCTTCCCCACTAAGATAAGGAAACCCCTCTCCGCCCTGGTGATCTCTACCACCTTGTCCATCACATAGCTTAAGAGGTGGGCGAGCTCTAATGTGGAATTCATCGCCCGGGAGATTTCCAACATCTTCTTTAAGTTCACCCCCCCTTCCCCTAATGGCTCTCCCTGAAATGGGCCCAATCTGCCCTCCAGCTCCTTTATCTGCCCATCCACCTCCCGGAAAAACCCCTCTATGGTTCTACTCTTCCTTCTACCCATAATTAGCTCCTCTAATAATATTCGGCTATGGAGCGATTTTCTTTAGCTTTTTTATCGCCTCGAAGACCTCCCGCCTCCCCTTCTCCTCAAGATAGCTCCACTTAAGCCTCTCCACTTTGATCTGAGAGCAGGAGGACTTGAATATGGACACACACTCTGCATAGTGGCGCAGCGCCTTTTGGAGGAACTTGCCTTCCTGATAAAGCTTGCCCATCTGGTAGTGGCCTCTCCAGTTCGGCTCAGGGACCCCCATCTCCTGGGCGAGATTGATCGTCCTCTCCAAGAATTTCAGGGCCCTCGATCTATTGCCCCAACTGCGCCGCCCCTCCACCTGGCCCCTGAGCAGGAAAGCCTCGGCCAAAAGCTCCTTGGCTCCCTGCCTTTCCGCAATGGAAAGGGCCTCCTCACAATAACCCAGGGCCTCCTCGTCCTTTTCCTGCCTCAGGGCGATGTGACCCAAATCGACAAAGGCCCGCCCCCGGAACCGCTCATCCCCCAACAGGGTGGAGTATTCCAAGGCCTTCCTCTGGGCAGCCTCCGCCCGCGAGATTTCTCCCGTGGTCAGCTCGGCCTTGCCCAAAAGATTGTAAGCCTCCGCCAAGAGCCGCTTCTCTCCACTTTTCTCCGTTATAGAGATAACCTCCTCTATCTCCTTCCTCGCTCCCTTCACCTCCCCTAAGGCGAGGTAGGCCTCTCCCAAGTTGTTGTGAGACGTAGCCTGCAGTGAGGAGTTACTCAGCAACCGAGCCATCTTCAGACCCTTCCGATAGAAGCTTAAGGCCTGGGAATACTTCCCTCGAGCAAAGAAGGTTATCCCTAAGTTAGCGTAACACATTGCCTCACCGAACTTATTCCCTATCTGGCGAAAGATCTCTTGACTGGACTGGAAGAGGTCGGCTGCCCCCTGGAGGTCACCTTTGTCTATGCGGATGCCAGCGATATTGTTCATACAGGAGGCCTGCCCATTTTTATCCCCCACCCGCTGGTTAATCTCCAAGGATTTCTGAAAGTAGCTTAATGCCTTAGAGGGTTGCCCCCCTACCTGGTAGATATTGCCCAGGTTGATGTGGGAACCGGAGACACCCATAATGTTTCCGATCCTCTCGGATATCTCCATACTGCGGGTATGGTAGTCCACAGCCTTGCTGTGTTCCCCCTGCATGAAGTAGATGTTCCCCAAGTTGTTCAGCGATGAAGAGACGGCTCTCTGATTCCCCAATTTCTCCCTTATCCCCAGGCTCTTCTGGTAGAACTTCTCCGCCTTCTTGGGCTCTCCTCGGTAGAAGTAAGCATTTCCCAGCACATTATAGAGCAGCCCACCCTCCCGGCAGGTCTTTCGGGAGCCTAAAACCTGCAAACCCTGCTGGCCGAGCCGCAAGCAGGAGTCAAAATCACCTTTCCTCAGCTCCACCATAGCCATATCCGCCATGATTTCGGCAGGAAGCCTCCCCTGCGCCCCCTCCCCCAAAAACTCCCTTCCCTCCTGGAGCACAGCCAGGGCCTTTTCATACTGCGACCTGTTCTCCCAGGCAGTGGCCAACTTGATATGAAGCTGCACCTTTGGTCGCTGGTTCAACTCCGCGCCATAATCCCTTAAAACCTGTTCATAGACCTGGATAGCCTTTTCCAACTCACCGGTATGCCTAAAGACTTCCCCCAATTCACCAAGGATTTTGGCCCTGAGCCCTCTCTTCTCCTCCCCCAAATTTTCCAAGGCAGACTGGAAGTAGGAGATGGTGCTCTCATTGCTATAAAGCTTCTTGGCCCTCAGCCCCGCCTTCCAGCAATAGGTGGCCACCTTGGCCCCTCCTAAACCCCTCTGGAAGTGGTAGGCAAGCTCCTCTGCTCCCACCTTCCCCTTTTCCAGCACTGACCCCACCTTCTGATGTAAGGTTTTCCTCTCCTGGGCAGGGATGCGGGAATAGACCAGGTTGGAGGTGGTCTGTTGGGAGATCTCCCCGATAGGTCTCCCGGAGTGCCAGCTCTTCCTCACCAACCTTTTGGCCTCCAAATCGGCAACCACTACATGCAGGCCCTCGGGGGGCAAGGAGAGGATCTTCCAGAGGAGTTGCAATTCAACCGGATGGTTGATCACCGCAAGTGCCCGTAAAACCTTTAACTCCTCAGGGGAGAGTCTCTCTAACCTCTTCTCCACCGCCCCACTTACCGAACCAGGGACCTCAAATGCGGTTAGCCGATCTGAGTTACATCTCCACCTACCGTCCTGGCGGTAGATGATCCCCTCCTCGCTGAGGGATTTCATCGTCTCCTCCAACAACAGGGAGTTGCCGCCAGTCCGCTTAATCACCTTCCCCTCCAACCCTGGGGGAACCTGCTTGATCCCTAACATAGAGGCAATCAGCTCCTCCATCTCGGCTGTCCTCAACCTGTCCAGGGAAATGGTCTGGCAATAGTCCTCGCCCTCCATCCCCTTTATGAGGGCCGGTTGCCCTTCACCATCCTGCAGGGCGCAACAGATGAATATCTTCTCCTGCCTGCTATTCCTGGCCAGATAGGAGAGGAATTCCAGGGTTCCCTCATCCGCCCACTGCATATCGGTGAGGTTCAACAAAAGGGGCTTGGCCGAGGAGATCTGGCCGAAGAAGTTGGTGAGCGTCTCGTGGAGCCGCAGCTTCTCCTGGCCTGGCTCCAGCTCCGGTGCGGGTTGGGCAGCGATGAGGGAGGGAAGGAGCTTCACTAACTCCGGCGAATATGGCTGCAGCGTCGGATCTTCCATATTCAAGGTCACCACCAGCCGACGGAGTATCTCCGCCCAGGGCCCGTAGGGGTCTCCCCCCTCCTCATAGCACCTGCCCGAGTAGAAGCTAAACCCCTCCAATTGGGCCCTATACTTCAACTCCCGCAAGAGCCTCTTCTTCCCCACCCCCCTTTCCCCCTTTAAGAGAACCAGGGCCGGTTCCCCTCCCCCATCACCAGTAAACCTTCCCTTCATAATCTGCGTAAGCCGCTTTAGCTCCTTGGCTCGGCCCACAAACTTCCCACTCAATATGTAGCTTATCTTCGTTTCCTGGGTTTCAGTAGGAAACTTCTTCCCAGTAAGCTTGCTGATCGCCCTGATCACTTCGTTAGCGCTGGAATATCTCTCGGAGGGCTCTGGGGAGAGCAGTTTGAGGAGAACATCCTTCCAGGGCGGGGCAAAGTTGGCGGGAACCGCAAGGCCCCCTTTACCCACCTGACTTCTCATCACCTCCCAGGGGGTTTTCCCCCCATAGGGAAGCTCACCGCTGAGTATATACCAGAGGGTAACACCTAAAGAGTAGAGGTCTGCCCTCTTATCCACCTCTATCCCCCGGGCTATCTCCGGGGCGATGTAGGCCAATGTTCCCTTTACCCTCCCCGCAGCGGTCATCCCCCCCTCCCCGGCTAAACCCAAGTCCATCAGCTTGACCACCTGCCCCTTCTTCCCTATTCTAACATTCTCCGGCTTCACATCATAATGGATGAGCCCCCGAGAATGGATATACTCCAAAGCCCGCAGCACCCCCACCACCACCTCCATAAGCTGGGAGGGCGGGTTCTTTTGGGCATAGGAGAAGAGATCCTCCCCGATCACATACTCCATGGTAAAGAAACAACCCACCTCGGCCTGGCCAAAATCATACACCTCCACCAGATTGGGATGCCGCAATTTGCTGAGCAACTCAAATTCGTGCTGGAAGCATCCGCTTCCCTTCCCCCCGATCACCTGGGGGGAGATAGCCTTCAGGGCCATCTCCTTGCCTTCATTCTCCCTGTCCTTGACCAGCCAGACCTCCCCCATCCCCCCCTCTCCCAACTTTTTTACCAGCTCATACCTTCCGTCAACCGTTCTCACCTTTTATCTCCTCCTATCGTCTGGCATCAACAACCTAATTAACCATTGGGGAAACGTCCCCAGAACTCCCCTTGGGGAGGGTTGCTCCCTGGGCGAGATCCGCGATAACCTGCGAAAGCTGATCCTTCTGCAAAACCCGCAGAAAAGCATCCACCACCTGAGGGTCAAACTGGGTCCCCTGGCCCCCGATCAACTCCCCCATTGCCTCCTGGGGGGAGAGGGCCTTGCGGTAAGGCCGATCGATGATCATCGCATCATAAGAATCGGCCACACTCAATATCCTCACCTTGAGGGGAATCTCCTCCCTTTTGAGCCCATCCGGGTAACCCTTCCCATCAAACCTCTCGTGATGACGGAGGGCCAGTTCCACCGCCTCATCTAAGAACTTAGCCTCCCGCAGGATTTTGGCCCCCACCTGGGGATGTAACCTCACCTCCTCCCACTGCAGGGGGGTGAGGGGATTGCCCGGATGGTTCCAGATTATGCTCTCTTTCAGGCCGATTTTCCCGATGTCGTGGAGAAGGACATTGAAGCCAAACCTCTTTAACTCCTCGCCCCCCATTCCCATCTCCCGCGCGATCTTCACTGCCCAACGACTGGTGCGCTCCGCATGCCCCTTGGTATATGGGTCCCGCGCCTCCACGGCGGCGATCAGGGCCATCACCGCGCTGGTATACATATCCTTCAGTTCCTTGAAGAGGACCAGGCTCTCCAGGGCAGCAGACATCTGATGGGAGAGGATAGAGATTATCTGCAGGTCCTCCTCCCGGATCGGGCTTCGCGATACCTTATCCCCCAAGGTCAAGCAGGCCTTTTGCCCATCCCGGAAGGGGATAAAGAAGAGGAGCTTGGCTCCGGTAGCCTGGATTATCCTGCGCACATCCCTCTCCGCCCTCTGAGCTACGCTCTCGCTGAAAAAATAACCCTCTCTCCTTAACTCCTCCCAAAGGGGAGACTCCCCCGTAACCCTTAGCTGGGCTGCCCTCTCCCAATTAACTCCCTTACCGTACTTAACCCTGAAGGTCCCCTTCTCATCGGGTAAGAGGAGGGAGGCTGATACACATCCCAGCTTGCCCACCAAGCTAAGGAGGAAGATGTTGACCAACCTCTCCATGTCCTCTTCCTTCTGTAACTGACTGGAGAGGTCATAGATGCTACTCAAGTCAAAGATCTTCCTCTTCAACTCCCGGTTGAGATCCGACCAATCTTCACTCCCCGGGGAAATCCCCATTTGCTTAACTCCTTCCATCTCAACCTCGCAGGATTGCTGGCATAATCTTCCGAGTTGGGGGTGACCCCCCATAGCTAACCGAGCAGTTCCGGCCTTTCCTCTTAGCTTCATAGAGGGAGAAATCCGCCTTGTAGATGAGTTCGTCCATAGCGGCTGCATCCTGGGGGAAAGTTGCCCCGCCCAGACTTATGGTGATTTGCCCCTGCGGTTGCACCTCCTCCCCCGGGAAATGATGATCTTCCACCTTCTTCCGCAGCCTCTCCATAAACTTCTTACAGCCCGCACTCTTCACCTCAGGCATGATCACACAGAATTCCTCCCCCCCATATCTGGAGACAACATCGATCTTGCGCACAGATTTCCTCAATATCTCGGAGAGCTCACGCAGGGCCAGATCGCCCTGTTGATGCCCTAAGTTATCGTTGTAGTTCTTAAAGTAGTCGACATCCAAGATTATCAGGGAGAGAGGGCGATCATACCTCTTTGCCCTAATTATCTCCTCCTCTAAGCGGTTAGAAAAATACCGGTAGTTGTGGAGATCGGTCATCCCATCGGTATAGGAAAGCTTCTCCACCTTCTTATACTCCTTCACATTTCCAATGGCCACCCCCGCCATATTGGTGAGAATGGCCAGCATCTCCAGATCCTCTGGGTGATAGGGCTCTCCGTTCATCCTTCCCCCTAAGGCCAGTATGCCCATCAGTTCCCCCGATACCAAGAGAGGGGCGAAGAGCTCAAGTTCAAGTTCTCTTAGCTGGGCAAACTCCCTTTCCTTAGATAGGGACTCATCGATCTGGGAGGCCAGAACAGGTATCCCCTTCCCGGCGATGAAACGAGGGAACCCTCCCTTCCTTTTCAAAACCAGGTTGGAAATCTCCTCGCTTCTCATCCCCTTATAAAATTTGGGGATTAACCTCCCTTCTCCATCCCCAGCCGTCAGAAAAATGGTGGCACTTTTGGCCCCCAATTGACCCAATATGGTGAGAAGTAGCGAATTGAAGAGATGATTAATGTCAAATATGGCATAAACGTTAGTGCTCACCTGGAATAGGTTGTGGAGGTTGTATATCTTCTTCTTCAACTCTTTGTTGAGCGCCCGCAACTCCCTGGTGGCCAACTCCAATTGCGCCTTGAACCTCTTAGAGAGGTTAGTGGCCTTCAGGTAGAGCCTCTCCTTCTGCAGGGAAAGAACCAGGAAATTAGCTAATACCTGTAGAATCCTTTCCTCCGTCGGTTCCCAGGCTATTTCACCCTCCGGGCCTAAAAGGAGTATCCCCATAAGCCCCCTCTTCCCACGCAGGGGAAGAAGGATATGCAAACCATCCAAGGAAGGAGGCAAAAGGGCTGCAGGTAGACGGGAAAGGGGGAATGGCTCCCTCTCACCCTTTAAGTAAGGGAAAAATCTCTTTGCCTCTATCCGCCATTCATCATCCATCCCCCTCATCCCCCAAGCACCTGCCGGAACGAAATTAGCCCCTTTCCTCCAGAGAAGAACCCCCTTCCCACAACCATAGAACTCGCTCAAGAGACCAAAAACAAGCTCCATAGTGAGCTTCACCTTGTAGCTCCCCACCATCTCCAGGCTTACCCGGTGAATCCCCTCCACCATCCTCTCCATATTCTCCACCCTCTTACTCAACTGTTCTATCTGAGAGCCCAGATCTTCCATTGTCCTCCGGGTGTTTTTATGGTTATCTGTCGCCCCAGGTTCGTAGCCAACGATCCAGGGTTTCCTTGACAAATCTCCATTCGTTACCCACCTTGCAGGCGGGCACCTTTCCCATCCTGGCTAGCCTGCAGAGGGTTTTCACATGAAACCGGAGATATTCTGCTGCCTCGGCAGCCTTCATCACCTCATGCATCGGTAGCCCTCCTTTTGCTCTTTTCTGCTTAACTGTTCCCATTTGTCTGCAGAAGTTACATAGCAATCCCCTTGCCATACAATCATACCTAAAAGGGAATACTCCCCCCTTTAAATCATAATTCGTTCCTTATCAAGGGATTAAAGAGAATGATTTTTCTTAAAATATGTAGCAGAGTTGGGTTCGACCAGGGGTTTGGGAATTGCAATTTACCCTAAGGCTCTCGGAATGCAAAACCAAGAGGGGCAAGCCACCCTTTTTGCTGTATTATGAGAAAAGAGAGGTGTGCTGCGAAGCCATCGCTTGAGGAGATGTTTACGGAAAAGAGGCAGCCAAAGGGATATATGAGGCTGTTCTACCCGGCTTTAGCCCGTTTGGAGTGCTGTGACTCCTGTCACAGCATACGTCAACAGTAGTTACCACACTCCATAGTAACCTGCACTAAAGTGCGGTAGAACAGAAGAAAACTTACCACGGACTTACACGGAGCAACACAGAGTTTTCTACCCGACTTTAGTCGGCGTCTTTAGGGCTTTAGCCCGTTCTCTGGATTTAACCCACGGGGGCCTAAAGGCCCTTAACCCGCACTAAAGTGCGGTAGAAAAGAAGAAAACTTACCACGGACTTACACGGAGCAACACAGAGTTTTCTACCCGACTTTAGTCGGCGTCTTTAGGGCTTTAGCCCGTTCTCTGGATTTAACCCACGGGGGCCTAAAGGCCCTTAACCCGCACTAAAGTGCGGTAGAAATTGGAAGCGCAAACAACCTAAAAAACCTTGTCCGAAACACAATCTGGCAAGATTTTTGTAGCACAGAGCGGGACATCCTAAATAGCCTCCTCCCCCTTGACGGGAGAGGACTAAGGAGAGGGTGAATATTCTATCGATCCCCAGAACCAAACCTTTTTCATCCAAGGGAAAGAACTAAGCCCCATACTGCAAAAGTTGCCATAACCTCTAAGGTGGCAACTACACCTTCCTCCTCTTCCATCTGCCCTGTTGAAACCAGCCAAAGGTGATCAGTCCATTGGCCAGATCGGAGAGGGCCAGCCCTGCCCAGATGCCGGTTGTTTCCAGACTATAGGAGAGAAGAAGACAAAGGGGAATACGCAGGATAAGAAGGGTAAAGCCAGTGATGACCATCGGTGAGATGGTATCCCCCGCTCCATTCATCGCCCTGCTCAAGACAATAGAAGTCCCTAAAAAGACAAAACTCAAAGTGAGGATATGCAAATAGTTACCGCCTATCCTGACCACATCGGGCTGTGAATTGAAGGCAGAGACAATGGGATGGGCGAAGCCGAAGAAGAGACCACCGGCAAGGATCATAAAGAGACCATAATAGAGGCAGGAGAAAAGTCCGCTCTTCTCTGCCCTCCGCGGATTCTTTGCCCCCAGGTTCTGGCCCACCAAAACCGCGGTGGCTGCCGCCAAACCGAAACCGGGCATCATCACCACCATCCTCACTCTCATTCCTATACCATAGGCAGCGATGGCAAAGGTGCCAAAGGAAGCAACAATGCGAGCAATAACTATCAGAGAGATATTCCTTAAGATAGCCTGGATGGAGGCAAACAGCCCAATCCGGATGATCCGCCACATCATCCCCAGATCCATCTGAATCTTCCTCAGATGGAGGTGAATACCCAATCTACCCTTAAAGAGGAGGTATATGCCTACAATCATACCCAGGCCTCTGGCCGTGACGGTAGCAATAGCGGCCCCATTCACCCCCCAGCGGGGGAAATACCATAGGCCAAAAATAAGGAGAGGATCCAAGACTATATTGGAGATGGTAGAAAAGATGAGAATCTTCATTGGGGTAACCGTATTCCCCACCCCCTGGAAGATGGCACTGACCAGGAAAAGGAGGAAAACCGTGTAGATGCCAGAGAACATAATCCGCAGATAACCATTACCTAAAACGAAAACCTCACCCTTAGCCCCTACCAGTTCAAGGAGAAGAGGTGAGAGAAAAAAACCAACGATGGAGAGCAGAAATGAGGAGAAGAGGCCCAGAAGGAGGGATTGGATGGCTACCGCCTCCGCCTCCTTTGGCCTTTGGGCACCGATGAAACGGGAGATCATCGCCTGAGTTCCAGTAGCCAGGCCAATGGCAATGGTCATCAAGAACATCAACAGCACCCCAGCTAAGGAGATGGCAGCAATGGCCTGGGGCCCTAACCTTCCTACGAAGAGCATATCCACTATGTTAAAGGTGGTCTGCAAGAGGTTGGCGGCGATCAGAGGCAGGGCCAGGGTTATGAGATTCCGGGGAATGCTCCCCTGGGTCAAATCCCTTTTTGCCCTGGTCACTTAGGGGGTAGATCTTTTATAAAGTGGGCTACTCATTATCTCCTCTCTGTGCTGCCAGGGCTCCTGCCCTGACGGAGAAAGTCTTTTTGTGGATGATAACATCCACAAAGAACATGGAAAAGGTCCCTTTGGATCTGGAATTGCCTCTAAGAAATTACAAATCTTTTCCCCCTCTGTCAAGCCACAAAAGACAGGGTTCTTGTGAAATTTTTCCCAAATCGAAAAAAATAAATCTTGACAGTGATGAGTCACTATATTATTTTTGCTTTATAGTTTTAGCCAAACTTCAATTTCGGAGGAGGTAGCCGAAATGGCTGAGAAGATCACCAAAAAGCTCACCCCTTTCCAGATGGCAATGCTGCAGTTTGATCAGGCAGCTAAAATACTCCATCTCACGGAGAACCAGATTGCCTTGATCAAGGAACCCCGCAGGGTGACAGAGGTAAATCTGCCGATTCGGATGGACGACGGTTCTATCCAAATTTTCAAGGGCTACCGAGTTCAACACTCGGTCATCCGTGGACCGGCAAAGGGTGGGATTCGATTTCACCAGAATGTAACGGTGGATGAAGTGAAGGCACTTGCCTTCTGGATGACCTACAAATGTGCGGTAGTAGGCGTGCCTTTTGGTGGTGGGAAGGGAGGCGTGATAGTAGATCCGAGGAATCTTTCCAATCATGAGCTGGAGCGTGTCTCCCGGAGATATATGGCGGAGATGTCGGATCTCTTCGGGCCGGATCAGGACATACCCGCCCCGGATGTGAACACGACCTCCCAGATCATGGGCTGGATGATGGACACCTATTCGATGCACCACAAGAGGTTCCTTCCAGCGGTGATTACTGGCAAGCCTCTGGAGATGTGCGGGTCTGAAGGAAGGAAGAAGGCCACTTCAAGAGGGCTGGCAATTTGCGTGCGGGAGATGGCCAAACATATAGGAATAGATTTAAGCGAAGCGACGGTTGCCATTCAGGGCTTTGGGAACGTCGGTTCTTTCGCAGGAGAGATCCTGGAGGAAATGGGAGCCAGGATTGTGGCCATTTCCGATATCGACGGTGGTTTTTACAGTAAAGAAGGAATCCCGATGAAAGAAGCCATCGAGTATACCCACAAAACGTTGACCAAGACGCTAAAAGGCTTCGAGAAAATGGGTAAGGTCAAGAAGTACGATAACCCTATGAAGCTTTTGGAAGAGGATGTGGATATTCTCATTCCTGCAGCCCTTGAGGAGCAGATTACAGAGGAAAATGCAGATCGAATCAAGGCAAAAGCGCTTGCTGAAGGGGCCAACGGTCCCACAACTCCTGAGGCCGATGCTATTCTCTACAAGAAGGGAGTTCACATTATCCCGGATATTCTTTGCAACGCAGGAGGGGTGACGGTCTCCTATCTCGAGTGGGTACAGAATCGGATGGGGTACTACTGGACGGAGGAGCGGGTGAACGAGGATTTGGAAAGAGTGATGGTCAATGCCTTCAACGCCGTTATGGCAACCGCTAAAGAATATAAGGTGAAAATGCGGACGGCGGCATTCATCGTCGGCATCCAAAGGGTGACCCAGGCTGCCGAGAGCCGAGGGCTTTACGCTTAGTTCATCTTTAGCTACAAGCGTCTATTCTTTCAGCATAGTGTCATTGCGAGGCTTGTTCCGAGCGCAAGTGAGGGAACTGGCCGAAGCAATCTCCTGATATTAAACAGATTGCTTCGCTCCTTACAGTCGCTCGCAATGACATCAAAAGACGAAGCTACGTACTTTTCGGACAAGCGCTATTTAATGTCCCCAATAGTAGCTCCGTCGGTCGCTAACTTAATTTCGGTGTGAGCTGGCGGAGCACCGACCCTCTGGTGCTCCGCTGTCATGATTGAATCCTGCACTTATGCATAAGTGCAGGACTTCAAATAACCCCCGACATTTCAGAATTTCTTAAAAATTCCGAAATGTTAAAGTAGCACAAAATCTTGAGGAGATAACTTATGATCCCTTTGAAAGTTATTTGTCCACATTGTAAACAGTCATTGATGGATAACGAACACAAGATAGATGGCCACCCCAGTGTCGGAATTGTCGCGGAGTTTGATGGGAAGCGGGGATGGGTTCGATTAAGTGCCCTTTATGGAAGCTACGAGGTTGAGACAGAGTATCCCATCTCTCAAGGGACGGTAGTTAGGTTTTTCTGCCCCTTCTGTGAAGCCGAGCTTAAGTCCACCAGGACCTGCGAGCAATGCGGCGCACCTATGGCCCCTATGTGGCTTGCCAGGGGCGGAGTTGTGGAAATTTGCACCCGTCGGGGCTGCAAAAAGCACCTAATTGAGTTTGAGAAGATCGAGACGGCTCTAAAGGAGTTTTACAACACTTACTCTGTATTCTTTCGGGGGAGATAAAAATGCTTCAGAAAGAACCTACTATGGAAATTGATCTCAAGCAAGTTGATGCGGTATTGAGTTCCTACGGCAGGAGAAAGGAATTTCTCATTCCCATTCTGCAAGATGTTCAAGCCTTGTATAACTGGCTTCCCCGGGAGGTTATCCGTAGGGTTGCCGAAGGGTTGGAACTTCCTCTGATTGATGTTTATGGGGTAGTCACTTTTTATAAGTCCTTCAGTCTCAAACCGAGGGGGAAACACCTAATAACCGTCTGCCTTGGCACTGCCTGTCATGTGAGAGGTAGTCCTCGGATCGTGGATGAACTGCAGAGAAAGCTGAAAATTAAACCGGGAGAGACAACCCAAGACAGAGAATATACCCTGGAGACCGTCAACTGCCTGGGATGTTGTGCCATTGGGCCAATTGTGGTCAAAGACGGCACCTATTATGGGCAAATGAGCACCCAAAAGGTCGTTTCACTCTTAGGAAGAGAGTAAAAAATGAAGAGGATAGCGTCTCCCGAACAACTTGAGGAACTAAGGGAAGCCATTATCAAGGGGATTCCTCAAATCCCTTGCATTACCATATCCTCAGGCACCTGTGGCCTGGCACGAGGATCTGACAAGGTTGTGCAGGCATTTAAGGAAGAGATCAAAAGACGCAATTTAGAGGACAAGGTCGTCATCAAGGTAACGGGCTGTCACGGCTTTTGCCAAGTTGAACCCAATATGATCCTCCAGCCAGAGGGAATCTTCTATGTGCATTTAAAACCAGAGGATGCAGGGGAGATTATAACAAAGACTGTCCTGGGAAAAAAGGTGATCGAACGGCTGCTCTACACTGACCCCAACACGGGAGAGAAGTTTGTCCACGAGAAGGAGATACCCTTTTATAGAAAACAACAGCGTTTTATCCTTGGTAACAATCCCCTTGTTGACCCCACTAAGATCACAGATTATATAGCCGTCGGAGGATATGAGGCGTTGGCTAAGGCCCTTAGTAAGATGAATCCAGAGGGAATCATAGAAGAGGTGAAGAAATCCGGACTAAGAGGAAGAGGAGGGGCTGGGTTTCCCACAGGATACAAATGGGACTTCTGCCGCAGGGCCAAAGGGGACAAAAGATATATCATCTGTAATGCAGATGAGGGAGATCCAGGCGCCTATATGGACAGGAGCCTCTTGGAGGGAAACCCGCACAGCATCTTAGAGGGAATGGTCATTGGAGCCTATGCCATTGGTGCAAATGAGGGAATAATCTATGTTCGGAATGAGTATCCCCTGGCTGTTAAGAATGTGACTATTGCTCTGGAACAGGCCAGAGAATGCGGGCTGTTAGGAAAAAATATCCTTGGCTCAGGTTTTGACTTTGACATTCGGATAAGCAGGGGAGCAGGTGCCTTTGTCTGTGGTGAGGAAACCGCCCTCATTGCCTCCATCGAGGGGAAAAGGGGAGAACCGAGGCAGCGACCACCATTCCCGGCTATAAAGGGCCTTTGGGGCAAGCCAACCAACATCAATAATGTAGAGACCTGGGCCAATGTGCCGCTGATCATAACTAAAGGGGCAGATTGGTACTCCAGCATTGGAACGGAGAAGAGCAAGGGGACAAAGATATTTTCCTTGGTGGGCAAGATAAACAACACCGGTCTGGTGGAAGTACCTATGGGGATGAGTTTGGGGGAGATCATCTTCGACATTGGCGGTGGCATTCCCGAGGGCAAACAATTCAAAGCAGTTCAGACAGGGGGACCCTCTGGTGGATGTATCCCGAAGGATCTTCTGAATCTCCCGGTAGACTATGAGAAGCTGGCCGAGGCAGGCTCCATCATGGGATCTGGTGGCATGGTTGTCATGGATGAGGATACCTGTATGGTGGATGTGGCCAAGTACTTCCTGAATTTCCTCCAGGATGAATCCTGCGGCAAGTGTTTTTCTTGTCGAGAGGGAATTCGCCGGATGCTGGAGATCGTCACCGACATCACGGAGGGAAGGGGAAAGATAGGAGATCTGGAACTTCTGGAAGAGCTGGCCCAGGTGGTCAAGGATACCTCCCAGTGTGGCCTTGGGCAGACAGCTTCAAACCCTGTGCTTTCTACCTTGCGTTACTTCCGGGACGAGTATGAGGCCCACATCAAGCAGCGGAAATGTCCCGCTGGTGTCTGCCGGGAGCTCTTCATCTCTCCTTGCCAGAATGCCTGTCCTGCTGGGATGAATGTCCCTGGATATGTATCACTCATTGGGGAAGGGCGATTCCAGGAGGCCCTCGAGCTGGCTCTGGACACCAATCCCTTTCCCTCAATCTGTGGTCGGGTGTGCGACCATCCCTGTATGTCCAAGTGCAGGCGGAATCAGATTGATGAGCCTGTGGCTATCCGGATGTTGAAACGGTTCATCGGAGACTACGAACAGGAGAATTTGATCCTTCCTCCGGGAGGTACCCCAAAGGAGAAGCTTCCCCACAAAGTGGGAATCGTCGGTGCAGGTCCCGCTGGCCTCTCGTGCGCCTACTTTCTGGCCCGTTTGGGTTACCAACCGACTGTTTTTGAGGCATTGCCTGTGGCGGGCGGGATGCTGGCCATAGCTATCCCGGAAAATAGGCTCCCCAAGAGGGTGGTGCAACAGGAGATTGAACGTATCGAGGCTATGGGGGTAGAGATCAACTTATACACCCAGGTCGGCAAGGATGTGAAGCTCTTGGAGCTTTTCGATGAAGGATACCAGGCCTTCTATGTGGCTGTGGGAATGTACGGGGATAGGAGAATGGGAATTCCCGGAGAGGAGCTTCGGGGGGTAGTACAGGGTGTAGATTTCTTGCGGGATGTAAACTTGAAGCGGCGGGTGAAGATGGGCAAGCGGATTGTTGTGGTGGGTGGAGGCAATACGGCCATTGATGCAGCACGGACTGCACTCCGACTGGGCGCCGAGGAGGTGACGATTCTCTACCGACGAACTCGACAGGAAATGCCAGCCTTCGAAGAGGAGATTGAACAGGCTCTTCAGGAAGGCGTTAGGCTTGAGTTCTTGGTAGCTCCTACGAAGATCATTGAGAGGGAAAATCGGGTCAATGGGGTTGAGGTGGTCCGCATGCGGTTGGGTGAGTTTGACAGCAGTGGTCGAAGGAGACCGATCCCTCAACCCGACAAAACCTATCGGATGGAGGTAGACACCGTCATCCCTGCCATTGGGGAATTTGCGGACATAAGGGAGCTTTTCACCGGCCTGGAGGTGGTAACGAACAAGGACGGCACTATCAAGACTGATAAATGGGGGATGACATCGATTCTTGGGGTCTTCTCCGGTGGGGATGTGGCCACGGGCCCAGCAACGGTCATCCGGGCTGTGGCAGCAGGAGAGCGAGGAGCCGTAGCCATTGACCAGTACTTGAGACCTGATAGGACCCGAGTGTATCCTTGGAGGGTCACCAAACATGTAGATACCTACTACGATCTGGAGGCCGAACCCGTGCCCTATGGTCAGGTCCAGGGTCCTACCCTTTCAGTGGACGCCAGGAAGGACAACTTCAAGGAAGTGGATCTGGGATACACAGCACAGATGGCTATGAAGGAGGCAAAACGATGTCTCCGGTGTGATCTGGAGGTAGATTTGGAGAAATTTCATCAGTGGGAGAAGTCACTGAAAGCCATCGAGGAAGTAAAAACATGGTAAATTTGAGATTGAACGGTATAGATGTTCAGGCAGAAGAGGGGCAAACTCTGTTAGAGGTTTGCCGCTTCTATGGAATTCCCATCCCCACTCTCTGTTACCACGAGGGACTCTCCCCTTATGGAGCCTGTAGGCTCTGCGTGGTAGAAATTGGCTCAGATCCTCAAAAAAGCCGATTGGTAACCTCGTGTACCTACCCGGTAGAGGAAGGATTGGAGGTGCGGACCCATTCGAAGCGGGTGATCAAGGCACGGAAGATGCTGGTAGAACTTCTCGTTGCCGCCTCTCCGAACTCAAAGACAATTCAGGATCTTGCCTCCAAACTTGGGGTAACTAAGGTTCGATTCAAACCCAGAAATGACGACTGTATCCTCTGCGGCCTTTGCACTCGGATGTGCGAGGAGCAGATGGGAGCAAAAGCAATAGGATTTGTGAACAGGGGGAAAGATAGGAAGATTGCCACTCCTTTCGATATTAAGTCGGATGTTTGCCGAACCTGTGGCGCCTGTATGTACATCTGTCCGGTCGTTCAGCTTAGGTGTCAGGGGTCCCAACCACCCACAACCCTTTGCGGCGGTTGTCAAAATTTGAGCTACCCGTGCCTTGATATATATGAGGACGCTCAATGCTCTATGGACCCCTGTGCAGCCTGTCTTCTAAAAGAGGCAGAAGAGAAGAAACAGAAGTGAGAATTGAGTAGTAAAAACCGAGAATGAAAACAAAAAGTTTTGAGGTTTTAGAGATATGGAAAAAGACACATAGCTTACAGCATATATGGGAAAAATAAGAAGCAGAAGTGAGTAGCAAAAATTCAAAAATCTTTTAATTTTTTCTCAATTCTCAATTCTCATTACTTTGAAGAAGGAGGAGAGATGTCATACTCAAGAATCAACACCAGCGCTGCCACCCTGACGAAGAATCGCACGGATGAGTCAATCAATAAGCTCAGCGGTCTCTGTACAACCTGTGTCGACGGATGCATCGGGATGTGTGAGGTGGGCAAGTCTGCCTACAGGGGCACAGAGGTTATCTATCCTCAACCCTTTGGTATTATCACCACGGCTAGCGAAAAGGAATACCCCGTTGATCTTTCCCATTTCACCATCCTGGGCACTGCCGCTGGTGCTTATGGTATCGAAGCCGACAGCAACAAGGCTCTTTTCCGAAATGTCAAAATTGAAACAGCCATTGGCCATGATAAGGGAATCAAAGTGAAACTTCCCTTAATTATTCCCGGATTGGGCTCTACCAACATCGCCAAAATCAACTGGGAAGGGCTGGCCATTGGCGCGGCCCTTGCTGGGATTCCCTTGACCATTGGGGAAAATGTCTGCGGAATGGATGTGGATAGTGAAATAAAGAACGGTAAGATCGTCCACTCTCCCGATCTTGAATGGAGGATCAACCTCTACAGGCAATGGCAGCAGGACGGATACGGGGCCATCATCGTCCAGGCCAATATCGAAGACACCAAGCTCGGCGTTCAAGAGTATGCCATCTCAAAGCTCGGAGTGGAGGCTGTGGAGCTCAAATGGGGCCAGGGGGCCAAGGACATCGGCGGTGAGGTCAAGATCAAGGACCTCAAGAAGGCCCAGTTGCTCAAGAAGAGGGGATATATCGTTCTCCCCGATCCAGAGGATCCCAATGTGATCAAGGCCTTTGAAAGTGGAAGCTTCAAAGAGTTTGAGAGGCATTCCCGGGTAGGGATGGTGGAGAAGGAGAGCTTCTTGAAGAGGGTTCAGGAACTTAGAGAGGGAGGGGCCAAGTATGTCTTCCTGAAAACGGGAGCCTATCGTCCTGTGGATTTAGCCAGAGCAGTGAAGTTCGCCTCTGAGGGAAAGATCGACCTTCTCACCGTAGATGCTGCCGGTGGAGGAACAGGGATGAGCCCCTGGCGGATGATGAACGAATGGGGGGTTCCAGGAATCGAACTCCATTCGCTACTCTACCAGTATGTCGACAAACTTGCCAAGAAGGGTAAGTATGTGCCGGACATCGCCATCGCCGGAGGCTTTGCCTTTGAAGATCAGATCTTTAAAGGTCTGGCCTTAGGGGCTCCCTACTTCAAGCTCATTGGTATGGCCAGAGCGCCCCTCACTGCTGCCATGGTCGGTAAGACCATTGGTAAGAGGATCGATGAAGGTCAGGTCCCGGTTTATATCGAAAGGTTCGGGACAAAGGCCGAGGAGATCTTTATCTCTGCTCCAGAGTTAAAGGAGCAATTGGGAGATAGGTTCTACGATATCCCTACGGGGGCATTGGGGCTCTACACCTATATGCAAAGGTTATCCCAGGGCCTACGGCAGATCATGGCTGGGGAGAGAAAGTTTACCCTGGAGTATATCACCCGGGACGACATCGCCGCCCTCACTAAGGAAGCAGCAGAGATCAGCGGAATCCACTATATTATGGATGTAGACAAAAGGGAGGCAGAGGAGATACTCAACGACTAACTACTGAATCCCGCAAATGCCCATCCCATTTCCCAGAATGGCCTGAATCCTCAGGCCATTCGCTTTTATGGGGGATTATGAAAATTTTCCCTTGATATTTAGCTCCTTAAGTTTTACATTCTGCCTGAGAAATATTGGGTTGAGGGATGTTCTGAAGAGTTTATCCCAGATTATGCGTTAGGAAACCACGAGATATTCTAAACGAAGAGCTCTTAAAAATTGAGTTTGACCCCCTTTTCCACTTAAAAGGTGAAAGCCTATATTCTTGAAGATACTTATATAATCTGTGAAAATCTGTAATACAATCTTGCAAGATCTTGTTTTTTTGGCAAAGTTTTTTGTGTCAACCGCAAAGCCTCTAAGATCGCAGAGGAAATAAAAAGCAAAAGGGAAATGAAATAAAACGATTAGTTGACGGTAATCTCTATTTTCTTTCCGTGTTACTCCGTGTTTATCCGTGGTGAGTCTTTTTCTTTAAACTCTGCGTTCTTTGCGACTTTGCGGTGAATTGTTTTATTGCGGCTTTGCCGCGCTGTGTTCATCTGTGGTTCCTGCATATTTTGGGTTTATTTCCTCTCCTGGGTTTCCCCCAAGAATGAGACCACAGAGAGACGATTAAGGTCAAATCGAAAGAGGATCTCCCTGTGGTCAAAATTGAAGGGTAGCTAACGAAAAGGGAGGGAAGACCAGCAAGAGGAGGGTATTTGCGAGGGGACATCGTCACCGGGGCGGCAACCCTGATCCTGACTATAGGCGTAGGCAAGGTGGCGAAGGTAGCAATTGATCAATATTTGAGGGATGGGAAATGGTAATAGGATGTTATACGCAATTCCACCGTTGGTATTAAAAAGCTTGATGCCAATTCTTAATGTAAAGGAGGTAGAGCCATGAGCAAGAATTTCGATGTGTATGTAACACTCGATAAAACAGGTTTAGAGAACAAGTATGTGATCATTGTAAATGGCAAAGTGGTGGCAAAGGGTGAGAATATTGAGCAAATGCTCGATAGAGTACGGCAAGAATATCCTCATGAAAGACCCTTTGTGGCAAAGGTGCCTGAGGAAAGGATGTTGGTATTATGATACGTCAAAGGTTCAGAGAAGAAAGAAGTACTTTAGGGGTTGTTCTTCGCCCTGTAGCAGAGGTGATTTTGGAAAAGGATAGTTTTGCTGTGGAAATACCAATGTACGTAGATTCAGGTGCTGATGTTTCAATGATACCCTTTCGTTTTGGCAGAGCTCTTGGCTTTAAGCAGGAGAAAGAAGATGCCGTTCAAGAGGTTAAAGGTGTTTCAGGAGCAGGGGTTCCCTATATTCTCAAAGGGGTTACTTTGCTGTTGAATGGCAAAAGGTTGAAAATAAGGATAGCGTGGGCATTAGTAGAAGAAGTGCCGATGCTTATGGGAAGAATGGGCATATTTGAGAGATTTCGGATAATCTTCGATGAAAGAAATGGGTGGATTGATTTTGAGGAATGACGGCGGAATGGCTTATAACAGGGCTTATCTGGCTTCGTGCCTTCGGCACTCCGCCCAAATCCTCGCTTCGCTTGGACTTCTCATACCCGCAAGACGCTAAGTGAAACAAAAACGGGTCGCAGAAGTGCCTTTGACACAGATAGTCTCGCCTTTTGGCTCGGTCTAATCATACTAGCTGGCTTCATAAGGCAACTTCTTAAATTTTGTGTCAAGTTTTGCAGCCAGCAATGGTAAATTGTCCCGATAGATCGGGAAAAAAGGCAAAGTGACAGACGAGATGTTACCTTACAGAGGAAGCAATAATGATTTTTACTTTTCCCCTTTGCATTTTTTCGTTTCGCAATTTTTATATAGAAAGAGACAATGATGAAAAACAAAATTAAAATCGGGATTATCATCTGTGACCGTTACCGGATGTGCGCTGGGGGCAAGTGTTTTAGATCTCTACAGAATAGGGAAGGGGCATTTAGCATCTATAAAGAGGCCAAGGAGTTGGAATTGGTTGGATATACAACCTGTGGCGGCTGCCCGGGGGGGAACATTGAATATGCCCCCGAGGAGATGGCCAAAAATGGGGTGCAGGTGATTCACCTGGCCACCGGCCTGGTTGTCGGATACCCCCCCTGTCCCTACACAACCTATTTTCAAGAATTCATTAAGGCAAAATATGGGATAGAGGTGGTTGTGGGGACGCACCCAATTCCCCAGAAATACTTCACTGTGCATACAAAATTGGGGACATGGGACTCCCCAGAATGGCAGAAAATTATTGGGCCACTACTGGCGGATGAGAAGACTCGCCTATCCTATGATTGACAGCAACCTATGATTAAACACCCAATAAAACAGGGAAAGTCTCCGCAGGAGGGGTTTAAGAACATCCTCTCAAAGCACAAGAGAGAAAACAGTGAATTAATCCCCCTTCTCCAGGAGGTGCAAGAGAGGCTTGGCTACATATCCCAGGAGGCCGTGGGTCAGGTAGCGGACCATCTTAAGCTATCAGCAAGCGAGGTCTTTGGTGTAGCCACCTTCTTCTCCCAATTTCGCTTCACCAAACCGGGAAGGCACACAATCAAGGTCTGCCTGGGAACGGCCTGCCATGTGCGGGGGGGAGCCAGGATCCTCGATTTTGTGCAGGACGAACTGCAGGTAAAACCAGGAGGAACTACAGAAGATGGCAGGTTCAGCCTGGAAAGGATTGCTTGCTTTGGCTGTTGCGCCTTAGCCCCGGTCGTGGTGGTCGATGACAAGGTCTATGGAAAGATGACCCCTTTCAAGGCAATGAAGATACTTAACAAATACGATTGACCTATGCCGCTAACCAATGAAAAAAATCTGGGAAAGATAAGGGAACAGATCAACTCCCAATGGAAGGCAGATCACAGCAGAAGACCCCGAGTGCTGGTGGGAGCAGCAACCTGTGGGCGGGCAGCCGGAGCGCTGGAGGTGCTGCAGGCCTTTAGGGGTGAGCTGGAAGCCAAGAAGATAGATGCCCATCTGATTGAAGTGGGGTGTGTAGGGCTCTGCTACTTAGAACCTATCGTCGGGATTGAAAAACCTGGTTATCCCCTCATCCTTTATCAGCAAGTCTCCCCTCAAAGGGTAAAAGCCTTAGTGGAAAGATGGCTCTTAAGAGACGATCCCTGTGCAGAATATGCCCTTGGTAAGCTGGGAGAGGGAGGGATTGATGGCATCCCCAGCTTCTTTGACCTACCTATGCTGGCCCCCCAGGTACGGATTGTCTTAAAAAATTGCGGCTTCATAGACCCAAAGGATATTAAGGAGTACCTGGTCAACAATGGCTACCTGGGGTTGGAGAAGGCCTTGGGGATGAAACCGGGGGAGATCATAGAAGAGCTCAGAAAATCAGGCCTCAGGGGAAGGGGGGGGGCGGGGTTTCCCACCTGGCGAAAGTGGGAGATCTGCCGTAGTTCCCCCACCCATCCCAAATACCTCATCTGCAATGCTGACGAGGGTGATCCAGGCGCCTTTATGAACCGTTCTCTCATCGAAGGGGATCCCCATGCCCTCTTAGAGGGTATCCTCATCGCCGGCTATACGATTGGCGCCAAGGAGGCCTTTATCTATATCAGGGCAGAATATCCCTTAGCTGTGGAGAGGCTGCAGCTGGCCATCAGCCAGTTGAACGATTATGGGCTCTTAGGGGAAGGAATTTTAGGCTCTGACTTTAGCTTTTCCATCTCGCTTAAAAAGGGTGCCGGCGCCTTCGTCTGTGGGGAGGAGACCGCCCTCATCTCATCCATTGAGGGGAAGAGGGGAATGCCCCGCCCCCGTCCCCCGTTCCCAGCGGTCTCCGGGCTCTGGGGGAAACCAACCGTGATCAACAATGTGGAGACCCTGGCCACCCTCCCCCACATCCTGCGCAATGGGGGCGATTGGTATAGCCAATATGGAACCCCCACAAGCAAGGGGACAAAAACATTTGCTTTGGCGGGAAAAGTAGAACGTACCGGACTCATTGAGGTCCCCTTAGGCATTAGCTTACGGGAGATAGTCTACCAGATTGGGGGGGGGATTCCGGGCGGCAAGGGGTTTAAGGCGGTGCAGACCGGGGGGCCCTCCGGTGGTTGCCTGCCGGCAGCCAAGCTTGACCTCCCGGTTGACTACGAATCTCTGGTGCAGGCAGGGTCGATTATGGGCTCGGGGGGGATGATCGTGATGGACGAGCAGACCTGCGCGGTGGATATAGCCCGTTATTTCCTTTCCTTTACCCAGAAGGAATCCTGCGGAAAATGCGTTCCCTGTCGGGTGGGGACCAAGAGGATGCTGGAGATATTGGAGCGAATCACCCAAGGGGAGGGCAAGTTAGAGGACTTAAAGAAGCTGGAGAAGCTGGCGGAAACCGTGAAGAGCAGTTCCCTCTGTGGACTGGGCCAGACTGCCCCCAACCCTGTTTTGACCACCCTCAAATACTTCCGTGATGAGTATGAGGCACACATTGAGGAACGAAGATGTCCGGCGGGAGTCTGCAAACAACTAATCACTTACTCCATCGATCCGGACAAATGCACCGGCTGTGAGGTCTGTAAGAAGACCTGCCCAGTCCAGGCAATCTCTGGGGAGAGAGGGGGACCACATACGATTGATCAGGAGCTCTGCACCAAGTGTGGCAACTGTTATGAAGTCTGTCAGTTTGATGCCGTCATCATCCGTTAGGGATACAAAGCGTTGAAAATTTCCCTCTCCATAAACGGCCAAGAAGTCAAGGCAAACAAGGGGGATACCGTCTTGGAGGCGGCCCAAAGGGCTGGGATCTATATTCCCACCCTCTGTCACTATCCCGGGCTTCCCCCCTATGGGGCCTGTCGACTCTGCATAGTGGAGATTGAGGGGATGAGGGGCACCCCCACGGCCTGCACCACCCCCGCTGTCCCGGGGATGGTGATCCAGACCGAGACCCCCAAAATTCAGGAGTATCGGCGGGATATCCTCCGGCTAATCCTCTCCGAGCATCCTTATACCTGTCTGGTCTGCGAATATAAAGAGGAGTGCCCCATCTACCAGACCACCACCCGCAAATCAGGGATAACCACGGGATGTCAGTTCTGTCCGCAGAACAACCGGTGTGATCTGCAGAAGTTGGTGGATTACTTAGGGGTTACAGAGGTCGGTTTCCCCATCGCCTACCGGGGCCTCCCCGTAGCGGACGACCCCTTCCTTGGGAGGGACTACAACCTCTGTATCCTCTGTGGGCGCTGTGTGCGGACCTGCCAGGAAGTGCGGGGGTTGGGGGCTTTGGCCTTTATCCACAAGGGAAATGAGGCCCTGGTAGGCACGGCCTTCGGCCGTAACCTTCTCGAATCCGGCTGCCAGTTCTGCGGGGCCTGTGTGGATGTCTGTCCCACCGGAGCGCTAACCGAGCGACACACTATGTGGGAGGGGACAGCCGACCACAAGGTTTCCACGATCTGTCCCTACTGCTCCTTAGGCTGTTCCCTTAGCTTAGAAATCAAGGGAGAGAGGATCATCCGCGCCAAGCCCGCGGAGGGAGGGATCAACCAAGGGCAGGCCTGTCTCAAAGGCCGTTTCGGCATTGTGGAGATGGTGTATGCCGCGGACAGACTGCAGGTCCCCCTGATGAAGAAGCAGGGCAGATGGGTAGAGATTGGCTGGGATCAGGCCATTGGGGAAGTTGCCGCTCGATTCTCCTCCCATCAGGGAGAGGAATTTGCCCTCATCTCCTCCCCAAACTGCACCAATGAGGACGGCTATGTTCTCCAGAAGTTCGCCCGTGGGGTGATGGGTTCCAACCAAATAGAGTTTTCCCCCCCTTATCTCCATCCGGACTGGGGTGAGCTTCTCCAGGTGGATTGGGGCACAGATCTAAAAGGGATCAAGGATGCCGGCTGCCTGCTTATCTTAGGCACAGATCCTTCCCTCTCCCATGGGGTAATTGGAGTAGAAGTGAAGAAGGCTCTGGAAAACGGGGCCCAGCTCCTGACCATCAATCACCGGGAGACCTCCTTCTCCCGGCTCTCCCACCTTGGCCTGCGTCCTTTGCCTGGGGGAGAGGTTCCCCTCCTCTTGGGGATAGGCAAACTGCTGGGGGAGGGGGAAAAGGGGTTAGAGGACTTCGCCCCAGGCTTTGACCTCCTAGAGGTTCAAAAGGCAAGCAGCCTCTCCCTAAAAGAGATAACTGCAGCCGCCAGGTTAATCAGAGAGCACCAACCCCTGGTAGTAATCTACGGATCCGGAGGGATCAATTATGAACCCCTCCTTGCCCTTTACAACCTGGTGCGGCTCCTGCGGAAGATGGGAGGCCGGGCGGGGATCCTTCCCCTTTTCGGGGCCTCCAACCTCTTCGGCACCTGTGATATGGGCCTCGCCCCGGGCTACCTTCCCGGGCTGGGAAAGTTAGCCGACCCTCAGGCCAGATCTCACTACGAGGAGGCCTGGGATATGAAATTGAGCGGGAAGAGGGGCAAGGGGGTAATTGAGGGCATCGCATCCGGAAGGATTAAAGCCCTTTACCTCATAGGGGAGATGCCCTCCCTAAGCTCCCTGCAAAAGCTCGATTTCATAGTGGTGCAGGGGCTTTATCCTTCAGCGGTTACCGACTTCGCCCATCTCCTGCTCCCCGCGGCCAGCTTTGCCGAGGTTAGGGGAACCTACACCAACTTGGAGGGGAGGGTGCAGAAGTTGCAGAGGGGGATCAAACCATTGGGAAAGGCCCAACCCGACTGGTGGATCTGCTCCCAGATCGCCCAAAGGATGGGGGCAAAGGGATTTTCCTACCAGCGAGTCTCCCAGATCACCGAGGAGATCGGTAGGGTTGTTCCCGGATATGCGGGGTTGTCTGGCAGAAGGCTCAGTGGAAAAGGGGTGGTCAGAGAGCTTCCCGTCAATATAGGAAAGCTCTACCCCTTAAACATTAAGCCAAAACCATCCTTTCACCCCGGTTATCCCTTTACCCTCCTCGCCGAGGACTGGCTCTTTCACTACCGGGGCGGCTCACTCAGCGAAAGGGTAAAGGGAATGGAGTTGATCCAGAAGGAGGGAGCGGTGGAAATCAACAGTTCAGATGCGGCCAAAATGGGGATTGCAGATGGGGACAGGGTTAAATTAATCTTTAAGGGGGGGAAGTTGACCACAGTGGTCAAACAAACGGTAGGGCTTTCTCCGGGCATTCTTTCCCTCAACCCCCACTCCACCTTATATCCCTGGGAGTTTATCCACCTACTCCTGGACAAGGGGAGCTTAGCAGTGAGGATAGAGCCCGATGAATAAGATAGTGCGCAGGGAGATGATCGTCCCCAACATCCATCTTCTGGAGATCTCCGCGCCGCTCATCGCCTCCAAGCTAAAGCCCGGCCAGTTTGTCATCATCCGCCCAGACGAGAGCGGGGAGAGGGTTCCCCTCACCGTGGCCGATTGGAACCCCCAGGAGGGAACGGTCACCTGCTTCTTCCTCCAGGTGGGCACCTCTACGGCAAAGTTGGCCAAGTTGGTGGCTGGGGACGAGGTTCCCACATTCGTCGGCCCGCTGGGCAAACCATTAGAGCCCCAGGGCTTAGGCCGGGTTGTCTTAGCGGGCGGGTGCTACGGCATAGGGAGCATCTACCCACTGGCCAAGGCATTTAAGTTGGCGGGAAACAGGGTCACCGCTATGATTGAGGCCCGGAGCAGCTTCCTCCTCTACTGGGAGGATAGGCTAAGCCAATGGAGCGATGAGCTGATCATCTCCACCGCGGATGGCTCCCGGGGGAAGAGGGGACATTCCGCCTCCCATTTGGCCGAGTTGCTCCAAAAGGGGGAGAAGGTGGATCTGGTCATTGTTATGGGGTGCACCTTTATGCTCAGCGCTGTTTCCGAGGCAACAAGGCCCTTTGGGGTAAAGACGATCGTCGGCCTCAACACCGTTATGGTTGATGGGACGGGGATGTGTGGGGCCTGTCGAGTAGAGGTAGGGGGGAAAACCCTCTTTGCCTGTGTCGATGGGCCGAATTTTGATGGCCACCAGGTAAACTGGGAGCTGCTGCGGACCCGCCGTCGCGCCTATTATCTCCAGGAAACCCTCTCTGCGGAAAGGTAAAATGGCCAAGATCTCTCCCACCAAAACCAAGATGAGGGAGCAACCTCCCCAGGAACGGATCAAGAACTTCCAGGAGGTTCCCTACGGTTATTCTGAGGAGGAGGCCATCCTTGAGGCGCAGCGCTGCCTGCAATGCCCCAAACCCACCTGTATCACGGGGTGTCCGGTAGAGATTGACATCCCCGGGTTCATTGGCTTCATCGCCAAAGGGGACTTCCCCGGGGCAATTCGTAGGTTGAAGGAGAAGAATGTCCTCCCTGCGATCTGCGGAAGGGTCTGTCCCCAAGAGGAGCAGTGCGAGAAGCTCTGTATCTTAGGCAAAAAATTGCAACCCGTAGGTATTGGGAGGCTGGAAAGGTTCGCTGCGGATTGGGAGGCGGCCCACGGGGTTCCGGAGTTACCGCAGAGAAAACGGAGGACAGGAAAGAGAATTGCCGTGGTGGGGGCGGGCCCTGCTGGGCTCACTGTGGCCGGAGATTTGATCCAGATGGGCCACGAGGTAACGCTCTTCGAGGCCCTCCACGAGGCCGGTGGGGTGCTGGTCTATGGCATACCGGAGTTCAGGCTTCCCAAGCTTATTGTGGGTAGGGAGGTAGAAAACCTTTGTAAGATGGGGGTTAAGCTGGTGAAGAACTTCGTCGTGGGCACCACCAAAACGGTAGATGAACTGCTGGAGGAGTTCAATGCCGTCTTCTTGGGCACTGGGGCTGGGCTCCCCTGGTTTATGCAGCTCCCTGGGGAGAATCTCAATGGGGTGTACTCCGCCAACGAATACCTCACCAGGGTAAACCTAATGAAGGCTTACCTCTTCCCCCAATACGACACGCCCATCCAGAAGGGCAAAAGGGTAGCCACCATTGGAGGGGGGAATGTGGCTATGGATTCGGCTCGCACCGCCCTCAGGCTGGGGGCAGACTACTCGATGATCATCTACCGCCGCTCGCGGGTGGAGATGCCCGCCAGAAATGAGGAGATCCACCATGCCGAGGAGGAGGGGGTGGAGTTCCATTTCCTCACCAACCCTGTTGGCTATTACTCTGACGCCAACGGCTGGGTCAAGGAGGCGGAATGCATCAAGATGAGGTTGGGTGAACCCGACAGCTCAGGCCGCCGCAGGCCCATCCCCATCGAGAGATCTAACTTCCGCATCCCGGTTGATACGGTTGTGGTGGCCATCGGCAACAGCCCCAATCCATTGGTCCCCTCCACCACACCTGGCCTGGAAACAGGCAGACATGGGAACATCGTCACCGATGAGCTGACCGGAAAAACCTCCAAGAAAGGGGTCTTTGCCGGAGGGGATGTGGCCACCGGGGCAGCGACGGTTATCTCAGCTATGGGGGCTGGCCGGAAGGCAGCCCGGGCGATTGATGAATATGTGCGCACGGGCAAATGGTAACCCACAATTCTATTGACCAGAGAAGGGAGGCTGAGCACCACTCAGCCTTTTTTATTCCCTTGACAAGGTCGAATTTTAACCTATCTTAAAAAAAGAGTTTAAAAGATAAGGTTTTTGCCCCTCTGATCTATCAAGCGGTCGGAGAACCGATGCCAGGGAATTAACGGGTTACGAAAAAACTGCAAACAAAAAGAGATTGAAGCCATTTTAAGTGATCTGCCCGTGCTGGTAGGGCTCCTCCCCTGACGAAGGGGTTCTCGTTGTGGATGATAACATCCACAACGAGCGTAGCTTGCTCTGAGCGGCAGCGAAGTGGCAAGCCGAAGCAATCTTCAACTTCTAACGCGCTTTATGTGAGTTAAGGGCCTTTAGGGCCTATGTAAGGCTAAAGCCCAGGAACCCCGGCTAAAGCCGGGTAGAAAACTCTGTGTTGTTCCGGGTAAGTCCGTGGTAGGTTTTCTACTGTTCTACCGCACTTTAGTGTGGGTTAAGTGCCTTTAGGCCCAACTTATTGTTGGTAAACCGTTATAGAAAGGCAAAATAAAAGGAAGCTCTTGGTAAAAAAAAGAAAGATAGCCATACTGGGCTCCACGGGGTCAGTGGGCCGACAATCCCTCAGGGTCATCGAAAGGTTCCCGGACTTATTTGATGTCTATGGCCTTAGCTGCCAACACAATGTGGAACTCCTCTCCCTTCAGGTGGAAAAATATAGGCCCAAATTAGCTGTAGTAGCCGACCCCCAATCCTTTCTCCGGTTTAAAAACCCGCCAAATGGAACAAAAATTCTCCCTGGTTTAGAGGGAATTTTGGAGCTTGTCTCCCGGCCAGAGGTGGATTTAGTGTTAAACGCCTTGGTGGGCTCGGCTGGGGCATTTCCCACAATGAGGGCAGTGGAAAAGGGGAAGGATGTAGCCTTAGCCAACAAGGAATCCCTGGTTATGGCTGGGGAGTTAATTATGCCTCAGGCGAAAAGGAATGGGGCGAAGATAATACCTGTGGACAGCGAACATAGTGCCATTCATCAATGTTTGAAAGCGGGAAGAAAAAAGGAGTTAAAGAAGATAATCCTTACCGCCTCCGGGGGGCCATTCTGGAAGAATCCCGGCCACCTCAGGGGAGGGATCACCAAAAAAAAGGCCCTCTCCCACCCCACTTGGGAGATGGGTGAAAAGGTCACCATCGATTCGGCAACTTTAATGAACAAAGGGTTAGAGGTGATCGAGGCTCACTGGCTCTTTGGTCTCCCCCCCTCCCAGATTCAGGTCCTCATTCACCCTCAATCCATAGTGCACTCCTTAGTGGAGTTTGTTGATGGCTCCGTTATGGCCCAATTAGCACCTCCTGATATGGAGATTCCCATCCAATATGCCCTTACTTGGCCTCATCGCTTTCCCAGGGAGAGGCCCAATCTTGACCTGGCTAAAGTGGGCAGCCTTAGCTTTGACCTTCCTCCAATGGAGGGTTTCCCCTGTTTAAACCTGGCCTACCGGGCCCTGGAAAGGGGAGGGACTATGCCTGCCGTGCTTAACGGGGCGGATGAGATCGCCGTGGAGTTCTTTTTAAAGGGGAGAATAAAGCTGGCTGAGATAGCCGACATAGTGGAGAAGGTGATGAACTTACATAACCCCTTGCTTCATCCGAACTGGGAGGAGATATGGGAAGCTCATCAGTGGGCCCAGGAGAAAGGGGAGATTTTCATAGAAGAGAGGACAAAGGATTGATATGCTTATCACCATCTTGGCCGCTATATTTGTATTAGGCGTTCTCATCTTTGTCCACGAGTCGGGCCACTTCCTGGCCGCCAAAGCAGTGGGAATAAGGGTGGAGAAATTCTCCCTGGGCTTTCCTCCCAAACTGATCGGGAAAAAAATCGGGGAGACGGAATACTCTATCTCCCTCATTCCCTTTGGCGGCTATGTAAAGATGGCTGGAGAAGAGGAACCGACCAAGGAGGCAGCTACTGAGGAGGTCCATCCCTGGGAATTCAGGGCCAAATCCGTACCCCAAAGGGCTCTGGTCATTCTCGGCGGTCCCTTAATGAACATTATTCTGGCTTTGGTCGTCATCTGGATCTTGGCTTGGAGCCACGGGGTGGGAACCATCTCTACTACCAAAATCGGTGGATTTCCACCCCAATCACCCCTAAGGGTGGCTGGTTTGCAGATAGGAGACCGCATACTTGAGATTAACGGCGTGGGGGTGAGAAGATGGGATGATGTCTATGAGAGGCTTGCTAAGCTCAAAGGAAAAGCCATCAGGATCAAGGTGGAAAAGGCTGCACAGGTTAAGGAATTCCAGATTGAACCTTTTAGAATAAGCGTGGATTCTCTGCTCTGGCCTTTTTGGGAGGCCAAAATTGAAGAGGTCAAACCAAACAGCCCAGCCGCAAGGGCAGGTTTAAAGAGGGGGGACCTAATCACCTCTGTGGAAGGCAAGAGGATAGATCAATGGGATGGCCTGGCCGAGATAATCCATCAAAATCCCGGTAAGGAGCTCGTAGTGACCTGGAGGAGGGATGGAAAAAGCTTCCAAGCCCGGATCAGGCCTGAAGCTGGAGAGGTGATCAACAAGTCAGGAAAGCCGGAGAGTGTAGGTCTAATAGGGATAAGCCCCTATTTGGAAACGGTGAGGTTGGACCTCTGGAGTTCGTTTACCTATAGCCTATCCTGGGGAGCCAACTTAACCTGGGAGATAATCTCCTTCCTAAAAAAGCTTATCTTCGGTCAAATCTCCCCCAAACTCATTGGAGGTCCGGTTTTTATCATACAGATGGCTGGTCAATCGGCGAGATATGGACTTGCTAATCTCATCTACCTATTGGCTTTTATCAGCCTTAATTTGGCTTTGGTAAATGTCCTCCCCATCCCCCCCCTGGATGGAGGTCAATTTACATTTCTCCTCTGGGAAGGGGCCCGGGGCAGGCCCCCCACCCTTACTCAGAAGCTCATCTTTCAGAAGATAGGCTTTTTCATCCTTATAGGCCTGATGATCTTCGTCACCGTCAATGATATTTCCCGCATAGTAAAGTAAAAAGTTTACCCTTGACACACCAAGGGCCAAAGTTTAAATTAGGATAGTAGCAATTTTGCACACCCGGGTTAGCAATATCGATCCTTCTTTGGGCAAAGGGGTTCTGGAAAGGATGGGAGGAGAGATTCGCCATAAATGAGGAGGTGCATTATGTCTAAGATATTAAGTCTTACCATCGTGCTTTGCATCTGCGCTGGATTTATGCAATGCACAAAAAATCCCTCTTCGTCTACCAAGAGACCCCCGCGTGAGTTGACTGGGGCGGAAAAAAGGTTGGTTGAGTCTGACAACAAATTCGGGCTCAAACTTTTCAAGGAAATTGTTAGAGAGGAAAGGGATGAGAATGTTTTTATCTCTCCGTTGAGCGTTTCCATGGCCTTGGGGATGACCTACAACGGAGCCAATGGGAGCACGCAAGAGGCAATGCAGAAAACCCTTGAGCTTTCTGGTTTGACGATTCAAGAGATGAATGAGTCCTACAAGAGCTTGATAGAATTGTTAACCGGACTCGATCCAAAAGTGAAGTTTCAGATTGCAAACTCCATCTGGTATCGTCAGAACTGGTCTTTTGAAGAGGATTCCCTCAATCTATGTAAGACATATTTCGGTGCTGTAGTAAGGGGATTGGACTTTAACGACCCAACCTCTCCAAACATAATCAATGGTTGGGTTGATGAGAATACCAATGGGAAAATAAAGCGAATTGTGAGTAGGATTGATATTGAAGATGTTATGTTTCTTATTAATGCCATCTATTTCAAGGGCACCTGGACTTACGAGTTTGACCAAAGCCTGACGCAAGATGACTGGTTTACCCTGCCTGATGGTTCCCAAAAACCGTGCAAGATGATGGCTCAGGAGAATGATTTTCAATACTTCGAAACCCCCGATTTTCAGGCCATTGATTTACCCTATGGCGATGGTAAATTCAGTATGACCATTTTTCTTCCCCGTCCGCAAAAGAATATCGATGAGCTGATTGCAGAATTTAATGAGGAGAATTGGAACCGATGGATAAACAGTTTCTCCCCACAGGAAGGGCTCTTGCAGTTGCCCAAATTCACCCTCGAATACGGGCTAAAATTGAATGATGTCTTGAAGGCATTGGGAATGGCAGTAGCTTTCGATCCCCAACAGGCTGATTTTACTAAAATGTATAAACCAGGTGGTCTGTTCATTAGCAGGGTAAAGCATAAAACATTTGTGGAGGTAAACGAAGAGGGCACAGAAGCCGCAGCAGCTACCTCAGTGGTCGGCACTGTAGGTATCCGTGGGTTTTCAATGCGAGTTGTCGGCCATTTGTATTTGTGATTCGAGAAAATCATTCCCGGACGATACTCTTTATGGGTAGAATCGTCGAACCAACTTTGAACTGAGACTGAGGATTGGGTAAGGAGGATGAAATTCCTAATTCGTCGGGATAACTGGATCAAAGAAACAAAAAGCTATCTCTTAGCCTCAACAGATTTTTCATAGATTCTTATAGAGAAATGAAAAAGACATTAAGTTTAACCCTATTATTACTTGTGGCGTCTTTATATTTTTCCTGCAGTAAAAAAAGTTCAACAGGAAACAATCCACCAACCGTTACGACACTTGACTATGTGGCATTTATGAAATATCCGTATGATACGATAGCAGATAGCCTTGCGGGAATTTTAAATGTTACGCCATTGTCATTTAATCAAAAAGTTGCAGGAATTCGATGGACAAAGGAAGGTTATGAATATACTGCCACTAATGAAGCCAAGGTCACGGTATGGGTGGATACAAATGATCAACCTTACTTTGTAAGTTATCTTTTAAGGCGAGGAGGAACATCTGACGATTGGTCATATGATCAAGACAAAGCAGATTCAACCATTATATCCATATTAGGTCAAACAGGAATATCGCTGGATGGCACAGAGGATTTCATCTCAAAAAAATACGCTGCAGGACATCATAAGCACTGGTATCATATCATGCTTAGCCAAACATTTAGAGACACTGCTTTGTATTATCCATATATCTTGGCAGAGGTCGAGGGAAATACAGGCAAAGTCAATTATTTAGGAATTCACAGGTGGTATCTAAATTTGAGCGAAATCGAGAATGTTCTTTCATACGATGACCTAAATGTAATAGCTATAGACTATTATAGGGCAAACGATGAGGTTATTTCTCTTCCAGATAGTATAAGAATTCTCGGCCTTTACATTATAAACGATATGTTGTGTAAAAAAGTTGGGAGCGCAATTATTGATGAATGGGGTTCTACCTTAGACTTGTTCATTGATATCCAAACTGGGGAGATAGTAGATGTAGATAGGATATTTATTGGTTAGTATGAAAATTGTGATAATTTCATATCGCAAATTAAACAAAAGGTTTGTGAGAAAGCTTCTAAAAATCAATTTATTTATTTAATTTTGGTTTTGCAGTCAATGACAACAAATATCAGCATGTTTGCGACACTTCGCAAACATGCTGATAGGCTAAATGGCGCTGGCTCCATCACGGAGCGGAGATGTAGCCAAACTTGAGACCAATGCAAGCCACCAGACAAAGAGGGGTGCCACTTTGCCAATCGGGGCGGCATTGCAAGATAGTATGAAGAAACGAATTTACATCGAGACAACGATACCAAGTTTTTACTATGAGGTTCGAGATGAACCAGAGATGATTGCCCGGCGGCAATGGACTCGAGAATGGTGGGACAAACAAAGAGAGCATTATGAACTTGTTACTAGCTTGGCTGTTATTGAAGAACTTAAGAAAGGCAATTATCCAATGAAGTCGAAGACATTGTCATTATTGTCAGACGTTCCTATTCTTCCTATCGAGGATGCTATTGCTGATATCGTGGAAGCTTATATTGTTCATCGCGTAATGCCAAAGGATCCTGTGGGAGATGCTTTGCATTTGGCAATGGCTTCGTTTCACCGTTGCGACTTTTTATTGACTTGGAATTGCCAACATTTAGCAAATGCAAACAAATTTGATCGTATTCGACGAATAAACACAATATTGGGGCTATTTGTCCCCATTTTGACAACTCCAATAGAATTATCAACCTTAGAGGAGATGTAAAAATGAAGAAAGATTACACTATTGAGCGTATCAGAGCAATACGTCACCAGATTTCAGCAGAATACAATCATGACCCGAGGCAACTTGTTGCTCACTATCGAGAGATGGAACGAAAATACGAGGGTAGAATATTTAAGGATAAACCCACTAAAGCGAAATCTCCTGACAGTGTGTTTGCTACACTTTGGTAAAGCCTGTGGCAGTTTGCTTCCTGATAGATAGGACAGTCAGAATAAATAAAAATCATGTAAATCCTGTCAAAAAAGTTTCGCAGATTACGGCTAAGTTCGTTCCAATACTTGCATTACCCCGATTCGCTGCTTGCAGGTATTACAAAAAGGCGATGTTGAGATGGGCGACTCCAACCAAGAGAAGCTCTATCACCTAAATCGAGAAGGTTAATTATAAATCCCAAAAAAGATGAAAAAGGGAATCTATCTGCTTCTTATATTGTTTCTCCCCTCTATTCCGGTTAAGGCCTTTGGGGCCAAATACGCAGGGGAGTTTCTCGCCCTGGGAGTAGGGGCCAGGCCTCTGGGAATGGGAGGAACCTTTGTGGCCATAGCCAACGATTTGACCGCAGGGTATTGGAACCCCGCTGGGTTGGTCCAGACAAGGGGAAGAGGCGTGGCTATGATGCACTCGGAGACATTTGGCCAGCTCTTAAACCATGATTACATCTCCTATAGCAAACCCTTAGCAGGCCCTGGGATAAGCGCCATTGGGGTAAGCCTGATCAGACTGGGAGGAGGAGGGATAAAGCTCACCGCAGTTCCCGATCCCTCGCGTCCGCCAAATACTACTGACAACCGCCCTTATATGATTAAAAAGAGAAGTCACGGCGACTATGCCCTCTTCTTCACCTATGCCGCAGAAAGGGGTCAAAACCTCTCCTGGGGGGCCAATGTCAAGCTCATCTACCGCAAGTTAGCAGATAACTCCGCTTTTGGCCTGGGGACTGATTTGGGGGCTCTCCTCTCCCTGGGCCACTTTCGGCTTGGCCTGAACCTGCAAGATGCCACTACTACTCTCTTGGCCTATGACACCGGAGAGAAGCAGTCAATCCTTCCTAGCCTAAAATGGGGAGTTGCCTCTCAATGGGATGTCCGTCAGGGAAACCTCATCCTGGCTACAGATGTTGATCTAAGGTTTGAGGGGAGGAAAACCTCAGCTCAAAGATGGTTAGGGAAGGCAAGTGGCGATTTCCACTTTGGGGGAGAATACACCTACCGGAAGATCTTCTCCCTAAGGGTAGGCTCTAATCAGGGCAATTTCACCGCTGGTCTGGGGTTAATGGTGCAGAGATTCCAGGTGGACACAAGCTTCTTAGCCCATAAGAGCCTTGACAACTGCTACCGGGTCTCCGCCTTCTTCTACTTCTAAGTTAAGTTGACCAACCCAGGAGAAAGAGAGAGCTTCAGCTCTGAGCTAAAGCGGAAAAGTTTCCATCTAACCGCCTTAGTTATCCCTTTGGGGATTCTCATCCTTCCCCACCAAACTTCCATCACCGCCCTGGCTCTTTTCACCGTTGTCATCCTGTTTATGGAGCTTTTACGCCTACGAAACCCCTCCTTTACCCGCATATTCAACCGCACATTCGGCATCATTATGAGGAAACACGAGAGAAGGTCCTTCACCAGCTCAACCTATCTTCTCTCCTCCTGCCTATTATCCGATCTGCTTTATCAAAAGGAGATCGCTGCCGGCGCTATCCTCTTTCTCGTTTTGGGTGATGTCTCCGCTGCCCTGGTGGGAAAGCACTGGAGGAAGGTCCCCATAGGAAAGAAAAGCTTAACTGGAAGCCTGGCCTGTCTGGCCTCCTGTCTTCTTGTGGTTTGGGCAGTCCCCCATCTTCCATTTAGAATCGGCCTCTGGGGAGCCCTCCTGGCCACCCTCACTGAGCTTTCCCCTCTGCCCATCGATGACAATTTCACCATCCCGATATTAAGTGGAGGAATTATGCAAATAATATCATAAAAGTGCTTGACATCCTCAAAATAGTTCCTTATATTACAACGAAAGTAATAGTGCTTTCAGATCCATAAAGGAGGTCAGTAGTTAGTATGGAACATGGCAAGGTGAAGTGGTTCAATGAAAACAAGGGTTATGGTTTCATTGAACGGGAAGATGGCGATGATGTCTTCGTCCATTTTTCAGCCATCCAGGGTGACGGATTCAAAACCCTGACGGAAGGTCAAGAAGTTGAATTCGAGATAGTGGAAGGCGAGAAGGGACCGCAGGCAAAAAATGTAGTTAAATCATAGATTTTTGCATCGCCCTTAAAGGCCCGATCCATTAGGATCGGGCCTTTATCTTTTGGGGGGCAGTAGCTTCTGGGCCTGGGAGAGAAGTTGAGCAGTCTCCTCGAGCCTCTCCCTTAACCTCCTCCGCACAGCGGGGGGGGGATCATACCGGAAGATGGCTTGACACTCCCTTATGCAACCGGAATATACCTGACGGTTAAAGAGAGAACGGGCTATCCAGTACCTGCATTCAATGGCGTTGTAGTGATTGTCAAACTCCTCCGCCTCTACCGAATTCAATATCCTCCTATAGGTATCCTCTGCCCCCTGCCAATCCCCTTCTCCCCAAAGGGCCCTGGCTTTCCCCCAAAGGAAACTTCGTCCTGAGGGATAGAGTTTGCAGAGCTCTTCAGAGAGGGAGAGGGCCTTACCATATTCTCCTTCCTCAATGTAGATCCAAGCCAAACCCTCCTTTGCCGCTGCGGAGGAGAAATGGCCTTTTTGCGCGGCCAGCCAAAGCTCCCTTATACCCTTCTCCCGTTCATCCGAGATAAAGGGGAGCCACCTGAGGAATCTGGTCATTCTGCTTCGCCAATAGTGATAAGTTCCTAATCCCAAATAAGCATCCCAAAGTTGCGGGTCAAGCCTCAAGGCCTCCTCTAAACTGGCCTTGGCCCGCCTCCCGTTTTTAAACCCTGACCACCAATGGCCTCTCTTTGCCTGGTATGCTGCCCGAAACCCCAAGGCTCCCCCCAAGAAGAACTCCGCCCAGGGATCTGCCCCATTCCTTCGCCCTATACGTCGGCAAAGCTCCTCGGTGGTATCCAGGAGGGCATAGAACTCACTCTCCCAGCGGTAATCCTCAAAATCCATCATCTTAGCCTGGAGGGCCGCTGCCTTGAAGAAATATCCAGTCGGGCATTGGGGCCTTTCTGCAATAATCCGATCAAAGAGCTCAAAGGCCTTCCCATACTGGCCATTGTTGCTGAGACCCACCCCTTTTTCTATTCTCTCCCAGGTTGAGGAAGAGGGGGAAACTGTGTTTAAGGTGAGGAAGAAAAAGGGAATGAAAAGCAGGTGGGAAATCATATCAAAAGATCCTCTGCAATCTCAACCCCACCCTCAGGCTATCGCCTCTATCTAACCTCCAGGCAAAGTTCAACCTGAAGTCGTCCTTCCCCCCTCCGGAAAGCCCTAAACCCACATCACTTTTCAACTTGTTCAGCCTAAACTCTTCCCCTGAATTCCAGACCAATCCTGAGTCGAAGAAGGGGATGACCTGTAGGTTCTCCAAGAACCAGATCCCCGCTGGTTCAAACCATCCTCCGAAGTTGAACCGATAATCTAAGTTAACCAGCAAGAGCCTCCTCCCATCGTTGAACTCCTTGAAGGGATAGCCCCTTAAGCTTCCTATCCCCCCTAAGTCGAGAAGAAACTGTGGGGGAAGGTTATCTCCGGTTAGGGAGAGAACCCTTAATCTCAGATCTATCTCCTCCCTTATGCTCACCCTTTGATACAACTTGAAACCCAGCCTATAGCGGGAGAAGGAAAAATCCCCCCCACCCTTCTGGTAACTGCCCAAAATCTGCCATCCCTGGGGGCAGTTTAACCCATCCTTCAGCAGATGCAACTTAACCTTTATCTCACCTGTCCTGAGAAGTCCTTCCTCTATAGGCGGGTTCTCCCGGAAATCCTTGTCCCTCCCAAACAGAGACCATTTGGCTTTTTTGAAAGAACTACTCTCCCTCTCTACCCGGTAGCCAAGTTTGCAGTCAATCCACCCTTTTGGCCTGAAGCCAAAACCGAATAGCCCTCCCCTCCTGTGGTAGTAGTCCCTAAAATCCTCTTTGATAAGAATTGAGGAGAGGGTATTCTCTCGAGTGGAGAGAAGCCAGCTATCCTGGCTGAAGATTTCATCATAGCCTTGTAAATCTATGCCCCACCACTTGAAAATTTGCCTCTTTAACTTCAACCTGTAGCTCCAGTGATGGTTGGCGAATCCATATCCAAGGTCAAATGAAAGGTTAAATCCCCAAGGGGAAGGAGATGTGAGAATCGGTCCTCCATAGGGAAAGAGCCCTTGCACCCGATTATAGAGCCCTCCCAATTGCCATCTTATTCCATCCTTCTCTGGATAGGTGATGGAAATTCCCTTCTGATGATAGGCGTATCCATTGCTCAATTCAACAAAGGAAAGAAGGAATAAGGAAAGAAGAAGTAAACGGTTGAAAACTTTGTCCATATTTACCCCCCTTTAGAAGAAGGGGCCAATCTATCAGCTCCCTCCGTTAAAAACACCTCCCGCACAAAATCTCCAGCCAAGGCAAGTTCTAAGTTGAGAAGCAGGATCCAGCCCAGGAGGAGATTCTTTAAAAGATGAGGGTGATGCTTCTCGAAGAAACGATAGAGGCTCCGGTGATGTTCAATAACCATTCTCTTCCTGCAGAACCTGGTTGATGCCCCCCAAAAATGCCTGGCCCGGGCCTGGGGAAGGTAGAAGATTTTCATCCCCATTCCCTGAGCTCGGTAGCAGAGGTCCACATCCTCTACATACATAAAGAACCGCTCATCAAACCCCTGCAAGCGGTGGAAGAGTTCCCCCCTGATTAGCATAAATGCGCCGGCCACAGAATCCACCTCCCTTGCCCTTTCCCTGGGTTTAGGCCTTCTGCCTAACAAACTACCTATAATGTTTTTCTTGGTGAAGAACAAATTGCCATAGGTGGGAAACCGCCGGTAGGTAGGCTGCAGTCGCCCGTCATATCCCCATAGTCCTCCTCCCACTATACCTACCTCTTCCCTCTCCTCCAAAAGGGAGACCATCAGATCGACGGCCCCTCTTTCTACTAAGGCATCTGGGTTCAGGAAAAGGATATACCGGGGAGGGGGAAGCTGCAGAACCCGATTACACCCTCGGGCAAACCCGATGTTCTCCCTTTCCTCCCTAAGAAGAACTTGAGGGAATTCCCTTTTCACCAGAGAGGCGGTTCCATCCCCCGAGGCATTGTCCACCACCATTACCTGATAACTAGTCTGGGGGGATTTTCCCCTAAGGGAGGAAAGGCATCTTCTTAAATGGGCCTTGGTCCGGTAGGAGACGATGACTACAATTAAATCCCTTTTCTGTAAATGGGGCAAATTCAAACTTCCTGAGAAAACGATTCAACTCCTATAATGCTTGTCACCCCCAAGTATGCCTAACCCTCAGCGCGGCAGGGCAGCAACCAAACAAGGGCCACAGATTACCCGGATTTCACTGAATCTTTGGAACACAAATGACACGAATGGACGAATCCACACGAATAGATAAGAAAACATACTTATTCACTACGGGATCTCTTGTTGAGACGGCAGAACCCCGATTCTGCCACAGTCAGATCAGGTAAATCCCTTGTAGGGGCTTGATTTATCAAGCCCGTTCGGGTCGCATAAATGCGACCCCTACAATTCTACCCAGCTTTAGCTGGGGTAACCTCTTTGGGGCTTTAGCCCAGAAGCCACTGCAGTCTTTTCGTCATTCGTCATTCGGATTTCGTCATTAACTCGAGGCCCGCACTGCAGTGCGGTAGAATGTTTTCTCATCTCCGTCCGGGCAGGAGCCCCATAAGGCACTTCTAAAAAAACCTCATACCCTTCCCAATAGGCTGGAAAGCCTCAGCCTCCACACCATCCAGATAGCCTCCCGCACGATCTTTTTGGACATCTTAGACTGGCCGGCCTGGCGGTCCACAAACACGATCGGGATCTCACAGATCCTATAACCCTTCTTCCACGCCTTGTAGCTCATCTCTATCTGGAAGGAGTAGCCATCGGACTTAACCTTCCCAATATCTATTCCCTCTAAGACCTTCCGGCGGTAACATTTGAACCCACCCGTGGCATCTTTCAAGGGGAGCCCCGTCACTACTCTAGTATACATATTGGCATAATAGCTCAACAGGAGTCTTTTCATTGGCCAGTTGATGACATTCACTCCCTTAATATATCGGGAGCCAATAACCAAATCATACTCTTTTACCTTCTCCAAAAAATCTGGTATATACTTGGGATCGTGGGAGAAATCCGCATCCATTTCAAATATGTAGTCATATCCATTCCTCAGGGCATAGCCGAATCCCTCAATATAGGCAGAGCCCAGGCCTGCCTTCTTCTCCCTCTTAATCAGATGCACCCTCTTGTTTGGCTTGGTCAGCTTGGCCACCAGTTTGCCCGTCCCGTCCGGAGAGTTATCATCCACCACCAAAACCTCTATCCTCGGGTCAACCCCCAAAACAGCAGCTATAATGCCCTCGATGTTCTCCCGCTCATTATAGGTGGGAAAAACGACTAAGGCTTTCCCCTTATCCCTCTGTCGCAACCCTCTCCGCCTTTATGCTCCTTAGGGCTTCCTCAACCGAATGGGGCCTATAACCTAAGGCCTTTTCGGCCCTATCGATCATCAACCCACCCCTTAAGGGACGCTGGGCAATAAACCCTGCTCCAGTTGATTCCCGCGGCTTGACCAAAGAAGGGTTAAACCCAAAAACTCCGGCCACCTTTTGGGCAAAATCAAACCTGCTTAAAAACTCCCCTCCGGAGATATGGAATGTGCCCTTCTCATCCATAACTTTTCTTATCCCTTCTACCAGATCTCCCACAAAGGTGGGGGTGGTGAACTGGTCAACAAAACCGTAGGCATCCTCGCCCCTACTTAGCCGATCCAGCAAGAGGCTAAAGAAGTTCCCCTTCCCCCCCTTATGGAATCCATAGAGGGCGGATGTCCTCACTACGGCATAATCCAGGGGAAACCTCTCCAGAACCTTTTCGCTCTCCCACTTTGTCTCCCCATACCAGTTGCAGGGGGAGGGCAGATCCTCTTCAGAATAAGGACCAGCCTTTCCATCGAAAACATAATCTGTAGAGATATGGATGACCTTACAACCCAACTCGCCACAGAGGGAAGCTATATTCTCCACCCCCTTAACATTCACCCCCCAGGCTTTCTCCTTATCCCTTTCACACCCATCCACATCAGTAAAGGCAGCGGCATTAACCAAGAGATGAGGATGAAATCCCCCAATAGCCTGACTTAACCCCTTCCTATCCCGTATATCCACCTTTTGGAAAGGGGAAAAGGCTCCAGAATTTAAATCTAAGCCCAAAACCTCCCATGTCCCTTGAAGCGACTGGCTCAGGGCAGATCCCAAGAGCCCGTTACATCCGGTGACCACGATCCTGAGCATCTAATCTATGAGTTCCTCTCACCTCCCAAAGAATATAACCGATAATAAAACCTAAGGTGAGAAGGCTTATCCATTTACCGATGTTAAATAGCCGGGAGTCAAAGACAAATCTGACTATATGTTCACCCTCATCCAGATAAACGGCTCGGAAGGTATAATCTGCCCGGTAGATCTTTGTCTCCTTATCATCCACATAGGCCCTCCAGGCCGGGTAGTAGTTCTCACTCAGGAAGAGAAAACCGGGTCTCTTCATATTTGCCTTAACGTTAAAGCTGTTTATCCTATTATCGAAGATCTCCACTGTTCCAGGTGTCCCAGTTGTATCATTTGAATTTATCGACACTTGAGGGGTCTCTCCCAAAATCACCGTATTACGATAATCGAACTCTGGATCCTTAATCCGACCCAACACCTCATCTTTCCCTTGAAGGACTTCATACTTGGAGACGGTAAAGGCCCGGGGAAGATAACCCTCGTTTTTGATGAGGTTCACTGGTCCATTTTTCTGTGGCCGATAAAGGAGATATTTGACATTGAGCAGGTTCAAAAACGGATTGCCAGCTACATCGTTTTTCTGTAATTGATAAGTTAAATTGGACAAATAGTTCCCCCCAATAAATTCATCATACCATCTCAGTTCATTCCCATGATGGCCAGCAACCTCTTGGATTCCGAAGAAGGCCAAATGATTGTAAGGATAAGTTCCTGGCAGGGGAAAACAGCGGAAAGCTTCCCTCTCTTTCTGCAGAAGTTCGATAGCTGAATCCTTTCTGAAATAGTCCTGAAAGTCAACAACCTTAATGAATTTGGTATCAATCCTCCAGAGGTCTATAATCACTATGGGAACAAGGGCAAAAAGATAGACCTGATTAGAGATCTTGCCCTTCAACCTGGAGATAGTTAACCAGATCGCCGCACCCAAAAAAAGTGCTGAGATGAAGAAACCCAACCTAAAGTTGGGCAGATTCGACCTCATTATCTGAGCTTTATCCGCCGGGATTTGGGAATAGAAGATCGCCTTCCACACAGACAAAAGGGGACCTCCAGCTATCAGCACCAAAACCATCAACCCCAGGAAGCCACCGAGAACAATTCCCAAACCCTTAATGAGTTTATCCCGTTTTGCCCTATCAATCTTGAGGCGGATAAGCCCGTTTAGTCCTATCCCACTCACCACCACCACTAAAAAGGAGAGGACACACATACTCATCCCACTGGCTCTAAATTTCTTCACTCCCGGGATCAGGTAGTAAAAAAGCCTATAAAAGGGGGTTGTAGCCCCCAGAGCATTGATCAACATCAGAAGGCCCAAACAGGAGAATACTATGGCCCTTCTATCCCTGAAGTAAAATACAGCCAAAAGGGAAAAAAATAGGGGAATGATCCCCAGATAGCTACAGTTGAGGCGAAAATGGTTCATCCCCCAATAATTATCGAAAAAGTTGACAAATTCCGGAACCACCAGTGAAGCCACCTCCTCGGGATGGATAGACCAGGAGGTTGCCCAGGCATAGGTGCTCCTCTCCGGCCCGGCCCTCTTGGAGAAGTTCCCCAGGTAGAGATAAGGCGAGATAAGCTGGACGGCTCCCAAGCAAAGGCCGATGAAGACTGCAAGCACAAAGAAGACGACCAACTTAATGACAAATTCTTTTCTTTTTCCTTCCCTGATATAATGAACAACGCTATAGAGGAAATATAATCCCACTGCCCATAATAAATAGTAGGAAAGCTGCATGTGAGAGGTCAATATCAACAGTCCTATCGAACCACCTAACATCGAAAAATAGAAAAATTTACCAGTGATGATCGACTTCTCCAGCAACATAAATACTATGGGAGCAAATGACATTATATAGATTTTGCTATCGTGTCCTCCATAGACGAGCGAAACCAGATCTGCTGTTAATAAGTATGCTGAGCCAACCACAAAAGCCACTCTTTTATCGATCCCCAGGGATCTTATGCAGTAATACATACCAACCCCAGCAAGAAAGATACTCAGGATCAATTTGTATCCCAAAGCCCTGTAAATGGGAATGAAAAACTTTAAAAAGGCCAGAGGGTAGAATGTGTCCCCATGCATAGCATCAACAAATGGCATACCGCCAAAGAGATACGGTTCCCACAGAGGGAGACTATGAAAGTGCCGCACAAAATTGGCATAAAAAGTCCTAAACATCACCCCAGCAGCGATAGTATCTGTTCCGAAAAGCATTTTATTAGCGAAGATAAACCTCTTAAACAACAAAACCACCAACACAAAATAAAAGAGTAAAAAGACCAAATCTGGTATCTTTTTCCCTCTACTAAATTTGGTAGGTAGTTTGTCCCTTTTGGCTTCTCGGCTATGAAGTCTTGAATTCCGCTTTCTCTTAGTCATCTTAACTCTATAGTTTAAAACTTACCCCTAAACAGATTAATTCTGCCAGGGTAAACCAGACTCTGGATAAAATCGAGATAATCGTTGCCATAGGTAAAGGCATAAAAGTGCTTAAGAGTGAAGCGAGTATGCCCTCCCTTACCCCTAACCCCCCCGGGGTTATAAAACTTAAGTAGCCAAGGGCGTAAGCTGTGGCAAAAATACAAGAGATAACGGGGATAAGTCTATGAGAAAGTCCATACACCGAATTGGTGAAAAAATAGAAAGCTACCCCATAGATTATCCATCCCCCAAGGTAAAGGGCAAGAGCAAATAAAATGTCACCATATTTTATGCTTATCGTCACCCTTCCCTTTTTTAATGTCTTCAAACCGAAATTTATCAGTTTCTCTAAATTTGAGGGGTAAACGACGAATAAACCAATAGGAATCAATAAAAACAAGAAGTAAATTAAGTGAGGAATTTTCTTGCTTCCTATGAAAGTGAGATAAATTATCATCAAAAAAAGAGCGGACATTATAGACAAAGCTTGAGCTAAAAAGATGCTGGTAGTCGTTTTTATCTTGGAGATGTTTTCCTTTTGACACAAGTAAACCATTCCCACTATCTGCCATACCTTACCCGGAATATACCTCCCCATATTTGAGTAAAACCATATTTTCCATGCTTTTCTAAAGCTTAGCTCGCCCCCCAGCTTTTTTAACACTAACCTCCAGATTATTACCATCAATGTAAGGGCAAAAAGAAGAATTATAGAGGAAACGATTAATTGAAGATAGCTAAAATGCCATTCATATTTAGAAACTTGTGCCCAATTTTTGTAAACCTCCTTGCCTAAAAAATAGAATATCGCCCCAATCACCAGAACTTGAATTATTATCTTTAGCCAATTGCGGTTTCCCCCTTCAGAAAGCATCAGTCAATCAGGATTTAATACTCATTAGAAATGTCTCTGCTGATTTCTCCAGATCAAATTCGCTCACTATTTCATTCATCCTTTTTCTATAATTTCCTTTATTTTTCCCCATTATTTCCTTCATCGCTCCCTTCAATTGCATAATGCTTTCGGGTTCAACTACTTCACCGACATTATATTCCCGGGTTAGTTGTCCCATATCCCCAACATTGGTAACTATAACAGGAACCTTTAACTGCATGGCCTCATGGAAGACAACTGGCATCCCCTCACTTCTGGAAGGAATGACTAAATAATCACAATTGGCTAAATAGGAACTAACAGTATCAGCATTTACCATCCCATGAAAAAAGACACTTTCTTCAATCTTATATGAAATTACTTGCCCCTCAAGTTCTTCCTTTATGCTTCCATCCCCTAAGATATGAAGATTAGCTTTTACCCCCTCTCCAAGGAGATTTTTCATAGTTTCAATTAAAATATCAATCCCTTTGACCCTCTCCAATCTCCCTACATACAAAAAGTTAGTAACATCTTTTCCAAGGCTAACCTTTTTGGGGTCAGGTAATTTTCTATTTGTAGCCATGAAATCACACTTCTGTCCCGAAATAGCTTCAACGCTTTGAATTAGCCCCCTGCTATTTGCAAACAAATGATCTGCATCCTTCAAAACCTTCTTAAGAATTGATCTCAGAAACAACTTTTTGCCATAAACATTTACATCTGAACCCAAAACCCAAACTGCATAAGGAATGTTCAACTTCTTCTTGACCATATGGCAAAAATAGCCGCTGGGAATTGCCCAGATCGCTAAACACAAATCAATATGATTTCTATCGACGAAATCCACTAAATTTTTGACACCTTTTATTTTTAAACTTAACAGAGAGAGAACATCGAGTGGATTTAAGATATTCAAATTGCCTAATAATTTTTTACCACCCCACCAATTAAAATATTCAACAAAAAATTCTTTCTCCTTTCTAAAGGGTGAACCTCGATAAGTCTCCATCTTAGGGGTGAATATAAAAATTTCCTGACCTTTTCTCTTTAGCTCTTGAGCAAAAATAGGGATAAAATGTCCAGAAATGTCCCCATCAAAATGAGGATAACAATGAGTTACGATACAAATATTCAAGTGAATTCCAAGTTACATTCTTATTATTGCTTCTTTAACAAACTCTCTTTTAAGCTCTCCACCTTCTCCCTCACCCCAACTATAGCCTCAGCCAGAAAGCCTAAGACAAAAAATGAAATTCCGGAGAGGACTAACAAAATCACCAAATACAAAAGTGGGCGAAATCCTTGATGTAGAAAGACCCTCAGATAAACGGCAATCAATCCAGCGGCCAATCCCAAAACAAGCAGAATGAGCCCCAAGGACCCAAACAATAACATCGGTTTCTTCATAAAGGAAATCTGGAACTTTACGCTAATAATATCCAAGACCCCAATGGGGATCCTCCAGAAACCGCCAAATTTACTCTTCCCAAACCTGCGGGGATACAGGTCTATCTTTACTTCACCAACCTTGAATCCCCTATCGGCAGCCAGAACAACCATATATCTGTGCCAATCCCTCCTCAAGGGTATATCCTCCACCACCTCCCTCTTAAATGCCTTAACTGAATTTAAGTCATGAACCTTAACCTTAAATAATTTACGGGACAACCAGTTATAGATAACGGATACAAATCTCTTGGTGCCATATCTCCCCTGTTTCCAACCGGTAACTATATCCCAGCCCTCATTGATCTTATCAACCATGCGGGGAATATCCTCTGGATCATACTGAAGATCAGCAGGATAGAAAACAAAGACCCTGCCTTTAGCCAGCTTAAATCCAGTATCCAGAGCTGCAGTAAGCCCTTGATTTGCCCTATGGGAAGTTACCCTGAGAAAATTATACTTCTTCTCACTCTCTCTTGCTTTCTGTAAAGTCCCGTCAGTGCTCCCGTCATCAACTAAGATCACCTCTCCTTTGATCTTGGATTCTCCAAACATCTGGGAAAACTTCTCCATCAATAGGGGGATATTCTCCTCCTCGTTATAGGCGGGAACAATAATGGAGACATCAATTTCATTTGAAGAGGAAATCTTTTCCATTTTACAATAAGTTTATTGACAATATTTTTATTGTATAGATTTGGCCCTCAGCCACTTTTCCTTGAGGTGGCAGAACCCCGTTCTGCCACCTCCTTGGTCAGATCAGGGGATCTGACCGCTCAGCTATTAGCCATTCGATACAACTATACAGGCTCTTATGAATAATTCGGGGCACAAACATATTTCATCTTTTCTTGAGATGCCTCCCCGATTTAGACTCAAGCTGTTTTTGTGGAACAGCCTTAACCACTCTGAGAGGGAAAATCTCCACAGGTTTCAAAATAAAATATCCGGAGACAAAGATAGTGGAAATCAAATAAAGTATTAACAAAAAAATAGATATCTTTGCCCAATCAGCCTGGCCCTTAAAGTCAGCTTTGAGCATGTTGTAGAGCATAAAATCGGTCTGATCAGTTGTTCTTAAGATCTCGATATTTTTCGATATTAGATTCCATTTGGGAGACATAAGCAACCGCCAGCGGGTCTCGTGTCCAGCATATTTGTTTATCTCCTCTTGCGATGAAAACCTTGCCTTGACCGCCGGATCATTTACAATCTGATTATTTAAAGGCATCTGTATCATCTGATAGTTTACACTTGAGCCTATGATTTGTATAACAATTGAAATACCCAGCAAAGTCCCAAAAAGTCTTTTCCATAATATTTTGTTCTCGGCAAATATTTTGTCCAAAAAGCACCCAATTGGAATTATCATGAAGCTCACCATCGGTAACATATATCTCACACCCCATGCAGCACTTCCCGGGAAACCTGTAGGGCCACGATTGGAGTAAAGGAGAGTATATAAAACAAAGACTGCCCCCATCACTCTCGCTTCAAAACGATATTTCCTCCAAAAATCCTTTATGGAAAAAAGGAACAATATCAGTATAGGACTTATAAAGAAGATACTTCGGCAAGGAATAAGCCACATACCTAAGAGACCTTCAATGGTTTTCCCTATGTTTAAGAACCGACTTGCATATGATAATGTTGCGGCTTCACCCTCTTTGCCCATAGTATATCCTGTCTCCAAGATATTTCCAAACCGTAAATAATTGTAATAAGAAAAAAGGATAAAAAAGAAAACGAGTGGGATTAAAAGAAGGATAGCCTGTTTTATCAACAGGGAAAAAGATTGGCCTTGCTTTTTATCCTGATAAAAAAGCATAGCCAAAGCAATTAGCATACAGAACATAAAAATAAAAGAATCTGGGCGGATAATAAGTGTAAATCCAGTAAAAGAACCAGCGATAAACAAGAACAAATTCCGCTTTGATTTTCTATATTTAAAAAGAAATAGAAGCGATGACAAAAAAGCAATCGACGTGAGAGGTTCGGGGAACATATATTTAGAATGAACAAAAGCCATAGTTCCTAATCCGTATATAAATGAAAGCAAAACCGAAGTTTTTAGAGAATATTTTAACTCCTTTCCCAGAAGAAATATCAACAAACAAACAAGAGGGGTTAAGAGCTGGTTCATCAGCACCACTAACCTACCTGAGGGAATGCCAACAAATTTGGAGAGGTAAACAAAGGGAACCCCCGATAGTATCACACCCAAACCCTCTACAACATAATTTTTGCCATCCTTACCAATCTTGCTGGCCATCGTTTTTTCTTGAAGTCCAAAACTACCGGTCTCAACGACACTTTTGGCGGCTTTGTAAACCTCAACATCCATAGAGGTGGAAAACCTTCCATTCATCGCTAATATGTATATGCTAATGAAAAAGATTACGATCAAAACACCAATTCTCACAGAATTGCCCTTATAATCCAAAACACCTCCCTGTAATAACTTTCATATTTATATTTTTGACCATCAGACTGTGGTAAAACCCCTATGGTTCAATAAGGAAACTAACGGTTTTAGAAGTCACTTCAGCAGTAAATCCTTTCCATCACTTTATCTCCAGACGAACTTAGCTCCCTTCGGTCACTAACTTCTCCAGAGGACCTCACCGGCCCTATGGCGCTCCACAATCCTCCGCCAGTTCGGATTGCTCCGCTGTCACCCTTGAAAGGGGCATACCCCCTTCAAACATTCCCCCACGTTTCGGAATTTCTTAGAAATTCCGAAACATCAATGTTATTCCCCCTCTCTTTTGCAGTATCCATCTTCTAAACATCGGATCTACAATTTGATATAATCCCCTCTCCTTTTTCCTTACCATTCCCCTTTTGATTAGGTAATTCAGATATCTGCTTACCGCATTCATACTCTCCCTGGTGGCCTTGGCAATGGAGGACAAATTTCGACTATCGGATCTGGCCAAGATGGATAATACCAGCCTCTCTTTGGAGCCGATTCTCTCAAATTTCTCACTGAATATCAAGTCCCCCTCTTCATCAATAAATTCCACCAGGCAATCTTTTACCTCTGCCAAGGTAACTTTACATACCCTTTTTTGAAATAGCTTTCGGCCAATGAACTGGATATAAAAAGGTATCCCCCCGGTCTCCTCATAAAGCAAATCCAAGGCTTCGTTATCTAAACTGGCATCTAAGTTCGTCCTTAATAAACCCAGGACATCCTCTTTCTGAAAAGGGGAAATGCTCTTCACAATGAATTGCCGATAAAATGGGGAGGATGCGGATAATACAGCCATTTCCATTGTGGCCCTGATGGACCCGGAAACGGTGAGGATAGTATCCCTATAGGTCTCATTAACCGTCCTTATCGCCCCAATTATCCCCTCTCCCAGCTTTCTCCCGTTTTTTAAGTCCATTAGCAGGGGAAACTCATCCAAGATGAGAACACACCTGGTATCTGTCTTTTTGGCCAATTGCTCTGGAAGGGCAAAGGTCTCCTTTATTACTTGGGTTATGTGTTCTTTTCTAATTTCCTTTTGGGAAAGCAGAAGTTCTATCTCATCAAATAGCTTAATCTTCAAATCGGTAGCCTTAAGAATAGAGATAACCGTGGAAACGGGCAGTGCCATAATATTCTTTATCTTATATTTCCAGGAAAGCTCACTCTTGTAAGCCTCAATTATATCCTGAGTAAGGACGAAAACGAACTCTTGGACTGTCCTTTCCACCAATTCCCATAGGGAGAAATAGACCGGGACGATCCCCTTCTTTCCCCTCAGCACTCGTTCCACCTCCATTAAAATGGAGGTCTTACCCACCCTTCTCGGTCCAACCAAGGCAAAACCCATCCTCAATTTGGGTTCAGAGAGGGTATTCACCATCTCATCTATCAGTTCGGTTCTGTTAAAAAATTCATCCCCAATCGCCGGTTTTAAGGTAAAAGCCATCTAAAACCTCCCTAAAAATCAACAAATTTGTTGTCAACATTTTTGTTGATTAACTCTTTCAACCGCAAAGCTCGCCAAGTAGGCGCAGAGAAGGCAAAGGCTTGAATGTCCAGGGATCGGGAACCAGGAATAACCAGCATAAACTTCACTTTTAATTCTTAATTGCTTTTTCCGTGAATTTCCGTGGTAAACTTTGCGTCCTTTGCGTCTTTGCGGTGAATTATTTGGTTGCGGCTTTGCCACGATATGCACATTTATGCACATTGTGCACATCTTACATAGTATGCCTTTTTCGTAACCGTTCACCACGGAATCTCACGGAATTACACAGATGTCCTTTGTCGACCTACGAAAACCCACTTGGCAAAAAAGTTCCCTTATGCTCTCTCAATAGGCCTACGAAGCTCCTGTTACGGGCCAGGGCAGGCAAAGCCCCTCTTGCCACCCTACAGGCCCTGTCCCCTACAGGACCTGTAGGGTATGTTACTCAGGGCACATTAAAGTTTCCCCATCGGTCATTGCTCGCCCTGTTAGATATCAATAACATCCTGGCAAGAGCCAAAAATTATGAGACTTATCTAACAGGGCGAGAAGCACTTCGCTATTGCTCAGCACAGGCTCCGCGAGGAAGCAATCTCGTTCTACCCGGCTTCAGCCGAGGGTTCTAACCTTGAAAGCATAGGATTCCCCTTTTTGGACGCAGATAAACGCAGATTTTGCTGGATAGTTCTTATTACTCAGGGCAAATTATAGTCTACACATTGCTTTTTCAAATGTCATTGCGAGGGCGGAGCCCGAAGCAATCTCGCGGTCTCAACTACCACTTCCCTCACTTCCTGAGCATCGTGAACCGTCGCCTGTTATTAGAGTTGGTCAAGAATATAACTATGAAATAGGGGGTCAATAAGGGAGTAGTCTCCTTCATCAATCTTTTTGATAAATCCTCTTTTACGCAGTAGCCTAAGCGTTCTCGACACATTGATGCCGTTCTCCTTTTCCAAAAGCCACAAGTTCTTTCCTCCCTTAACAATCTCTATCAAAAGACCTAATTGGGCCGGAGCGGTGGAAAGTTCTTCCCACAGTTTTTCAAAATAGGTCCTTTCAGAGTTTAACGCTTCCCTATATCCCTGTTCTACATCATCCGATTCTACGGTCTCCTTTTCTCCTTGAACGGCATAGTGAATATGCTGACAGACAAGTTGAGTATAATACGGGTGGCCCTTTGTTTTATCCAAAATACGATTTGCAATCTGTTGATTGACAGCAATCCCCCCCTCAGCGAAACGGCTCTGAATGTAGTCTGCAAATATCTTTCGTTCAATCTCTCCTAAATAGATTAACCTGCCAAACCGATAAAAGGCGCTTTTTTCCAGAGCGAAGATTTCCTTCATCACGCTTTCTTGGCTGCCTGCAAAAAGATAACAGACATTACTGTGGCGCTGAAATTTGCTACGCATCAACTTAATCAAAGATTCTCCGTTAAGCTTCTGGATGTCACCAAATTCATCGTAGAAAAAATAGAGGTCTTTCTTGTTTTTAACGGTGAACTTTTGTGGAAAATCAAGAGCTTCCTCGATGAGGGCCTGTTCATCCCTATTTCGCTCCGCTATGTTCAGGACAAACTCAAAATCTTCGATAACCTGCTTTATCTCCACTTGCTTTAGTGCTTGAGCAATGCTCTCCTTTAACGACTTAACAATATAGGCCAACTTTCGATTTTCTAAAACCACCTCAATTATCCTCTCTGCCAAGCCTCCTAAGGAAGTAACCGAAAAAATATCCACGACGGATGTATAATTCCCTTCCTTCCGCAATTCTTCAAGGATCTTCAAGAGCAGGGAGGTTTTACCATATCGGCGGGGAGCAGTGAGAATAACACTCTGTCCATGGGTGATCAAATATTTGATCTCCTTTATCTCCTTCTGCCGGCCAACAAATTCATCCCCGGTTACAGGAACACCTGTCACAAATAATCTTCTCATCTGATAACATCACTCCTAACATATTTGCACGATATTTGCCAGGACTTTGCTTAAATTGCCTTTTCGACCTTCTAATATCCCAAAATATACATTAACCACAGATTGTATAAGAATCCTCAAGAGTATGGGCTTTCACCATCATTTAAGAATATCTTACGATGCTCTATTCCCTTGATTATGATGTGATGCAAAACAACGGGAGCGTCAAGTGAACTTAGCGCACCTTCGGTGCGGGCTATATGGGACGCAGATTAACACAGATCATCAAGATTGGTGCCGTCAGGGTTCCTGCCCTGACGAAGCTATGTAGAGAAAACCTTCAGGCCTGTCCGCTCCCTCTAAACTATAGTAGCCACACCATCTAAGGTTGCAACAAAATGCAGTCTGAAGTCTAGGACTACCAAGGGATTTGAATTCAGTGACTTCGAGTCCTACTTCTATGACTCTTTGATAACCAATGAGAAAAAAGGAAATTCCAATGCTATCAAGCTAATCTTGGCATGGAATCCATTCATTACGGCGTTCTTCTCACCTCAACTTACTTTCTTACCAGCATCCCTTATCCCCTCCCCTTTTTACACAAGCCGCCGTTGCCTATTTATACACATCTCCCCTGCTTGATATCCTAAATACGAGTACCGCCCTTTCAAACATTCTTATTAGAACCCTATATTTCCCCACTCTAATTCTATAGATATCTCTTTCACCTTTTATGGGCTTCAAGTCTATCTGTAAGTTCTGAGATAATCTATAAAGTGCAATATCAACCAATCTCTTGTATCCTTTTGGTAACTTTTTGTACTGTTTAGCTGCCTCTTTGGAAAGTTCTATCTCAATTTTTCCCAACTTATGGTTTCTCCTCTTTCTCGCTCTCTCATAGCCTTTTTATAGGATACCCTTTCCTCCTTTGTTAAAGGGAACACATCACTTTCCATAAAAACTTTTGAAACTATATCCATTAGGGTATCCTCAGGCAATGCCCTAAGCATCTCTATAATACTCTTCTCAGGTATTGAAACAGTCTTTCCCATTTTTTTCTCACCCCTTACTTTTTATTACTGCTTATTTATTCTACAAATATCCTCAACCACTGAATCAAAGCTTAAAAGCAACCGGATAAGAACTCTACGTTTCTTTTCTCCTCAACCTATGGGCAAAAGGGCCTGAAAATATCCCCCCTATCTCCATTCCATAGATTTCGGCATCCCTCTTGGCAATCCGATCTAAATCATAACCTCGACGTTTCCGTTCGTATTTTGGGACGCTCTATCCCCCCGATTATGAAGGGATGCAAAACACCGGAAGCATCAAGTCGAGCTAACCTTGGCATGGAAGCCGACTTCCGCAGTAAAAAGGCTAAATGGTTGTAAATTATGACTTAAATTTT
>CAZVGK010000005.1:60068-120674 GCA_964626665.1 uncultured Gemmatimonadota bacterium | reverse complement strand
TCAAAGAACGATTTTTTCCAAAAAACGGCTTGACTCAACTTAGGAAATCTACAATCAGAACGGATTTTTACCCCTGTAAAAGGGGGCCTAAAGGCCCTTAACCCGCACTGAAGTGCGGTAGAAGTCTTTGACTCAAGGCAACCTGAAACACTTTGTCAAAAAAACAAGATCTTGCAAGATTATAGTGCAGATTATATAGGAATCTTCAAGAATAGTGGGTTTCATCTTTTAAGTGAAAAACAGGTTTTGAATTCAATTCCTGTAAGTACCCTTATTTTGTATATCTTGTGATAATCTTGTGGTTTCTTACTGCATAATCTGGAATGAAGACAAACTACCAGAGACTTAAGGATCTGGCGATGGACAATGGGGCATCCCTATTCGGGGTGGCCGATATAACCCCTCTGAGAAAGGATTTTTACCTTCCATCAAGGGGGCTCTTCCCCTTGGCCATCTCCTTGGCCTTCAGACTGTCCGATCCCATAATTGAAGAGCTTGAGGATAGGCCTACCTTGCTTTATTATCACCATTACAAACAGGCAAACTACTTTTTGGATCGTTTAGCCTTAATCCTCTCCTCCCATATCCAGAATGAGGGTTGGAGGACCATCCCCATCCCCGCTTCCCAAACGATAGATTGGGAACGGCAATTGGGGCATCTCTCCCACAAGAAGGTGGCCCAAAGGGCGGGATTGGGCTGGATAGGAAGAAGCAACCTTCTGGTAACACCCCAATACGGGGCCAGGGTGAGACTGGTGACCATCCTCACCGATATGCCCCTTCCCCCTGATAGCCCCTCCGCGGGAAGTTGTGGAAGTTGCCGGGATTGTCTCTCAACCTGTCCCGTGGGCGCCATAAAGGAAAACCAAGAGGATTTCGACCACATAAAATGCTTTGAGAAACTAAGGCAATTCCGCAAATTTGGTTATGTGGGACAATATATCTGTGGCCTCTGTGTAAAAGCCTGTAAAGGGCCAAAGGGATGAAAAAGGGCGAAGTCCTTCAGCTAAAGATAGAGGACCTAGCCTATGGAGGGAGGGGAATAGCACGGAGGGAGGGTAAGGTGATCTTCGTCAGAGGGGGGCTGCCCGGTGATCTGGTGGAAGCACGGATAGTCAAGGTAAAAAGCAGTTATTCTGAGGCCCAAGTGCTTATGCTTCTCCAACCATCCCCTCAGCGGATTGCCCCCGCCTGTCCCCACTTCACTGTATGTGGAGGATGCAAACTCCAGGATTTAGACTATGCTATCCAGCTTTCCTATAAAGAGAAGCAGGTTAAAACCCACCTGCAAAGGATTGGAGGTTTTCTTGACCCCCCTGTGCAGGAGATCAAGGGCTCCGAGCGAACCTTCTTTTATCGAAACAAGATGGAGTTTACCTTTTCCACCCAAGATGGTCAGCCAATCTTAGGCTTACACAAGTCGGGGAGTTTTAGCCAGGTACTTGACCTAAAAAGGTGCCTCTTGCAGTCAGAGCTTTCCAATGAGATTATAGCTCTGGTGAGAGGGTTTGTCCGTCGTCGGGGGATTTCGGTATATGACCTCAAAGGACACAGGGGACTGCTGCGATTTTTAACCATCAGGGAGGGAAAGCGAACCGGCGAGGTGATGGTTTCCTTGGTCACCTCAGATGAGAGGTTCCTGGAGATGAGCGAGCTGGCGCAGACCTTAGCTGGGGAATTCCCTCAGATTGCCTCCATCTTTCAGATCGTAAACCCCCAAAAGGCCTCCATCGCCTCAGGGAAAGCCAAGCTCTTCTGGGGGAAGCCGGCGATAACCGAGAAAATTGATGGGTACAACTTCTCCATCTCCCCTAACTCCTTTTTCCAGACAAACTCCTATCAGGCGGAAAGGCTCTATCAACTGGTGAGAGATCTCTCCCATTTAGAGGGCACTGAATCAGTCCTCGATCTCTATTCTGGAACGGGAAGCATTGGTATCTTTTTAGCCAAATCGGCCCGTAAGGTAACCGGGATTGAATCCCAGGAGGAGGCAGTTATAGATGCCCGCCGTAATGCAGAGTTAAATGGGATAAGCAACTGCCGCTTTATCCAAGGGGAGGTAAGGAATATTCTTCCTCAAATGGAGGTGGAACCCGATTTAGTAGTGTTAGATCCCCCCAGGGCAGGAATGCATCCCAAAGCCCTACGAGCCCTGTTGGAGGTTTCCCCTCCCCGAATGATCTATGTTTCCTGTAACCCCACTACTTTGGCCCGGGACTTGGCCGATATCTCCGGGCAGGGATATGAGTTAAGGGAGGTCCATCCCCTGGATATGTTCCCGCACACCCCTCATATAGAATCCGTGGCCCTGCTGGAAAAAAGGTGACCTGGAATTGAAGCGGTTGTAGCCCATCTCTGATCGCCACATATCTTCTATCCTTAAAAAGCCTAGGGCGATTTGAGACATCACCTGTGAATTTGTACTACAATCTTGCAAGAGCCTTGAGGGTCGCATTTATATGACCCGCACGGGCTCCGATTCATCGGAGCCCCTACAAGGAACCAAGGGATTTACCTAACCTGACTGTGGCAGAATCGGAGTTCTGCCACCTCAAAAAAAGATTCAGTGAAATCCGTGTAATCCGTGGCTGTTGTTTGTTCGCGGCTTTGCTGCACTATGAATAATTCTGGCTAATGGTCTCTCCCCAAATATTTCTTGCCAAATGTCAGAAGGCAAACTATCTTTCTGCGCTGAATGGAGGGGGGCCTTAGCCTGCATTATTCACAAATTGATGATAGTTGGTGAACTTCCTTGATGGGGAAGGACCAAGGAGAGGGTGAGAATTATCTCCGATTCCCCCCTCACCCCAACCCTCCCCCACCAGGGCAGAGGGAACTATCAGGATGTCATTCATCCTTGTTCACAGAACGGGGTATTCTGATAGGTTTTCTTAAAAAAGGAGGAAAAAGATGACTAAAATAAGAACCTTGATAAACATTCTCCCCAAAACGGCGCCTTCCTCAGCAAGGAGTTGCTATGCGTAGAAGAAGATACGGTCCAGACGTTGTTCACCGCTGGGAGGGAAATCCTATCATCACAATTGATGACCTCTCCTTTAGGTGCGGTGACATCCGCAATGCGGGCGCGGTCAAGGTAGGCCAAGAGTACATCCTGTTGGTGACCATAGAAAGTTTAGAGGGATTTTTCTCTATCTATCCTGCCCGCAGTGCGGATGGATATTATTTTGAGGTAGAGGATCAACCCATTTTGGCTCCTTCCGAAAGGGGGCCATTTGCCATCTACGAGGAACTGGGTGTTCTCGATCCCAGAATTAGCTTATTGGAAGGTACATATTATATCTTTTACGATGCCTTTGGACTCCCTGGCTACCGCTTGGGGCTTGCCCGCACCCAAGATTTTAAATCCGTCGAGAAGATGGGCCTTATTTCGGAGCCAGACACTAAGGCCGGAGCGCTCTTCCCTAAGAAGATCAAGGGGAAATATGCCCGCTTGGAACGTCCTTGGGTCGGGAACAACATTTGGATTAGCTTCTCAGAGGATTTGGAGTACTGGGGATGGTCGGAGGTAGTAATGACCCCGAGAGCTGGATTTTGGGACAGTAATCGTATAGGTGTTGCTACGCCCCCGTTAGAAATCGAGCAAGGTTGGCTTATTATCTACTATGGGATTAAGCAAACCTCCTCCGGACCGCTCATTAGGCTTGGGGCGGCAGTTCTCGATATGGAAAATCCTCAAAATGTTGTGGGAAGAACAAATGTCCCCATCCTCTCGCCGCGCGAGGAATATGAGCGAATAGGTGATGTGAACAACCTGGTCTTCTCCTGTGGGGCAATTATCGAGCCCACTGGTGAGGTAAAAATCTACTATGGAGCAGCTAACTCCTGCATCTCCCTGGGAACAACTAAAATAGAGAAGATTATAGAGGCATATATGGAAAGCGAAAAGGAGTTTTGACAATGAGAAAGAGAATTGGCCGAGATGTATTTCATCGCTGGGAAGGAAACCCTTGCTTAACCTTAAAGGACATACCGTTCCGCTGTAACACGGTCTTCAACGGAACGCCAGTCAAGTTAGGGGATGAATACCTTCTGCTTCTCAGGGTTGAAGGGCAACAGGGATATTCCTTCTTTGCCCTGGCCAGAAGCAGTGACGGTTTCCATTTCGAGGTTGAAGAGCAACCAGTTCTCCTACCTGCCAAGGAAGGTATCTTCGGAGTGTATGAGACAAGGGGCATTGAGGATCCTAGGGCAACATTTATCGATGGGTCCTGGTATGTTATGTATACAGCTACCTCTGATTATGGATCTCGGATTGCCCTGGCTAAAACAGATGATTTCCATCACTTTGAACGGATTGCCCTCATCTCTGAACCCGGGAACAAGGATGGGGTCTTGTTCCCTGAGAAGATCAATAACCAATATGTGCGGCTGGACCGGCCAATTGGTCTGGATGTGGGGAGCATTTGGATCTCCTATTCCAACGACCTGCAGAGTTGGGGGCACTCCAAAGTGCTGGTCTCCCCCCGCAAGAGATATTGGGATTCTTACCGAGTTGGGGCTTCAGCTCCCCCCATTAAGACTGAGCAGGGTTGGCTGGAAATCTATCATGGTGTCAAGCTAACCGTTTCAGGACCGGTCTACCGGGTGGGAACGGTTCTCCTTGACTTGAAAAATCCCTCATTGGTGATTAGCCGTTGCCATGTTCCTCTACTCTCCCCGCGAGAGGATTATGAACGCATTGGCGATGTAAACAATGTGGTCTTCGCCTGCGGGGCACTTGTTGAGCCAGATGGTGAAGTAAAACTCTATTATGGTGCCGCCGATACCTACCTCTGCGTAGCCACCGCCAGGATGGAAGAGATTATTAAGTATACGCTCGAGGAGAGAAAGGAGGGGTAAACCTTTTTTTAACCGAACTTAGCCCGATTTATTCATAAATTGCAAACCCACCGGCCAGCCTAAGTTGCCACTTCCCAAAAGCGAGCTGGCAGAACCCCGATTCTGCCACCCTTTTCCTTTGCTGGTAGATGAGGGCATCTGACCGCTCAGTTGTTAATGAGTTGTTTCCGCCCTAATGGGCAATATTAAACCTCCCACAGATCTCAAATCTGCGGGAGGTTGTTATTTTGAGCACCACTATAAGAGCCGCCAGGCAACCAGGGGATTCTTACCTGCGGCTTTTCTTTTCGTCGAACAGCTTTTTGGCCATCTGGGCAATGTGTTCACCGGAGATCTCAAACTCCTTGATCAGCTCCCAAGGCTGACCTGATTCTCCGAAACGATCCTTAACTCCAATCATCCCCACAATTGCCCCTCCTTTCTGGTAAACTTCAGGCGATTGAGAAACCACTGCACCAATGAGGTTACCAAAACCACCTACCTGATGTTCCTCTGCTGTCACTATCACCCCGGTATCGAGTGCTGCCTTTACTATAGTCTCCTTATCCAGGGGTTTGAGGGTATGCATATCTATCACCCTGGTCTCTATATTAAAATCCTCCTTAAGGATGTAAGCGGCTCTCATCGCTTCGGGAACCTCCGGCCCACAGGCAATTATGCTTAAATCCTCCCCCTCAGAGGAATACTCCGAGGCCAAAACGGTCTGGAAGGCATCAAGGAAGTTCTCCTTCTCCCCCCTGTATCTGATCACATTGGCCTGGCCAAAAACAAAGGGAGTATCCTCCCGGGTGACAATTGGAGTAGCCTCTCGGGCGAACCTAATATACTTTGGCGCCTTGATCTCAAAGAGCAGATATTCGGTGGCCTTCTTTGTCTCAATGGAATCGCAGGGGACTACAACCTTCATATTGGGAAGCCCACAAATCTGGAACAGATCCTCTAAGGCCTGATGGGTGGCCCCATCAGGGCCCACAGAGACCCCTCCATGAGCACCGGCAATAAGCACATTGAAGTTCCCATAGCAGACAGTGGTCCTCAGTTGGTCCAGATTCCTCCCAGCAGAAAAAACAGCGTAGGTGCCAAAAACGGCTATCTTTCCCTCCTTGGCTAGGCCAGCAGCCACTCCAGTCCCACTCTGTTCGGCAATCCCCATACTAAGGAACCTGCCCCTCCTCGCTGGATGGTCCTCATAGAATTGGCTAATGGTTATAGACCCTGAGATGTCAGCGCCCAGACAGACAACCCTCTCATCATCGCCCTTCTCCGCGAGGGCGCGCCCAAATCCCCTGCGGGTGGGATCCATCTGCACCTTCATCTTGGGGGCCTTGTTCCAGAAATAATCCCTACTGAACTTGGGCTGTTTGGCAGCTAATTTCTTATCTACCTGGCTCTGGTAGTCTGCAGCCTTCTGCAGGAGCCTCTCCACATCAAGCTTATCCTTTAAACCAAGCTGTTCCAACCCGCTGAGCATCTGCTCATAGCTGGGGGCCTTGCCATGCCAGCCGGCAACATCCTCCATAAAATCAACGCCTTTGCCCTTTACCGTATGGGCGATGATCACTGTAGGCTTGCCCTTAAAGGATTTGGCCTCCTCTAATGCCTGGAGAATTTCCTCCATCTTGTGTCCGTCGATTTCAATCACATTCCACTTGAAGCTTCTATACTTCTCTGCTATGGGCTCTATATCCATCACATCCTTTACCCAACCGTCTATCTGGAGCCTATTCTTATCCAGTATGTTGATCAAATTGTCGAACTTATAGTCCCCCGCCTCCATAATTGCTTCCCAGATCTGCCCCTCCTGGTGTTCCCCATCTCCTGTAAGGGCATAAACGGTATAATCATTATTATTTAGCTTTCCGGCCAGGGCAATCCCCACTGCAATGCTCAATCCCTGTCCCAATGAGCCGGTAGAGGCCTCCACTCCGGGGAGCTTCAGCCAATGGGGATGGCCCTGAAAGGGAGCCCAGAGTTTGCGTAGCTTTACCACCTCCTCCACATCGAAATAACCCGCTATACCCAGACCCAAATAGAGGGAGGGGGCCTTGTGGCCAGTGGACCAGATTATCCTGTCCCTCTCATCCCAGAAGGGATCTTGCGGATCATGATTAGCTACCTTCAGGTAAAGGGCAGCGGTAACATCCATTACCGAGAGGGTTCCTCCAGAGTGACCAGATCCAGCCGCACAAAGGGCAATCAGGTTCACCCCCCTCATTAGATTGGCAGCTTCCTTCAACTCCTCAACCGAATAATTTTTCCTTACCTTTCCCGTTTTGGAATCGACTATAGGCATCTCCCCTCCTTATTTTTTCACCCGGTCTACAAAAAAGGGAATTCACGGACATTTCCCTGTGGTGTCAGGAGTTACCTCCTGACACAAAATCTATGTCCACTTCTAAAACACCTTCCCTTGTCCTCAGAAAATAGTTCCTGGCAGAAGAGTATGGATAGTCCTCAGGTCGCTTAACAAGCCCTGCCTTGACTGGATTATTGTGGATATAGTTGAACTTCACCCAGAAAGTTTTTTCTTGGTTCAGATATAAATCATCAAATCTGTCTTCCCATATTTTAAATTTTTGTTCCTTCCGTCAGGAGGTAACTCCCCACGGCACAGAGGATTGTGTGGTGTCAGGAGTTACCTCCTTCCCTGTGGTGTCAGGAGTTACCTCCTGACAGCTTTCAATTCTTAGTGAGTTTAATAGGGCAAATTCTTTATCCTCTTCTAACTGCTTTCTGATTTTGTAAGCAGTAAATTTCTTGAAATCGCGCATAATATCTGATAATGTAGTTCCCTTCTGCACAAATAGTATCAAGTGCACATGTGAACTCATTATAACATAAGCTATAACCCCAAAGTTATATTTCTGTTTGAGGAATCCTAAGCTTTTCAGGATTATGCGATAATACTTGTCACCTAAAAGCAATCTCCTCTGTTTATGGAAGCCTGTTGTGCAGAAAAAGATTCCCTCCTCTCTGCCAAGCAACCCCTTTTTCCTCAGTGGCATAGCTCAAAGGCTGTCAGGAGGTAACTCCTGACAGCACACTATTATCTTCTTTGGTTCTGTGAAGTCCTACCGCCTAAAATTGGGTTTCCCTTTGTAGGGGCTTGATTCATCAAGCTCGGAAACAGATTCAATAAATTGAACCCCTACACCCCTCAAATAGATGCCTTCCGAAAGTATAAAAGGATAGGGAAAAAGTCAAGGGATTTCACACGAAAAGTTGACTGAGAACCCCTAAGGTTACCACCCTCCAGAAGTCCCCACAGATTATCATCATAATTTGAAGGGGAAGATTAAAGGCAGTAAGGACATGCACCCCCAAGAAAAGGTAGCCATAAAAAAAAACTGCCGAAGAGGTTACCCTTCGGCAGTTTAGCACCTCCAACCTCTGCTTTACAAGCCGAACTATCTCAACAGAATCATCTTCCTCGTCTTCACAAAATCTCCAGCCCTAAGTCTATAAAAGTAGATCCCGCTGGCTACCTCATTGCCAGATTGGTTTCTGGAATCCCAGCTGATTGACTTGTAGCCTGCAACCTGCTTTCTATTAACTAAAGTCGCCACCATTTGTCCGAGGATATTGTAGATGGTGAGCTTTACATAACAATCTTTAGGCAAAGCATACTTGATCACGGTGACAGGGTTGAAGGGGTTCGGGTAATTTTGGGAGAGGGAGAAGGTTTTGGGCAATTCCATCTCCGTGATGCCGTAGATACCCACATACTGGCAACCGGACTCATTCGAATACTCGCTCTCATTGCCGGCGAAGTCAGAGGCAGAAATACGGTAATAATAAGTGGTACCAATGATGACCGCAGTATCGCTGTAGACTGTGTCTGTGGTCGTCCCCAGAGGGTTTAAGGTATCTGGGTCGAAACCGCTTGTATTGCTTTTATAAATGGCATAATAGCTGAAGTCTTCGTCCGGGATAGCATTCCAAGACAGGTTTACACAGGTATCCCCTGAAACAGCCATAAGCCCTTGGGGTATGGAAGGGGGAGTTATATCAACCTCAAAACTCCATATCTCTGAAAATTCACTCTCATTACCTGCCAAATCGTAGGCCTGGACTCGCCAGTAATATTCATTTTCCATAAGATTGACTGTGTCCACGGCTGATGAGATAGTATCAACAACCAACGGATTTGTAAAGTTATCTGTGGTGTCAATCTGAAGAACATACTCTACTGGTGACCCCTTACCGTCAGGAGAGGAGTTTTTCTCAGATCCCTCCAATTTGATCGGCGCCATCGGGTTGCTTTGTCTCCCTGAGAGTATACCTAGAGCTCGACGACGCTTCTTACGGCCTTCTGGTAGCTTTGTTACTGTGCCCCAGCTAAAGATGACTGTCGTATCATTCAGCCAAGCACTATCTGAAGGTGCGATAAGACTTGGCACAGAAGGAGCGATGCTGTCGGCACTGACGAATACATCTATACTTCGAGTGTTATTCACTTCGTTTGCTTCCTCAACTGCCTTCTCGGGGTCGACTCCTACATAGAGGGTTCTCTCACCAAAGGGGGGAGCCGGAGCCCAGGTCAACTCTATCTCTCGGGTGCCACTAGGGGGAATACTCTGAACTTCCTCTGGCCCGGCGATTTGAGCTCCACCGGAATCGGGATGAGCATCAAAGAGGGAAACATTGAAAGTTCCACACTCTATTCCACTTTGGTTTTGAATAGTTGAGTTAAAGGTAACTTCCTTCCCTTGAATCAAGGTGGAATCGCTGGATTGCATACCCACGGAAGCTACCAAGAGATCGGGCAACAGAGTGTAAATTACATTCACAACTTCATTGGTTTCAATCGGGTCATTAGTATCGAAGACAATGGTAGCGCTATTGGTGATTTCAGTTCCCTCGACGAGATCGCCTTTAGCTTTTATTGTAAAGGTCACGTGGCCCTCCCCACGTCCAGTGGTGTCATTGGGCAGCAAGAATCCGGCGAATGGATCGAGCGGTGGTTGACCGGTGTTAGGATCGATTGTGTTAAAATACCAGTGCGCTTCCCCTGCGAAAGCATTGATTCCGGCGTCGATTTCAAGCACAAGATCAAGGGGATCCAAATCGATAGTTGTGTGCCAGTAACTGCGATTATCAGGTACAATAATCGCGGTATCGCCAAAAGTAATTTCACCCAGCCTGAATTTTCTCCAATCTAGGTCTAAGTCAAGTTGGTCGGTTATGCTTACGTCAACCGCTGGAGCGGTTGCATCAGGGAGATTCTCAAAGTAGATGGTATAGGGCAAGGCCTGTTGCAGGGTTATTAAGTTGTCCTCGTCCGATCCAGTGGGTCCAATCTTTTCATTTGGATCTCGACTCCGCATAGGTTGGGCGCAATACGAATCAGAGTAATAATCTCCCACATAGTCCTGACATTCTATATATCCCCATCCCGGATCGCCAGGAGGTAATGGGCTTTCAAGACACCATCGGTCGGGTTCGCTAGAAATGGATGTCCAGCATTCTTTCTTGATGCACTCCACGTACTCTGTTCTTGCCTTTTCAAGATCTTTTGCAGCTTTGGCTCCAGCGTTGTCGAGTTCCCACTCCATTTCGATACAATCAGAGAAGCCTCTGAAGCAAGCGATTACGTAATGGGGCAAATCCTCAAGAAGGTTTACCAAACATTGAGTAACCTTGTGCTCATATTGCACCTTGCAGTAGGTATCAGGGACCTGCTTGTCCGATGAGGAACTCTTACACCGTACATCTTTCCCCATGTTGACATCTGCGGCTTTCATCTCATCCTGTGAATTGAGGAGTCCGAGCGCAACAAGTATTCCCGCATAGTGTTGTTTCCAATCGCCCTCATTCTCAAGGATCGCTCGTTCTTCCGCCGTCAAAGCACTCAGAAAATCAGGCGAAGTCAGCATTACGCTCCGTAGCTCCTCCGAGAAAGCACTATACCGGTTAATAAGAGTGTCGGGATCGATTACAATGCACTGAAACTCAATCCCAAAAGGATCGGCTCCAAAGCCGCTGATCCTCACATGGTAATTGAAGCTGCCACCAGCCGGGAAGGAGAGGAGAAGCTCAGACCTTACAACATTCGATTCAACGAGGATTGTATTGTCTTCGTATACGCCATCAAAGTAGACTCGCGGAAAAGGACTATCGGGAATGTCTACCAAGGCATTCTCATCACCAACGGAAACAAAGATTCGCAGATACTCAATGTCAACATTGTTAGGATTGTATATCGTGCAATTGTAGGTTGGCTGATCACTGACCCTGAATGCGGTTGGACCCTCAACCGTTAGAATGGGATCCAGTTCTGACCGTGTTTCGATCATGATTCCATCGACTAGCGAGGCGCTGCATGAGTCCTCATTAGTTACCACAACATCATAGTTCCCCAAGGTTACTGAATCCAGCCGGAACAGCGCAGTAATCTGTGAGCTGTTATCCACGATCATGATACTTGGCGCCAAGGTGTCAGGTCCTTCTAAGGACAAGGAAGCACTGTCATCGAATGCGGCGCCATCTACGGTTATTGTTACCTGCCCGTCGTTACCTATTGTCGCTGGATTTACCTCAAGGATTTGGAATGATACGGAGTCGGCAAGAAGGATGTATTCGCCGGAGCCAGTCACATATTCTCCCCGTATCAATAGGTAGCATATCTCCTGGCTCCTGCACGGAACTACTGTCGCTTGATAAGAGTCTGCTTCGTAGGTGAAGTCGTAGTCAATTTGGTTGGGGACGTCACCCAAACGAACGTAAACCCGGAAGACATCGTCCAGGTCCTGGGGGTTGATAGTCAATTTCAAGTCATTATCTTCTCCAATATTAACGCGGTAGTAGTTCTCATCACCATGGCTTAATTGCGAAGTATCGGGCACACCCAATGTAAGCTCTTTTACATCGACAATGAGCGTGTCATCCGAACAAGTCAAATTGTCTATCTCGTCAGTCTCGTTTATGTTATTGTGAATGTCGGTACGGACAATCACATGGTAGTCACCGAGGACAACTCCAGGTAGATTGCCATCAAGGGTGCCAAAGAAATCCTCAATAAATAGCGAAATTGCCTTAGTGCGACTCTCACCGGCAAGGAGCGTTCCTGTGTGCAGGTGAGTCCCGATTAACGGGTCATCGTATTGCCATACGGTATCGGCGGAGAGATAAACTGCATCCGTCCACTGTCCGGTTACATCGTTTGCGCCTTCGTTCCTCACCGTCCAGCCTATGGTGAGCTCTTCCCCGGCAATAGCGCTGTCAGGAGCAGTAATCTCCATAACGATTAGATTGGCCGGATCAGGCAATACTATCTGAACTGCATCCTGGGCCCGGGTATAGTTGTTACCCTCATTGTTATGCTCGTAAACATCATCGTTCTTGTCAGTCTTCACTATCACATAGTATGGCCCCGATAATCCCGGTGGGATTTCGCCAGTAAGGTTAGCACTATAGGAAGAATCTGCCTCCAGAATCCCATCGTGATGCAAGTAGCCGATGTTATGGTCAGTTTCATCCAGGATCTGGTCAGTGGAAAGATGAACAGCGTCGTACCAGGATGAAACTTTGGTTGCACCAATACCCTGGTTTGCCACCGACCAGCCGAGGCTGATCGGTTGCCCGGCATCAGTTGAATCGGGAGCGGTCACCGAAGTCACCAGTAAATCTGGCGGCTGTAAATCAATGGCGGTATTGAAACCTGTATAATTATCCGACTCGTTAGTCTCTTCAACTAAGTCAGTTCTGTCCGTAACCATGAACAGATAGTACTGGCCGATCAAGCCGTCGGGACAAGTCACAATCTCCGCCCGGCTATAGCTGCTATCTGGCTCCAGAACTCCAAAATGGCTGAACTGAGCCAGCATAGAATCTTCCACGATATCAAGCACAGCATCCTCTGACAGGTACACGGCATCCAGCCAGTATCTCACGGAGGATGGGGTCGGAAACTGGCGGGTGTTAGTTACAGTCCAGTTGGCCGAAAAAGTGTCTCCAGCAACAATAGAGTCGGAGGCTTGAAAATCAGACAAGGTAAGATTGGCTAACTGTAGATCGTTTGAATCGGGGAGTGCCAGGTGAAGCGGCTCCACAGAGATGTTGTTTGACTCGTAAAGATGCTCGTAGACATCGTCCTCAGCATCAGTCACGATTTTAAGATAAAAGCTGCCCGAGTCGTCATCCGGTAACATAACATCCCGGCTCTCGATATAGCTTTCCCCGACCGCCAACGATTCCGTGTGTAAGAGACTATAAAGCAATGTGTCTCCTGAGACATCATGGGTTGTATCGGTCGACAGGAAAACTTGTTCTTTCCATGACCCGGCACCTGTTGTGCCTTCGCCGAAGTTACCTACCCCCCACTGGATGTTTATCGGAAATCCTGCTAGGCCCGAATCCGGTACGATAAACTGCGTCACCTGTAGGTCCGGGGGCGGTGTCAAAGTGATTGAAACATAATCGAAGGCGGAATTGTTATCTTCAAGTGTGTCTTCAAAAACCGCGTCATCTGCGTCTGTAACCACAAAAAGATAGTATTCCCCGGAAAAGCCGTCAGGCATTACCACACCGACAGTTTCCGCATAGTAGTCTCCAGTCGGTTCGAGTGCTGCGGTTCGGGTGTAGTCATAAAGTAATGAATCCTCCTCAAATTCGAGTGTGTCATCTGCTGAGAGATATATCCTGTCATGCCAGGATTCCACTGCCGTGCGCCCCGGTCCCAAATTCGTTACAGTCCACTCCACATCAGCCAACTGACCAGACCAGGCACTGGAAGGGGGAGCGATGCCAGTGACTTGCAGGTCCGGAGCGGTAAATGTGACCTCCACTGGCGCGAGTGCGCGAGTATCGTTGTTACCTTCCCACTCTCCCTCTTCCACGTTGTCATTGACATCGGTGTAGACAAAAATGTAATAGGAACCTGAGAGTTGATTCGGAATGCTCACCGTATCACTACGCCAGTACGTGCTGTCCAGTTCAAGATTGCCCGTGTAACCATGGCTCCCTAAAAGTAGGTCCGCCTGGAGGTCAAGTGTGTCGTCCTCGGAGATGTAGATGGCGTCAGTCCATGATGAGGGCCCAGTTGGTGTTGGGCCGTTATTAATGACAGTATAATCGACGGCAAGTTTATCTCCTGAGTTAACCGCTGTGTCTGAAAGGGAGACTTCAGTAACCTCCAGGTCTGCTACAATTGGCAGAATAGAAATTGGAACAGGGGCGCTGAAGTTATTACCCAGGTCAGGATCGGGATATTCCAGCCGCACATCGGTCCAGACGAAAAGGTAGTAGTTGCCATTCAAATCATTGGGCAGATTGAAAGTGCCAGTTCTGGAGTAACTGGAATCGGGCTCTAAAGCATCCCCGGTATAATAGGGGCCAATGTGCAGGTCTCCGCTTTGAGGTATGCTATCCGTGGATAGCATCACCCAGTCGACAAGCCAATGTCCGGTTGCGGGGGCATTGCCGATGTTTGTGACAGTCCATTCCACGGTAATCTGTGCACCCGCCCACCCATTCGCCGGGGCCTGGTCAAGGACTACCTCCAGATCGGGAGCCGGCTCTTGAGCATAGGTAATAAAGATTGGCGTGGTACTCGATCCTACATTATTCCCCTCATCTACATGCTCCGAGACTCGATTGGTGCCATCTGCAAAAACCAAGACATAATATGGCCCTGCTAACTGCCAGGGCAAGACAACTTCCTTCGTTTGCTGATAGCTGTCACCCGGCCCCAGGTAGCTGAAATTCTGAAAACTGCCCAAAGGGAAGTCTCCAGTACCAAGGATGGTATCTTGGGAGAGGTAAACCAGGTCATACCATACCGGGGCATCGGTAGCACCTGCGCCGTCGTTGGTGATCGTCCAGCTTACCGGAATGGTCTGCCCACTGGTGGCCGAGTCCACACATTCCACCGAAGCTGTCCGCAGATCAGGATAAGGGCTTTGATGGATCGTTACCGAGCTATCCGAAATGCTAATGTTGTTGTTTTCCGACTCATATTCGCCAACCTGGTCTTGCCCGTCAGTCTGCACTACAATCCAGTACTCCCCAGGGGCATCTTGCGGGATAGGTACGGGGTGGATGTGCGTATAGGTTGAGCCGGCTTCTAATCCTTCGGTATAGGTGAAGGTAGTCACTAAGGAATCTGAGCCGACAATGCTATCGGTGGAAAGGTAAATATGTTCTTTCCAACTGATTTCAGCGGAGGTATCGCCCGAGTTGGTTATGGTCCATTGGACTGCGATTGCCTGCCCTGTCCAGCCATCCTCGGGCACCTGAATATCGGTAACCTGAAGGTCTGGATGGGGAGGGATGGATACACTTATTGAGTCATCGTCTATCAGGAAGTTGCCTCCTTCTGAACCCATCACAATCCAATAGCCCTCCTGTATACCGTCCGGTAGCAAAACGGAATCTGTCACCCCATAGCTCTGGCCAGGGTCAAGGCTATCCGTATGCGGGAAGCTGCCCAGTAAGGTATCTGAGCCTATCTGGTCATCATCGGAAAGATAGATCTTGTCCATCCAGGTTCCCACGGCAGGTCCGATCCCATTATTGGTGACAGTCCAGGAAAGCTCAATCTTCCGGTTACAGAATGCGGAATCAGGAGCTACGATGTCCACTGGCTGGAGGTCTAACAGGCCAATCGAGAAGTTCCTCTGGGCGGGCGTATCATCAACATTCCCCGCCTTGTCTTTGGCTTTGACAAGAAAGGTGTGTGGACCTTCTGACAGGTCATTGTATGTGTGGCTGGTTTGGAGGGTAAAATCACTGAACGGATCATCGTCCATCTTATATGAGAAAAGGAGACTTTCCACCTCAGTCAGATTATCACTCCCCGTCCACTCGAAAGTTACCGTTGAACTGGAAACCCATTCTCCTTCTGAGGGACCCGATACAATTTCGGTATTGGGAGAGGTCAAATCTATGGCGAAGTGGCGAGTCGCAGGAGTAGGATCTATATTCTGGTCTTCATCCATCGCCCTCACCATAAACGTGTGCCAGCCTTCATCTAACCCAGTAAACGTATGCATAGTATCGTAGCTAAATGGGCTGAAGGTAGCCGAGTCGAGGCTGTATGAGAACAGCAATTCATCGGCACCAGTTGAGTCGTCGATGCCGGTCCAAGTGAACGAGACACGATTCGTGTCTATGTGGGCACCTTGCGAAGGTCCTGTTGACACAAAAGTATTTGGCTCTGGAGGCAATGATCCCCCAATTGGGGCGGACGAAATTACCCATTGAGGATCCTCAGGATCCTCACCAATTGAGCTTCCCAGCCTGCCATTGTTTTGATTAGGAGAGGAATCATGTGCTGTCTGCCCCTGGCCTTCATTAAAGTGCCAGACTGCAACAAGGCTTGGCTCATTTCCTGATGCTTCATGATACATCAAGGCTTGAATATCTTCTGGAGTCTTATAAATGTTCCATATCCTCAACTCATCGATCTCCCCATTTATAGGCACATATGTTGGCCAATGGTAAAAATGTGCACCTATTCTGGCGGGGTATGTGGAATTGCCAATCGGATTCCCAGATGCAGCCATACTAGTATCTATATACCCATTGATATAGATATATAGTGAATCACCATCTGTAGTACAGGTTATATGATACCATTGATTAAGGTTGACTACTGAATTTGAGACAGTTGGCTGACCCGAATGACTTAATCCATACAAGTAAAAGTAGATTTTGCCTGGATCGTAAAGACCGACCTGTTTATCTTCAACGCTGTCTCTGCACTTATTAAAAATTATTCCAAAACTATTATCAAATATTCTAACCCAGAATTCCATTGTTAGCTGCATATCCCAATCAAAACTGCTATGATGAGGTACTTCGATGAAGTCATCAATGCCATCTACGTTAATTGCATAATTTGGGGAAGAGTATTGGTGGTAATAAGTAATGGTGCTGTCCGCCCCAAACTGTCCCATTAGTAAGAGAGTTTTCCCGGAAGTTGAAAGATCTCTGTTACCTGCACCGGTGTATGTCCCCGGTTCAACAATGACAGTGTCACCGGAACCGGCGGCATTTATGCCAGCCTGAATCGTAGGCTGATCAGTGGGGACATAGATGATTGCCGAATTCGCACCTGCCCAGAACAACCCCACCAGGGTAAAGGCTAATGTAACAACCTTCAGAGCGATTCTCATTGGACTCCTCCTTCCTTAAGGATTCATATCATTCACAATGCCTCTTGAATTATTAGAATCTCATTTATCTACCGAAAAAACGATCATATCCAAACCCTAACCTAACTCTTATTGAACAGCGCCGAGTCCTCCCTCATTATCGTTCTTCTCCGTCCTCCTTACCTCCAGATAAAAAGGCACAACCGCACTCCCTCTCCTTAAGAAGAGAGCACCCGATTGTGCCTTCGACTTACAGACCCTGGTTCCTTCAGAGCTAAGCTCTTCAGGACAAGCTCTGCACGACAAGACAACCCACACCATTATTATTGGTCTTAACCAATTATTCATCGGCAGATGACCTCCAAGCTTATACTCCTCATCAACTCTTCATTTTATCTCATCTGCTCTTGAAGGTCTTCTTCAGCTTTTAGCGTAATTGTCTTCAGTCTCTACAAAAGGTTTGAAAAGAAAAACCGGCCTGCTTTAGCTTTATCCTACAGCAGCCCGGCTATCCTAAGGCTATTAAACTCGAGTTCGGAGTATATGCTTGCACCCCAAGGTTTTGTATCCGCCAGCCATCTCTTACCTCACCTCGTTCTGTGAGAAGGGTCTTATTTTTCATCATAGCAATGTACCTTAATAATAATCAATTACTTCTCCCTTGTCAAGCTCTTTTTTCCCAGTACCATTTCTTCCCTTAGCACACACCTACGGTGCCAGCTTTTCTGACGGGATAAACAGGATTTACTGGATTTTTATTCATCCTGTCCATCCCGTCTATTTGTAAGAGCCGTCAGGAGGTAACTCCTGACGGCACACTGTGGACGAGTTTTATTTATCCTGATCATCCTGTCAATCCTGTCTAAAAATAATGATTCGTATATTTTTAGAAAAGGTGAAAGTGCGTCACCTCTTTAAGGATAGCCAGTCCAATCATTAAGATTAAATTCAAGATCCCCCCCCTTTCTACCCTCAACACCCTGCGCAGGGAACTCGGTGGCAATTCTGAAGGGTCATATCCTACTCTTAGCCTGGGAATCCAACGGGGGATCCTCTGGAGATAATCGAGATAGGGCAAACCAAATTTACCTTTGAGGAGATCCTCCTCAAAGGAAACGATGAGGGAGTATTGAATAAAAAGAAACCCCAAGGCAAAAGGGAGAAACCAGGGAAGTTCACAGAGGAGGATAAATCCCGAGAAGACCAAGAAGTTGGCGATATATATCGGATTGCGGACATAGGCATAGGGACCAGAGACTATTAGCTTTTGAGCCTTCCTGCTCTTGAGCCGAGCCCCACCGCCGATGTAGCGAATCGACCGGGCCCTCAACCATACCCCTATGCCCAGGAGAAGAAATCCCAAAGGCCAGAGGATAAGCTCATTTTCCCACTTTCCCCAACCACAAAAGAGGGCAAATAGCCCCAGGGTGGGCCAAATGAGATACCTCCGCCGAAAGAGCCTCTCCCCTATTGCAACCTTATTTAGCATAATCTTACCCTTCCACTGACAGAACACGAATGACACGAATAAACGAATCTACACGAATAAATAAGTTTACCACGGAAATTCACGGAATGACACAGGGAAAAGCAATCATGAATTGAGAATTAAGAGTTAAAAATGAAATTTATGCTCAAAAGCGAGGTGGCAGAAACCCCATTCTGCCACCCTTCCCTTTTGCCCGCAGGTGAGTGCACTTAACGGCTCGTCGAGGGGACGGTCAGATGAGGGCATCTGACCGCTCAGTCGTATTGTGAATGATTATCCAAACTTAACGCCCTGCGGGCGGACTCTATGGGACACAGATTAACGCAAATCCTCAGGATTCTGTGCTGGTAGGACTCCTGCCCTGACGGAGATGAGAAAATATTCTACCGCACTTTAGTGTTGGTTGGGCCCCTTTAGGGCCACTATGGAGTGTGGTAACTCCTGTTGACGTAAGCTGTGACAGGAGTCACAGCACTCCAAACGGGCTAAAGCCCTATCGACCCCGGCTAAAGCCGGGTAGAAATGTAGGGGTCGCATTTATGCGACCCGAACGGGCTTGATAAATCAAGCCCCTACCGCGGTGGATGACCAGCGACGATCTACGATAGGAGTTTTTCCCCCATCAGTGAAATCCTCTCTCTGGATTTCTCATCGTTTCAGTGATTTTCGGCGTTCAATGCCTAACCCAACTTAAAGCCACCCTTGCCCTTTATACCAATCTATCGTCTCCCTCAACCCCAGTCTGAGGGGATATTGGGGACGAAAACCCAGCTCTTCCCAGGCCTTTTTGGGATCACATACCCAGTATCTTTGGCTCATCTCCCTGGCCTTCTGCAGGTTCAAAACGGTTGGTTTCGTAGTAAGAAAGGAAAGAGCCTCACAGAAAAATGCTACTGGATAGGGGGAAAAGGCAGGAAGGCGAAACCTCAAGCCCCTTACTCCCATAATCTCACTAGCCAACCCACCAATTTCCCCCCAGGAGGAAACCTTTGGGCCGCAAACGAAATAGGCTTCCCCCCTGGATTCCTCTTTCTCTCCGGCTAAGAGCAAGGTGGCCACTACATCCCTCACATAGGCCAAACTCAACTTCATCGACAAAATAGGGATAATTCCCCTTTTAACTGTCTGAAAAAAGCTCAGAAGTTGCCTATCCCGGGGCCCATAGATGACCGGAGGTCGGATGATAGTTACGGGAATTCTACTTTTATATCTCCAAACCTCCCGCTCCCCCTCCAACTTGCTTTTTCCATAGTCAGTTATCGGTCGGAGGGGGCTGGTTTCCTTAATTGGAGTCCCATCCCAGCTTGGCCCGGCGGCAGCCAGGGAGCTGACATAGACGAACTTTTGTAACTCTTCCCCATTTGCTGAGCAGACATCCAGCAAGTTCTTTGTCCCGTTCCGGTTTGCTTCATAATAAAGCTCTGGCTTAATGGCTTTGGTCACCCCAGCCAGGTGATAGATGTAATCCACCCCCCTAACTGCCTGGTGCAGAGATGAGGGATCACTCAAATCCCCTATGAAGAAGTCTATCTTCAGCTCCTTAATCCATTTCAAATCACTTGTCTTTCTCACCAGGCATCTCACCCGGTAACCCCTCTGGAGCAGAGCCTCAATCAGGTGACTGCCCAAAAAGCCATTCCCTCCTGTAACCAGAGCAGTGGGAGGGAAACCATTTGAGGAAAATTTAGTTGACATAGTTAAAACCATTATGTAATTTAAACCTCAGCCAATGATACTACTAAAATTGAACGAATTCAAGGGAAATTTATGAATAACATTCAAATCCAAAAAGTAGAGGGGAAAAGAGCCTTGAAGGATTTCATCAAGCTTCCCTGGAGGGTATATGGAGGTGATCCCCTTTGGGTCCCCCCCCTGATTAAAGAGAGAAAAGACTATTTTAACCCCCAAAAGAACCCCTTCTATCAGCATTCGCAGGTGCAGCTCTTCTTGGCCCTTCAGGAGGGGAAGCCGGTGGGAAGGATCGCCGCTTTGATCAATCACAATCACAACAACTTCCATAAGGAAAAGACCGGCTTCTTCGGCTTCTGGGAAGTCCAGCCTCAATATTCCATAGCCCAAAAGCTCTTAGAGCAAGCTCGTTCCTGGTTAAAGGAGAAGGGAATGGAGATTATGAGGGGACCAATGAACTTCTCCACCAATGATGAATGTGGGCTATTGATCGACGGATTTGACCTCAGCCCAATGATTATGATGCCCTATAATCCCCCCTACTATATGGAATTTTTGGAGAAATTTGGTTTAAAGAAAACTAAGGACCTCTACGCCTATCTTATAGACCACAGCCAACAGCCTCCGGAAAGGATGAGAAGGGTAGCCAAGAAGGTGAAAGAAAAGGAAGACCTCCATATTCGTCAGGTCAACCTGAAAAGGTTTGAGGAGGAGGTCAAGCTAATCAAGCAGATTTACAACCAGGCTTGGAGCAAGAACTGGGGATTTGTCCCCATGACGGATGAAGAATTTGATCACTTAGCAAACGAACTGAAAAGGTTGGCTGTCCCTGAATTGATCCTTATCGCCGAGGTAAACGGTGAACCGGCGGGGTTCTCTATGGCCTTACCCGATTACAATCAGGCCCTCAAGAAGGTAAATGGAAAGCTCTTTCCCTGGGGGCTCTTTAAGCTCCTCTGGTGGGCCAAAAGGATCGATGCCATCAGGGTGCTCACAATGGGCGTGGTGCACAAGTATCAAAAAAGGGGAATTGATCTCATCTTCTATTTAGAGACCTTTGACAGAGGGGTGGGAAAGGGTTATAAAAGAGGAGAACTCTCCTGGATCTTAGAGGACAACTTGCTTATGAATAGGGCATTAGAGTATCTGGGAGTCAAGGTATACAAGAGATACCGCATATATGAGACCAAACTATGAACCAGTATGGTGTCAGGAGGTAACTCTTCCGCCAGGAATCCCGTCGGAACGGGACTGACACCACAGGGAATTGAAAGGAGCGAGGAATGAAGGTAAGCAGTGTTAGCCAGATGAGGAATCTGGACCATAAGGCAATAACGGAATTCGGCATCCCCGATGAGATATTGATGGAAAACGCGGGGCAAGCTGCCTATTTCGTCATCTTAAACGAGATGGGCATTAAAGACCACAACTTCGTCGTATTTTGTGGAACTGGAAACAATGGTGGGGATGGATTGGTTGTAGCCCGCAAGATCCACTCTAACGGGGGTAAAGTTACAGTTCTCCTGTTGGGCGATGAGGTGAAATTCAAGGGAGCAGCCGAAAGAAACTTTAAGATTATCTCCAAGCTCCCCATAGAGGTGCTCCATATAAAATCAGCGGAATCTATTTCCTCCGACCTCTCGCAAGCTGATGCGATTATAGATGCCATCTTAGGAACAGGCTTAGAGAGGGAGGTTACAGGTTTATATAAGGCCGTTATCCAAGCGATAAATGGAAGCGGAAAGAAGGTTTTCAGCATTGACATCCCCTCCGGTATAAATGGCAACACGGGGGAGATAATGGGTATAGCCGTAAAAGCCGACCATACCATAACCTTTGGCCTTCCTAAGCGAGGGAACCTTCTCTATCCAGGGTATGAAATGGGTGGAAAGCTCTGGGTTTCTCATATATCATTCCCCCCATTGCTCTATAGCTCTGCTTCAGTAAAAATAGAGACAAATGATCCGCTCAGGCTTCCGGAGAGATCCCCGGCTGGCCATAAGGGGGATTTTGGTGATGTCCTCTTCATTGCCGGCGCCTCTAATTACTTAGGTGCACCTTACTTCTCTGCCCTATCCTTTCTGAAGGCGGGAGGGGGATACTCCCAGTTGGCCACTCCCAGGTCCGTTTCCTCATTCTTGGCCAGCAGAGGCAGTGAGATAGTCCTTCTCCCTCAAGAGGAGACGCCCTCTGGAAGCATCTCCCCAGTAAACAAAGGCCATCTCCTGGAGATCGCCAAGAGGGTAGATATGGTTGTGCTGGGTCCTGGCCTCTCATTAAATGAGACCACTCAGGAATTGGTGCGGGAGCTGACCAGAGAGATAAAAAAGCCTTTGCTCATTGATGGAGATGGAATTACCGCTATTTCCAAGGATTTAGAGATAATCAAGGGAAGAAAGGCAGAGCTAATTTTAACCCCTCACTTGGGTGAGATGTCCCGGATTACCGGGAAAAGCATAAGCCAGATATCTAAGAATAAAATAGAAATCCTGCAGAAGACAGCAAGGGATTTGAGTGCAGTTATTTGCTTAAAGGGGGCTCATTCACTTATCGGCTATCCAGATGAGAGGGTCTCCATCAATCTTAGCGGGAATTCGGGTATGGCCACAGCCGGATCAGGGGATGTCCTGACTGGCACCATCGCCGCTATGTTTGGTCTGGGACTATCCCTGCAAGACAGTGTGAGGATGGGGGTCTTTATGCACGGATTTTCTGGAGATCTGGCCGCCAAGGATAAAGGAGAAGATGGGATTACTGCAGAGGACATAATGAATTATCTCCCTTTGGCCCTCAAGACTTATCGGGAGAACTTTGAGGAGGTCACCAAAGATTTCTACCATAAAATAAACATTATTTGAGCTTTGGCTAGAAAACGTGATAGGAAAGCCTCCCTTTTCCCCTGGAAATCCGACAAGGCAACCGAGAGGTTCATCAATTAACCGCTAAGGTAATTAAAGAAGTCGCTGTGCTGCATTAGCGGCTGCATTAAGGAGGTGTTAAAAAGATGTTTCCTTTCTTCTTTGATCGCACAATTGGCTTGCTTATCCCCGCCTTGATTCTGGCCATCTATGCCCAGAGCAAGGTCAGGGGAGCCTATGCTAAGTTCAGTAAGATACGAAGTATGCGCGGGCTGACTGGGGCCCAGGTGGCCAGATCCCTTTTAGATACCAATGGCCTTCAAGGGATAAAGATCGAGGAGAGGCGAGGAACCCTCACCGACCACTATGATCCCCTAAAGAGGGTCCTGCGACTCTCCTCCGGGGTTTATAGATCTGACTCCATTGCCGCGGTAGGGGTGGCTGCTCATGAAACGGGCCATGCCATCCAGCACAAGCTCAGCTATCTTCCTTTGAAACTTCGCTCCAGTTTTGTGCCGGTGGCCAATTTCGGTTCCAGCCTGGCCTTTCCCCTCTTCCTCATCGGTTTTCTCTTTCGCTTTCCCATCCTGATGGATGTGGGTATAATCTTCTTCTCCCTGGCCGTTCTCTTCCATATAGTTACTCTGCCGGTGGAGTTTAATGCCAGCCAAAGGGCATTAGCCCTCTTAGGCCAGGGTGGTTATCTCAGCGACCAAGAGGTATCCTCAGCCAAATCTATGCTCAATGCTGCCGCCTGGACCTATGTGGCCGCAGCCACTATGGCCATTATGCAATTGGTCAGGCTCCTTCTGTTAAGGGGGAGCAGGGAATAGAAAATAGGGTCATTTTTCGGAGAGAAAAAACAACCGCAAAGAACACAAAGGTGGCGCAGAGTTCGCAAAGATTTTCCTTTCCTACCTTTGTGTCTTCTTTGCGAACTTTGCGGTTAAGAAACGCCATTTATGCCCGTGCAGTGTATAACCCGCAGCCGGGAACTGGCCTTCCGGGCCTTGTGGAAATGGGAAAAGGGGAATATGCTTCTGGACCCCCTTCTTGATGGGCTCCTCAGCTCATCTGAACTCTCCCCCTTAGACCGGGCCCTGGTAACCGATTTGGTCAATGGGAGCGTAAAGTTCAAGAAAAGACTGGATTGGATTTTAAACCTTTTCCTCCCCAAAGGGGTGAAAAGCCTCAATTCTCAGATTCTCTCCCTGCTCCGCCTGGGAAGCTATCAGATAATCTTCTCGGAAAGGATACCGGACTTTGCCGCTGTAGATCAGACGGTAAACTTGGCCAAGGTTCATCAGGGGCAGAGATGGGCAAACTTAGTCAATGGGGTGCTGAGAAATATCATCAGGGACAGGGAAAATCTCCCCTATCCCCCCCTAAATAAAGAAGACCCCCTCCCCCACATCTCCATCTATTACTCCCATCCCGAATGGATGGTAAAAAGGTGGTTAAAAAGATTCGGGTTAGAGGAGACAATCTCACTCTGTGAGTGGAACAACCAGAGGCCCAAAATAAGCATAAGACTAAACACCCTTAAGTTCAAAGGGGAGGAATTGGAGAGGGAACTCCGGGCCGAGGGGATAAAATTTGAAAGGGGAAGATATTTAGGGGCTTTCTATGAGATAGAAAAGGGGAATCCCCTCCAGATCAAAGCTTTTTCTGCCGGGTTATTTCAGGTACAAGATCAAAGTGCTGGGTTGGCGGTTTTGCTCTTAGGGCCCCAGGCCGGCGAGAAGATAATTGACCTCTGTGCTGCCCCCGGGGGGAAACTCTGCTCCATAGCTCAGCTCACCCGCGGGGAGGCAAAGATCATTGGGGTGGATATAAGCGGTAAAAGGTTACTTATGGTAAGGCAAAACTGTCAGAGGTTGGGGATAGGTTCAGTCCTCCTCTGCAGGGGCGATGGCCGATATGTGCGTATCAGATCAACAGTGGACAGGGTGCTGATTGATACTCCCTGTAGCGGCCTGGGGGCTTTAAAGAAAAGAGCCGATCTCAGATGGAAGATGACCCCTCAGCGGATAAAAAAATTGGCCGTTCTCCAAAGAGATCTTTTACAAAATGGAGCTGACCTCTTAAAGGCAGGAGGCTTTCTGGTCTATAGCACCTGCACCATAGAGCCAGAGGAAAACCAACTTATGGTGGAGGATTTTCTCCACAGGAACAGGAGGTTCAAATTGTCAAGGCCAAGTAGGGCCATCCCCAAGAATTTCATCGATCGGGATGGTTTCGTCATCACCTATCCTCATATTCACCACATCGACGGCACCTTTGCCGCTGGTTTGAAAAAAGTGGGATGATGAAAAGGATAGGCAGGCTTTTCTCAAAATTGTTCACCTACCTCTTCCTCTCCATTCTTATCATCCTCTTAGGAATCCTCATCTTGGACAAACTAATTATGCCCTTAACCGTCGGCTCCAAAAGGGTGGTCAAGGTGCCAAATATATCCAACCTTAACCAAGAAGAGGTCCGCAGGATACTGCAAAGGAAAGGGTTAAGGATGGTTGAAGGCTCCCCAGAGTTCGATGACCTGGTCCCCGAGGGCTTTGTTTTGCAACAGGATCCATCCCCAGGGGCAGGGGTAAAGAAGGGCAGGGGGATCAGAGTAATAATCAGCAAAGGCAGTGAAGATGTTTTAGTGCCGGAGCTTAGGGGGTTCTCCTTGAGACAGGCAGAGATTATTCTGCACAGAGCCCATCTAATGGTGGGCAATGTAAGCTGGAAAAGCTCCGACCAAATTCCCCAAGGAGTGATCATAGAGTCCCATCCTCCTGCCAAATCAACTATCCTAAGAGAATCCCTTATCGACCTAATAGTGAGCAGTGGATCCCGCTCTGAGACGGTCTCGGTCCCCAGCTTCTTGGGCAAGAGCATAGAGGAGGCAGAGGAGCTGGCCCGGGCTTCTGGAATAATGGTGGGGAATATCAGCTATAGGGCAGACAGGAGTGTGCTACCAGAGACGGTAATCGAACAGTCCCTGGAAATGGGTGAGGCGGTCCCCCGGGGAGCCAGGGTTGACCTGGTAGTGAGTAAGGTGGAGTAGAAACGGGGGAATAACAGGTGAAAATTGGCTTAACAGTTCACCACGGAATTGCCCAGCGCGGCAAAACCGCAACCAAACGAGGGCCACAGATTTCACTGAATCTCTGGAACACGAATGACACGAATAGACGAATTTACACGAATATGAATCACCGAGGTGGCAGAACCCCGATTCTGCCACCCTCCCATTGTTTTCAGTTTTTCTACCCGGCTTTCCTACCCGTTCTGGGTCGGGACGGGTAGCCCGTTCACTGGACTCAACCCCAAGAACCCGCACTAAAGTGTGGTAGAAGTCTTCTACTCAAAGCAGCCTGAAAAAATTTTGTTGAAAAAACAAGATCTTACAAGATTCTAGTACAGATAAAAACCGAGCGGTCAGATCCCCTGATCTGACCGTGGCATCCCCATAAATCGGGATGCCACCTCAAGGTTGGGAGAAGTGAGAGCGGACAGACCTCCAGACCACTGAAAGTTTATGGAGAGGCACAGACCAATTGAATAAGCGAAAGATAAAGATCGCCCCCTCCATACTGGCAGCAGATTTCTCCTGTTTGAGGGAGGAGATAAAAAGAGTGGAAGAGGTTGGGGCAGATCTACTCCATCTGGATATAATGGATGGACATTTTGTCCCCAACATATCCTTTGGTCCCCTAATAGTAAAGGCCATTGATCGGTTGACCCATCTTCCCCTTGATGTCCACCTGATGATAGAGAGGCCGGAGAGGTATCTGGAGGCCTTCCGGAAAAGCGGAGCCGACTACCTTACCGTGCACCTCGAGGTCTGTTCCGACCTTGTGGAGGTGATTAGGCAGATAAGGAATCTGGAGGCCAAGGTGGGGGTAGCCCTAAATCCTCAGACCCCCTTTAGCTCTATAATCCCCTTTTTGAAAAAGATAGACCTTCTCCTTCTGATGTCAGTAAACCCTGGCTTTGGTGGCCAGGAGTTTATTCCTGTAGTGTTGGAGAAAATCAAGGAGGCTGCCCAATGGATAAGCCGGAGGGATATCCAACTGGAGATCGCCGTTGATGGAGGAGTGGGCCCTCAGAATGCCGTTGAAATCATTGAGGCTGGGGCAATTATATTAGACGCTGGAACTGCCATATTCAAGTCCGCGGATTATAAGGAGGCCATAGACTCCTTGAGGGGACAGAGATAAGCCTAAATCATGCGTCGAAACACCGAATGACACTGAAACTACCGAGAGAATTATAACCTCCGAATTATCAGGACATTTTTTAGGTGAAATTTTTTTCGGATTTCTTGTTATCTTGGTGTTTTTCGGTGCTTTTCAATGTTTAATGCATAATCTGATATGAGCTATCCAGCCTATTTAGAGCTCGCCCAAAAGGGCGAACTGAGGGAAAAGGCAGAGGAGGCATACAAATTACTCCAAACCTGCTCCCTCTGCCCCCGAAAATGTGAAGTAGACAGGCTTCAAGATCAAAGGGGCCTTTGCGGAGCAGGAAAGAAGGCAAAGGTTTATAAATTTAAAATCCACTTTGGAGAGGAACCTCCCATTAGTGGATGGAGAGGATCAGGGGTGATCTTCTTCTCGGGTTGTCCTCTAAAATGCCTCTACTGCCAGAATTACCCTTTTAGCCAGCAGGGAAAAGGGAGGGAAATCTCTCCCCAGCTCCTCTCCCATATGATGCTCTATCTCCAAAAAATGGGTTGCCACAATCTAAATCTGGTCACTCCCACCCATTTCGTTCCTCAAATCCTCTCTGCCCTCACGCTTGCCGTAGATAAAGGATTCCACCTGCCCCTCGTCTATAACACAAGTGGATACGAGAGCCTACAGACTTTGAGACTCATAGATGGAGTGGTGGACATATATCTCTCGGATTTCAAATATTTTAAGGCAGAGACAGGAATGAGATACTCTCAGGTTCCGGATTACCCGCAAGTGGCCAAAAGGGCAATAAAGGAGATGTATCGCCAGGTGGGGGACCTCTTAACTGATCAGAATGGAATCGCCAAACGAGGGCTAATCATCCGTCATCTCCTCCTCCCTGGCAACCTTTTTGGGGCCGAGAAGATCCTTTTCTTCATCGCCCAGGAACTCTCCCCTTCTATCTCCGTCAGCCTAATGAGTCAATACCTACCGCTCTGGAAGGCAAAAGGCCATCCGTTGTTGGGGAGGGAAATTACCCCTGAGGAGCTCAAGCAGGCCTTTATGGCCCTGGATTTTGCGGGGCTGGAAAACGGTTGGATCCAGGAGTCTCCCACCTCTCCAGGCTCAAAATCCCTTTCTCTAACTTCCCAAATGTGTAGTGGGTGATCCAATCGCCCAAGTTAATATAGACTCCCCCAGCCAGCTTTTTGTAGACTGGCCAGTGGATGTGGGCCAAGATCGCGGCATCCATTCCTTCCTGGATCAACTCTGAGGCAAACTTCTCATAATCCTTAAGAAGCTTCTCCCCTTTACCTTGGGTAGAACCACGGCTAAGCTTAGAAATCCCCTTGGCCAAAGAGAAAGCAAGATCAGGATGGAGGAGGCGAAAGAGGGCAATGTTAAAAGGATTCCTCAACATCCTCCTCAGAAATCGGTAGCCTACCTCTCCCTTGACGATGCCATCCCCATGGGAGAGATACATCCTCAGACCCTGATGTTCCACTTGGAGAGGACCAGGTTCCACTTGAATTCCTATCCGGGAACTCAAGAATTTTCCCAGCCAGAAATCATGGTTACCTGCCAAATAGACGATTTTGGTTCCCGTTTGGGTTAATTCCAGTAATTTACAGATCGTCCTTATATACTGGCTGGGGATTACAGTGCGGTATTCAAACCAGAAGTCGAAGAGATCCCCTAAGATGTAAAGCAACTCACATCCTTTGATCCCATCCAGGAAGGAGATCAGTTTCCTTTCTCTCTCCTCATCATCACCTAAATGGGCATCAGAGATAAAGTAGATAGCCATGTCTTGGGCATAATAACAAATATTCCTCCCCAAATCAAATCTTTTTTGCTGAAGGTTCTAATGTAAAATGAAGGTGACAGTTTACAGGGATCGGCAGTCAGTTGACCGAGCGGTTCAAAAGCGTGCTGTCAGGAGAAACCTCTTCCGCCAGGAATCCCGTCGGAACGGGGCTGACAGCCCTTGAAATCCCACTGGGGCAGAAGAGGTTTCTCCCCCCCTCCCCCCCCAAAAAAAACATCCAGGTTGAGAATGGCGTCTCTATCGAAGATGCACATCCAGAGAAACCTATCCGTTTAATCACCAAATAGTGCTCTTTAAACTTTTCTGGCCTAATAATAAAAAAAAGCTTGACAAGGTTTTTTTCTTTCCTTATTTTATAAGAAACTAAGGAGGAGTGTATATAGGGAACTGTTAAAAGGACGGGGTAAGTTTCAAAATTAGGCGAATATTATTGTCATTCCTTACCTTTTAACTGATAGTTCCTTAGCACTCACAGTTTTTGAATAGGGATTAGCGAGTAACTACTAACTGGGTTAAGGAACTATCATAACCCAGTTTTTTTGTAACGAATAACCACGGACCGATAAGGAAATGAGCAATTATCAATAGAAAACGGTATCTCAGGATTTTCTGTCTTTATCCTAATTTTAACTTGCTAATTGTTAATTGATTATTGTATAATTTTTCATTCTCTGGTTCCGTGAGGTTCCGTGGTAAAGTGTTATGTTTTTCAGGGGGTACACGTTGTCGTCAGGCAAAAATTTATATTTACTGCTGGGGTTAATCCTCTCTCTGTTCTCCTTTTCTGGAGCATCTGCCTTTAATACCCATCCCCACACAAAGGTTCTAACCTCAAACTCTAAAGGTATTAGCTTTATCTATCAGGCTCCAGAGCCAAACTGGGAGAAGCTAAGCACGGAAAATGGAGTATTTGACAGGGTTACCCTTCCCAAATGTGGGGCTACTGAGGAGACCGGGAAACCAGGTTTGCCAGTTAAAGTCATACTGATAGGCATACCCTTAGATGCTGGAGTAAAAGTCCATACTCAAATTTTGCAAAGCTCTACTATAAAGGATGTCCGGATAGCCCCTGTCCCTAAGATCTTGAAGGACAAAGATTCAGAGGTCGGTTACAGGCTGAGCTATGAACCTCTGAAAGAAGTTTATGGAAAAGACCTCCTTTTCCCTTCTCAACCCGTGAAATGGGATGATCCAGGATTTCTGCGACATCAAAAGACGGTGAGGGTCTACATATATCCATTTCAGTTCAACCCTCAGAGAAGGGAAGTTATGTTTAACAAAGAGGTGAAGGTCAGTCTCTCTTTCCCCAAAGTAAAGAGCGAATTTACCAGGTTCAATTATAAAGACGGTTTTGAATCTGCCTACAAAGCAGTTATCCTCAATTACCAACTCTCTAAAGCCTGGAGGGGAAATCCCCTGTTTAAAATCTCACCCAAATTGACCACCGAGAACCCATTTTACCTCTCCTCCGACTGGTATAAGATGGAGATAAAGGAAGAGGGAATCTATAAGATTGACAAATCAACCCTGCGCAAGGCCGGCCTCGATGGGGTCGACCCCAGCACCATCCGCATATTCACCGCCAGTAGTTGCGGAAAGATGTTGCTTCGGGGGGTATCTGATCTACCCCCCACTTTAGAAGAGGTAGCCATTTATATCAAAGGTGAATCGGATGGAATCTTTGACGATTCCGACCTTATCCTCTTCTATGCCCTACCCACCACCGGCTGGAGGTTTGACAGATACACAGGAGAATTTAGCCATGACACCAATCTCTTTACCGATGAGAATGTATACTGGTTCACCTATGGGGAAAATTCTATCCCAGGAAATCCAGCGAGAATGGACACCATAAATGGTTCTCCTCAAGCTTCTAACCCCTATGAACCGAAGAGCTTCCGAGACAGGATACATCGGGAGATGGATAAGATTAATAAGAGCATTGATATTTACGATTACAATCTCTACTCCTGGTATTGGAAAAAAGATTCCTTCTTAGAGGACTATATCAACCTCAGTGGAGTAGTAACTGGGGATACGGCAGATATTAAATCAGATCCTGAAAGCAACTCAGTTAAGGTTAACGGCAAATATGCATCCCAATTTAAAACCGACAACTTGAAAGATGGCCTAAATCACTTTGAGTTCAATTTTAGTAGCCCTCAATACATTAACTATTATGAAATTGAGTATAGCCGCAGATTTGAGGCCAAGGATGGAATATTAAAATTTCCCGCCCCTAATACAACCGGCTCTATCAAATATTCTGTCTCTGGTTTCTCTCAGACTACTTATATTTTTGACATCTCCAACCTTTTCAGGGTGAAAAGGATAGTAAACCCCTCGTTTTCTGCCAACAGATTGACCTTTGAAACTACTGCCTCAGACACCACCAGGGACCTATATTATCTTGCCTCAGAAGGAAATCTGAAAAAGGTAAGCAGATTGGAGAGGGTAGAAATCCCTGGACTCAGAGACAATACAAACTTGGCTAATTACATCATCATCACCTACGATGATTTCTATGACCAGGTTAAGCCTTTGAAGGACTTAAGAGAAGAGAAAGAGGAAGATAGCTTATATGTCAAGATTGTAAAGGTATCCGATGTCTATAATGAATTCTCCTGGGGACTTTTTGACCCCACAGCCATAAGGGATTTTTTGAGATATGCGTTCCTGCATTGGAATCAATCCCACACTCCGGAATATGTCCTCCTGGTCGGGGATGGAAACTATGATTACAAGAACAACACCAGGTCTGCCCCTCCGCAGTATATTCCGCCTTGGGAGCACTCCACCACAACAAGATGCACAGATGACAACTATGTCTACTTTACTTCAGGTGATATAGATATGATTCCTGGAAGGTTACCAGTTCGTTCCTGGAGGGAAACGGAAATAGTAGTGAACAAAATCATAAATTATGAAAACTCATCCACCTTCGGCCCCTGGAGAAAAGTGATAGTGGGAGTGGCAGATGATGAGTTTGGGTCTGGTAATTCGGAGACAACACATACTGTAGATATGGAAAGCCTAATGAAAAATAGAGTCCCTAAAAAGATATTTGACACTGAAAAGATTTATCTAATGAATTATAGGAGGATAGGTCGTAGTGTTCCTGAAGCACAAGAGGCATTGATAGACGCCTATAACCAGGGTGCCCTTATCATTGATTATATAGGACATGGTAATTATCGCGTCTGGGCCCACGAATCAGTATTCGATTCATTTAGAGACATCCCTAAACTACATAATGGAGTTAAACTCCCTTTAGTCTATTCAGCTTCCTGTCAGGTGGGATTTTTTGATCATACCGGCAACGAATGTATCTCAGAGAGACTGGTCAGAGTAGAAGGAAAAGGGGCTATCGCGTCTATCTCCGCTACTAGAGCTAGTTATGGAGATCAAAATTTTAATTTAAACTGGAGATTTTTTAAGCATTTACTTAATTCCTCAATGAATACCATGGGGCAGGCTCTTTGGGCAGCTAAAGTAGAGTATCAGGATTTTGGTCACAATAGCAGCCTTTATCTGATTCTCGGTGATCCGGCATTGAGATTGGGCCCCCAACTCAATGTGGACAGCCTTACTGCCTCTCCGGATTCCCTCTGTGCCCTCTCAGAGATGAAAATAAAGGGAAAGGTCTTTGATAGAGCAGACCACTTTCAAAGTGATTTTGATGGCATCGTTCATCTAACAGTTTATGACTCCAAATATGAGGGCAGCCATACAGTAGCCTCTACTGACGAGGTTGTATCCTACCTCCTCCCTGGTAGGGCCATCTTTCGAGGAGAGGCGGAGGTGAAGGAAGGAAAGTTTCAGATGAGCTTCTTTGTCCCCAAAGATATAAGCTATCAGGGGGATTTGGCCCGAATAAGCACATATATCTATAATGACCAAGTTGACGGTGCAGGAGCCTTAGATAACATTAAGGTAGCCGGGACGGCTACAGGTGTGGAGGATGATACCACTGGCCCCACCATAAACATAGAATTCGCTGGCCAGACCTTTCAGAGTGGGGACTTAGTGGTGAGCCAGCCAACCCTCAAGGCCCATATCTACGACGAGCACGGGATCAACCTCACAAAAGTGGTAGGACATGGGATAACCCTACAGGTGGATGAGAGTCAGGATCTTATTGACCTCACCGACAATTTCCAATATGATTTGAATAGCCCAAAAGGAGGTTCTCTGGAGTATACCCTCCCCGCTCTCAGTGCTGGGAAACATACCATAACTTTTAGGGCCTGGGACAGCTACAACAACCCCACAGAAAAGAGGGTGGAGTTCACGGTAGTCTCCTCCGACCGGCTACTAATAACTGAACTTATGAACTATCCCAATCCCTTCAAGAAAAAGACTTACTTCTCCTACCAACTAAGCCTTCCCTCTCAGGTAAATATCGAGATATTCACCCTGGCTGGAAGGCTGATCAAAACCATCAAGAACGCCTCTGGCAAGCCTGGTTACAATCTCCAACCCTGGGATGGGTTGGATGGGGACGGGGACAGAATAGCCAATGGGGTTTATATTTATAAGGTAGTAGCCAGAAGCACTGGCTCCTCAGGCAATAGCTTAAAAGCCGGTGCCTACGGCAAGGCAGTGGTGATGAAATAGATAACAGGGACCAGCAGTCAGAGGTCAGTTGTCAGTAAAAGATACTGTGCGGTTAGGAGCTACTTTTATCAGGAATCCCGTCGGAACGGGGCTGACTCCACAGGGATAAATTAAACCAAACAGGAGGGAAAGATGAAAAAGTTAACAACCTTACTCATTGTTTTGGCCCTTATATTGGGCTTAAGCTCGGCCTCTAAGGCCGATGTCAGTGCGGCTACCTGCCTATTCCTGAGAATAGCCCCCGGGGCGCGGGCCGCAGGGATGGGGGAGTCCTTCGCCGCAGTGGCAGATGATGCTACGGCCACCTATTGGAACCCCGGAGGGTTGGGCTTCTATCCCTTAAGCGTGGAGTGGATAAAACACGAAATTAAGTTGAAACCTGGTGAGAGGATAATCGCTATGGCTCTCCAGGACAACGGGATGCCAGAGTTCAACTACAAAAGATATGACATCTGGGTGGCAACCAAAAGTGATCTCTACAGATGGGATGGAAAGAGATGGCAGAACTATGAGATATATCACCCCAAAGGGAAGAAAACCTTAGAGGAGATCGCCTCCCGTTACACCGGAATCACTGATGATGACCAACTTAAAGAGTTAACCAAAAGGATTGCCCGGTTTAACCATTTTGCCCTGGACCCCCTCACTAGTGAGATAAAGAGATATAACGGCAAAGATTGGGTGGACTATAACCTATCGGCAACTGATACCTCCGTGGGAGTTCCCTTAAAGATCCCTTACAAATTAAGGCTCAATGGGAAGATCACTGCACTGAAGGCAGATGGTGATAACCTCTGGGCGGGGACGGATCAAGGCCTCTATCTCTACAATGGGCTCAACTGGAAGGCCTATACTACCAAAGACGGTTTGGCCTCAGACACCATCACCTGCCTTGGGGTTGATGACTATGGAACGCTTTGGGTGGGAACCGCAAATGGCTTAATCCGACAAAAAGGTGGGAAGTGGACGATAGAGAAATCAGGGGGCCTGCTGACCGGCCCCATTGCCAGTATGGCTTTTGGCAAAAGAAAAAGGGTATGGATAGGGACGGAGGGAAAGCTCGCCCATTACGATGGCAAAAAATGGAGCCAGATACCCAATCAGGAGATGTTCAACAACAACCAGGGGGTCGAATACACCGCCCTGGCCTTAGATGGTGATGGCAACCTCTGGGCAGGCACCCAATACGGAGCCCTAGTTTACGGGAATGGTCAGTGGATGCTCTTTGGCCACCGGCCACATCTGGTTAAGGAGGGAGAGACCCTACACGAGATCGCCGCAGAGTATTCTCGCTACAAGGATGACTCTTCCATCCAGATGTTGGAGGAGAGGATAGTGGCACATAACGGGTTTGGCAATCCACAGCTTCCTGCGGGGGAGAGCATCTATGTTCCGGTAAACCCCGCCGCCGCAAAGGTTACCTCCATCGCCACTCAGGGGAATAAGGTCTATGTGGGAACAGATGAAGGGACGATCTGGTATGATGGATACAAGTGGGGCGACTACTACTATCAAGACCTGGAGAAAAAGCCCTCTGGCATCATCATCCAGAAGGACAAGGAAATTTGGTTTGCCACTGGGAACGAGGCTCTGGTCAGGGCCCATACCAAGAGGGAGGTTACCGCTATGCACGCCAACTGGCTTCCCGGTTTGGGCCTAAACGATATGTATTATGACTTCACCTCTTATCTCCAGCATGCCCCTGGATGGGGAACTGTAGGGGGCAACATAACCTTCCTCTCCTATGGCACCATTCCCACAACAGATGCGACGGGAAGAACCACCGGAGAGATAAACCCTTTTGAGGTGGCTTTGGCTCTCTCTTATGGAACTAAGGTGCGGGAGAACTTGGGAGTCGGCTTGAATCTGAAAATAATCCACTCTCGCCTCTCCGATGTAGGGGCAGCCAGGGAGAGGGGGAAGGGAATAGGAACGACTTTTGCTGTTGATGCAGGCCTTCTCTATCAGCCCTATAAGTTCCTTAAGTTGGGAGCCGCCCTGCAGAACCTGGGCCCCAAGATGACCTATATCGACGCCTCCCAGGCGGACCCTATTCCGTTTAACCTCAAGGTGGGAACCGGTTTCAAGGCCATTGATGATGACTACAACCACCTCCTCTTTACCCTTGATCTGAACAAAGAGCTCATCGGGATGGATGATCCCCTGCGTCAGGAGCTAAGGGAGGTGATTGGCAATGCCGGGATGGAGTATTGGTATGGAACCTATGTTGGCCTCAGAGCTGGTTATCTCTACGACCAGGAAGGGGATATAAAGGCTCCGACATTTGGAGCTGGGCTCCAATACAGCAACTACCGGTTTGACTTCGGATATGTGGCCGCCGAGGAGGGACACCCCCTCTCCGATCAGATGAGGTTCTCCCTCACTGTAAAATTTTAAGGGAGAAAAACATTGTTCAAAAAACTCGCACTTTCCATCATACTTCTCCTCTCAATTGCGCAACCTTCGCTGGCTCTCCAATTTAAGCTCCGGCCTGGGGGGGTGGCTGCAAGAGGAGAGGAGAATTCCCGCAAAAAGACTATGCACATTCTGGCTTTGAGGATAAGGTTTCAACGAGAGGATTCGGACGACCCTAACACCACGGGAAACGGTTGGTTTGACCTGAGCGACAACTCAAAGGAGGAGAGGATAAACCCCGCTCCCCACGATAGCACATATTTCGACCGACAGCTTAAGGCCCTGGCCAATTACTACAAAACCGTCTCCAAGGGAAACCTGAGCATTACCTATGAAGTTTTCCCTCAGGGTGAGGATTCAAGCTATCTTCTTTCCCACCCAATGGCTTACTACAATCCCCTTACCTCCCAGGAGGCTACCGACAAAAAATTGGCCGAGTTCTTCCGAGACGCCATTAGCGTGGCCGATACTTCAGATACTACGCTTCACTTCGCCGATTACGATGCTTTCGTCATCTTCCATGCCGGAGTTGGAGGGGATGTAAGCTTCTACTACGACCCGACTCCCAGGGACCTCCCCTCTGCTTTCTTCAACCTGGAGGACCTGAGAAAATATCTGGGAGAAGGCAATCCAAATTATCAGGGAATAGCTGTTGATCTTTCCCCGAATGGAGAGACAACCTATGTCCAGGAGGGACTCTGGCTTCCGGAGACGGAGAATCAAGAGGGATACGAGATTGGCCTTACTGGGATCTTTGCCAAGCTCTTCGGCCATCAGTTGGGCCTTCCCAACCTCTACAACACCTTAGATGGGAGTTCAGGGATAGGCCAATGGGGGCTGATGGATATGGGGTGCTGGAATGTGGATGGCCTCATTCCCGCTCAGCCCTGTGCCTGGTCCAAGGTCTTCTTGGGATGGGTAAAGCCTCTGGTTGTCTCTAATCAGGACAGCGTAAAGATAGCTGCCTCCGGCCTGAAAAGTGGCAGAACCGAGGTGGTCAAGGTACCCATAAACTCTCAGGAATACTTCCTCATTGAAAACCGCCAGCGAGATGTATACGGCGATGATACGGTCTGTGTCTGGGAAGGTGGTGTTCTGACCTCGGTTGACGAATACGACTGGGGAATTCCTGACTCAAGTATAACTCCTGGCCCAGGCATCCTCATCTGGCACATTGACGAGACCATCATCGAGGCCAAACTTGCCGACAACTTAGTGAACTCAGATCCTCTCCACCGCGGGGTTGACTTAGAGGAGGCTGATGGTTTCCAAGATATCGGGCATATAATTGAAGGCTACTACATCACCTATGGAATGCCAGAGGATGCCTTCTACAAGGGCAACAAATCGAAAAACTATCGGAATACCTTTACCCCCTCGACCAGACCCAACACCAACAGCAACTCCGGAGCCTGCAGCCACATCTACATCACGGACTTCAGCCCTCGGGATTCGGTGATGAGCTTCAACGTGCATATAGATTACAGCCAACCGGGCTGGCCAAATTACACTGGTGGATCTATGGGGAATGCTTCCCCCCTCTTTGGAGATCTGAAATATGATGTTGGCCATCAGGAGGTGATTACCCACACTATTGATGGGAAGATATTAGCCTGGAAGTGGGATGGGACAAAGGTCATCCCCAACTCCGATTCTACATACATAGTAGGCGCAAGCAACGAAACCACCTGGGTGTCAGCGGCTATATTTGCCGAGGTTGAAGACTCTATCTTCTGCCCCCCGGCTCTGGCCAATCTGAATAGAGACCCCGATCTGGAGATTATAGCAGGCACAGGTAGGGGAAAGGTTTATGCCTGGAAGCCAACTGATGAAGATGGGGATGGCAGGGCAGACACTCTCTTCTCTGTCTCCCTTGTGAACAAGATACGGTCAATTTCCGTTGCCGATGTGGACTCACCCCAGGGAAGAAATGAGATAATCGCTCTGACCTCATATCCAATTGTCTTGACTCCAGGTGGGGAGATTCTCTCGGCTGCTCCACCTGTGAAAGGGGTCACTTATTCTCAAGAGCTTGCCTTTGCTGATGTGGATAGCGACGGAACATCTGAGATAATCGCTGGACTGTATGATGGAACCGAAGGACAGGTTTTGGTTTATGATCTAAACGAAGGGGAAAAGGGAACTATCCATACCAACAGAGATCAAATAGTAACCCATCTCGCCGCGGCTGACATCAATAGGGACGGGATAATAGATATTGTGGGAACAACCTCTAATGGCGGGGTATTTGCGGGAAAGGCCCTGGGGGACTCAGCGGCCTATTGGTTCTACCTAACTGGCGATCCATACCTCTCCTCCCCTGCCTTAGGGGACATCGATGGGGATGGCTACTTAGAGATTGTCCTCTCTGGAGCCAACAAGGTCTATGCCTTCAACTACAATGGAACTCTGGTGACTAACTTCCCCATTACCATAAGCAGGTCTCAGCCCCTAGGCCCCTTGAACTCCTCCCCTGCCCTGGCCGATGTGGATGGAGATGGAAGAATAGAGATAGTGGTTGGCTCCCCGGAAAGGGAGCTTCTGGCCTTCCATTCAGACGGAAGCGAAGTCAAGGGGTGGCCCCTCTCCTGTGGAGGTCCGGTGAGTTCCTCTCCGGCCTTCTTAGATGTGGACAACGACGATAGCTTAGAGGTGATGGTTGGTTCCGATGACGGCTGGCTGTATATGTGGCGGCTACCGCCAGAGTATGACCCGGAGGTAATCCCCTGGCCAATGCGGGACTACGATGTAGCCCATACAAGTTGGTATCAGGGCATTTATCCAGAGATCCCTCCACCGACAAAGCCATTCTTCTCCCCGAAATTGGCCTATAACTGGCCCAACCCCTTCTCCGAGTACACCCATATCAGGTATTGGCTGGGCGAAGAGGCTCAGGTGAACATCAAGATATTTGACCTGGCGGGCAATCTAATTGACCAATTTTCCGGGGATGATGATCTCTTTTGGAATGATGTAGAGTGGCGGGGCAAGAACAGCCATGGCAAGGATGTGACCAGTGGGGTCTATCTCTGCCGGATAGAGGCCAAAAGGGGAAGTCAGAAGAAGGTAGCCTTCGTAAAGATGGCTTTGGTGAGATGAGAGGTAGAGGCTTGATTCATCAAGCCCGTTGTTCGGGTCGCATAAATGCGACCCGAACATTTCTACCCGACTTCAGTCGGGGTAACCTCTTCTGGGCTTTAGCCCAGGGGGCTTACCCTCTCCAAATGGGGCCTTGCCCCGTATAAGGGGGATCTGAAGGGTCATAACCCTGCACTAAAGTGCGGTAGAAGTTGGCTGGTGCTCTTTGGTGCCGTCAGGGCTCCTGCCCTGACAGCACCCTTCACAACCTGAGGTGGCAGAACCCAGTTCTGCCAAAATGCCAAAGAAAGATAAATAAGTGAAATTCAGCGAACTGGTCAGACTTCTTGAGAACAGTGGATTCAAAATTATAAAAGAAAAAGGTTCGATAAGATACTATGGGAAATCTGGATGGGATAGGTTAATTCGTGTTGACTATCATGGTTCAAAGGAAGTACCAAAAGGGACATGTTATGCTATACTTAAAGCAGCAGGGATAAAAAATAAGGGGAGGACTTAAATGATTGAATTAGAATATTCATTAATCATTGAAGCAACTAAGGAACCTGACTTTTTTGGTTTCTATTCTCCCGATTTAGAAGGTTTTTCAGGGATAGGTCATTCCATTGAAGACTGTATCTATAAAGCAAAATGGGGAATGAAGGAACATATTAGCTTACTAAAAGAAAGGGGATTGCCCATCCCTCCGCGGAACCCGAATCCTAAGATAATTGTCCAAAACGAAGAGAAACTGGCAGTTGCATAGTTCAAAAAATATGTAGAGGGCCCTGAAGGGCCCCTAACCCTGCACTAAAGTGCGGTAGAAAGTGCCGTCAGGGCTTCTGCCCTGACGGGAAGCGCAGACTGAAGTCTGCGGCTACCAGCGGAGTGGATTAGAGACAGGAGCTTTGACAGCACGAACCTAAAGGGGACGAGCAATGGTTCGTCTACATCTATAAATAAAGGCATATCGGCAAATCTTATGCTAAGAAAAACTACAATTTTTGCTACATCATTAGTATTTCTCCTCCTCTCCACCGTAAGCTGGGCTTACAATCATCCTGAGCTTGAATGGAGGACAATAGAAACCCCCCACTTCTCCGTTCGGTTCCACCGGGGTGAGGAGAGAACAGCGGGGATGGCCGCCCAGATAGCGGAAGAGGTTTACGACCCCATTACCTCCCTCTATGACTATCAACCAAAGGGCAAAATTCAGATCCTGATCAAGGATTACGAGGATTTCTCCAATGGCGCTGCCTACTATTACGATGACAAAATTGAAGTCTGGGCTACAAACTTAGACTTTGAACTGCGCGGGACCCACACCTGGCTGAACAATGTGGTCACCCATGAATTTACCCATATCATCTCCCTGGGCACAACTTTCAAGTTCACTCGGCGGGTTCCCTCCTTCTATTTTCAATACATAGGACATGAAAAGGAGAAGAGGCCCGATGTCCTCTCTGGCTATCCCAATGTGCTTATCTCCTATCCCTTTCCCGGAAGCGTTATCCCTATGTGGTTTGCCGAGGGGACAGCTCAATTTCAGGCTCCGGGCTTGGGGTATGAGAGTTGGGATACCCATCGGGATATGATCTTGAGAATGGCCACCTTGGAAGACAACCTCTTAACCTTCTCCGAGATGGGGGTGTTTGGCCAGAACACCCTGAAGGCTGAGATGACTTATAACCAGGGGTTCTCCTTGGTAAGATACATTTCCGAACAATATGGAAGCGAGACCTTAGAGAAGCTAATGAGGGCTATGGGGAAGCCCTGGAGGATAAACATCAACTCTGCATTAAAAAAGACCATACACCTTTCCGGGGAAGGGCTTTACCGGAAGTGGAGAGATCATCTACAACAGCATTACTTAGCGGAGACGAAGGGTATCAGGGACAGCCTGGTGCAGGGGGAGAAACTCACCCAAGGGGGATTCCTGAATCTCTATCCCACCTGGTCCCCGGATGGTCAAAAGCTCGCCTACCTTTCCAACAAAGGGAAGGACTACTACCAATTGACGCTTTATACTATGGACATCTCCAAAAAAGAACCGGAGGCTATAACCGGAGGGATAAGCTCCTCCTTCTCCTGGTCTCCAAATGGAAACAGTCTTGCCTACTCTAAAAGGAAGAAATACAAAAGATACGGTTGTCACCTCTGGGACCTCTATACCTATGACCTGAAGAGCAAAAAGGAGAAACGGATAACCCATAGGTTGCGGGCCAAGGACCCCTCCTGGTCACCAGATGGCCAAAGCCTTTGCTTCATAGTAAACAAAGATGGGACCAATAACCTGGCCATAGCCAACTCCGATGGCAGTGGGATAAGATACCTCACCCATAATAAAGACTTCACTCAACTCTACAGGCCCCAATTCTCCCCCCAAGGGGACAAGATCCTCTTTGGCCTCTTTCGGGGACAGAGCAATCAGGGAGAAAATAGGAATGTGGCCATAATCTCCACCGACGGCACTGGATTCAAATACCTGGTCCGTTCATCATTTGATGACCGGGATCCCTGCTGGACACCCGATGGGAAGGGGATCATCTTTTCATCCGATCGTACGGGTATTTTTAACCTTTACTCCCTCTCCCTGGATGAGGGAAGCCTCAGCAGGTTGACCAACCTCTTAGGGGGCGGCTTCCTCCCTTCCCTCTCCCCGGATGGGAAGTCCATAGCCTACTCCTCTTACGATTCCCAGGGCTATTCCATTTATCTCCTTCCCAGGAAAGCGGGAAAGAAGGTGGAATCAAGGGAATTTGCCCAAATTAAGGAGGAAAACCATCATCAATTTTCCTTAAATAACTCTCCTCCCTCCCATCCATATAGGTTAACCTTCTCCCAGATGTTCATCTATCCCCGCTTGGCCCTGGACGATAAGAAGCTCAAGGCCGGGTTCTATTTGGCCTCCAATGAGATCTTGGACAAACAGTCCCTATTCTTTGGGGGCTTGATGAGCAGGGACTTCGACTACGACCTCTATGGTATTTACGAGAACAGACAGCTCTTCCCCACCCTGTTCGCCGAGGTCTACGCCTTAAGAAGGCACACCCAGGATCAGGATCAGCTCCTGCTAAAGGAGGACGGTTACTACGGACTCTTTGACTTTGACCTGAAATATGATCTCTTAGAAGCAGATGTAGGGGCGAGGTTTGAATTCTGTAACCCCCTTTCCTCCTTCTACCAGAAACAGTTGACCCTGAGCCTCATCTATAGTAAGTACGGGATTGGCCTTAAAGCCAAGGTGGATAGCACAGGAGCAACCTATGGAAAAGCCAGTTGGACCTACTACCGGGGCAAGGACCTTATGGTCTCCTATTATTACAAGAATATCCCCCCCGCCATAGATGGAGAGATAAACCCTCGTGGAGGGAGGGAGATGCTCTTTCGCTATGATCGAATGTGGAACAGGCTATCTTCTGGCGAGATGAAGAATAAAGAGGGCACTTGGGTTCCAAAGTATAATCGAAACTACTACAACCAGTTGCTGTTAGACTGGACCGAATACAGAGCCCTCCCCTGGGGGCGTCACTCCCTGGCTCTGAGGTTAAAAGGGGGAATAATAGACAGAAGAGTTGATGACTTCTTTTACTTCCAACTGGGAAGCCAGGAAGGGCTTAAGGGCTACACCTACTATTACATCGAGGGAAGGGATATGCTCTTGGGAAGCCTAACCTATAGGTTCCCCATCTTCAAGAGGATCAACCGCCAGATCGGTCAGGTTTTCCTCAGCAGGCTCTACGGGGGTCTATTTACCGAATATGGAAGGACCTGGCACAAAGGCGATGAGTCAGCGCTCTCCTCCGGGAAGGATGTGGGAGCGGAGTTGAGATTGGAGGGATTCTCCTTCTACTCCTACCCAACCAGGATGAGTTTTCAGGCCGCTTATGGAATGGACCACCCAGAGCCAAAGGAGAGGTGGAGGTTATACTTCCATCTACTATTTGGGTTTATTTAAGAACCACGGATGAACACGGATAGACACAGATGAGATCGGAATAAACCCTGATATTTTTTGAACTTAGCCGCCTCCAGCGGAGACTTTTTTAACGGGATGAACAGGATTTACATGATTCTTATTTATCCCAACCATCCTGTCTATCCTGTCTAATAAAAAGGAATCTCTAAACTAAAAATTTAAAAAGGAGGGAAAAATGAAACCAGCAATTTACTTTGCATCCCTTATTATCCTTCTCCTCGGTCAGATAGCCTGGGGACAGGGACTTAGTCCAAATGCCCCCGAATTGGGCAAAATAGAGGCGGAATTTCTGTCCCAAAATAGCCCTTCCCTTAAACAGAGGGTGGAGACTTCCTTAGCTGATCAGCCGCTCGGCGAGAGGAAATCCATCCAGAAGGCGTTTCTTCTCTCGGCCATCCTGCCTGGAGCTGGGGAATATTATATGGGCTCCAAAGCCAGGATGCTCCTGTTTGGGGGCATTGAGGTTCTATCCTGGACCGGCTATCTTACCTACCATCACAAGGGGAAGGTGAAGGAGGTAGAATTCAGGGATTTTGCCAATGAGCACTGGAGCTTAAGCGATTACCTCAAATTCGTAAACGATGAGTTTCTAATTGACACAAGATATTACGGCCATTATACCCTTGAAAACTACAACCCCGAGGAGTGGGATTCCATCCAGACCTATCTGCCTGCCTCTTTTATTCATGATGTGATAGATGCCTGGAAACATGACAAGCAGCAGTATTATGAGATGATCGGGAAATACTATGATTATCAGTTTGGGGTTGGCTGGGACGATAACATTCAACCCAGCGATACCCTCTACTTCTGGAAGTCTAACGAGGCCGAGGATTACGAGGACAAAAGGGATTTAAGCAACAAGTTCCTGAAGAGGGCCAAATGGGGGATAGGGGCCGCCCTGGTGAACAGGGTCTTAAGCGCCTTTGATGCCGCCCTCCTGGCCAAATCCCACAACAAGAGAGCGGACAGATTCTCGGGGTTCAGCCTGCGAGCTACAGTGATAGATTACTACGGCGAGCCTACTCCTCAAATAATCCTGACTAAGAGGTTCTAAAAAATGTTAAGAAGGGCAACCATAGCCATATTGCTCCTTCTCCTCTCCCCCATTCTCTCAACAGCCTGGGGGCAGAAGCTCCTGACTCCGGAGAAGATGGTCTGGCAGGAGGAAGGAGTTACCTCTACTCCTCAACTGGCCCAATGGGGTGGAGAAGAGACGGGATACAAATCCACTAACCTTGGTTTCCTTCTTTCATTCCTTCTCCCTGGCTCAGGCCAGGCTTATGCCCAATCCAAGGGGAGATCGGCTGTCTTCTTAGGAGTGGAGGCAGCTGTTTGGGCTGGGTTCTTTGGTCTCAGAGAATATGGAGGATGGCTGCAGGATGACTACAAGCTCTATGCCGCCGAGCACGCCGGGGTGACTCTGGGGGGAAAGGATAACGAGTTTTTCCGCAGTTTGGCCTTCTACGACTCCCGAGACGAATACAACCGCTACCAACTTTGGGGAGAACGGGAAAAGGCCCAACTCTATGGGGATGATTGTTACTGGGAATGGGAAAATCCTCAGGCTAGAAAGAAGTTCAAATCAATTCGGGACAGGAGCAAGACTGCTTACCAAAAGGCGATCTATATGCTCGGCCTGGCCCTCCTCAACAGAGTAGTAAGCTCCATCGATGCGGTGAGACAGGTGAGAAACTACAACAAGGGAAAGAGATTTAACTTCTCCCAGGTGGAGATGGAGATTCATCCCTCTATAGGACGGAAGGATATTCGCCTGGCGGTAAAGATTAGATTCTGAGTGAGAATTTTTTCCAAGTCCAAACCTGGCCTCCTTCCCCACCCTATCCCGGTGTGGCTCAGGAGGCCTTTTTGTTTGGGAACTACTCCAAGAAATTTCAAAAGCCTGCGGACAGGAGTTATCTTCTGACAGCTCTTGAAGCTAAATTCATAGCATAAGAATTTCCATTTTGGACACAGGTAAACATAAATTGTCAAGATTTTAAATATTTGAGGAGGGTGACAGGCATAAGATCTGGTAGTCGCAGACTTCAGTCTGCATCCTTTCGCAACCTCATAGGTTGCGGCTGCCATCGCAATGCTAAGTAACATCTTGAATCGCCGAGGGTTTCTTACAGAACTCCGTCAGGGCAAGAGCCCTACCTGCACAGAGAAAAAATCATGTGAATCCTGTCAATCCTGTCAAAAAAGTTCTGCCGAAGGGAGCTAAGTTCAAAAATGTAAACTATTTAGTGACCTTGACAGTAAGTGGACTTACCAGAGAGATTTCCCCTTTACAAACCACAATTCGTAACCTATAATTATGAAGAACCAAAAATCCCTAAAAATTTGTAAGGATAGAACTGAAAGTTTCGGAGAACATTTCAAGAAAAAGACAAGAGGAGAAAAGATGAAAAAAATAGAGCTTAGCCGCCCCCGAGGGCTTTTTGACAGGATGAACAGGATTTACTGGATCTTTCAAAAAAAAAACACCGAACCACACCGAAACCACCGGAAATTTAGAACACACATTAGAATTCCATATCATTTCAGTGATTTTAGGTATTTAATGAATGTTGTATATCCTGATCATCCTGTCAATCCTGTCCAAAAAAGGAATTTCCTATGCTATTAAATTGTCTGTTTTGATAGAACGAGACGAAGACGGTTATCTGGTAGCTACCGTTCCCCCTTTGAAGAGTTGCTATACCCAGGCCAAAACCATGGAGGAATTGATCCCTAGAATCAAGGAGGTCATTATGGATGAAGGCAAAACTATTTATCTTGCAGGACGCAACGCGCCAGTGGGCAACACTGCACCGCACACTGAAGGCGGGGCAAAAGGGTAATGGCCAGGTGATTGTGGTGCAGGCCCCATCGATTTTTCAAACGGCAATTCAGGAAGTAAAGGGAAAAATACCAGGGGCATATCCCGATACCTTAGGTCTGGTTCTGATTGGAAGTGTGGCCGAAGGTAATTTCAAATCTGACTCGGATGTTGATATTGTCTGGATTAAGAGCAGGAAACTAAGGTTTAGGAAACTGTATGAGTTTGAAGACAAACTGGATAAAAGGATCCAGCTTATTCCGTTCACCAGAAGGCAACTTGAGGAACATTTCAGAAATTCGACCACTATGGCCCATGCGATCAAGAATGGAATCGTCCTTTATAAAAGGGGAGATTTCATCTCAAGGCTTCTCGAACGAAAGATAACACTGCCCGACCGAGAATGGATGAGGAAATGGTTTGAGCATTGGATAGGGTTTTACCGCATGGGTCTGAGAGACATACGGAGAAACAAAGGATGGCACAAGAGGTACTGTAAAAAAAGATGCACTTGTGAGGTTGGTGATTATCTGGCTCGGGCAACCGTAAACTTTGCTATACTATTTTCAGAACTCCATGGTTTTGTCCCTACGACAAAGGATAAAGTGCTGAAAGGCTTTAGAAAATTTGGCAAGAAGGATCTTATCCCTGGCTTACGGGTTGCCTTACGAATAAGTCGCCAGGATAGACCCCTGAGTAGAAAAGAGGCAGAAAAGGTGTACCCCACGGCCAGGTGGTTACGGGATAGGTTAGCCCGGAGGTTTCGTTCGTAACTTTGGTTTCTCCTAAAAAGTTAGAGGAAAAACATATAAAGGCGAAAGATCGGGTTAGTTCAGAATTTGAATGGAAAGCATATCGGTACAGGTGCAATAGGGGTTCCTCAAAAGAACCTTCCAGCTCTGGAGGGGAAGTTGGCAGAGTTAAAGGTGGAATATAAGAGGATAGCTTTGTGGCTGGCAGAAGACGATGTGATCAAGATGCGGATTTATGGAACGGATAAACACATATTGGAAAATGTGAGTATAAAATTGGAGATGGAAAAACCGCTTGTATTTGATGATGCTCGACGACTGCGGGGTTTCTTTGGCCACGAATATCGGAATCGCCCAGAGTTTCATCATCACCTTCCCAATGGCCTGGTTTATCAACACCCCCTGATTCAATATAAGGTCCTAAACGGTGCAGGATGGATTACTGGTTTGAAAGAAGGAGCGTTTATCTTGTTGGCTATGAAGCTCCCAAGTGAGGTGTATATCCATCATCAGCACATTCGAATAATCGACCACCAATTTATTCGAGACAGAATAGCTTTTGGGATAACAGAGAAACCAATTCAATACCGCTTTGTAACCCCCTGGTTGCCACTTAATAGCGAGAATTACCGAGAGTTTCAAACGATACAGAGAGAGCAAAGCAAAGTGGATGCCCTATTATGCAAAATACTGATTGGCAATTTGCTTTCTCTCTCTAAAGCAGTCAACTACGTTGTGCCTGATCGCCTGCAGGTATCTCTGAAGCTGGAATTAGCCGGAGAGTTTACCATCAAACCAGGACACCAAAACCAGGGATTGAAAATGTTGGGCTTTGAAGGTGAGTTTGAGGTTAACTTTGCCCTTCCAAGTATCTGGGGCATTGGCAAGTCTGCAGCCAGGGGTTTTGGGACCGCCATCAAGAAGGAGGAGGTGTTTTGAATCGAGTAAATGATTCTATCGAGATAGTTTTCCCCAAATTGGGGCATTTCTGGCTGGATTCAGGATTAGTTGGACTAATACAATTTTTGAGGGAAGTAAACAATAATGAAGTAAAAATTGCTATTACAGATGAAGGCTTGAAACTAACTGGATCAGAGAAAACAATCCAGATAGTGCTTGAATCCGCTTATAATCTGATGACAGAACGTTACTATAATTTATCTACCAAAAAACAGCGAGATAATACCTCTGGATATAATTTTTATTATGATAGTCAAGAAGACAAATTTGTCGCTTTTCCCAAACGGAAAGCAGTCGGTATCGCTGCATTAATATATGACAAAGCCCCCCGACCTACGGCTTCATCCATCAAGTGGGAAAGAAAAGAGAAACGAGAAATCAAGATAGATGGCAAAAAGGTGAGAAAGGCCCGTGGAATATTGCCTACTCCATATGTCTATCTTCAAGAAAGACTGGATTCTTTCTTAGACAAGAATGGTTTAGATGTAACAACCGCTGGATTGTTAAAAGACGGCCCAAATGCTGTTAGACCCAAGATCAAAATACAGACCAAATCTGGGAAGCCAAAGGGAATATGTTATCTGTGCGGAGAGAAAGCTTCCAACCTGGAAGATGCCAACCAGACCATCTTCCCACTTATCACTGGCACGAGTGGTGTTCTCTCTTTTAATCCACAAGGAGGAGACCCTGAAAAAGTTTGTTGGAAGTGTTCTCTGTTGGGAAAGTTTGTGCCTGTTAACGGTTTCTATCTACAACAAGGAAACCATTTGTATATTTTCCTCCCTTATTCCGTTTCTTTGGAGAAGATGTTGGATGTGTTTAAACCGTTACATGAGGCGGAGCAACTTGATCCTAATCTATTTCGCAATTTTGAGCATCCTTTAGGTGGATATTTTCAGCGATCATTTGAAGTTACCTTTGCCTTTCTCTTCACGCTCTACAAAAAGGTTCTCCTTCAACAAAAGGAAGAAAAAGAGGAAACAACCGCTGTTCTGGATTGGGAAAGAATGCTCGACCTCACCATTAACAAATCGCCATTAGAGTTTATTGTCTTGGATGCAGAATCAAAAGGCCAAACTACAATGGTGAAGAGGGTTTGGCCCTTTCGGGATACTGTTTACTTCTTTCGGCTGATGAACGAATTGAAACAAGAGAAGATTAATATTCGGGAAGTGATGCGACTATTGGTTGACTTTTCTCAGAAAAAGAACGAGAACAAAACACTTCTTCGCAATCGTATCTGTGAACGCATCTTAAAGAAACAAACCATCCTTGATCTCGTGGAGATGCATGTATTTCGGGCAGAATTGGATTATTTCAAACCGCTATTAAACTTTCTCGTTCTTTATGAGAAAATAACAAGAAGAGGGGGGGCTATGACCAAAGAAGACCAAGAAGTGGCTGTGACTTTAGGCCGACGGGTTGGCATGGCAGTGGGCAAGAAAGATAAACAAGGTAGAACGAGTGGGAAAAAGGGAGACCTTTTTGCCTTGCGAAAAGCAAGAAAGAAGACAGACTTCCTAGAGCAGTTGAATCGGCTTCAGTTTAAGCTCGGATCTGACTTCACTGTGCCAAAAGAACTTTACGAGGGAGCACTTACTGACAGCAACTTCGTAGAGTTCAAACAATTCTGTATGATTGCGGCTCTCAATAGTTTTAATGCCGCCACTAAAGGAGGAGAAAACAAATGAAAGACGCGAAAGCTTTAACCATCACCTACCTTACGCCTGTCTCCTTTGCCAGCCTCAATGGTTCTGATAAAGAGGCTGAGAACATCTCAAGTATCAAGAAACTAAGTCGAGGGACAGAGCAGTATCCATATGTTTCATCTCAAGCGGTACGGCGGGCGCTCCGTGACCAACTACCTAACCTTGGCTGGGAGTTATCAGAAGGAGTAGCCGCTCAAATTGTCAAAGGGGCTGCAACTACACAACAGGAGCCTGAGAAATTCATCGATGATGACCTCTTTGGCTTTATGGGCATAGAAAAAGGAAAGGGAGTAGGTAAGGGAGCAGCGATTACACGCACATCACCTATAAGGGTTTCTCCGCTTATCTCAGTAGTGGATAAGTATGAAGGAGACTTGGACTTTGGCACCAATTATATGGGTGTTGCTGCCGGTGGTGACCCTAACATCTTTGAGACTGAGATACACGCTGGCACTTATCGGGGCACAATACTCATTGAGCTTGACCGGGTCGGTTGTGGCGATGGATTTAAAAATGGGTTGAGAGCCGAGGAGAAAGCTAAACGGGTCAACGCTCTCCTCTCAGCCTTCAAAAATCTTTGGTCATCTGGCAGACAAACTCGTTTCTTAGCAGACATTTCCCCTAAGTTTGTGGCCGTGGCTTTGCTCAGTGTAAAAAACCCTATTTTCTTGGAGTCCGTGGTGCCTGTTAACGGGGGTGTAAATGTTGATTTGCTTACGGAAACCTTAGCCGATTTTGCAGACGAAATCAGGGCATATGTCTTCGGGGCAAGAAAGGGACTCTTTACTGTTCTACCTGAAAATACAGTCACCATAGGTGAAGCCTTTAGGAGAATGCAGGAATGGGTAGACCAATGCTACAAGTGAGGTGACTATGTATCTCTTTACCGTAGAGGGAATTGCTAATACAGCCTCATTTCGGATACCTGAAAATCATACATTTCACCAGACCTTTCCCCTTCCACCCATCACTACCTTGGTCGGACTTGTTGGGGCGGCCCTTGGTTTAAGCTTTGAAGATGCAATGCGGTTTCGAGAAGAGAATGGTTTACGTCTTGGTGTAGTAGGCAGACACAGCGGTCAGATTCGGGATCTCTGGAAGTATCACAAGATAAAAATGGGCGAGATAATCTCTGATGTCCTACTTCGAGAATATTTAACCGACTTCAAGATGAAATTGGCTATTGGCTCAGAGGATAAAGTGGTTGCAAATCGAGTAAAAGAGGCTCTCTTGAACCCCTGTTACGCTCTGACCGCCGGTAACAGTGATGACCTGGTAAAGATATATAAAATTGGGCAAATAGAGGTTTTCACAGATTCTCTACTTTCAGAATTCCAAAATACAGTTTTGCCAGGCGATCACACGGGTGTCTATGAACCAATACTGGATTTGAAAGAGGTTCCAATTACAGAGACAATTCGTGCCCCACAAGTTTTTCTGCTTCCAACATCCTTTAGTTTCATCGGTAAGGAAAGGCGGGTGAGTCGAAGGGAGCATTTTACCTTTGTTGGCTCGCCCATACGGTTAAAGGAACCAATATCTGCCTTTCAGATTGGGGGCGAGGCAATGGTGTTGCTGTGAGTGCGATATTTTATGCCAAGCCAGATCAAACCTATCATGAGCATCTTGAGGCTGTATATGCTGCTTGGAAAGAGACCGTTATAGCCAAAAAGGCTCTTATTGAAAGATTGGCGGAAAGGTATAACTTCTCTGTAGACAGATTCTTGCAAGGGTCTCTTTTAACGGTTGCTTTGCACGATATTGGCAAGATGATAGAACCCTTTCAGCAAATGATGAAGGCAAAACGCAAAGGCGAAAGGTTTGATTTCCGAAGAAACTATCGGCATGAATTGGCTTCTTTTGTCTTTGCTGCTACTGCATGGCATCTCCTAAACCAATCAGCTTTTCTATCAAATATCCCCTTAGAGGCCTTAGCCGTAGTTGGACATCATAAATCACTGGATACCGATCTGGGATCATTTGGGCGAGAGGGTCTTGCTGATTCCCCGCATTTTATTCCTGCTGGACTAAAGGAGGCTATAAGGGAGGCAGAGGGTATCTTCCATCGTGAGAAATGGAACTTTCCCAAATTGCCAGAAGGATTAGAGAGAAAAGACCCTTACCGCTCATTGTCAGGCCTGATTGGCTGGGATGGTGCCCTTAGCAAGCTGTTAGAGAAAGAAGATATAGAGCGAACTCGGATTCTCTATGCTCTTCTTAAGGGAATTTTGCACTACGCTGACTGGCACGGCTCGGGCAAGACACAAGTTAATTACCGAGTAAAGGAATCTCCTCAGTCAGTAGTAGAAAATTTAAAGAGACGGTGCCAGGAAAGAAGGATTTCTTTTTCGGGACTGCGAACATTCCAAAAGACCGTAGGAGACCATTTGGGCCATTTGATCGCCGTCGCTCCAACAGGAAGTGGCAAGACAGAAGCTTCTCTCCTCTGGGCAATCAATAATGCTAACCAGATGGGTGGCGCAAAAATCATCTATCTTTTGCCTACTATGGTCACAGCTAACAATATGTGGAAGCGACTCTGTAACTTGTTTGGCAAAAGGAATGTAGGCCTAACCCATTCCACTGCTAATCTGTTTTTAGAAGATGAGGCAGATATCTGGGAAAATCGTCGGGGAATCCTTTTTGACCGATCATTTATCAACCCTGTTACAGTGGGCACGGTTGATCAACTCTTAACAATAGGCTTTAATGCTGGCCGGTGGGCGGTTAAAGAGATAAATGCAGCCAACAGCGTGATCATATTGGATGAAATTCACGCTTACGATGGTTGGACATTGGGACTTATTGTTTCATCCATCAGGCACTTTGTCCATTTAGGTGCTCGATCTCTCCTTATGAGCGCTACCTTGCCCAGCTCACTGATAGGACTTTTTCAACAGGAGTTGAAGGAGGTCGAGGTAGTACGAGAAGAAACTTTGCTCAGTGCAAAGCGCAGCCGCTATTTTGTGGAGGTTCGACAGATTAGGGAAGCAACTAATGAGATTGAAAGAGCAGTTCAGGAGGGCAGGCGAGTATTAGTGGTGGTAAACACTGTAGAGCAGTGCCAGGAACTGGCCGAGCAGTTTTCTCATCTTGAGCCGATCTGCTATCATAGTCGGTTTATCCTGAAGGATCGAAAATCAATTGAGGAAGAGATTGAGAAGGCTCATTTTGCCGTAGCTACCCAGGTACTAGAGGTATCCTTAGATATAGATTTTGATTGGCTCTTCACGGAATGTGCTCCACCTGATGCTATTGCTCAACGGGCTGGACGGGTAAATCGTTACCGTGATCCAAAGAGGGATAGTCGCGTCTACATTTTCAAGGCTTCGGACAAAGCTAACAAAATATATAATCCCATAAATGATCCTAATTTACTTGACCGATCTTTTAAGGCATTTTATAAGGCACCCAAGGAAATGTCCGAGCAAGACCTAATTAATTTGACAGAAATGGTCTATCAAGGATACCCGATTGAAAATTTGGAAAGTTATCAAGAGGCAATAAGCCAATATGCAAAAAGTCAAAAGAAGCGAATGGCCATATTTGACAGCCGAATAGCAGAAGAAAAACAAGAAGTCACACGACAGGTCAGATACGAAACGGCCTCTGTAATTCCCACCTGCTTTAAGGATGAGGTCCTTAAATTGAAACCAGCAGAACGCCGATGGTATGAGGTTAAATTACCTCTCTGGTATGTCCTCAAAAACAAAGAAGAAGAAAAAGGCATTCTTTTTTGCGATGTGGAATATGATAGTCAATTTGGAGCAAGATTGAAACAAAATAACCCTTCAGGTGTTTGGTTTATCTAGCCAATCTGGTCAAATCTGTCTCCCGCGGGTTTGGGACGGTGGTGAGGATGGAAAGCTCAAAAACAAAGCCGAAAGGGGAGGAAAAAAGCTAAAAATAAGGAGGGTTGTGAGTATGAAGAGGATAGATGATTATTCTGACCAGGAGATATGGGAAGCCCAGATGGAAGCAGGGCCGGAACTATCGAAGTTGGCTAAAAAGTTAGGAGTTCCCAAGAGGGATTTAGCCTTAAGATTGGGCGAGATGAGCTTGGAAGAAGATGGGGTTCAGCATGCCTATGATGATGAGACCTGGGCGGCCCTGACCTGTCCTTACTGCGGTAAAGTGGCTCCACCGCTTGAAATAGATGACCCCACCGAATATCTACTTGGAGCATACGGCGGGAAAGTGGATAGTAAACAAATGGCCGGGCTGACCCTGTTTGCCAAATGTGGTGCCTGCGGAAAGGAGTTGAAGCTCGTTTATGGCCTATTGGAAATGCGGCCCTCTCCAAGTGCAAAAGAAGCCGAAAGGCTTGCCCGCGAGCTGAGGGAGCAGCTCAAGAGAAGCTAATCCAACAAAACACCGAATGACACCGAAAATTTAAAATGCACCTTAGAATTTCAGTTGTTCTCGGTGGCTAACGAGTTTCAAATATCTTTCCCAGGGCAGGAGTAAGAAGTTTATTAGCTGAGGATTTTGTAGTATGGCTCTTTGGAGGCGACCCGCAGGTTATTTGGCCACATAGGCCAAAATGAACTAAAGGAAATCATCCTCACAGAAGAACAGCAATCCATTCTGGAAATTCTGAAAGATCAACCAATAACCAACCGTTCAAACCGCTTGAACGGGTTAAACTGTTTGAACCGTTTAAACCGTTTAAACGGTTAAGAGATGACTGTCAAATACTTTGAAGATTTGGAAATCTGGAAATTGGCCAGAGAAGTTACCAATAGAGTTTACTCCCTTACCCGTAAGGATGCCTTTTCCAAAGACTTCGGCCTTGTTGACCAGATAAGAAGGGCTTCAGTCTCGGTTATGTCCAACATAGCTGAGGGATTTGAGCGGGGAGGAAACCAGGAATTCATCCAGTTTCTATTCATTGCCAAAGCTTCCTATGGTGAGGCCAGGTGCCAACTTCATATCGCCTACGATCAGGGATAACCGAAAAAGAGTTCAATGTGCTCCTCGAATCATTCAAGAAATTGTCTATCACCATACACAATTTCATCAATTACTTGAAAAAGAGCAGATTCAAGGGCCAAAAGTATAAAAAGCACTATAAGTCTATGAGAGAAGAGGTAACCGAGATGTTGAAGAGTCCACCCAAAAAATCTACTTAAACCGTTTAAACGGCTTTACCTGTTTGAACGGCTTAAACAGTCTTTAATCCAGAGCACGGATTCCAGAAAAAGGAATCAAAAGAGGGTGTTAAGATGAAAAAAGATTTTAGCTTGTGGGATAAAACCAGGTTTGAGAGGTTAGAGGCGGAAAGGGTAAAACATTTGCAGAGGTTGAAGATAGAAGAGGGCATAAAGATAATGGAGTTTCTTCTCAATTCAGGATTGGATAGGGAATTTAGGAGAATAAAGAAGGAGTTTACAAAGAATGGAGTTTAGGGATTATTTCAGAAGCTGCATTGAATTGATAGAGGAAGCCAAGGTTGAGTATTTAATTATCGGCGGAATCGCCGTTGGTGTCTTTGGGGAACCGAGATTCACCCAGGATGTTGATATTATAATCTTCATTAAGAAGCCCGAACTGGGGTCATTCCTCGCCAGAGCAGAAGAGATGGGATTTAGTTTTGATAGAAAGGTGATCTTATCCGAGGCCAAGGAAAGAGGGGTATTCAGACTCTTTCTTGATGATCTTCATCTTGACCTTTTGATTGCCTCCACTGAACTTGAAAGGAGCGCCTTAGAGAGAAAGGTCTCGGTAGAAATCTTTGATAAGGATGTATTTCTCCCCTCTAAGGAAGACCTTTTGCTACTCAAGATAATTCCCGCTCGCCCCAGGGATTTGATTGATGCTGAAGGGATAGCCTTAAGACATAAGGGGAGGTTAGATAGGAAGTATTTGGAGTCTTGGGCACAGAAAATATCGGATGAGGCTGAAGATATGGCCATCTGGAATAGACTGATGAAAGTGCTTAAGGAATAAACCCAAACTAAAGAATTCACCGCAAAGTCGCAAAGTTTAAAGATTTTTAACTAATCGGTTTACTTCATCTCTCTTTTGTTTTTTATCTCCTCTTAGGTGAAAAAGGGGGTTAAACTCAATTTTTGAAAGCTCTTTATTTTGAATATCTGGTGATAATCTTGTGAAATCTCGTGGTTTCTTAACACATAACCTGGAATAAAATGCAACTTGTCCTGAATACCCCCGGGGCTTACCTGTCCAAGTCTGGTGATTGCTTTCAGGTAAAGGTAGGCGATGAGAAGAGCCTGGTCTCCGTCCACAAGGTTCAGTCCATCCTGGTGACCACCTATGCTGCTTTTTCCTCTGATGCCATCGAACTGGCAATGAACCACAACATAGATGTGGTCTTCTTGGACCGCTTTGGCAACCCTTATGGCAGGGTCTGGCAGTCCAAGCTTGGCTCCACCACCAGAATCAGAAGGCGACAACTGGAGATCTCCGAAACTGAGGAAGGCTTAAGTTTAGTAACAGACTGGATTGAGAGAAAGATAGAAAACCAGATTCAGCTTCTGGAAGACCTCAAGCGCCACCGGGAACCCAAGGCGGAGAAGATAGAAACCTACCTGAAGAGCTTGAGAGTGGCCCAGGAGAAGGTCAAAGGGCTCTCTGGAACTTTGGGGGAGAAGAGGGGAAACCTGATGGGGATCGAAGGAAGTGCCGGACGCAGCTATTTTACAGCGCTGGCGTATCTCATTCCCAAGGCCTGGAAATTCAAGGGACGCAGCAAACGGCCAGCCAAGGATGGCTTCAATGCAATGCTGAACTATAGCTATGGGATTCTCTATTCAATGGTGGAAAAAGCCTGTATTCTGGCCGGATTGGACCCCTATATCGGTTTTCTCCACACCGACAACTATAACAAGAAATCCCTGGTCTTCGACCTGATTGAACCCTTCCGCATCTTAGGGGAGAAGACGACCTTCTACCTCTTCAGCAAAGGGGAGGTGAAAAGGCAACACTTCAACCAGATTAAGAATGGGATCACCCTAAACCAGGAGGGGAAAAAGGTCCTTATCTCGGCCTTCAACAAAAGGTTAGAGACAAAGGTGCGTTATCGGAGAAGGAACATCCTCCAAAAGGACACAATTCAATTTGAGTGCCACAGCCTTGCTAATGAAATTCTTAGGAAAGACGAGAGATGAAAAACGAGAGACAAAAGAGATGGTAGACCCTTTGCTGAATTATCCGTTATACCTGAAGGCACTGGAATTTTTTAAAAATGTAATGAAAGACACGGATTTGTTGATGCGTGATATTCGAGGGCGGGAAATCGCCCGTCAAGTCGTTCGCTCTGCTGGTTCTATCAGTGCTAATTTCGAAGAAGGTTATGGGAGAGGTTCAACAAAGGAGTTCAGCTATCATCTTCGGATATCTCGGGGGGAAGCAAGAGAGACAAAAGGCTGGTATTTAAGAGCTAAGAAATTTCTGCCAGAAGAACTTGTTACAAAACGCACTGGAGAAATAGATGAAATTATCGCTCTATTGGTTTCAACTATTCAAAATCTGGAAGGCAAGAAAGCCAATTAGCCTTCATTTTTTATTGTCTTTCGGCCTTTTGCCTCTCGTTCTTCGCCTCTTTCGTCTTTCGTTTCTCGTTTCTCGTCTCTCTGGGGGCATCATGCTTACTTGGGTGATCTACGACATACAGGATAATAAGGTTCGCACTAAAGTGGCCAAGATCTGTCTGGGGACTGGCATTTATCGGGTGCAGAAGTCAGTCTTCCTCGGTGACCTCAACCTCAACAGGATTGATGAATTGGGCCTGAAGATAAAAAGTCTGGTTGATGAAGAAAAGGATTCAGTTTACATCTTCCCTATGTGCAAAGATGACTTTAGCAAAGTGAAACTTATTGGCCAGGCCTTTGACAAAAAGTTGGTAACAGACGAGGTGAAGGCGCTGTTTCTATGAGCGAAGAGGGAAGAATAATGAGCAAGGAGCAAGGAGCAAGGAGTGATGAGCGAAGGAAAAAGAATTGTGGGTAGGCAAATAGCAGAGGAAAGGCCACATCGAAGGTTGGTGATATGGCAAAAAAGTGTTGATCTGGTTGTAAACGTCTATAAGACACTGAAGACCTTTCCAAAAAGTGAGCAGTACAACCTCATTTCACAGATACAAAGGGCCGTGGTTTCCATTCCGAGTAATATCGCAGAGGGATGTGCCCGAAGATCATCAAAGGAGAAGATGCAGTTCTGGATTATTGCCAGAGGTTCGGTGAGTGAGTTGGATACACAATTTGAGATCTGTCGCCGGCTTGGTTATTTTGATGAGAAAAAGTTTGAGGTACTCAATGGGAACTTAGCAGAGGTCAGCCGAATGCTTTCTGGTTTAATTCGATCTCGGAAGGGAGGTGTAAAAGACAAGGAGTGAGAAGGGAATTAATTTAGCCGTTTATCCAGAACCTAGATTAGCCTAAACTCACTACTCTTCGCTCATTGCACATTACTCATTGCTCCTTGCTCATCACTTTTCCTTATGAATAATGTTTCTGTCACACCAACTGAGGTTATAGAGTATCTTTTCTGCCCAAGGTTTATCTACTTTGAGCAGGTGCTGATGATTCCGGAACACCAAGAATTGCGTTACAAGGTGCTTATAGGCAGAGAGGTGCATGAAAGGAAAACGAGGGTTAACCGGGAGTATGTGCGAAAGAAAATTGGATGTATTGACAAGGAAATTTCTGTATACCTCTCCAGTCCTAAACATAAAATCCGAGGAATAGTAGATGAGGTTCTATCCCTCTCTGATGGGACAATGGCTCCATTAGAGTATAAGTTCGCTGAATATAGGCCCTATGTTTTCAAAACCCATAGGACGCAGTTGACCTTAGAGGCTCTGCTAATTCAGGAGAATTATGGGAAGTCAGTAGAAAAAGGATTCTTAGTCTATGTCCGCTCTAATAACCTCTTGCGGGAAGTTGTGTTCAAATCCTCTGATTTTGATAATGCCCTGAGGGTAGTTGAGGAAATATTAAAAATAGTGCAAAATGGATATTATCCGAAGAAGACCAGAAACAGAGCGAAATGTATAGACTGCTGTTACAAAAATATCTGTGTTTGAAGCCAGAGAAATGTTAACTACTTGGATTGTTATCAGTTACATTGGTAGATTATATGTAAAGGGAAGTCAAAAGGGGGGTAATTTGGGCCCATTTGACCCAGAAAATTGGCCATTTAACCTGTTGAGAAAGGTGAATCAAGTCCCTATATTTTTTGAAGTTACAGCGAAAAAGCTGTGCGTGAGGAACATCCATTAAAACAAGGATTGAAACCCGTAAAACCTCTATCTGTCTCTCCAGCTCTAATATTGTGCGTGAGGAACATCCATTAAAACAAGGATTGAAACTATTTCGAGGACAGATCAAAAGCATATTATTATCGCAGGTGCGTGAGGAACATCCATTAAAACAAGGATTGAAACCCTGTAAGGTGAAATACATCCTTGACCATATTGACGTGCGTGAGGAACATCCATTAAAACAAGGATTGAAACCCTACAACCTTACCTGCTGGCTCGTTGGGGGCAATGTGGTGCGTGAGGAACATCCATTAAAACAAGGATTGAAACGTTGGTTAGTCTTTTGTGTGGGCTCATCGATGAAGAGTGCGTGAGGAACATCCATTAAAACAAGGATTGAAACCACGAAATCTGCAGCCGAGAATCCCCACCCCCACGGGTGCGTGAGGAACATCCATTAAAACAAGGATTGAAACCGACAATCAAGCACTGTGTTGTAGGCCGCTTGAGGTGCGTGAGGAACATCCATTAAAACAAGGATTGAAACACTTTAGCAAGCATAGGCTATTTCCCTTTACTTTCAATAAGTGCGTGAGGAACATCCATTAAAACAAGGATTGAAACTAAATTAGGGCCAAATCATCACAGTGCGCCCAATAAAGTGCGTGAGGAACATCCATTAAAACAAGGATTGAAACTGGGTAATGTCGGCCCAAGATGTCATCCCAGTGAAGGTGCGTGAGGAACATCCATTAAAACAAGGATTGAAACTTCATCGGTAATCCCTACTGAAATGCCATCCTTAAAGTGCGTGAGGAACATCCATTAAAACAAGGATTGAAACCTTGTTTCGCCGTGCCCACCAAATGTGGATTCCGTCAGGTGCGTGAGGAACATCCATTAAAACAAGGATTGAAACACTTCGTAAGGAATATGATCCCATCCCGTGGAAGAGAGGGAGTGCGTGAGGAACATCCATTAAAACAAGGATTGAAACATAAATCGGTAGCATTATTCTTGCCGTAGAAAGCCACAAGTGCGTGAGGAACATCCATTAAAACAAGGATTGAAACAGAAATTCCTTGACCTGTGGGTTAGGTTTTTTAGAGGTGTGCGTGAGGAACATCCATTAAAACAAGGATTGAAACACCATCAACTTTCAACTTCATAACCAGTTTCTCAATAGTGCGTGAGGAACATCCATTAAAACAAGGATTGAAACATGCCCAAGGTGCTATTCTTGCCTTCATCAATGTTGATGTGCGTGAGGAACATCCATTAAAACAAGGATTGAAACATGCCCAAGGTGCTATTCTTGCCTTCATCAATGTTGATGTGCGTGAGGAACATCCATTAAAACAAGGATTGAAACGGATATTTGGGATGACACGGTCTCTAAGAGCAGAGACAAGGTGCGTGAGGAACATCCATTAAAACAAGGATTGAAACAAAGGTATTCTCTACCAGATGAAAAGAGGTAGAGGTGCGTGAGGAACATCCATTAAAACAAGGATTGAAACATCCATATAACGCAGTAAGGGGCCTAGATTTTTGCGGGAAAGTGCGTGAGGAACATCCATTAAAACAAGGATTGAAGCTGTCCCGCTTGCAGCGGGAAATTAAGAATTAAGAATGTAGAATTAAAAATGAACTGCCAGGGAAAACCATTAAGTAAGCTAAGCGTCACATAATTCTCAATTCATAATTCTCAATTTTCTTTCCTGTGCGTGAGGAACATCCATTAAAACAAGGATTGAAACGTGAGGAATCCGGAGAAAGTTGTAGAAATAACAGGAGGGTGCGTGAGGAACATCCATTAAAACAAGGATTGAAACTGTCCCGCTTGCAGCGGGAAATTAAGAATTGAGAATGTAGAATTAAAAATGAACTACAGGAAAAACCATCAAACTCAATCAACATAATTCTTAATTCTCAATTCATAATTCTCAATTCTCTTTCTGGTGAGTAAGGAACATCCATTAAAACAAGGATTGAAGCTATCCCGCTGCGCGGGAAATTAAGAATTGAGAATGTAGAATTAAAAATGAACTACAGGAAAAACCA
>CAZVGK010000005.1:0-59968 GCA_964626665.1 uncultured Gemmatimonadota bacterium | reverse complement strand
GCGGGAAATTAAGAATTGAGAATGTAGAATTAAAAATGAACTACAGGAAAAACCATCAAACTCAATCAACATAATTCTTAATTCTCAATTCATAATTCTCAATTCTCTTTCTGGTGAGTAAGGAACATCCATTAAAACAAGGATTGAAGCTATCCCGCTGCGCGGGAAATTAAGAATTGAGAATGTAGAATTAAAAATGAACTACAGGAAAAACCATCAAACTCAATCAACATAATTCTTAATTCTCAATTCATAATTCTCAATTCTCTTTCTGGTGAGTAAGGAACATCCATTAAAACAAGGATTGAAGCTATCCCGCTGCGCGGGAAATTAAGAATTGAGAATGTAGAATTAAAAATGAACTACAGGAAAAACCATCAAACTCAATCAACATAATTCTTAATTCTCAATTCATAATTCTCAATTCATAATTCTCAATTCTCTTCCAGGTGAGAGAGGAACATCCATTAAAACAAGGATTGAAGCTGTCCCGCTTGCAGCGGGAAATTAAGAATTGAGAATGTAGAATTAAAAATGAACTGCCAATGAAGGAAAATATTATCAAACAAAAATCATATGAGTTTGCTCTGAAGATCATTAAGTTTGTGTTGAAACTACCCAAAGGAGTGGTTGGTTATAGAGTTGGTGGACAACTCCTTGACTCGGGAACATCTATTGGAGCAAATGTTGAGGAGGCCATTGGCGCCTTTAGTAAAAGCGACTTCACCTATAAAATGACCACCGCTTTGAAGGAGGCAAGGGAAAGTAATTACTGGCTGAGACTCATTAGAGACACAGAATTGATACCTGCAGAGGAGATGACTTCTCTGCTTAAAGATTCAGAAGAACTGATAAGCATCTTGACATCCATAGTGAAAACTTCAAAATCAACATAATTCTTAATTCTTCATTCATAATTCTCAATTCTCCTTCCCACTAAAACAGGGATTGAAGCTGTCCCGCTTGCAGCGGGAAATGTAGAATTGAGAATGAACTACCAATGGAGGAAAATGTTACACCACACAAGAACTATGAGCTTAGACTTTGAGTTTTTGGTTGCAGGTTTGCCTGAAAAAGTTCGATCTTTAGAGGAGAAAGGATACCTCAAGGAAGCAATCAATTTAGTAAACAAGATATTAACCGAAAACAAGAGATTTCCAACTCTACTGAAATCTAGACTTGAATGGGAACCTGAGAGAATTGAAAGGATAAAAAAGGATTACACTTTAAATCAGGAAGAAACTTTTGAATCCCTCAAAACCCAGATTCCGGACATAACTCAAGAAGATTTTGAAAGATGGATGAAAGATGGCTTTATAGAATACAGAGAAATAGAAGGAGAAACGAAAATTTTCAAAAATTTCTTGCCAAACCTGTTGAGGGATAATAAAGAAGCAAAGAAAAGATTTAGGCAACAAGATAAGAGACACGAGGAAACCACAAAACTTGTCAACAAACATGTTGACACCGTTATTAAGAAGGGAAAAGATTCTGCAAAAAGATACATAGAACCAGTTAGAAACAGGGTTCTAATGAAACTGAAAATAAAACCCGATGCAATTCCAGAGGGTGAAAACTTGAAAGTTTGGATGCCCCTTCCACGCAAAGACCCGTTGCAACCAGAGGTTAAGCTTATCTCCACAATGCCAGAAAATTACGTTTTAGCCCCTGAAAACAGCCTTCAACGCACAATCTATTTTGAAGATAAGGCTGTAAGAGGTAGAGAACTCGAATTCCGAATTGAATATGAATATACGGTGTATGCATCATATCAGGAAGTTAATCCAGCGAAGGTAAACCGACAATACAGCCAAAAAGGATTATGTGAAAAATATACTTCAGAACAGTTACCTCACATAGTCTTCACACCATACTTAAGAAAACTCGCAAAAGAGATAGTTAACGATGAAACCAATCCATACCTCAAAGCATGGCTCATCTACAAGTGGATAACAGAACATATCAGATACGCACTCGTCCCGGAATACTCAACAATAGACTGCATAAGTGATTATGCAGCACGAAACCTCAGAGGAGATTGCGGAGTTCAAGCATTACTCTTCATAACTCTATGCAGAATCAGCGGAGTCCCAGCTAGATGGCAATCAGGATGGTACTTAAACCCAATTAAACCGAGTCCACACGACTGGAGTCAGTTTTATATAGAACCGTACGGATGGCTTCACGCAGATCCATCCTTCGGCGGACACAGAAGATCAATAGAGAAATACCACAAGTTCTACTTCGGAAACATGGACCATTTCAGATTGATCGCAAACACAGAAATTTCATCAGAATTCACTCCACCCAAAAAATATTACAGGTCAGACAACATAGACAACCAGCGAGGAGAAGTTGCATGGAAAAACGGGAACATCTATTATGATAAATGGGATTATGAACTGATAGTTCTGGCTCACGAAAGTATCCAATAGCTTTCAGCAAAAAGCTTTGTAACTAATTAATTTTACAATTCTCAAGTTGGATGTGTGAAACCCTGCTGATATTTTATATTTTCTTGTTTTAGCCTAATTCTTTGGAATATTGCTAAGAGACTAAACTTAGGGGGCGGAAACCCCTTAGTAAGGGAAGACCATCCCTTAAAACAAAGAAGAATTGAAACGTTCCCGCTTGCAGGGGGAAATGTAAAATGGAGAATGTAGAATTAAGAATGAAATACAGGAAAAATCTTAAATGCAAAATCAGTATAATTCTTAATTCTTCATTCATAATTCTCAATTTTCCTTTATCCTGCCGACGGCGGTCGGCATATAAACAATGCCTTGCAAAATTTTAAATCTTTGCCTCTGGGGTCTCCTTCTCCTCTCCGGCTGTGCGGGAACGAATATAAGATGGGGTTCTCCAGCCAAGCAGAAAGAGCCAGGGAGGTTAAAGTTCATCCACTTTATCGGAGGGGAAAGTTTAAAACGGCCTTTGGGGTTGACCTTTGATCCCTGGGGCAACTTATGGGTTGCCGATGGCGGCGATAATCGGGTAAAGGAGTTCAGTCCCTCAGGGACGCTTTTGGCCGAGAAGGAAGCCTACACCGAGGGAAAGCTATCTCATCCGGTGGATCTCTCCTTTGGCGAGGATTTAAAGTTCTATCTCCTCGATGGCCTCAACCAAGAGGTCCAGGTTTTTAACAGGGATTTAGGATTCCTCTTCTCCATAGGAAAGGGTTCTGAAGGGGATTCCCCTTTGAGCTTCCCCTGTGGTCTGGCCTTGGACAGAAGCGGGAGAATATTCGTGATAGACTCCCACCAGGATGGGTTATTTCTCCTCTCCTCGGAGGGTAAATTTAAACATTTTTATCCACCCTGCGGCATCCTCCTGAAGCCCACGGACATTGCCGTTGATCCCCAGGCAAAAATCTGGGTTACGGACGGAACGGGAAAGCTTTTAACCTGGGACTTCGCGGGCACCCTCCTGGGAACCAGTGGAGAGGGAATCCTTATTGTGCCCGTGGGGGTGGCCATAGATGAGGCCGGGAATGTTTGGGTGGCAGACCGATCCTCCCAGGCCATCTTCCTCTTCTCCCCTCAAGGAGAACTTATGGACAGGTTCCCCCTTCCCTTCCCTCCAGGAAAACTGAAGGTTTCCCCCTCCAACAAAAAGCTCTGGGTAGTGGACCAATCTGAGGCCAAGTTAGCTGTGTATCAGATCGCTCAGTAGGCTTAAATTGAGAAGGTCAATCCTTATTTCCTTCCTTTCCGTAATTCTCTGCATTGCAGCAAAGGCCCAACCTTATACCCAAACCTTCTCCTTAAGGTATAGGTCAGTCTGGCTCAAAGGGGACGGGACAAAGGGCCCCTATCGGCTTCCGGATGGATTCCTCCTCAAGGGAACGGAACATATCTCTGTGGGCGGTGAACCAAAGCTAAGAAAGAAGGATTACACCATTGACTATGGGAGAGGGGAAATTCAATTTTTTAGCCCTATCCCTCAAGGGGAAATCATCAGGGTGGAGTATGAAAGGCTCCCCCTTACCTTAAAACATCGTTATTTCCATAGGGAGTTGGTGAGAAAGGGTTCCTCACCGCCCAAGATAAAAGAGCTCAGGGTTGATGAGCCTCTCCCCTCTCCCCTCTCCTTACAGGTAAGGGGAAGCAAATCCCTCCGGGTAAGTATGGGAACCGAGCGGGATCTAACCTTCAACCAATCACTTAGGTTAAACATTACCGGCCAACTTACCCCAGATGTGACCGTAACGGCCATTCTCTCCGATGAGAGCCTCCCTTTCCAATCTTCCGGAACAACCCAGAACCTGTCCGCTCTTGATCGTCTTCTTGTGGAGGTGCGGGGCCCCTCTCTCTCCGCCTCCTTAGGTGACTTCGACCTTCCGGGGGACAAGGGAAGATTCTCCTCTCCTGAAAGGAAACTGCAGGGGATAAAGGCAAGCGCCAACCTGACCTCAGGCCATTTTCTCCTGGCCGGGGCCATATCCAGGGGGAAATTCACGGTCAACCGCTTCTTGGGGGAAGAGGGAAAACAGGGCCCCTATAAACTACATGGCCAGAGCAAAGAGGGACAGATCTCCGTTTTAGCTGGGACAGAGAGGGTCTGGCTAAATGGAATTCCCCTCAAAAGGGGAGACGATCGGGACTACACCATAGACTATCAGGAGGCATCCCTCAGCTTTACCCCCCAGAGGATAATCGGCTCCACATCGGTAATCGTCGTGGAATTCCAATACGCCCTCAGGGATTATCAGAGGAGTTTCTACATCGGCCAGGGCAGTTGGAACTGGGAGAAGAAGTTAAGGCTCTTCTCCTCCCTGCTAAAGGAAGCGGATGATCGGCAAGACCCCCTGAGCTTCTCCCTGGGAGAAAGGGAGAAGGAGGTCCTGAGGAAGGCCGGTGACAACCCGGACTCCGCTTGGATTGATGGGGCCAAATTTTTAGGGGAGGGAAAGGGAGACTATACCCAACTATTTGACTCCCTGAGCAACCGCTACTTCCTCTGGGTAGGGGCAGATTCTGGGTCCCATCAGGTTAGCTTTTCCTGGGTGGGCCCGGGCAAGGGAAGCTACATCAGGACTGAGGAAGGGCATTATCGCTATGTCTATCCCGGAGATGGTAACTACTCCCCGAGGATCTTCCTCCCCCTCCCCCAATCCCATCTTTACTCCAATTGGGGCTTTACGGCGCAACCAGATTCCCTGATCAACCTAAGCGGGGAGGTTGCCCTCAGCAGGGAGGACCGTAACCTCTTCTCCCCTACCAATGACGAAGATAACCTGGGAAGGGCCCTAGCACTCTCCGGGAGATTGGGGCTACACCACCAATCCCTGGGAAGGTTTACGCTTCCCTGGTTAAGCCTGAAGGGAGACTACGAGGATCGGCAACCGAACTTCTCTCCCCTGAGAGGGGGAGAGGAGAGGGACTATCGAAGCGGCTGGGGACTGGATCCACACCCCCAAGACCGCCTGCTGAGAACCTGGAATCTATCCGCTAACCTCTCCCCCCTGCGTGGCTTGACCCTCTTCTCGGGGACTGGCAAGCTTTACACCAAGCAGGGGTTAAGCTCCCTGAGAAAAAGCTATGGGGGAAAGTTCCAGGGTTTTAAGGTCCTCTCGCTTAGTTATCACCTACGTCAGGCCCACACCACGGGCCCCCATTCCCTACAGGGGGGCAAGGCAACCAGGGACGAGACCCAGGGAAACCTCTCCCTGGGGAAGGCCACTGTGGGACTGGGTTACATGCGGGATCGGGGGAAAAGGGAAGATAAAGATTTCCACACCGAAGAGAAAAGGGCCTCCCTCTCCTGTCAAGGTTGGGGCCTCCTCTTCCTCTCCGCTAATCTGGTGGAGAGGGCTGTTTATACCTCCCAGTATCCCAGCGAGATCCCGGGGATCTCCCACACCTGGCAAACCCAGATAGGACTTACGGAATGGAGAGACTGGGATGGCCACCTCACTTATTCCCGCAGAAGAGGCCCGGGGACCAGCCAGGATCTGGCCAGAATAGAGCTGGGGTATCACCGACCAGGATGGGAGGGGAAAATTCACTACCAGGCCAATAGCATTTACTCCTCCAATCTGGTGAAGACCTATCTCCAGGTGGGAGAGGGAGAAGGGGATTATAGAAAAGAGGGAGAGAACTGGATACCTGATGAGGAGGGGGATTACCTGATGGTCACCGAGGAGATAGGGGAAGCACACCCCTCCTCCCGTTTAGAGGGGGATCTGGCGCTAACTGCCGAACCCAAACCCTACCTCAGATCTCAAACCCAGCTTAGGTGGGAGGAGGAGGTAAAGGAGGGGAGGAGAGTTCTTCCCTCCAGCGGTTGTCAAGGGGAGTATGGAAAGATCTCCCTACAGGAGGAGGTAAGCCTTTTCCCTTACTCCCCTCAGGGGTCCCTGACTCTGAGATACTCCCTCCACAAGCTCCTGGATGGGAGATTCGGCGGGGGAATGGAGGAAGAATCTGAGGAGGATAAAAGGGTAACCCTGCTCTATAAACTATCGCCTGATTTAAGCCTCAAATTGAGTTTCTCCGCTGGCAGGAAGAGAAGAGAGATGGGGGGGCTTAGCCAGTATAATGTCCACCTATACCGGTTGGGGAGCGAAAGTTCCCTGCGGTTGAATCAGGCTCTGATAATCTCCCTGAGCGGAGGGTATGAGTGGGATTACAACTCCACCTCCCAGGTAAAGGCCAGGATGCTCTCCCTCTCTCCTAAGGTCACCAGGTCCTTTCGCCAAAGGGGAAAGATCGCGCTGGAGTTCGGCTGGGAGCAGGTTACTCCATCGCCCCCAGGGGCAACCCTGAGCTGGGCAATGGCTGCCGGGGAAAAGCCTGGGGACACCATACATTGGACTGCCACCTTCAGCTACAAGCTAAGCAACCTACTCACTGCTGAGTTAAACTACCGGACCAAATATGATCCCCTCTGGGGATGGAGGCGCCAGGGAAGAATGGAGGTAAGGGCCCTATTTTGAATCCAACGCACCTTCGGTGCCACTTCATGGGACGCAGATGAACGCAGATAAGCAGGATCACTTCCCTCCCCCTTGATGGGGGAGGACTAAGGAGAGGGTGAAATTATACTTATCTTCCCCCTCACTCTAACCCTCTCCCCCAAGGGGAGAGGGAATTAAACTACATAGCGCAATGGTAACCGCAACCTTCAGGTGGCGAGGGACCGCAGACTTTTGTCTCTGGCTTTTATATTATGCAGGGAAACACCGAAACAAAATAAATTACAATGCATATCAGTGATTTCCCAGGTTTAAAAAAACCGCCAAGACTATGAAATTAGCTCGCCTTATCGGTAATCTCCCCCTTCCCTTGCTCATCTCCCTTTTCCTCTCCTACCCCTTAGGGGGGATGGAGATAAGGGGGGTCCAGGTGAAGGGTGAAAGGGCCATCTCCCCCAAAGAGGTTAAAAGAGCACTCTCCCTGAGGAAGGGGGGAAACTACAGCCCTGAGGAGATAGCTGCTGGGGTGGAGAGGGTCATGGCCCAGTATAAGTTAAGGGGTTACCTTTCGGCGCAGGTCAACCTAAGGGTGGAAGCCGACGGGATTCTTAGCCTAAACATTGCTGAGGGGAACCCTGCCCTCGTGGGCAGGGTCCAATTCATAGGGAATGGTTTCTTCACCGCGCGAGACCTCTCCCCTCTGCTCGAGGCCAGGCCGGGAAGGGGGTTCAATCAAGGGATGATCAGCAGCGATATAGAGAGGATAATAGAACTTTATGAGAACAGCGGATTCCCCTTCTGCGAGGTAAGCCTCTCCAACTGGGATATGGAGAAGAACAAGGTCAACCTTTGGCTGCACATAATGGAGGGACCAAGGGTAAGAATAGAGGGGTTGGAAGTCGAGGGCAACAGCAAAACGAGGGGTTCATTTATCAAAAGGTTAAGCGGAATAAGGCCCAAGGGATACTTCGATCAGAGAAGGCTCAACCTGGCCCAGGCCAGGCTGGAGAGAACCGAGCTATTCACGAAGGTGGGGAGACCCCAGCTTAGGGTCTTAGACGAACCCCAGAGGGGAGAGGTTATCCTGCAGGTGGAGGAGAAACCGAACAACCAGGCAGAGGGCGTCATCGGATATGCGGCATCCCCCCAGGGGGGATTGAGCGGTTATCTTCTCCTCTCCCTGGGGAATATCAGCGGAATGGGGAGAAAGGCAAAGCTCAGATGGCAGAGGTTAAATTTAGGGGATTCGATGATAGAATTCGGCTACCAGGAGCCATTTTTTCGCAACCTCCCCTTCTCCTTAGGGGGAGAGGTAAAAGAGAGGGAGAAGAGGGGTCAGTTCAACCAATTTTCCGCCTCCCTAAAACTGACTACCCCAATAGGGGGAAAGGTGGGATTGGGGGGGGAGACCCGTTGGGAGAGGGTAATCTGGGATGATTCATCTGGAAGTATGCGCAGATATAGCCTGGGAACTCAGCTCTCTATAGATACCAGGGACCATCCCCTCAACCCCCGCAAGGGGGTACTCTACCGCACCTCCCTCGAGTATGGATGGAGGAGGGATTACCGATCTGGGGGAGCAGGCCTGCACAAGGGGTGGAACACCAGGATAATAACAGACATGGAACCATCCCTTCCCCTCTTTTCGGAGCAGGCCTTAAATTTAAGGCTCCATCTCGCCCAAATAAAGGGGGATCAAGCCACAATTCCCCTCTCCGACCAGTTCCCCATTGGAGGGGGGAACTCGATCAGGAGCTATACAGAGGAAGCAGGTTATGGATCTTTGGTTGCTTGGTTGAACTTAGAATATAGGTTTCTTTTGGGAAGGCTATCGCGATTCTACCCCTTCTTTGACTACGGATACTTCAGCTTTCCGCAAGGGGAGGGAAATCACACAGGAAGGATGTGGGGCTATGGCTTCGGCCTCTTCATTGGCTCCCAACGAGGGGTTATCGGACTGGACATAGGTTGGGGAAGGGAAGCCAGCTTAGGCCAGGCCAAGCTCCACCTCAGACTGGTCAACAACTTCTGACCCATTAAGTAACAGTTCACCACGGAATCTCACGGAACTACCAGAGGTCCGTTAATCCGAATTTTCACATAAGGAGTTCACACAACTCGTTGAATTTGGAATCTTATGATAGCTCGTAGGGACAGGCTTTCAGACTCCCTTGGAAAATAGAAAATAGGGACACTTCCCATTTTCTATGGCTCCAAATGGAGCCTTTACGGACAGAGCTAACCCCTGTTCCTATAAGTTCATTCAAGAGCTGTCAGCCCCGTTCCGACGGGATTCCTGGCGGAAGAGGTAACTCCTGACAGCACACTTTTTATCGGCATCGGGCTTGCCCGAGGCTCCGCCCAGGGGAGATGCCTCCCACACTCCACCCTTCTATCCGGCCTTAGCTGGGGGTAACTCTCCTTAAACTGAAAGGTGACAGAAGCTCTCTTCTGCCACCTGATTTACCTCTTTGCCGTCAGAATCGGGGTTCCGACGGCTCGGTGGATCAGGGTTCTGCCACCTCGTTTCTGGGAGGCGGGAATACGCAGACTGAAGTCTGCGGCTACCAAATCGGAGAAAGTCCGAAAAGGGATATTTACCCTGCACTAAAGTGCGGTAGAAAAGTTCCGGGCAGAACCCTGACGGCACTGAACCTCCAGATGTAACCCAAAACGAAAACCGACCTGCCTTCAAGCGGACACCTTAGCAGATCGGTTGTTCCTTTCTATTGGTCTCCAGCTTTGAAATAAATGCTGAAGAGCTATCGCTTTTTGCCTCCCGATTCTCGCCCACCCTATCTTGTTTTTTTAGAAAGGCAAGGTTTTTCGTCATTAGAAGCTTTGATTACGGAGGTCAGACCTCCTACTTAATCAGAAGCAACCTAATTACCTGGTTTCTGTATCGCGCAAAGTATATTCCGCTGGCGAATCTTGAAGCATTCCAGACAGATTTTGTAACAGTGTCAACTTTCCGTCCGCTGATGTCAAAAATCTCTATCAGGCCCTTTTCAAGGGTAAATTTCACTTCTGCGTTAAAAGGATTTGGATAAGCTGCGAATTTTAGCTTTTCTTCCTGAGATTCTATTCCTGTACGATTATAGACAGAAAAGGCTATTTTTATACGATTACAAACAGAGAATCCACTATCGACTTCGGAATCATAGTAAACCACAGTATCTCTTGTTCCAGCTCGAATAAAGAAATAGGTCATCAAGGAATCCTCAATAGTCGGGGCAATAGCCACATAACTTGATTCGCCCCAGGCAGGAACTGTTTCAATGAACTCCCACTCTCCAGGAGGCCAATCTTTTATTCCGCTACCCCGAGCGTCTATTTTCCGATAAATCGAATAATTAATAACTCTTCCTATATCCCATTTAGAAGCATACCAGACAATTTTGACTTGCTTTCCGTAGTCATTGGGAACGTCAGTAATTGACTTAATCTCAAGGTCCTGTTCAGGTGGTCCTATACAGGAAAATCCACTATCAACTTCGGAATCATAGTAGACTATAGTACTGTCTGTTCCAGCTCGAATAAAGAAATAGGTCATCAAGGAATCCTCAATAGTCGGGGCAATAGCCACATAACTTGATTCGCCCCAGGCAGGAACTGTTTCAATGAACTCCCACTCTCCAGGAGGCCAATCCTTTATTCCGCTACCCCGGGCGTCTATTTTCCGATAAATCGAATAATCAATAACTTTCCCGGGGTCCCGCTTAGAAGCATACCAGGTGATTTCGACCTGTTTTCCAGAATCGTTAGGAACGTCGACAATTGATTTGATTTCAAGATCTTGTTCTGGTCCAGTCGTATCGTCTAAAGCGGCATAAATATCCAAGAATCCCCATCCATAATTATGATTCGGCTTTTCCCCTTGTGGAATCGCTGCATCTGTCAGTTTTTTCCAGACGGTATAGAAAGATAATGTATCGCATTGTGATAGCAAAATCGCCGCCGCCCCAGCCACATGAGGACAAGCCATTGATGTTCCAGACCAAGATCGAAAATTATTATCAGGTAAGGCTGACCACACTTCAAATCCCGGGGCCGAAAGGTCAGGTTTGTATAAATACCATTCTGGATCAGGCCAGAGTTCCGGAATATTCCAGGGATCAACACAGGGAGCTGGTCCTCTTGAAGAAAAGTTGCAAATAAGCGTATCCGAAGTTACCGCGCCTGCCGCGATCACCTGAGGATAATTTCCAGGAGAATTTGTTGATTGTCTACCTGGTCCAGTATTCCCAATTGCAAAGACATTAATGCATCCAAGTTCTCTTAGAAGTTCTAAAGCGTCCCAATAACAAGTTTCTACTTGATTTACACATCCCCAAGAATTATTAATTACATCCGGGAAATTCGCAGTTCCATAAAGGTCAACAATAACTTGGTAACACTCCAGAATATCTGAACTATAGCCGGCACCATAAGCATCAAAAGCCTTTAAAGCAATAAATGTGGCTTCCGGAGCAACCCCAAATCCAAGAGTTCCACAAAGAATTCCCATTGTATGGGTTCCATGCCCATGGTCGTCATATGGGTCTGTGCGATGATTTACTGCATCGTACCAAACACCAGTAAAACGGTCCCCAAATACTTCATGCCAAGGATATACTCCTGTATCAATATTTCCAACAACGATTCCTTGCCCTTTATATCCCATTTCCCAACATTTCGGAGCGCGAACCATCCGGATATTCCATTGAGGAATAGGGTCAGATACAATTTTTTCTGAAGTCGACAAATAAATTGCTTTATTTGTATCTTCTTTGAGCAAGTGGACTACTTCATCTTCTTCAATTTGAACGGCATAGTTCTCTTCGAGAAATTGAATCTGGGTTTCTGTCAAATCAGCCGCAAAACCATTGATAATCCAGAGAGGCTCAACTTTAATTTGGAGATCTTTCTCTGCCTTATTAACAAAAGATTCCGTAGAAATTTTAAAATCAGTTATCGTTTCCTTAGAAATCCTTTTCTTGGCACTCTGAGAAACCAAAACTCTCTCGGCTGATACCGACGATACTAAGAAAAGAACCAAGATAAAGAAAAAAATCAATCTTTTGACCATTCTTTCCTTCCTTTTTTAAAGGTCTGTTTCAATTTTGATTATAAAGAAAATCGCCTCGTGAGACTTATCCCCACCGCAAGCGGTGGGGCTTTTCGGCCTCACGAAAACCGGCGATTTTCAGATTGATCTGTTACAATAGTGCCTATCATCCTTGTGATGGCTTCTTTTAAAAGGATGCCTTTCATTATTTAATGAGGGCAATTTTTGTGCCAACCTGATCTGAAAAAATGTAAGCTGTTGAGATTTAAGGAAATTTAGAGAAATGTCCCTTCTTGTGAAACTGTGGTGAGGTCTCAAAATGTAAGTTGCTTCGACAATTTTAGAGGGTTGGGTTGGTAATTCGTTGTTTCGTAGGGGGATATGAACTGTAAATTTTTTTTTACAGCATTTTATAATCTTGAGGGGAAACCAGTTTATCGGACCCTTCCCTGTGCTGAGCTGGATGAAATGAGGTGGCAGAATCGGGATTCTGCCACCTCGCTTCTTGGGAAAATAGGGACACTTCCCATTTTCTATGGCTCCAAATGGAGCCTTTACGGACAGAGCTAACCCCTGTTCCTATAAGTTCATTCAAGAGCTGTCAGCCCCGTTCCGACGGGATTCCTGGCGGAAGAGGTAACTCCTGACAGCACACTTTTTATCGGCATCGGGCTTGCCCGAGGCTCCGCCCAGGGGAGATGCCTCCCACACTCCACCCTTCTATCCGGCCTTAGCTGGGGGTAACTCTCCTTAAACTGAAAGGTGACAGAAGCTCTCTTCTGCCACCTGATTTACCTCTTTGCCGTCAGAATCGGGGTTCCGACGGCTCGGTGGATCAGGGTTCTGCCACCTCGTTTCTGGGAGGCGGGAATACGCAGACTGAAGTCTGCGGCTACCAAATCGGAGAAAGTCCGAAAAGGGATATTTACCCTGCACTAAAGTGCGGTAGAAAAGTTCCGGGCAGAACCCTGACGGCACTGAACCTCCAGATGTAACCCAAAACGAAAACCGACCTGCCTTCAAGCGGACACCTTAGCAGATCGGTTGTTCCTTTCTATTGGTCTCTAGCTTTGAAATAAATGCTGAAGAGCTCTTGTTCTCGTTTCCCGACTCTCCCTCACCCAATCCTGTATTATCTAAATGGTAAGGTATTTTCGTCATTAGAAGCCCTTCTTGAGAACACTTAAAAATAGTGAGTCACACCTCACTTGTCAAGGATTTTCTCCTCTTTTCCTGCCGATGGAATGCTCCCAGGTTTGGAACCTGCTGGAGTTCAGCCATGCTTGGACAGGGCTGGAGTCCTGTCCCCATCAGGTTAATTAGTGTCAGGCCTTCAATTTGCACAAATTTCAGGTTACTTGCTGAGGACATAGATTCCGCAGGGAAAAAACAGGCACCTTTTGGTACTTCTCAGGCTTCCCTTTCTCTTTGATGATCCGATCCATCTCTTGAGCCACCGCTGAAGAAAAAGAAATATCACCACAGCTCTCACAAACTAAAGCTGGCACATCCTCAAAACTATAAAGTTCTTCTTTGAAGTGAACTTCATAGCTAATGATCTTCTCCTTGAGTTCTCCTCCACACAAAGAACATCTCATTTTTATCTCCTCCTCCTTGTCCAAGGGTCAATCCATTTCTGAGGATCTAACCAATGGACAGTGATAATATAAACAGTCTCACCATCAAAACCGCAGAGAACATACAAAGGTTCTTCTTCTTTCACAAGGCCCATAAAAAGATAAGCGGGAAAAGGGTTGGCTTTAGGATAAGCCTCTATCAGATCACCGTGAAGAATAACCTCCCGTACTTCCTCGAAAAGGATCCCCCTCTTAAACATTCGGCGATGAGCATGACGTCTGATATTTATCTCTCCTTCAAGAACAGCTTTCCTAATTCTCTCTATCACAAGCTCTGGCATAATTTAAGTATTGACCGTCCACAAAATTCAAGTCAATAGCTATCCTCATTTTGAGCATTTCTTTATCAAAATTAGCCATATTTATCAGAAGCGTCAAGCCATTTTTAGGAGCTTCCCCTTCGACCTCTGATTTGTCAGAGTGCCTACGACCTCAATCATCGGCATCAAGAAATACCTCCCACAACTTCTACCCGGCTTTAGCTGGGGCAACCTCTCCTGGGCTTTAGCCCGTTTGGAGTGCTGTGACTCCTGTCACAGCATGCGTCAACAGGAGTTGACACACTCCATAGTGGCCCTAAAGGGGCCCAACCCGCGCTAAAGTGCGGTAGAACCCTTGCCCGTCGGGGCAGAGCCCTGACGGTACATATCCGCGTAATTCTGCGTTAATTTGCGGTTCCCTGTCTCCTTTTAGCCACCTCTTTATCTGCCGTCAGAATCGGGGTTCTGACGGCTCGGTCCGTTTCCACCAGGCTTTACTGAGGTAACCACTTTGGAGCTTTAGCCCGTTTTTTAGGGCCTGAAGGCCCTCAACCCGCACTAAAGTGCGGTAGAACCTTTCCCCGTCAGGGCAGAGCCCTGACGGCACTTTAACACCGGCATCACGGTCATAAGCATAGAGGAGAATATTAGTATCAATAAAGGCACTATCTCTTATGGAGTTCATCCCGTGAACGGTAGTATGACCCACCGCCAAGTTGAAAGCCTCGATCCATCCGTTCCGACTCCTGTTTCATGGCGGCAATGTAAGATTGGTTTCTCTCCTTCTCATCATGAAAGATAACTTCTACTTCAACTCCCTCTTTGGAAAATGGGGGACGTCCATAAAATTATAAAAAACATCGTCCAACAGAGCGCTCACACTTTTCTTTGGCTATCTGTCCCCCTCTTTGATTTTCCTCAACACCCTGTTCTCCCATCTCATTTTTCTGCCTATCAAATAATTCTCTCCTGCGACCCTTTCCGCCCCCAAACAAAAAGGTAATGTGAGGTGGGCTTTGTCTCTATCTAAAAAAGTTCAACCTAGGGCATAGACTATATGCCTCCAGAGGGCTTTGATCTCCTCTGCCACTTTACCTCCGGTGTATTCCACCACGCTGGTCCTCATAATCTGGGCCTTGGTTACCGCGGGGTCATATCTCACCTTGCCGACAACCTTCAGGCCCATCTCCTCGGCCCTTCCCTCCATCTGCGCGGCCATCCCTGGATTGAGATCATACTTATTGATACAGACCACGGTCTGGATGCCGAAATGGGCGGTTAACTGGGAGACCCTCTCCAAGTCATGTTGACCAGAGAGGGTGGGCTCGGTAACCACCAAGACCAGGCTGGCCCCAGTAATAGAGGCAATCACCGGACAGCCAATGCCTGGTGAACCATCGATGATCACCAAATCTAAGCCTCTCTCCTCGGCCAGCCGATTGGCCTCCTTCCGCACCAAGGTAACCAACTTCCCCGAGTTCTCCTCGGCAATGCCCAACTTAGCATGCACCATTGGCCCATTGCGGGTCTCGGATATGAACCACTCGCCGTTCACCTGATCCCGAAAATCGATGGCTTCCTCCGGGCAGAAATAAACACAGACACCGCATCCCTCACAGGCAATGGGATCTACCCTATAGATCTCCTTCCCTTGGTCCCCTAGTGATGCAGTAGAGCTGATCGCATCAAAGCGGCAAACCTCCTGGCATTTCCCACAGGAAGTGCATTTCTCCTCAATTACCTGCGCCCTCTTACCCCCTAAGAAGGGCTCCCGCCGGAGGATATGGGGCTCTAAGATGAGCCAAAGGTCTGCGGCATCCACATCACAATCAGCCAGAACCTTCCTCTCCGCCAAGGAAGAAAAGGAGGCCACTATGCTCGTCTTCCCCGTACCTCCCTTGCCGCTGATCACCACAAGTTCCTTCACTTGCCCTTCTCAGGAGGCGAGAGTTTAAAGCCCTTTGCCCAGGTTAGCTGGCGGTGCGCAATTGGCTTCACCTCTGGTCTCCAAAAGCCCGCTTTTTTCAGCATATCAGCTAACTCCCCTATAGAATAGTAGGCCTCATTCCACAACCTCTGGGCCAAAGAACCGCGCGGGAACTCGACGATCAGGATTTCCCCTAAGGGGCGAAGAACCCTTTTGGCCTCTTGCAACACAGCCAAGGGGTGGGCCATCTCATGTAAAGACCAGAAGAGGACAACGGCATCTATGGTCTCCTTGGCCAGAAAATTATTAAGCGACTGAGCATCAGCCCGCACGCATCTCGTTCCATTCCCCTCTGCGGGAAACACCAAGTTGGATATATCTACCCCGATGGTGTTCTTCCCATAGGTCTCCGCCAGCCAACCTACAAGCTTACAATCCCCACAGCCCAGATCTAAGATACGGGAGGCGGACCTAAGCTCCGCGGCAATCTGGCTGAACAACCAGGGTTTGAGCCGGTCATAGAAGTTCAAGGGAAAATCCTCCACCGCTCACTAAGGCCGGAGGGATTTGGGGAAATTGGAACGTTTTAGGCTCTCCTCAATGGATTTAACCAACCCACGAAATTGGGATCGGTATGCGGGAAGCGCATTGATGGCCAGCTCCCCCCGGGAGTAGGCCTCAGCTACCCGGCGATCATCTGGTATCTCTAAGAGGACCTCAATCCCCTCGGTTTGGCAATACTCCTTTACCTTCTCATCCCCCACATCGGCCCGATTGATCACCACGCCAAAGGGAATTTTTAGCTCCCTGATCATCCCCACAGCAAGTTGCAGGTCATTGAGGCCAAAAGGGGTAGGCTCCGTAACCAAGAGGACAAAGTCCACCCCCTTTACCGCTTCGATCACTGGGCAGGAGGTTCCCGGTGGGGCATCAACTATCTTTATACCATCAGCGGAAGAGGAGGAGTTCCTCACCTCTTTGATAAGTGGCGTTGACCTAACCTCACCAACCGCCAAAAGGCCCTGGATAAAACCCACCCCATCCGCCGTTCCCTCCTCCACTACCCCTATCTGTCGGGGAACCTCTTTAATGGCTCCCACGGGACAGACCAACAGGCATCCGCCACAACCGTTACAGAGTTCCGGAAAGGTCAACACCTTCTCTTTGATGACCACAATCGCGCTGTATTGACAGATTTGACCACAGAGCCCACAACCAGTGCACTTCTCCATATCAACCTGCGGAATGGGTATCCCGGCAGGAAAACTTTTGTCGATCTTTGGCTTGAGGAAGATGTGCCCGTTCGGCTCCTCCACATCACAATCGATGTAGGTGGCCTTTTGGCCGGATCTGACCATAGTCAGGGCCAAATTTGTGGCCACGGTGGTCTTCCCCGTCCCCCCTTTGCCACTGGCAACAGTTATCTGCATAGGTTTTGTGCGGGACTTAACGTCCTGCGGCGGGGCTTTTTTGACAGGATAACGGGATTTACCGGATTTTTATTCATCCCCTCTATTATTGTAAGAGCTGTCAGCCCCGTTCCGACGGGATTCCTGGCGGAAGAGGTAACTCCTGACAGCACACTTTTGATCGGCATCAGGAGATGTCTCCCACCCCCTAACTCGCTTAGATGTAACATTAGTGGACGAGTTTAATTTATCCTGATCATCCTGTCTAAAAATGGAAATTCCTATACTTTGAACTTAGCGCCCTGCGGGCGGAGTCTATGGGACGCAAATCTCAGTCTATCTGGCCCTAGTCATCGTCGCCCCGCAGGCGGGGCATTTCATCTGGGTGCAAGAGACCCCTTGGGAATGGGTCACCCTCTTCCCACATTGCGGGCAAACACAGGTGCCACTCGGCCCCAATCCATAACCTCCCATTCTCCCTCGTCCCCCCCCACGTCCCATTCCCATCCCCCTACCAGTTCCTGGTCCCCCTCCAGAAGGACCTGTTCCATCTCCTCTGGGCATTTTTTACCTCACTTTCCTCTTTTAGTAGCTTGAGATCAGCTCATACTTATGGCCGCAGTGGGACACACCTCAACGCAACGACCACAGGATATACAGCCATCATCATTCACTACAGCCTTTTCACCTTCCATGCGGATGGCCTGAGTAGGACAAGCAGGTACGCAAATCCTACAGCCCACGCACTTTTTTTGGTCAATCCTGGCGATGGCACGGGTAACCTTTTCCCCGGTCTCCAATTGGTGAATACGGTCCATCAACCGATTCTTCTCCTCCTCCATAGCCCGGGCCTCTTGGCGCAGCACTTCCAACTCATCTCCTTGGCTCGGCTGAGTGGGCGCCTCCCCTGTCCAAGACCCTGATGCCATCACCCCCAAACCCATACCTCTCCCCATACCTCTCCCCATACCTCTTCCCATACCTCTCCCCATACCTCTCCCCATACCACGACCAAATCCTCCCCCAGGATGGCCGGAATAGGACCCCCCCCCGGCACCAAAATGGTCCTCCACATTGGGCCCAGAGGTAGTCTCAAACCCGCCAGATTTAAACTTCTCTACCGCCTCCCGCACCGAGCTGTTGGCTCCCACTGCCACCTGAACCCCGGCGGCAGTTAAAGTTTGATAGGCGTTAGGCCCACAGTTACCAGTAAGCACCGCCTTGGCTCCCTTTTCAACCACAAACTGAGCAGATTGAATTCCCGCTCCCCCACCAAGTGCAAGATTAGGGTTCTCCACCGCCTCAAAATCCATCGTCTCCGTCTCCACAAAGAGAAAATAGGGACTGCGACCGAATCTGGGGTCAACTTTGGCTTCTAAGTCAGTTCCTGCTGCTGTCACTGCAACTTTCATCTAATTATCCTCCCTGAATAGAGCCGTCAGGTGAGGGAGGATAAACCTCCTCCCTCACCTGAGTTACCTCACTTCTCTTCCCTCTTCTTTCCCAACTCCTCGATACGTTTTTTGATCCCATCAAGGGCATCCTCAAAATATTCAGCTTGCCCTTTGAGCGTATCGATTTCTTGCTCATGGCTGAGGGGGGCTCCATAGGAAGGGTATGCTGGCGCGTACCCTGGGGCGGGAACTGTCTGCCCAGCTGGGTAACCCCAACCTGTCCTGGCCCACCCAGGAAGCCCAGTGGCATAATACAAGTTCCGATGCCCCCAACCACCACCACCCCATCCGCCATAGCCTCTTCCCCATCCACCATAACCTCGTGCCCCTCCCCCATAACCCTGCCCAAAGATGGGGTTCGTATAACCGGGCATGCCATAGCCAGCACAATATCCAGCGGCTCTACCAGTCATTGGGCCAAATCCTGCCGGCCCAGTTCTATCTCCACCTGGCATTTTAACCTCCTTTCTTAAGGTTTAAACCTCGACTTATAGTCATTGTTCCATGTATATATGTCCAACCTATTCATCTACCTGGCATCTTTCATCCTCAATGGGGCCGGGCCCCTTTCTTTAGGACAACGAAGCTGCCTGGCTGACAACCTATATCTCTGGCGATAACCGGACATTTAACTTTCAGCAGGAAGAATATCTCCCTGGCCTCCTCGCTTAAAGTTTCATAGTTTCCCTGGCCTTTGGCAATAACTAAATCGGCTTGCTCAAAGAGGCGGCGAAAACCCGCAGAACAATCGGCCAAAATCGTCCCCGGCACATCGGAGCCATTATCCACAACCTTCACTAAACCATCAAGTTCCGCATACTCAGCATCCTCTAAGGTGGCATCATTAATCACCGGGCTTCCCTTGAGGACCAAAGTGACCTTCTCTAAAGGCAACTCCTCCAAAAGCAACCTATCGAAGACTATCTCCCCGGCATTATCAGCAAGATAAAGGATGTTTTCCGAGCTAAATGCCTTAGCTTGCAGCCTTCTTAAAGCCCCTTGGTTAATCGGTTCGTTAATGGCGTCGGCGATGGTGTCCTTCACCACCTGCCAATCGATATCCCCGGTGACCCCAAAGTCAATTATGTTTCCGGCAATGGCTAATCTCACCGCTATCTGGAATGGGTCAGACGAGCTTGCAACCTTTTCCTTCAGTTGGGGGTAAAGCTCAAGGGCAAACTTGTTAAACCTGTTTTTTACCTCTCGATAGGGGTCGGAGTTATTGCTTACCTGACGAACCAGCCTGTGAATCTGCCAACCCATATAGGGAGGTGACTGGTTAAAGTCCATCTCTGAGATCAAAATTAAAACCTTCCTGAGGACATCCTCCCCTAATTGGGGGTCAGGGGTAACCATACGCACCGCCTCCAAGGTCTGACGAAGGAAACAGGGGACACAGTCAAGATAGGTCTTCACAAGTTCCCTCCCCCTGACCACCAGGATCGTCCCTCTCTGCCACGAAACCTACCCCCTCGCCCGCGCGGATGGCATCCGGGCATAAGGAACCGCGGATCGGGAAGTTTCCCCTTCAAATAAGCCTGTAACACATCCTCGACAAAGCCGCTCAACCAGGGCACTATAGTAATCCCCGCGCCAATGAGCATAGCGGCCAATTGCCGGGAGATCCCTCCACAGATGAGCGTCTGAACCCTCAGTTCACTCAGTTTTCTTGCCCGCCAAGGGGGGAAATAGCCCTCTAATTCCACTTGAGAGCGGGAAAGCTCCTGGCCATTCTCTATCTCCACAATTAGAAGCTGGTGGGCAGTGTCAAAGAGGGGGGAAATCCTCAAATTCCAGATTGGTATCGCTACCTTCATCATTTAAGTATTAATGCAAATAGTGTGCCAAACGGAAGGCAGAGAGGCTTATTTCATAACATCCAAGGAAACAAAGGATTACAGAAGGAAAGGGAAGATCGGCCATCTCGGAATTATGGGTTTTAGTTTCAAAGTTGCAACCTTAGCAGGGAAAAGAATGCGTAATTGCAATTATCCTTACATTGGCCTTTCACTCTGACCCCTTGCCTGGGGCTTAACCTGCTCTGGGAGCTCAATGCCCAGACGCTTGATCTTCCGCCAGAGGGTTGTTTTATGCATTCCCAATTCCTCCGCAGTGGCCGTCCGGTTCCAGCCGTGCCGTCTCAAAGCATCTGTAATAAATTGGGCTTCAAGCTCCTTCAGGGTCATTTGCGGGGAGGTTTTAGCTGGAAGGGGACGGAGGTAATCTGGAAGATGTTTGGGGAGAATGAGCCCACCCCTACAGAGGACGAAAGAGTGCTCTATGATATTCTCCAGTTCCCTTACATTGCCTGGGAAATCGTGCTTCATCAGGATATTCAGCACCTCAGGGGAAACTCCAGTGATGTCTTTGCCGCGGAGGCGATTGAACCTGGTAATGAAGTGATCAATTAAAAGAGGGATATCCTCCATACGTTGACGCAAAGGCGGAAGGGATAGTTTAACCACATTCACCCGATAATAGAGGTCCTGCCTAAACTCCCCCTTTTTCACTAATGCGGAGAGATCTTTGTTGGTGGCTGTGACAATCCTCACATTGGCTTTAACTGGCTGGGTGCCCCCTAAGGGTTCATAGATCTTCTCTTGCAACACGCGGAGTAGGCGAACCTGTAGGGCAGCGGATATATCCCCAATCTCATCCAAGAAGATGGTGCCTTCTTCAGCCAAGGTAAACCGTCCTGGTTTGTCCCTGCGTGCATCGGTAAATGCCCCAGCTTTGTAGCCAAAAAGCTCTGATTCTAACAGGGTATCGGGAAGGGCCCCACAGTTGACGACTATCAAGGGTTTTTTGCAGCGGGGACTTAGACTATGAATAGCCCTGGCCACAAGCTCCTTCCCCGTGCCACTTTCCCCTTCGATGAGCACTGTGCTCTCACTCTGAGCCACCTCAGGGAGGATGTCAAACAGTTCATGCATCTCATGGCTTTGGCTGAGGATATCGGCAAAGCTGTGGCGACCCTCCAACTCTTTGCGCAACTCCTCTACCAAGCTGAGATCACGGAAGGTCTCCACTCCACCGATGATTTCCCCCTTCTCGTCCCGGAGCAAGGCCGTAGAAATCCCCACAGGGATTCGCTCACCACGCGCATTGACGATATAAACCGCCTTGTTGACCAAGGTTAGTTTGCCGGTCTCCATCGTCCTCCGCAGGGCACAATCGGCCTCACAGATGTTGGCTCGGAAGACATCGCTACAGAGCCTGCCAATGGCCTCCTGACGAGGTATACCCGTTATCCTCTCTGCAGCTAAGTTAAATGAGGTCACCCTCCACTGCAGATCTACGGTGAAAACCCCATCAGCAATGGAATCGAGGATGACATCTTCTCTCTTCTTTATCGACATACCCCAATTATAGAGATAAAACCGGGGGTTGTCAAAGGAAATCACCAAATCAAGTGACTAAACGCCCCTTCAACATATAATCGCAGAGGAGCGCGAGGGGGGTGGCAATTAAACCAGAGCTACGGATTTTACCGATGGTTGTGTAATTTACCGCACTATCTTTTAAGCTCTTTCCAGGAGGAAAGGCGAATACGAGGAAGACCTTGCCCGTAATCCCCCATGAAAAGGCTTGACAGAAGGAATAAAAGGGTTATCTTGCCTACAAAAGGAGGATGAAATGAAAAAGTTAACTCTGGCAGTATTAGTAGCTGTCTTATCGTGTGCTTCTGCCACCATCGGTGGGGAGTTGAGGGAAACGATAACCTTTTCTCCCCAAGATACATCCTTTAAGAAGCAGCTGGGTTATGATCAAGTGAAGATGAAGGGACTACCGGCAATCAATAAAGCAGGATGTCCGGAGCTCCCTGTGGCCAGTATTGTCGTCTCCATACCCGCTGAGATGGAGGCAGTATCGGTTAAAGTGATCTCTACAGAGAAGGAAACAATTCCTGGCAAATACAAAATTTATCCCGCGCAGCCTCCCCAACCAATCTCCCATGGACCAATAGGGTTCGTGAAGCCTGACTCAGCGGTTTACTCCTCCTCTCAACCTTACCCGGGGAAGATAGCCGAGCTTACCGGATGTGGCTCCCTGGGTGGGTATAAGCTGGCCAACCTGCTTGTTTACCCTTTACAGTACCAGCCTGTCAAAGGTTCTTTGATCCTCTACACCAAGGTAGAACTCTCTTTAGAGCTTGCCCCGGCTCGGCCTACCCTTCCGGTTAAGACCAGAGGAGAGAGAGTCCAAGAGCTTTATGACCAAATAGTAAGGGGTCTGGTGATAAACCCGGCTGAGCTTCCTCCTCCTCCAACCCAGATCCTTCCTTCTTCTCAGAGTTTTGAATATCTGATCGTAACCTCCTCTTCTCTCGGGTCTGCTTTTCAACCATTGGCCGATTGGAAGACCCAAAAGGGGATACCAGCAGCTATCAGGTCAATCTCCTGGATAAAGGATAACTACTGGGGAAATGACACTGCGGAGAAATTGCGTAACTATCTGCGCATAGCCTATCAGGATTCGGGGCTGGTCTGGGTTCTCTTAGGAGGTGATGTGGAGGTTGTTCCCTGCCGTAAGGCCTGGGTAAACACCGGGGCGTATGCTGATACCCTACCCTGCGACCAGTATTATTCCGATCTGGATGGTAGTTGGGATGAAAATGAAAATCTAATTTATGGTGAACCAGATGATGAAGTGGATATGTATCCGGATGTTTTTGTGGGTAGGGCCTCAGTGAGCAGTTTCCAGGAGGCAGAGACATTTGTAAAAAAAGTTTTAGAATATGAAAAAGACCCACCCATCGATTACCAGTTGAAGATGCTCTTTTTGGCTGGCACCCTCTGGGATGATCCGAACCCCTATACACCTGGAGGGGAGGCTAAAGATATGATTGGTTACCTGGTTCCCTCCCGCTTCATCATAACTAAACTTTATGACGATCACGACCATGACGATCTCAGCCCGGCAACTGCCCTCGCGGCAATGAACGAGGGGTATAACATCATAAACCACAACGATCATGCTAACTGGAATGTCTTAAGAATGGGAAGTCAAGGGGGAATCGTCAATCAGGATATGGATACACTTTCCAACCTACACCGCTGGTCCATATTCTATTCAGGTGGTTGCATCTCAGGGGCCTTCGACTCCAGTGATTGCATAGGCGAACATTTCATCAACAACTCCCAAGGTGGTGGGGTAGGCTATATCGGCAACTCCAGGTACGGTTTCGGCATACCGGGTGACCCAGGTGCTGGCCCCTCAGACCAGTATGACTTTGAATTCTTCGCCTCCCTTTTTACTGGCCACTACAATTTGGGGGTGACAAATGCGGAATCTAAGAGTCGGCTGGTGCCCATCTCCCAGACTGATTCCTATATGAGGTGGTGCCAGTATGAGCTCAACCTCTTAGGGGACCCGGAAATGCCTGTATGGACAGATACCCCAGAGAGCCTCACAGTGGCTTATCCACAGGCTATCCCCCTAAGGCCCTGCACTTTAAGTGTGGAGGTCAGTTCTGCTGAGAGCCCTGTAGCCAACGCCTCGGTCACCCTACTACAAGGAGGAAATCTCATCCAGGTAGGGTACACCAACCCCTCCGGTAATCTTTCCCTTATCTTCTCCCCTCTCTCCACGGATCCTTTGGAGATAACTGTTGTGGCCCGTAACCGTCTCCCATACCGAGGAGAAATAACCGTAATTCCTGCGGGCCCTTTTGTCTATTGCCAGGACTACAAGATTGATGATGACACCTTAGGGGGAAGCTGGGGCAATGGAGATGGAACGGTGAACCCTGGGGAGAGGATTGAACTGGGGATTATGGCCAAGAATCCAGGAAATGAGGAAGCCACTGACGTCTGGGGCAAGCTTTTGACTGATGATCCAATGGTTACGATCTTGGATTCTCTAACTGCATTTGGAGACATCCCTGCAGGGAGCCTATTGGCAGGACAAAATCCCTTCCGCTTTCAGGTGGCTCCTGTCTGCATCAACCGACAGGTTTTGAATTTCACCTTGGAGTTTAGTGATCAGGACGCTCATGTCTGGGAGGAGGAGTTAAATTTCAAGATCTTCTCCCCCTCTCTTTTCGTTAAGGGAACAGCAATTGAGGACACTTGTGGAAATGGGAATGGGGCCTTTGAACCAGAAGAAACTGTCAATCTTTACTTGACATTGGAGAATAGAGGTTCCCAGGAAGCGGTAGATGTTGCCGCTATCCTCCATGCCGATGCTCCTCATATAACCATATTGGACTCTATCTCCTCCTTTGGCAATATCCCCATCTGGAGGAAGGGTGACAATTCATCCCATCCCTTTGTCCTCCAGGCCGATGCCCAACAGCCGGAGGATGTCGAGATCAACATCTCCCTCTATCTTCAGACCGCAGATGGGATGAGAGATACCATTGTCCTCCCCTTGAGGATAGGCCTGCCCAGATTTGAGTGTGCAGATCACAATGTGGGCAACCTCATCTTTACGGTTACGGGATATGGATCTGTTGGTTTTACTTCCAATTTCAACCGTGGGCATGGATTCATCTATCCAAAAGAAGGGGAGAATTACCTCTTCTATGGTGCCTTGGCCGCGGGGACCGATTCCAACTACTTGGTGGATAGGTTTTATGACGAATCTGGTGGGGCAACCCATATGGATTGGGTCACCACTGATGATCCCGATGGAAGGTTGAAGCTGGGAGATGTGGCCTATTCAAACCAGGATGGATGGGCGCAGTATGATGATTCTGGCCATCCCCTTCCTAAGGGATTGACTGTAATGCAAAACAGTTGGGCCTGGGCCGACTCTCCTTACAATGACTTTGTGATTATGGATTATACCTTCCTCAATCAGGGATCAGGTGATATAGAGGGTCTTTATGTGGGCCAATTTATGGACTACGATTTAGTTGAACCACGGTTTAATAATGGAAGAACAGATGAGACGCGCAGACTGGCCTATATGTATTATGATCCAGAGACCCCCATTGTGGGATTAAAGCTTCTCTACCCCAAGGTGGCCGCTAACTTAAGTCTCCTCGACCACGCTCTCTATGTTTATGTGGGAACAAGAGAAGAGGTGAAATATCAATTTCTCAATGGAACCTTGTATCAATCCTCTAGCGACCGGACCTACGACTGGTCGGTAGTGGCCTCGGCAGGACCCTTCAATCTCTCCCCAGGAGGAGGTCAGAGAGTAGCCTTTGCCGTATTGGGAGGATGGAATCTCAGTGATTTGGAGTTCAATGCCGATCAGGCCCAGGCGCTTTATGACAGCCTAACAAGCGGCATAGAGGAGAGAGGAGAGACAAAACTTCCCACCTCTTATGAGCTGTATCCTAATTACCCCAACCCTTTCAATCCGTTGACCGAAATCACCTATTCCTTGCCCAAAGCAAGTAAGGTCAACTTAACCATTTACAACATCTTAGGGCAGAAGGTGGCTACTCTAATAGATGGGAACCAGAAGACAGGCACAAGATCGGTCCGCTGGGATGCTAAAGGACTAAGCAGTGGCATCTACCTCTGCCGCCTGAAGGCAGGGGAATACAGCAAAACCATAAAGATGATTCTTTTGAAATAAGTTGAACAATATTCTGTATTTGGCCTAAGAAAAGGAGGGGAGATGAACACAATAAAGAGGATTACTGAACTGCTCGCCGTCTGTTTTGTGATTGTTCAATTTCCGCTAATTTCAGCCTCTGCTCAGATAACTTTCGAACGTACTTACGGAGGAATTGGTGAGGATCAGAGCTACTCGGCAATTCAAACCTTAGATGGGGGATATATAGTCACTGGATACACTTATTCCTATGGTGCAGGCTCTGCTGATGTTTATCTCATTAAGACCGATTCTCTGGGGGATATTCTCTGGACAAAAACCTATGGGAATCTTTATCGTGATTTTGGCCACTCCATCGCTCAGACCTCTGATGGGGGATACATTATTGCGGGAGGAACAATGTCCTATGGTGCAGGTTCTTATGATGTTTACCTCATCAAGACCGATTCTCTGGGGGATACCCTTTGGGTAAGGACTTACGGAGGTGCTGATGGAGATTGTGGCTACTCTGTTGCCCAAACATCTGATGGAGGATACATAGTTTCAGGATACACTTATTCCTATGGTGCAGGTTCTTGTGATGTTTACCTTATGAAGACGGATCCTTTGGGCGACACACTTTGGACAAGAACTTACGGAGGTGCTGATGAAGATTGTGGCATCTCTGTTGCCCAAACCTCTGATGGAGGATACATAGTTTCGGGATACACTTATTCCTATGGTGCAGGTTCTGGTGATGTTTACCTCGTCAAGACAGATTCTCTGGGGGATACCTTATGGACAAAGACTCATGGAGGCAACTATCCGGATTACGGTCTTTCCGTAATCCGGACTCCTGATGAGGGATACATCATCACAGGGTTTACATATTCCTACTGGTGTAGGTTCTGGTGATGTTTACCTCGTCAAGACAGATTCTCTGGGGGATACCTTATGGACAAAAACTTATGGAGGCAACTATCCGGATTACGGTCTTTCCGTAATCCGGACTCCTGATGGTGGATATATCATCACGGGAGCAACTTTGTCCTATGGTGCAGGTTCTTGGGATGTTTACCTCTTGAAGATTGATTCGTTAGGCAATACTTTATGGACCAAAACCTATGGCGGCGGTGAGGGGGATGAAGGCTGGTTCTTATCTCCGACTTCAGATGGAGGATTCATCATCACAGGATATACAGAATCCTATGGTGCAGGACACGCGGATGTCTATCTCATCAAGACAGATTCCTTGGGCAATGTTAGCGGAGTTAGGGAACCGGATAATTACATCCTCCCGAGGACATTCATCCTCTCCCAAAACTATCCCAATCCCTTCAACTCCAGCACTGAGATTAGCTATACCTTACCCAAAGATTCTCAGGCAAAGATTGAGATTTACAACATCTTAGGCCGGAAGGTAGCCACACTGGTTGATGGGAAGCAAAAGGCGGGCATAAGGTCGGTTCGTTGGAATGCCCAGGAATTGGGCAGCGGCATCTACCTCTGCCGGCTGAAGGCAGGGGAATATAGTAAGACAATGAAGACGATTCTTCTGAAATAAGGCTAAATGAACTCCTTTCCACTATGACTATCAGAGTGTGACGATCAAAATTTCGTTCCTCTCTCCTCAAAATCAAGAATGGCCCAGCCGATGGCTGGGCCATTTCTCTTCTTAAACCATTATCAACAATCCCCTACTTAACAACTTCCGCTGATTGGATAATCACGGGTTTAACTGGCACATCCTTATAATGGCCCTTCGTGGTTGTCTTCACGGCCTTAATCTTGTCCACCACATCCATCTCCTCAATCACCTTGCCAAAGACGGCGTAGCCAAACCCCCTTGGTGTCTCATCCTTATGATCAAGAAAGGCATTATCCACCACATTGATGAAGAACTGTGAGGTGGCACTGTTTACATCTGAGGTGCGGGCCATAGCTATGGTGCCTCTCAGGTTTTTTAACCCATTACCCGCCTCATTAACAATAGGAGGTTTGGTCTCCTTCTCCTTCATATCCAGGGTAAAGCCACCCCCCTGAATCATAAAATTGCTAATTACCCGATGGAATATGGTCCCATTATAGAAGCTATCCTGCACATAGGCAAGGAAATTGGCCACAGTCTTGGGGGCCTTCTGGGTATTGAGCTCAAGCTTAATATCCCCCATAGAGGTTTTCATCAGCACAATGGGATTGGTTGTATCAGCGACCGCCACGGGCTTCTTAGCGACCTCCCCACTCTTCCCCGCTTCCTTCTTCTCCCCCTTGCCACAAGCCATATTCAAGGCCAAGAAAAGGGAGAAAAGGGTGAGCATAAGCTTCACTTGAATTCTCATCACTCCTCCTTTGATGGGTTTGCTTCTTCGCTCTTCTCGCAAGCATAACCCCCTCTGAGCAAAAAAGCAAGAAAAAAATTAAAGGGGACATTTTCCCCTTGACTACTGAAAATTATTTCAGTATATTAGGGGAAAGGAAGCAGGAACCCTTTTGCCGTCAGAATCGGGGTTCTGACGGCTCAGGAATTTCCAATTTCGATTTTCAATCTTTTTAGGGCAGAGCCCTATCAGCGCAAAAGGATGGGGCTTGCCGTCAGATGAGGTTGCGTGCTGAACATTTGAAGGGGGTGACCATGGATAAGTTGACCAAGAGACAGGCGGAGATCCTGGAGTATATCGCCGAATATATAAGCCGGCAGGGTTTCCCCCCTACCCTGAAGGAGATTGGGGCCCATTTCGGTATCTCCTCCACCAATGCGGTCAGCGATCACCTGAAGGCCCTGAGCAGAAAGGGCTATCTAAGGAGGAGAGCGGACCAATCGAGGGCGATGGAGATAACCAAGGGATTCCCCGGCTCCAGCCAGATCCCTCTCTTAGGGGCCATAGCCGCGGGTTCAACCCTCTATGCAGAGGAAAACTTCCAGGAGTTCCTCAACCTGAACGATCTCTTCCAGGAAAAGGGGGAGATATTCGCCCTCCGGGTAAAGGGGGATAGTATGAAGGGGGCGGGGATCCTGAATGGCGACCTGGTGATTGTGAAAAACCAACCCCGGGTGGAGAACGGGGAGATAGGGGTGATCAGTCTGAATGGGGAGGCCACGGTGAAGCGCATATTCATGGAGGGGAGGAGGATAAGACTACAACCAGAAAATGAGGTCTACCAGCCCATCCTCCTGCCCAGGGATGACCCCCGGCTGAGGATTGGGGGAAAGGTGATCGGAGTGGTGAGGAAAGTATGACACGACGAATCATCCATTTAGATGTGGACTCCTTCTACGCTTCGGTAGAGAAGAGGGAAGATCCCTCCCTGAAGGACAAGCCTGTGGTTATTGGGGGAAAGTTTGTCGTGGCCACCTCATTGGAGACCCAGAGATCAGGGGTAAGGCCTGGTCAACCCCTCTGGCTGGCCAGGAGGCTCTGTCCCCGGGCCGTTTTTCTCCCTGGCAACTACCCCCTTTATCAAGGGGAGTCGGAGAAGCTTTATGGGCTTCTCTCCTCCTTGGCCCCGGCCGTGGAACAGGCCTCGGTGGACGACTTTTTCTTAGATCTCAGCGGATGTGAGAGGCTCTTTGGGGAGCCCTTTGGGTGGGCAGGGAAACTGAAGAGAATGGTGGAGGGGGAGACTTCCCTCCCCCTCTCCTTAGGGTTGGCCACAAGCAGGCCTGTGGCCAGGGCCGCCACCCTCCTGGCCAAGAGGGGCGGGATGCTGGAGGTTCTCCCCGGCGGGGAGGCCCAGTTCCTTTCCCCTCTCCCCTTAGGTTACCTCGGGGAAATAGGAATAGGGGCGATAAAAAGGCTTGAGGAGCTGGGGGTAAACCGCATTGGGGAGATAAACATCATCCCCACCCCATTTCTGGCCCAGGTATTGGGGGAGAGGAAGGCCGAAGCTATCAAGGGGGAAGCTCAGGGAAGGGATGCGGAGCCTTTGAGGCCTCATTTTAAAAGGGAAATCTTGCGCGAAATGGCTACTTTGGAGGATAAGCCAACATCTCCTCTTCTCTCTCAGGCCCACCTGAGTGCCCTCTTGGAAAGGGCCTCTTATCGGCTGAGACAGAGGGGACTCTGGGCCAGGGCCTTAACCTTGACCTTGGTCTATGCCGATAACCAATCTGTTTCCTCCTCCAGCAAGCTTGCCCCCACGGACCAAGAGAACCAGCTCTATCCACTGGCCAAAGGGCTCCTCCAGAGACTATGGGTCCGGCGGGTGAGGATCAGGGAGCTGGAGATAAGGGTAGAAGCCCTCCCCAAACAGCCAGAGCTCTTTCCGGGGAGAAAGGTCAGACTCTATCAAAGCATCGATCGGATACGGCGCAGGTTTGGTTACTCCGCCCTCTTGCGGGCCAGTAACCTATTGCTTAGATGATAACAGTTGTCAGAGGTCAGTTGTCGGTTGTCAGCAAGGTGGCAGAACCCCGATTCTGCCACCTTATGGAGAAGAACCTCCCGCAGGTTCACAACCTGCGGGAGGTTACCCACTGGGGAACTTAATTTTCACCCTCTCCTTAGTCCTCCCCCATCAAGGGGAAGGAGATTTTTGGGACCTCCCAGTCAGGATGGACTGTAGAGGCCAGAGCCCTACCTTAATTTCATCCTGGCCTCTGAAAACAGATCCCTGACAGCTGTCAACTTAAAGGCTATGTTCGTTCATCTGCACACCCATAGCGGCTACTCCTTCCTACAAGGGGCAGCAACCATCCCCCAGCTCTTGGAAGGGGCAAAGAAGTTAGGGATGAAGGCCCTGGCCCTCACCGATAGAAACGGTGGCTATGGACTGGTGGAGTTCTACAAACTGGCCACCCGCATGGGGATAAAGCCCATCCTGGGGACGGAGCTTGCTGACCCAGATGGACAGCGGGTGGTGCTCTTAGCCAGGGACAGGGAGGGATATACCCAAATCTGTGGGCTGATTAGCAAAAGGAGACTGGATCCAAAGTTCTCCCTCCCCCAGGCCTTGGGGGAAGCCCTTGAGGGGATAATCATCCTCACTTCCTCCCTAAACCTTCTGCAGGAACTCTCCCCGCGGCACAGGGAGAACCTCTTTGCCGAGCTAATCATCACCGGGGAGACCAAAAGCAGGGCGCACTCCCAGAGGGTCTATAACCTGGCTACCCGATTGGGCATCCCCTTAGTGGCCACCAACGATGTCCACTTCCTCTCCCCCCAAGACCACCTCATCCACCGGCTAGTCAGGGCCATTGGGGAGAGGAAGACCATAGCCACCGTAGACCATCTGGTCAGCCCTGAATGTTACCTGAAATCCGCTCACCAGATGAGGGAGCTCTTCCGGGAGGTCCCCCAAGCATTGAAGAATGCGGAGCGCATAGCAGAGGGCTGCCAAGTTGACCTCAAGTTAGGGGAGTGGAAATACCCCACCTTCCCCCTTCCCTCGGGCGAGGATCCCCCCAACTACCTCTCTATGCTGGCCTGGGAAGGGCTAAGGAGAAGATACCATCCTCCATCACCAGAGGCCGAGGAGAGGTTAAGATATGAGCTAAAGATTATCAGAAGGCTGAACCTGAGCCCCTATTTTCTCATTACCTGGGATATAACCCAGGAGGCCAAAAGGCGGGGTATCCGTTACCTTGGCCGAGGCTCTGCGGCAGACAGCTTGGTCTCCTACTGCCTGGAGTTGACCGATGTCTGCCCCCTGAAGCACAACCTCTACTTTGAGAGGTTCCTCAACCCCCAGAGGAGTTCCCCTCCGGATATAGACTTGGACTTCAGTTGGAAGGAGCGGGATCAGATGCTGGCCTATGTATATGCTAAATACAGTGCCTCTCGAGTGGCGATGATCTCCACCTTCTCCCGGCTAAAGCCAAAGGCCGCCTTTAGGGAGGTGGCCAAGGCATTTGGCCTAAGCGATGGGGAGATAACCCCCTTCTCCTCCCGTATCCCCTCCTGGGGGGAGGAAAGGCTCTCCCACTTGAAGGAGAAATCCCCTGAATGCAAAAATCTCCCCTGGGAGAGCGGGGGATTTCGCCGCATAGCTTCCCTGGCGGAGAGGATAAGGGGGTTCCCCCGCCATCTCTCCATCCATTGTGGGGGAATAGTCATCTCCCCCTCCCCCCTCACCGACTACCTTCCCCTGGAAAGGGCCCCCAAGGGTTTGGTGATCACCCAATACGATATGTTCTCCGTGGAGGATATGGGCCTTTTGAAGCTCGACCTCTTGAGCCAACGTTCCTTGGGGGTGTTTAAGGACACGGTGGAGGAGGTAAAGGGGCAGGAGGGGAGCCCACCCCCGGTCAATGATCTAAAAGTAGTCCTCAAGGATGAGCCCACCCGGAGGTTAATCAGGGAAGGCAAGACTATGGGCTGCTTCTATATAGAATCTCCGGGGATGCGCCAGCTTTTGCAGAAGCTCAGGGTAGAGAGCTTCGAGGGACTCACCGCAGCCAGTTCCATCATTCGCCCTGGGGTGGCCGAGAGTGGGATGATGGCCGAGTATATCCGCAGGCACCACAACCCGGAACAAATCACCTACCTCCATCCCAAGCTAAAGGAGCTCCTGGGGGAGACCTATGGGGTGATGGTCTATCAGGAGGATGTGCTTAAGGTGGCCCACGAGCTTGCAGGGATGAGCTTAGGGGAAGCGGACCTCCTGCGGCGGGCGATAAGCGGGAAACTCCGCTCCCCAGAGGCGATGAAGGAGGTTAAAGGGAAGTTCTTGCGCAGTTGTCAGCATCAGGGTTTAGACCCGCAGGTAGCCGAAAGGATCTGGGAACAGATAAAGAGCTTTGCCGGCTATGCCTTCTGCAAGGCACACAGCGCCTCCTTTGCCCAGCTCTCCTTTCGGGTGGCCTGGCTCAAGGCCCATTATCCCGCCCAGTTTATAGCCGCCGTCCTCTCCAATGGGGGTGGTTTCTACTCCCCGGGGGCCTACATCCAGGAGGCCAAGCGAATGGGATTAAATGTCCTGCTTCCGGATGTAAACCGCAGCGAAATAGACTATACCGGAAGGGGAGACTGGCTCAGGATAGGCCTGAGGGCCATAAAGGGCCTGAGCCAAGGGTCGGCTAAATCCCTACTGGAGGCCAGGGAAGTCAGGCCATTCTCCTCCCTTAGCGACCTGATAGGGAGGACTACGCTTGGCCTAACAGAGCTGGAGACCTTGATCAAATGTGGGGCTCTGAATGGGTTCGGCTCCACCAAGCCAGAGCTCCTCTGGGAGCTCCTCCTCTCCTTCTCCAGACTGAGGGCAGGGAAGGCACCCCCTCAACGAATAAGGGAAAGGCTCCCCCATCTCCCCGAATACCCCTTGACCAGGCTGTGTCAGATTGAGCTGGAGACCTTCGGCTATATGGTCAGCGCCCACCCCCTCGAACTTCTAAGGGAACACCCTCCAGGATTAACCAGCGCCTCCCAGTTGGGGAAGAGGGTAAATCAAATGGTGAGGATGGTAGGGTGGGTCATCTCGGCCAAGCGGATCACCACCAAGAGGGGAAGGCCGATGAAATACCTCTCTATGGAGGACACCAGTGGTTGCTTCGAGGTTGTCCTCTTTCCCAACCAGTATCAGCTCTATGCCCCTTCCATCATCGATGCGGGGCCTTACATAGTGGAGGGAAGGGTAAAGGAGGAGTGGGGCACCATCACCCTTGTTGCCCAGAGGATAAGAAGGATGGGATATGGGAATACAGGGCAAAAACGGAGCGTCCAGATCCATCCCTTGTGGATGATAACATCCACAAGGAGTAGGGGCAATACAGGGCAAAAATTGGGGAAACCACAACCCTGAGGTAGCAAAATCCCGATTCTGCCACCTTTTCTATTCCGCTTTCCGGCTCCTGTAACCTCCCGCAGGTTCCGAACCTGCGGGAGGTTTATACTATCTACCACTTTACCCTCCGCCGTCAGCACGGAGTTCTGACGGCTTGCTGGATGGGGCAACCAATCCAAGGGGGCAAAAGGCCCTTAACCCGCACTAAAGTGCGGTAGAAATCCGCGTCCATCTGCGTGAATCTGCGGTTTCCACTCGGCTTTCCCGACCCGCTTTCCTAAAGCCCACTTCCCCACTTGACTGAGAGGGGAAAGGGGGTTATCTTGCGGAGATGGAAAGGGTAGGTTACATAGACCTGGAGAGGCCAACCATCTTAAACATCTGGGGGGTAGGCTGGCCGGTAATGATTAGCACCATCTCCACTACTATTCTCACCCTGGTGGATATCTTCTGGATCGGTAAGTTGGGAGCTTCTCAGGTGGCCGGAGCAGCGCTCTCCAGCGCCCTATTCGCCGTGATTACTTCCTTTGGCCAAGTCATCTCTGCGGGGACCTTAGCCATAATCGCCAGGTATGCGGGAGCGGGCAAGAGGGAGAAGATAAGCATTGCCCTTGATCACTCCCTAATTTTGGCCTTGCTGGTGGCTTTGCCTATCCTGGCAGCGGGCCTTGGCTGGAGTTCCTCCCTCCTTGCAGGGTTGGGGGCCGGGGAGATAGTGGTGGGGTTCGGCCTCCCCTATCTCAGGCTGCTCCTGGTGGCCGTTCCCTTCCTCTATTTGGGGCTTGTGGCTTCCACCACTCTCTATGGCTTAGGAAATACAAAGACACCGATGAAGATAAACCTCCTCACCGGCCTGACGAATATGGCCCTTGATCCCCTTTTCATCTTTGGCTGGTTAGGTTTTCCCCGCTGGGGGGTCTCCGGGGCAGGGGTAGCTACTCTCCTCTCCTTAATCTTAAGCGCGGCCCTCAACCTGAGGTTTCTAATCAAGAAGCAGGTTCTTCTTCTGAGATTTCCCCATTTGCATTTTTCCCTCTTGGGCAAGATACTGGGTATAGGATTTCCGGCCAGCATCGCTGCAGTGACCAGGCCCCTGACTGGAATGGTGATGTTTCGGATAGCTGCCTTCTTTGGCACGGCCGAAATAGCTGCTTTAGGCATTGGCGTGAGGGTAATAGGCATCCCCTTCATCTACCTCTTGGGCTTAGGAACTGCGGTGCAGACCTTGGTGGGTCAGAACTTAGGGGCGGAAAGGCCGGATAGGGCCGAAGATGTCGTCAAGAAGGTTGTGGGCATCAGCCTGCTGCTGCAGGCATTGGTTACCACCCTCTACTTCCTGGGAGCACCACAGATGATGTATGCCTTTAACTCCAACCCGGATGTGGTACGAATGGGGACCTCATATCTGCGGATAATTTCCCTCTCCCTTTTAGCTATGCCCTATACTATTGCCTGGGGTGGGGCCCAGCGAGGGGCAGGGAAAACCGCCCCGCCAATGATTGCTGCTCTGGTCTCCAACTGGGCGATAAAGATTCCCCTTGCCTTCCTGGCGGCTAAGCAATTGAATTGGGGAATAGAAGGGGTTTGGTTAGCCATTGGCTTCTCTGTCCTGGTGGAGGCCATTAGCTTAGGGGCATTTTATCGAGGAGGAAAATGGAAAAGAAAGAGCCTGTGATGGTGAGATTCCGGGAGGCCCACCAGCAAGACAAGGAGGAGATACTGAGGATTGCCTCCCACACCTGGGAAGGATGGGACTATGTCCCCCTGCTCTTAGACAATTGGCTAAAAGAGGGGGGGCTTTTTGTAGCCGAGGCCGCGGGAAGGATCGTGGGAATGACCAAAACAACAACCCTCTCCTCCGGGGAACTCTGGTTAGAGGGATTGCGGGTTGGGGAGGAATATCGCCATCAAGGGATTGGCGAGAGATTGGCCAAGTTCCAGTTGGAGGAAGCCCTCTCCCGAAGGCCTTATTCCTTGGGACTTTCCACAGGGGAGATTAACCGGACCAGCATCAAAATAATTGAACGAATGGGTTTCCGCTTGCTTTCCACCTATGCCCGTTTACTAACCAAGGTGAGAAAACCAGAGGGACTCCCTTTCCCCAAAACCCTTACCTCTGTCCGAGAAGTTTGGGATTTGGTCAAAACATCTGAGTTCCTCCGCTTCTCCCACGGGCTTCTCCCCGGCAATTGGGTATTCTACCAGGCAAGGGAGGAGAAGATACGAGAGTTTGCCTCCTCAGGGAGGGTATGGAAAGGGAAGGGTGGGGTATTTATCCTCCAGCCCCATCGCTATGATCCGCAAAATAGCTCCGAGATCATCTTCTTCTCCCCCTCCAAAGGGAAGGTTCTCATTCTATTGGAGGAGATAAACCTTGTCGCTTTCCAGGGAGGATTCAAGGAGCTCTCCTGTTTCCTCCCCGAAAGCTATAAGGAGGAAAACTTCGCTGAAGGGGGGTTCAAACCCGAATCTGGGTTTAAATATGTCCTTGTCTATGAATATCCCCTCCGAACTTAGCTCGCTTTCACTCGCAAAGTTCTCCCAGGGCCTCACCGACCCTTCCCGATGTGCATCGGGACTTGGATTGCTCCGCTGTCACCCTTGAAGGGGGTTTATCCTCTTCAAACAGTGTCACAACGGATTCCAGCCTACAATTTTTGCTTTCCCCCCCAATTTTCGCTCTGTTCGAGTCGGATAAATCCGACCCTTACATCTCAAGCCTTTGTAGGGGTTCGATTTATCGAACCCGAAGTTTCATACTTGTTTCAGAACAATTTTCAAAACCCTCACTACCTCTGGGTCTCGAATTTTTTAGAAATTACCAGCCATCAGATAAACAAGCGCCTCCCCCACCGTGTAGTGGGAACCGGTCACACAGAGGAGCCCATCTGATGGAAGGGAGTTTAAGGCCCAGCCTATGGCTTGAGGTAGATTCTCCCTTATCTGAAAATTTACTTTCCTCACCTTCTGGGCCAAGGTATGAGGCAAGGCAGCCCTTTCCGTTGATGGTCGGGTGAAGACAAAAAAATCGGCTACCTCCTCCAATTTCCCAATCATCTGTGGATAGTCTTTGTCCCCCATCACCCCCAAAAGGATGTTCTTCCGCTTCTCGGGAAATATTTCCCTCAACGCCTGAACCAAGACCTCTGTCCCCCCCGGGTTATGGGCCACATCCAGGATGAGAAGGGGATTCTGCTCCCAGACCTGTAACCTCCCTGGCCAATCTACCCCTTTTATCCCCTCCCTTATTGCGGACTCGCTAACCACCCAACCCCTCTTGACCAGCTCCTCTATGGTCATAATGGCCAGGACCCCATTTATAATCTGGTGTCTACCTAAGAGGTTGAGCCACAGAGCCTCATAGCGGTGATTCCTGGTCTCTAAGGAGAACTTATTCCCTTGGGAGGATACCTCCTGAGCTTGCCACCTTGCTTCCCTTCCCAAAAGCGAAAGGGGACAATTCTGCCCTTTGCACCTCTTCTCTATCACTTCCAGTGGTTCCCCTTTCCCTACCCCACAAATTGTGGGAATTCCCCGTTTGATAATTGCTGCTTTTTCTCCGGCAATTTTTGCCAGAGTAGAACCAAGGTATTGGGTATGATCAAGGGAAATGTTAGTAATTACCGAAACCTCAGGAAAGAGAACATTTGTGGCATCAAGCCTCCCTCCCATCCCCGTCTCCACCACGGCTATACTCACCCGTTCCCTGGCAAAGTGCTGAAAGGCCAGTGCGGTGGCTGCTTCAAAAAAGGTTACCCCCTTCTCCGCAATGTAACCCCTCTGGTCCCTAACGAATTCGGCCACCCTTCCCCTGGGAATTAGCTCCCCATCTACCTTAATCCTCTCCCGAAAGCCCACCAGATGGGGGGAGGTGAAAAGGCCTGTCTTATAGCCAGACTTCCTCAGAATGGACTCAATTATGGCCGCAGTGGAGCCCTTGCCATTTGTTCCTGCTATATGAATGGATTTGAACCTGTGGTGGGGATTGGCTAACCTTCTTAAGAAGACAGAGATTTGGGAGAGGCCCAGCTTGATGCCAAACCTGTGCAGGCCATAAAGCCAATCGAGGGCTGTTTGATAATCATCCAATGACGTCAGCCATTTAAACGGAACTATTTTTGACTGAATGAACGGGATTTACATGATTTTTATTCATCCCGATCATCCTGTCAATCCTGTCTAAAAAAGGAAGTTCCTATGTTTTGAACTTAGAGGAGATGTTTTAGGCAGAGGGCGATGGTCCGTTTCAGTTGCGGGCGAGGGACAACTATATCCACAAAGCCATGCTCTAAGAAGAACTCGGAGGTCTGAAAACCAGGGGGGAGGTCCTCACCGATGGTCTGTTTGATCACCCGGGGGCCAGCGAAACCAAGGAGGGCCTTGGGCTCAGCAATGATGATGTCCCCCAAGGAGGCAAAGCTGGCCATCACCCCAGCAGTGGTTGGATTGGTAAGAATGGATATGTAAGGGAGGGAATGGTCACCCAGCTCGGCGAGAAGGGCAGAGGTTTTGGCCATCTGCATCAAAGAGAGTATGCCCTCCTGCATCCTTGCCCCTCCAGAGGCAGAGACGATAACCAGAGGAAGCTTCCGATGGATCGCTCTCTCAATGGATCTGGCCACCTTCTCCCCAACTACAGAGCCCATACTCCCCCCGATGAAGCCAAACTCCAATATGGTAAAGCTCACCTGAATCCGCTCGATCTGGGCCAGGCCGGTAACTGCTGCTTCTTTCAGATTTGTCTTCTTCTGAGCTGCCTCTACCCTATCCGGATACCTCTTCGAGTCCTTAAAGTTGAGAGGGTCCTTGGGTTGGAGATCTGCATCATGTTCTTCCAACCTTCCCTCATCCAAGAGGATCTTGACATAATTCTGGCTGGAGATGCGGAAGTGGTAGCCACATTGGGGACAGACCCAGAAGTCCTTCTCCAATTCCTTTTTATAGATAATCTCCCCACAGGATTTACACTTCGTCCAGAGCCCATCTGGGATCTCCCTCTTCTTTTGGGGCTTCAGGCCCAACCTGACCTTCTTAAACCATTCCATTCCCCAGCTCCTTAATCATTACTATGGCATCTTCCTTGGGATGCCGATAGTAATCTCTCCTTATCCCAACGGGTTTAAAGCCCTCCTGAGTATACAGGTTAAAGGCTACCTGGTTGGATCCCCGCAACTCCAAGCTAACCAACTTACATCCCTTCTCCATCCCTAGGCTGACGATCTCCGCTAAAAGCCTTTTCCCTACTCCCTCTCCCCTTTTTTGAGGGTGCACGGCCAAATTCCCAATATGCAGCTCCTCTAATACCACCCAACCGATGGCATAACCAATGATTTCCCCCCTCTCCTCAGCCACAAGGAAAAGACAGGCTGGGTCAAAGAAGGACTGTTGAAAGCTAAGCTTGGACCAGGGTCCGGTGAAGGACCTTCTCTCAATCTCCTCCACCGCCAGCAAATCCTTCTCCTGAACCAACCTGACTTCCACTCTTATCCCTTACGGGGCTTGGCCGGAGGCCTCCTTAAATATAGCGGTTCGATACTATCCAAATCAGCTTCCCCCCCCACCTCAAATCTATCCTTGGCCAGCAGGGCTATATTTACCGGTGAGGGTTCATCCCACCCTTCCGGGGCAAAAACTGCCTTCTCCCCTAATTCCCCGATTATCTCCTCTTTATAGACCCTGGCCCCTCCACCAAAAAAGATCGTCCTTTCCTCGATGTGGGCAGCCAATTCCCCTATCCCTAAAACCAACCAGGGAGATTTCCTCTCCAGGCTCTCCTTTCCCTGGCGGTAAAGGGCGGCGTAGACCTCCCCCCGGCGGGCATCCAAGAGAGGACAGATGGGGAAAGAGCTCAAAGATCCGCTATGAGCCAAACCATCGAGGGTGGGAATCCCCACCAGAGGAACCTCCTGGGCCAGACAGATTCCCTTTGCTGTGGCTAGGCCGATGCGTAGGCCAGTAAAGGAACCGGGACCCAGGGAGACTGCCAGACAATCGATGTCTTTAAGCCCCAACCCAGCCTGGGAGAGGGACCGGTCTATCAGGGAGAGGAGCCTCTGGGAGTGGCCTGTTTGCACCCTTAGCTGACAATTAACCAGAATCCTCCCATCGGAAAGTATGGCTACCCCTTCCAGATCGGAGGATGTCTCCAAACCCAGTATCTTCATTTACCCAAAGTTACCACCCAAAGGCCAAAAGTCAAGCCAAAAGTTCGGCCTCCACTTTTGGACAGTCAAGGGGACGCAGATCCTCAGGATTTATAAATCAGCCACCAACAGCTCCCTTGAATTGTGGGAGAGGCCCCAGACCTTTCGAGAGCTGTCAGGAGGTAACTCCTGACAGCACACTCTTTAACGGCATCAGGCTTGCCCGAGGCTCCGCCCAGGGGAGATGTTTCCCACAACGCAAACCTCCCGCAGATTCCGAATCTGCGGGAGGTTACCTTAAGCCACTGCCGTCGCTCCAGTTCTGAAAAATCCAACGAATTGGATTTTCGTAGGGGGCGGATTCATCCGACCAACGCCCAAGGAGGCATCAGGACGGCCGCGCTCAGCGGCGCGAAGCGTCCAGTGCACGCCGTTGTTGGGCGGCTCCATAGAGCTCCTCCCGAAGCTCGTGGAACTTCTTTTGGAACGCGGCCACGCGGTCTTGAGTCTGAAAGAGCAATCGCGTCCACCATTAAAGGTGCATCTTTTCTACCCTTATGACGGTTTCCTTTGCTCCCGGATGGTTCAGACTCGGTAGCCGATACTAACAGTTGAACGTGACACACCGCGCTACTCTTAAATCATCGTAGTGTGTCAGCCTGGCCATGAAACGTGATTGCTCCAATCAACTATCCCCAGCACGGCGGTGTGCCACCCGGCCCAGTTCAATCGTAAGCCTCATAGCCTCGTTTAGTCGGTAGGCCTATCCTTTCCAAAGCAGGAAACACCATACGCATCCGATGATGACTATGATCCCGCCAAAGAAGCCACCTAGAATGCCGCCTGTGGCGATCAGATAGATACCTAGAATGATCAGCGCTGGTCCACCGACGTGCGCGAGGACAAACCAGCCAACGATTGCCACAACGACAACTAGGATGACCAAAACTATTAGGCCTATAAGGAAACCAACTCCTATCAGTCCTTCCACTACGTTATGTTCCTCGGTCTGTTCAGTCTCATTTCAACGCCAGGTAGGGTGGGAGCCTTGCGGCTCCCTTCCTCCCTAAGAATCGTACGTGATAGTTCCCCATCATACGGCTCGAGCCGCAGTGCCCCACAGCTCTGCTGTGGGAACGCATCCACGGGTCTTGAGACTCATAGAGCAATCGCGTCCACCATTAAAGGTGCATCTTTTCTACCCTTATGACGATTTCCTTTGCCCCCGGATGGTTCGGACTCGGTAGCCGATACTAACAGTTGAACGTGACAGACCGCGCTGTCCCTCAGTCATCGTGGTGTTTTAGTCTGGTCATGAAAAATGATTGCTCCAAGCAACTATCCCACAGCACGGCTGTGGGCCACCCGGCCTGTTGTTAGCCTTTCTGTTGCGATTGTAGCTGTGTGGTCTGCCTAATTTTTGCCTCTTGACGGGCAGCACCTCCGGCCTTCTTAAAAAAAGCCATGATTTCCGATTTGGATTTTCCTGCGAGCATCTGTGCCTGCTCATCACGGATGCGTCGTACCATATCAACTGCCTTAATCTGTATCTTCTCTTTCATAGGTAGTTACCTCTCGGGGCGAATAAATCGCCAAAGTCTTGTAACCAAGTTCAAAATTAACTCCATTGAACTTCTGAATTTTATCCAGCCTGACGACATGCCTGAAGTTCCAGATCACAAGGACATCAACTTCAGCAACAGTAGCCAATGCAATATGAAGCATATCATTGCGGAAACGAGGGCTCAATATGCCATGGCATTCGTAGGCTGCCAAAACGTCGAGTGCCTCCTCCGTAACCGGCAACAGTTCTGCAATGGATATCAATTCCTGATGAAGTTCTCGAACAGGTTCTGGAGAACGTTCGATCTCCGCTGCCGTTACATCCGAGAGCACTAAACGAAATCTTTCCTTTCGGAAGTCATCTATTAGTCCATTAGACCATACTTCGAATTCTGGGTCGAAACAACCGCCGATCACTAAAGTGTCCACATATATTCGCGGTTTTCTCATAATATAAATCCACCCATTATTGCTGGAAAAGGCTAACGTGAGCGTAACCGGCGGCCCCAGCGGGGCCGTCAGGTTCACGCCAAGTTGGATGACACACTTCGCAGACCTAATTCGCCGGCCCGAGAATAGACCACATATCCTTGTATCGGGCCGCATCTATGAGATTGAACGAATACCACTTGGACTTCGGGCTCTCACTATATACGAGTTTCTTCGCTATGACCCTGCTTGGAACCACATAGAAGTCTGGGGGATCATCCTCACGGCCGGATCGGAGGTTGACCAGCACATAAACATGCGTGTCTGACACGATCTCCTTGGCCTTACCGTTGAGCAACCAGAAAGTCGGGGCTCCGGTGTTCGTCTTGACCTGGATCGAATAGGCCCTGCGGCAAGATTGATCCGTCGCCAGGATGTCTGCTCCGATGGCACTGCGCGACGTAGGCGATGCAATGAATCCGAGCTTTGACAGCTGGGCAGCGACGAGATAGACACCTTGCATTCCAGTCATCTGCTGTTTCGATGCCAATAGTCTTCCTCCGCGAATCGTCGTTATGTTACGGTGGCGGGGACGATCTCGCCATTCAGCGTTCAAGCCTATCTAACAGTCGGCGGACCTGTCCCAAGCACTTGGCTTTCGTAGCCTCACGCCGCGGTGAGTGATGGACGTGGTGCACGATCGCCGCCTGTAGGTTGTTAATCGAAGCGGTGATCGACTTCGCCTGCTCTGCGAAAGTGAGCTCTCTGAACTCCTTCGTATCTCCCTTGTGACGACCAGCCATTGGATCACCTCTCGGTTATCAGTTCCTGCGTGAGGAGCGATGTGCCATCTGTATGTGATATCACCTTGTTCATCCAACGATCAGCTCACTGGCGGGGAAGAAGCGGCAGCGGATTCCCCGTCCAGTGCAGCGTCTGGTTGGCTTCGTTTAGCATCTGCCAAGCTCTTTTGTTTCTCGTGGTATTCGATAAGGGTCAGAGCAGATTCCCACCCTATGTCCATGAAATGCCTATCTTCCGAGAACTTCGATTCGAATGACTCCATAAATGACTCAATCCAGCGGTAATATCCCCATCCACTCGGTAGGAACAGGGAGGCGAATTTGAATGCCACAGTGAATCTAACACTGATCTGGAAATCATGACACTCATGAGGATCGAGACCCAGGATGTGTCGTTGGTACTTGTATGGAATTACCGTTCCAAATCCGCCGAAATCTACATCAATCGTCAGTGCAAATCTATCTGTATCGATGACTATGGCATTTGACTTACTTCTCCAGATGCGTGCCCCTTTCGGTAGTGTGAGATCGAAGCGGCTATAGAAAGCACCGCCATTGCCCATAGCCATAACAACTTCACCTCCGTGGGAGGGAGCACCATCTTCGGCGGAAAACAACGTACGCTCTTCCATCGGTTTGGAGAAGAGTTCGAGGAATCGATTCGACAACAGAACATCTGGGATATCATTGCGTGCGAATGTATGTAGATTTTGCTTGTCGAAGTCGGGGCGATTGAAATAGTCCGTTAGATGTGTCGACAAATTTTCCAATATGTAATACTCGGTCGCTTCAATGACAAGCTGATGCCCCTTGCCTATCCTGTGTGATACCTTCCCAGTTTCCTTGTCATGGTGAAACCCTTTATCAACGGGTTCCTTGTCCCACATCCTTTTGATGGCCGCATTCTCTGCAAATGCAGCTTGCATATAGTTGTGTAGGTCATGCCCATAGTCATACCGTGGAGTATCTGCTACTTCATTCTTTTTTGAATGAAAAATTATGAAGCCCCGAAAAGTGTACGTATGAGTGCGAAACCATAATAGCCGAGCAACAAAATATGTAGTGCATATCACGGCAAGTATTGAAGCCAAGACAAATGCGCACAGCGGGGATATCCACTTGAGATCTAGAATAGAACTCGAAATAAGATTTATTGACAGGGATAGGAGAACAGCGGCAATGATCAATTCAAGCAGAAGTTTCCTATTGTCGAGTAATCGTGTGACCATTCCTGATGAGCCCTCTTTCATCTTACATTCCCCTTTTGATTAAAGCCAACGCTCTGCGGTTAAGCCGCGGTCGGCGCTGACTGAAGAGCTGGGTAAACTGCGAAGTGGGCCATCGCTGACCGCCGGCTTCAACCGTTTGTTCGCCAGTTACTGCAAAGCAAGCTCTATTCCATCTAAGCCTCGTACTCCGGTCGGTCCTTTAGGACAATAGACGTATATAGTGCCGTCATCAGCATTGAGCCGAAACTCGCAAACATAAGTAGTAGGAAGAACGCATCCCCTGCCTTGTCTCTGAAGTAAGGGATAGGGACCTGGAGAATAGCCCAGCTCATGAAAAACAGGAACACAATTGTCGACAAAGCCGGGTGACCACGCTTTGGCTCAAGCTTCCTCAGCTCCCACCCAACGAGGGTAATCACGGTCACGCTTGCTGCGATGTCGAAGAAGTCGAGGAGGAACAGAGTGTCGGCTCCTGTCGTCGTGGCGATACCTGCAACCAGAGCGACAAGTCCACCGAGAACACCTACGGCCGTGCTATAAAGGGCCCGAGGTATGCCCTCGGCCGGGTATCGCCTGAGAAGCCACCAGGCCAGGAAGAGCCAGAAAGAGGCCAAGAATGATACCATCATGGAGATCGCGTGCCAGTTGTTCGTGATGTTGGTGAGCATGACCCAGACGATCGCCGCGTCGTGACTAGAGAGAGTCTTGGAGGGATCTAGTCCAAGGTACTGGAAAGCAAGAAGCGATTTCAGACCAGTAACCACAACTCTACCCAGCCGGAAGAGAATCATCACAAGAAAGGAGTACTCGATGTGTCTGAGAAATCGGGAATGCATCGTGGCCGAGGCAGTGCGATGAAGAAGTAGCACAGCGCAGGCAATCAGCATTACTGCGAGGGCGTCGGCCAGTATCGTGCTGATGGCAGCAGGCGGTGCAAACTCCCTAAGTGTCTCTGTAACTTTGATGCTATCGATAATAGCAGTAGAGGTGCCGGTAGGTGAGATGGATAGATCCGACACGGCGGAAAGAATTTCATCAGCCATCACCTCAACCTCCTTGTATTGAGGTTCCCCTGGTCACAGAGCAGCTTGGTTGACACTCGGACCGGGCAACCAGATCTGGCGAACTACCGCTTATATGGTTTCCATATATGAACCTTATATCTGGCGATTTGGCAGTATAAGAACCCGTGTCATTTCTGGCCTTGTGCATCGGAAGTCCTTGCGTTTCAGAACGGTGTAATGAGATATGGATTTATCTACGGGTCTTATATGGTTTCCGTATAACACCTCCGCTCTCAACTGGATAACAGGGAGTCAACAGGACTGCATACCCCCTTCCCTCCGCGGTTCAAAACATGGGTATAGATCATCGTTGTATTAATGTCCTTGTGCCCGAGAAGTTCCTGAACGGTCCGAACATCATATCCGCCTTCGAGCAAATGAATGGCGGAAATTATTGTAGCTCGCGCGCTTGACGATACCCGCCTTCTTTACGGCCTGCTTGAAGGCCTTCCGCAGAATGGATTCATCGACATGGTGGCGGCCTTCCTCGCCGGTCTTTGTATTCTTCCACCGTTTCTCCTGAGGGAACACCCATTGCCACCGCCAGTCCTTCGGCGCGTTAGGATACTTGCGGTCCAGGGCGTCTGGCAGCCGGGCGCGGCTTTAGATGCGTCCGGTTGAACGACTGGTTAGTAACTGGCGCACAATTTCCTTGCTTGATTTAAGGTCACCGGACACCACTGGGCAATTATTTATTCTTCTTTTCTTTTTTCAATTTTCGTTTTTCCTTTGGAGTAAGCTGGGCCTTTTTCTGTTGTTCCCTTTTGCCTTTATCTTTTTTACCCTTATCACCCATATCTATTTCTCCTTGCTTAAAAATGACTTGCGCCGGACTGTGGCGGCGAAAACCCGTCTTCGGTCGTAGAGATTAGCAGATGAGATCGTTTGGCGTCACCGCCAAAGGAAATGGGAGACGTCCATAAAAATTATAAAAAACTATTTATCCAACGTTCAAATCCTTTTCCTTTGGCTATTTTCTCCTCCTCTTCACTTCACAGGAATGCTTACCGCAAGCTGGGAAAACCTTAGTTTCTTAACAAGAGCTGCTACACTCACCCCAAGCTCCCTCACCGTCCAATAGCATAATAACCCAGAACCTGCACTATTCGTGAGTGCTTCCCGCATCAATGCGTGTTTTGCATAGAATGAATTGACAACGGCATTGTCAATTAGTATTTAGAGGTTTGACCCCCATTACCTCTTTTGTTTTCGCCAGAGCCCCTGCGGTCGGCTGCAAACCGTTGTTAGGCAAGATGTTTTGCTCATACCTCCAATATACCCTCACTAAAGTCTATTTTTAATTTAAGCTCAACCAACGATTTTACTCCGAGTAACCCATCCACATAGCTTTTTGGCGGAAGGTCATGGACAACAGCCTCAACCCCTTCTGTCCTCTTCCCCAAAACAACTATAGACTTCAAAGTGACCAAAGGAGCCTTCTCCACTCCACTGGCAGTAATTATTTCTATTCTCTCTTTGGATAGCTCTGGTTCTAACCCTAAAATTTCAGCAGTTTTCCAAGGAATCATGGTATAGGTTGCCCCTGTATCAAGAGCCATCCTTATCTTTTGCTTGGAGTTACCTTCACCCTCCAATAGGATAGTTAGCATAATTACTGGAGCTTTGGTGTTAAATCTAAATTTTGACATAGAATGCAACCGCATATCCTTCTTTGGGGATCTTTCCTGTATAGAAATGGTAGGAGTATTTACCTTTTACCTTTTTCATTGCGTCATAGGTGTCATCTCTATTTTTGGAATGGGCTATTACCTTTAGCTCTGTTGGTTCCCCTGACTCATCCTCTTTCAATACTTCGGCTAACACCCATTCATCTCTGTATTTTTCTTCTACCTCTTTCAATTTCATCTCTATATCCTCATCCTTCTTCGATTGCCTAACTATACATTTCGGAATTTCTTAAAATTCCGAAATGTTGGGGGTTGTTTGAAGGGGGTAGGCCCCCTTCAAGGGTGACAGCGGAGCGATCCGAGCGAGCGGAGAATTGCGGAGCGCCAGAGGGGCGAGAGACCCTATGGAGAAGTTAGCGACCGAAGGGAGCTAAGTTCTGTTTATATGGTTTCCAGGTAATACCGCTTTCCGGTTTTCCTTCCGTATAAGACGTCACAAGGAAATTCCGCCAAGCTGTTCCGTTTCAAAGCCTTGTGACCGCACCGGAGTCGTTCCAGACCCCAGCTTTGAAATAGATGCTGAGGAACCTTCGCTATGTACCTCCCGATTCTCCCCTACCCCACTTCGCTTTGCGAGGAAGGCAAGATTTTCCATCATCGGGGCTTTTACTTGAAGATAGAAGCTCAAGCTTGTTCTGTCAAGACTTTTTTCTCTGCAGGCAAGAATTGCAGAGGATAGCCCCACTAAATTCCGAAGGGGAGGTGGCAGAACCCTGTTCTGCCACCTCTTGCCGTCAGGTGAGGACACCTGACGGCTCGGCAGTAAACAAAGCAACTTCCCATAGGTTCAAAATCTAAAGGAGATTTAGACCTCCCTCCTGCAGGAGGGTAGGCGCAACGGCTGCAGCAATACGCAGACTGAAGTCTGCGACTACCAGATTGAAAATAGTTAGAAAAAGTGTGATTTACCCTGCACTGAAGTGCGGTAGAGACCACCATTAAAAAAGCGTTTGACTGAAACCAAAGAAAAGATTAGATTGGAAGCTGTATTCTTCGCTGTTTGTTAGAACAGAGGATCGCAGATTTTTAGAAATCATCGCGGGAATTAAGGTCAGGAGATAAAAGATGTTGCCCAAAACCCTGGAATGGAAAGCCAATCTGCTGAGGATACTGGACCAGACAAAGTTACCCCATAAGGTTACCTATATTGAATGCAGTGATCATCGGGATGTGGCCGAAGCCATAAGTAAGATGAGGGTAAGAGGGGCACCGGCCATTGGCGTGGCAGCAGCCTTTGGCCTTTATTTGGGGATAGTCGACTCAAAAGCCAAAACTTACGATGAGTTCCTCAGGGAGTTCACCTCGGTAGAAAGGGAACTTCTCCAGACCCGTCCTACAGCCAGGAATCTCTTCTGGGCCTTGGAGAGGATGAAAAATATCTTGCAGGACAATCGGAATGAACTCCCTGAAAAATTAAAGAGGCTCCTCTTAAAGGAAGCCCAGGACATCTACAGGGAAGATGAAGATCTCTGCCGAAAAATCGGTAAGAATGGAGCAATCCTGATAAAAGATGGAGACAGAATCCTTACCCACTGCAACGCCGGAAGTTTGGCTACAGCAGGAATTGGAACCGCCTTGGGGATCATCTACACAGCCTTGGGTGAGGGCAAAAAGGTTAAAGTCTATGCCGATGAGACCAGACCTGCCCTGCAGGGAGCCAGACTAACTGTATGGGAACTCATTCAGGCCGGGGTAGATGTTACCTTAGTCTGTGATTCAACGGCAGGTATCCTGATGAGAGGGAAAATGATCGATATCGTGTTGGTAGGCGCAGACAGAATCGCCGCCAATGGCGATTTTGCCAATAAGATCGGAACCTACAACCTGGCTATTCTGGCCAAGGAGCACGGTGTCCCTTTTTATGTAGCTGCCCCATACTCAACGATTGATCCGGCCCTTAACTCAGGAAGTGATATTCAGATAGAGGAGAGAGAGGCGAGAGAGGTGACTCACATCGCTGGCCAGAGGATTACCTTAAATGGGGTAACTGTTTACAATCCGGTCTTCGATATAACCCCCCATCAGTATGTAGATGGGATAATTACCGACCAGGGCCTTTTCAAACCAAACCTGCTGGGGAAGAATTTCCTTGACAGAGGGGATTGATGTAATTATTTTAAAGGCTAACAAATTAAAAATTGGGTGGGAAAATGAAAACACACACAGTGAAAAAAGACGAAATCGAGAGAAAGTGGTATCTCGTTGATGCCCAGGACAAGATCTTAGGCCGGCTCTCCTCCCAGATAGCCACTATTTTACGCGGGAAACACAAACCCAATTTCTCACCGCACCTTGATATGGGGGATTTCATAGTGGTTATAAACGCCCAAAAGATCAAGGTAACCGGGAAGAAATCCTCCCAAAAGGTTTACTATCATTATAGCGGCTATCCTGGAGGGTTAAAGGTTATGCCTTTTGCGCGGTTGCTGAGAAGAAGGCCGGAGAGGGTGCTGGAGAAAGCCGTATGGGGAATGCTTCCTCACAACAGGTTGGGCAGAAAGCTCTTCAGACATCTAAATGTCTACCCGGGAACCCGCCACCCGCATCAGGCACAGAAACCAAAGCCCTTAGAGCTAAATTAACCGGATGTGCAAAAGGGCCTGGGGCAAAGTTGCCTTGAGCAGCAAGCTCTTGGCCGAGGAATTAGAGATTCAATCATGGGAATTTGGGATTTTCCCATTCATAATTTAGGACAATTCTCACGGTTGTGGAGGGTAAGTTAACTCAAACTTAGAGGGAGGGAAATTGGTAGTTAAAGAGCGGATATACGCGACGGGAAAAAGGAAGGAGAGCCAGGCCAAGCTCTGGATGCAACCAGGCAAGGGCGAGATTGTAGTAAACGATAAATCCCCCTTAGAGTACTTTGGCAGGGACACTCTGGTGGGGCAAATTCAGCGCCCCTTAGAGGTTACTAACACCATACGAGCGTTTGACTTCCAAGGAAAGGTTAAGGGAGGAGGTACATCTGGCCAGGCTGGTGCCCTAAAGTTGGCCATCGCCCGGGCCTTGGTCAAGGCAAATGAGGAGTACAGACACATCTTGCGGCGGGAAGGGCTATTAACCAGGGATCCCCGGATAAAAGAGCGGAAAAAATACGGGCTGGCCAAAGCCAGGAAGAGATACCAATTCTCCAAGAGGTAAGATCAAATTCGCATGTCCTCTGATCCAAACAGGGGTCTGGAGGAGCTCCTCCAGTCTGTTTTGGAGATGATGAGGGCAAAGGGTAAACCCAAGTAGAATGGAGGAGTAAATGGTTGAACCGGAAATAAGAGAGCTTCTCATTGCCGGAGTCCATTTTGGCCATCAAACGCAGAGATGGAATCCAAAGATGAGGAAGTACATCTTCACTTCCAAGAACGGCATTTACATAATCGACCTTTTGAAGACCCTGCAATGCCTAAAGGATGCCCGCCAGAAGGTATATGAAACGGTAACTGAAGGGGATTCAGTTCTCTTTGTGGGAACCAAAAAGCAGGCCCAGGAGATCGTCAGCCGGGAGACCCAGAGGTGTGGGATGTTCTATATGGTGGAGAGGTGGTTGGGCGGAACTTTGACCAACTTCGAGACCATAAAGAAAAGCATTGACAGGTTGCTAAATCTGGAGAAGATGAGTGAGGATGGGACCTACGATAAGTTGACTAAAAAGGAGGTCCTCAGGCTGGAGAGAAAAAAGGAGAAGTTGGAACGGTACTTAGGGGGAATCAAGGGGATGTATAAGCTACCCAGCCTTTTGTATGTGGTCGATGCTAAGAAAGAGAGGATCGCTGTGGCGGAGGCAAACAAGTTGGGCCTACCAGTTGTCGCCATAGTAGATACAAACACGGACCCCGATCCGGTCAACTATCCCATCCCCGGAAATGACGACGCCCTAAAGTCCATCCAGTTGATCACGAAAATGATCGCTGACACCGTAATAGAGGCCAAGGACAGGGCCTCCTCAATGATTGAACCAGAGAAAGTTGCCTCCCAACAGAAGGAGGCCGGATGAACATCACAGCGGATATGGTAAGAACCCTGCGGGAAAGAACATCGGCAGGGGTTATGGACTGCAAGGAAGCCCTGACCAAGGCGGAAGGGGATATGGAAAAGGCCATTTCCTATTTGCGGGAAAAGGGGAAGGCCAAGGCAGCTCAGAAAGCGGGAAGGGCGACAAAAGATGGGATGGTGGGGGCCTATATCCATCCGGGTAGCAAATTGGGGGTCTTGGTGGAGGTGAACTGTGAGACCGATTTCGTGGCCAGAACTCAGGAGTTCCAGAACCTGGTCAAGGAGTTGGCTATGCAGATTGCCGCCTCCAATCCCCTGGTCCTCAAAAGGGAGGATCTTGCGCCGGAAGCCGTGGACAAGGAGAAGGAGATTTATCGGAATCAAGCCCTGAACGAGGGAAAGAAAGAGGAGATTATCGAGAGGATAGTTAATGGCAAGCTAGAGAAATTTCACCAAGAAGTTTGCCTCTTAGAACAGCCCTATATCAAGGATGAGGATAAAAAGGTGCAAGACTTGCTTGATGAATCTATTGCCAAGTTAGGGGAAAACATCTCTATAGGGAGGTTCGCTCGCTTTAGGTTGGGCGAATAGAAATGCCCCCCCACGCTCCGGTCTACAAAAGGGTCCTTTTAAAGGTCAGTGGAGAGGTACTAAAGGGAAAGAGGAGGTATGGGATTGACCTGGCGGCCACCTCTCAAATAGCCAAGCAGATAAAGGAAGTAACGGAACTTGGAGTAAGCATCGGAGTGGTAATTGGGGGGGGCAACATATTTCGGGGGGTCTCAGCCAGCGATAAGGGCATAGACAGAGTCTCAGCCGATTATATGGGTATGTTAGCCACCGTGGTAAATGCCTTGGCCCTCCAAGATTCCTTAGAGAAAGAAGGCCTTCCCACGAGGGTAATGACCGCCATAAGGATCGAACAGGTGGCCGAACCCTACATAAGAAGAAGGGCCTTACGTCACTTGGAGAAGGGGAGAGTAGTTATCTTCTCCGGGGGAACGGGAAACCCTTACTTTACTACAGATACCGCCGCTGCTTTGAGGGCCATTGAAATACAGGCTGAAGTACTCCTCAAAGGGACAAAGGTGGACGGTATCTACACTTCAGACCCCCACCAAAACAAGGACGCCTCCAGGTACAAATCGCTTTCCTATATCGACTTCCTCAAAGAGGGGATAAAGGTTATGGATAGCACTGCCGTTTCCCTCTGTATGGATAATCATCTACCCATAATCGTCTTTAACCTGAACCAAAAGGGGGATTTTAAGAGAATAGTATGGGGGAAAGGCGTAGGGACCAAGGTAAACCACGAGGGAAAGGAGGATTAAATGGAGGATGAGGTTTTAGCTCAGACTGAAGTGAAGATGAAGAATGCGGTAGAGGCCACGCAAAGGGAACTAGCCCACATCAGGACTGGCAAGGCCACCACCAACCTCTTAGATGGAATAACCGTTGAATACTACCAATCTACAGTCCCCCTCACTCAAGTGGCTAGCCTAAGCGTCCCCGACCCCCGCAGCATTGCCATTCAGCCCTGGGACAAGAGCATCATACCGGTTATAGAGAAGGCCATCCTCAAGTCCGACTTGGGGCTCACCCCCTCAAACGATGGGACGGTAATCTGGCTGCCCATCCCCTCCTTGACCGAGGAGAGAAGGGTAAATTTAGTGAAGGTGGTCAAGAGATTGGCCGAAGAAGGAAAGATAGCAATCAGAAATGCCCGCCGGGAAGCCAATGAATCCCTAAAGAAGGCGGAGAAGGAGGGGGAGCTACCGGAGGATGACAGCCGCAGAAAGCAGGAGAAAGTGCAGGAACTCACCGATAAATATGTTGAGCGGATAGATGAGCTTATTAGGCTGAAGGAAAAGGAGATAATGGAGGAATAATGATTTAACCTCCCCTGATCTGCAGAAGAACTTCAAACTTGAAACATTTTGGAACTTCCCCAATTCCCTACAAATATGTAAGCAACATCCTTCAACAACCCTTATTCCAGTATATTCTGACGCATCGTCAGATCCCCAAAAAACTGAGATATACCACCCCCAGAATCTATATGGAAGAAATCTAAAATGAAAATTTAGCCTTTATCAGCAATACATGTTTGAGATCTGGAGTGATTCACTGAAATTATCTTATGCTCCTCTTGGCTATTCCCCGGGGGACAGCATTGTATGCGTTCCTCTGGGTGGGCTCCCTTGGGGTAATGCCTTTGGGAAGACAAGTGGAACCTTTCATCGGGTTGAGCCTGAAGGGGCAGATTGACAGCTCTTACTCCTATTAAAAGAGAGAATTGACCGAATGATTCCGCCATTTGTTGTAATGTGCTGTCGGAGATTCTGCCCTGATGGAGGAAGTCTTTTTGTAGAAATTGTGGGAGAGGTCTCCAGACCTCGACTATCGACATCAGGAGATGTCTCCCACATCCCGGCTCACCGTGGATGATAATCCACACAAAGGGTGGAAGGGGAAATTTGGAGATGAAAACAAGGAGGATACGCAATGACATCGTCAAAGCAGGCCACAAAGGACCCGATCTATCAGATCAAGGTGACCCTCAAGGATAGTGAGCCGCGGATCTGGAGGAGATTTCAGGTTAAAGGCAATACTACGCTTTATAAACTCCACCAAATCCTGCAGGTGGTTATGGGCTGGGAGAGTGACCATCTCTATGAGTTTGTCATCGGTGAAACCCATTATGGTGAGCTTGAGGACGATTTGGGGTTTGGGCTGGAGGTGAAGGACGCCAAAAGGGTAAAGTTGAGCCAGGTTGTTGCTGGGGAGAAGACCAAGTTCACCTATGTTTATGATTTTGGTGATGATTGGAGGCACGAGGTTCTTATTGAAAAGATCCTGCCACCGGAAGTTGGCGTTCACTACCCAGTCTGTATTAAAGGGAAAAACGCTTGTCCTCCCGAGGATTGTGGTGGAATCTGGGGTTATTACGATGTGCTGGAGGCCGTTCAGAACCCCAACGATAAAGAACATGATGAGCTCAGGGAATGGCTTGGTGATGATTTTGTTCCAGAGGCATTTGATCTGAATAAGATCAACCGAGAACTGAAAAGCATCATCAAATAAAAACTGTGGGAGCCCCAGGAACGTATTGGTCAGTGACAACTGTAGCAAGTACGATTTTACAAAGCCCAATTATTACTCAAACCATATTATAGTTTGCACATTGGCCTTTTAAGTGTTATTGCGAGGAGCGGAAGCGACGAAGCAAACCGACGAAGTCGTTGCGAATCCCGATGAAATCGGGATGAAGCAATCCCTTGGAGATTGCTTCGCTGCACTCGCAATGACATGTTAGTGGCCCCGTAGTAACTCACTCTGCTCAGCCAGGAAAATAGATGGAAGTCGAAGAGTTAAAGGAGAAGATATTAGCCGCAGGCAACCTTCCCCGGCATATAGCCATAATTATGGACGGAAATGGCCGCTGGGCCAAAAGGAGAAGCCTCCCCCGCAGGGCCGGCCACCGGGAGGGGGTCAGGGCGGTAAGGAGGGTAGTAGAGGCTGCTGGAGAAATTGGAATCAAGTATCTCACCCTCTATGTCTTCTCCTCCGAGAACTGGCGCCGTCCCAAGGAGGAGGTTGGATTCCTGATGGGTCTTCTTGCGGAAACGGCGAGGAAGGAGATCGCGGATTTGCATAAGAATAATGTGCGGTTGACCACCATTGGGAGGTTCGCGGAGCTCCCCGAGCCGGCCCAAAGAGTCCTGCGGGAGGGGATTGACCTCACAGCAAAAAACAGTGGCTTAACCCTTATTTTAGCCCTTAACTACGGTTCCCGTATTGAGATAACAGATGGGGTGAAGATGATCGCCCAAGAGGTCAAGGATGGCAGGCTAACCATTGAGCGGATCCAGCCAGAACTGCTCTCCCAGTATCTCTATACCGCTCCCTATCCCGACCCCGATCTTTTGATCAGAACCAGCGGAGAACAGAGGCTAAGTAATTTCCTTCTCTGGCAGATAGCCTATGCCGAGCTTTACATTACCGAGATGCTCTGGCCCGATTTCGGGAGAAGGGAACTTTACGAGGCCATCTTGAACTATCAGGAAAGGGAGAGGAGATTTGGAGCCGTCAGCCAATAGGACTACCCTCAAGGCCAAGCTGAGATTTACAAAGATTGAGCAAAGGGTGGGGGTAGCCTTTACCCTTGGCCCCTTTCTGCTTCTCCTCTGCTATTTAGGGGGAATTTGGCTTCTCATCCTTGTTGACCTGATCATCCTCTTTGGCCTTTTAGAGTTTCGCCGGATGTGGGAGGCCAAGGGAATTGGGATCAATAGAGCTCTAGTGGTCATCCTCTCCCTCTCCTTCGGATGGAACTCCTTTTTGGGCCCCGGCATAAGCTCATCCTCACTTTTCACCATTCTTTTCTTGGCTTTGCTGGTATTCGAGCTCTTCCGCGGGGTGAAGGGAGCCCTATATAGGATCTCCGCTTCACTTTTGGGTATATTCTATTTAGGATGGTTGGCAACCTACCTTCTCTCCATAGGGGAGTTAAATCCCGAGGTTCACCATTGGGGAGGGAGTGCTCTTATCCTCATCTTCCTGGTGATCTGGAGCGTGGATACCGGGGCCTACTTCTCCGGCCTGGCCTGGGGAAGCCACAAGATCACCCCTCATATTAGCCCGAACAAAACCTGGGAGGGAACAATTGGAGGGCTTCTGGGAGGGATTTTTGCCTCTCTGCTTTTGTGGTTTCTCTCCTCTCCCCTCCATCCTTTTCTCCCTTCCCTTCCCTTGAACCACTACCTAGTTGTCGGGGGAATCGCCGGAGTGGGAGGCCAGGTAGGGGATGTGCTCGAGTCACTTATGAAAAGGGATTCCAGGATAAAGGATGCCTCATCGCTCGTCCCCGGGCATGGAGGGGTGTTGGACAGGTTTGACAGCCTCCTCTTTATCGCCCCCCTGGAATACTACTACCTCAAGCTTATCCTCTCCTGATTTCCTCCAATGAGAGCAACCATCATCACCAAATCTCCCGAGGAGACAATCAGCTTAGGGAAAAAGATAAGCGGGAGCTTGAAGGAGGGGGATGTCATCTCCCTCATAGGAGAGTTGGGAAGTGGCAAGACAACCCTTATCCAGGGGATCTGCAAGGGATTGGGGGTAAAAAGATATGTAACCTCTCCCACCTTTGTATTAGTAAACATCTATCAGGGGAGAGTTCCGGTTTATCATCTCGATCTCTTCCGGATAAGGGGGGGACAGAATCTGGAGGGAATTGGCTATGAGGATTACCTCTATGGCCGGGGCATTGCCCTCATAGAATGGGCGGAGAAAATCAGAGAGCTTCTCCCTTCTACCAGCATTGAGATTCAGCTTAAAAGACTGGCCCCAGGCAAAAGGAGAATAACCATAAATGGCCTACCCACTGCTATGAACAGGTCTTGATTTTTGGTCTTCTATGTGTATTCTTGCTATATGCACCAAACGACCTCCTCCGATTGACCTATTTCTCAGATGGGTCAATCCATTGATCTATCAATTAAGCTTGTTTTGGTAAGAAATTTATTTATATTCATTTCGATGTCCTTGTAGGCACTGCATCTTAGAATTACTTACCAGGAAAGTGACTTTTAGACAAAAGTGAACTCTGTTGACCATTGCCTCGTTAGACCAAAACCGTAGATAAGGCTTTAAAACGGAAAGTATCAGACCAGGAAACATCATCAAAGGCTTCAACTGGCCAGAGCCGGTTGAAATCAAACTCATCGAGGATATGGGGGATTATGTGCACATCGTTGGGGCTACCACCATCTCCAGAGAGCATATTGACCAGATTATTCCTCGCAGGGAGTTTACCCAGCTTTCCGTTGCAGAAGTGGAACCTACCTTTTCGGAAGAGCCCTGGAAAGCGTTCCTTGCGCTGGAGACAAGGCGTTATCGCTTTGCCTCTCTTTATGACTCTTTACTGGCAATGAATACCTCAAAAGTGGATCCACTTCCTCACCAGATTGAGGGTGTTTATGGTTATATTTTACAGCTTCCCAGAATCCGTTTCTTGATTGCCGATGACCCAGGGGCTGGAAAGACGATTATGGCCGGGTTGATCATCAAAGAGTTGAAGCTCCGCAATCTGGCAAGGAGGATCTTGATTGTGGCCCCTGGACACCTCAAGGACCAGTGGCGGAGGGAATTAGCCGAGAGATTTGAAGAAAAATTTATGTTAATTGATAGAGGGCTTTTAGATGCCCTGTATGGTGAGAATGTGTGGCTACGGGAAAAACAAATCATCACCTCCATTGATTTTGCCAAGAGAGATGATGTTCTACCATCTCTCTCTGCCACACACTTTGATCTAATTATCGTCGATGAGGCACACAAGATGAGTGCCTACCGTTACGGGGACAAAACCCAAAAAACAGGTCGTTATAAGTTGGGGGAAATGCTCTCTCGTAAAACCGAACATCTATTATTCCTCACGGCAACTCCACATAAGGGTGACCCCGAAAACTTCAGACTCTTCCTGGATCTCCTTGAACCGGGCTTCTTTGCCACAAATGAGATGCTTCAAGAGTCTATCCGAAGCAAGGATAATCCTTTATTTATCAGGCGAGTCAAAGAGGATTTAAGGGATTTCCAGGGTAAACCGTTATTTTTGCCCAGATATGTAAAAACGATTGCCTTCAATTTAGGAGCTGATTCACCAAGGGAAAAAGAGCTTTACAATGACTTGTCCAGATATGTTAACCTACAGTATAACAAGGCCCTGACAAAAGACAGGAGACGAAATGTTGCCTTTGCTTTAGTGATTCTGCAGCGCCGTTTAGCGTCAAGCACTTATGCTTTGCTTAGGTCATTGGAAAGAAGGAAAAAGCGGCTCGAGGATTTGCTTAAAGGAGTCCAGGAAAAGGGTAAGGTGGGAGAAGGCACCTTTGATTTTGATGCAGTTGAGGACCTGAGCGAGGAAGAAAGATGGAGGGAGGAGGAGATCTGGGAGACCCTGAGCGTCGCTGAAAACAGAGAGGAACTGGAGAAGGAGATTAAGACCATTGATGGGCTTATTGACCGCGCAAAAAGCGTCATTCGAGAAGAAAGGGAGATTAAACTAAATGAACTCAGGAAATCCTTGAAAGAGCTAACGCAGAAATACCCAGAGGAGAAAGACAAGAAGATCCTCATCTTTACCGAATCAAGAGATACCCTGGAATATCTGGAGAAAAAGATCAGAGGTTGGGGATACATAACCAATACTATCCACGGCGGAATGCGATTAGAAGACAGAGTAAAGGCAGAAGGAATATTCAAAAATGAGACCCAGGTCTTAGTGGCCACGGAAGCAGCCGGGGAGGGTATCAACCTGCAATTCTGCCATCTGATGGTCAATTATGACATCCCCTGGAATCCCAACCGGCTTGAGCAGAGAATGGGGAGGATTCACCGCTATGGTCAACAGAAAGAGGTCTATGTTTTTAACCTCGTAGCAGAGGATACCCGCGAAGGGAGAGTCCTTAATAAATTGTTCCAGAAACTGGAGGAGATAAGGCAGGCACTGGGAAGCGACAAGGTCTTTGATGTGTTAAGCGAAGTGTTATATAACAAAAGTCTCTCTCAGCTTCTAATGGAGGCTGCTGCCAACGCCAGAAACATCGATGAGATTCTCCAGGACATTGATATCGAGGTAGATGAAGATTATATTGCCAAAGTTAAAGAAAACCTGGGCGAGAGCCTCGCTACCCGTTACATTGATTACACCCGTATAAAGGAGATGGATCAACAGGCCAGGGAACACCGACTCATTCCAGAGTATACGGAAAGCTTTTTTAAAAAGGCCTTTACTAAAGCAGGAGGAAAATTCAAAGAGCGTAAAGATGGATTCCTATCTATAGAATCCCTTCCATTTGATATACGAAAAATCGCTGAACAGGATGACTTCAAGAAATCTTATGGCCAATTGCTAAAAAGGTATCCAAAGGCGACTTTTGATAAGGAAATCGCCTTTAAGAACCCTGATGTCGAATTCGTCTCCTTTGGGCATCCCCTCTTCGAGGCTGTAATGCGCTGGATAGAGAGCAACTTTTCAGATTCCCTTCTAAATGGGGCTTGCTTTACCGATCCCGATGGAATGCTGGATGGATACATCCTTTTTTACGAGGGCGAGGTTAGAGATGGCACGGGTAATGTTGCCGGAAAGAGGCTTTTTGGCTTTTACACAGATGGTAAAGAGATAAGGCTAATTCCCCCTGACATTATCTGGGATTTGGCAGAGGGAGAACCAGTGCAAGCTTCCCACTTGCACCCAACAAGCGGGATAGACATCCTGCCAGATGTGGAGTCACTCAAAAAAAGGACATCTAATAGCGTCATTTCAGAACTTGAAGAATACAGGAGAGAACTTATAAAAGAGCGTAACCGACAGGCCGAGATTAAGCGTAAGTATGGCGTCAAATCGCTGGAATATCTCATAATAAAACTGGACGGTGAGCTCATTTCACTCTATGGCCGAAAAGATCAGGGAGAGAATGTTGACCTGGCCATCAGAAACAAAGAAGCAAGAAAAGTGGAGTATGAAAGGGCATTGCAGGAACTGAAAGAGGGGATACAAAAGGAGGGAAGCCTCACGATGAGTATGCCCCGCTTTATTGGCATTATTAGGGTTAAGCCGAAGGAGACTATAGAGGAGGCGATGCAGAGTAGCGAAGAGATAGAGCGTATCGGTATGCAGGTGGCGATGGTATATGAGACAAAACAGGGAAGAGAACCAGAAGATATATCCCCCGAAAAACTGGGATTCGAAATCCGCTCAAGGGATAAGCAGGGCAATGTCCGCTACATCGAGGTTAAAGCAAGGGCCGAAAGGGCTCCGGTGGCTTTAACTCCCAACGAGTGGTTTAAGGCAAGGAGGTTTAAAGAAGACTATTTCCTGTATGCGGTGATGAATGCCACCAAAGTCCCACAACTCTATATCATCCAGAATCCGGCAGAGAATTTAGAGCCAGAGGAAAAGGTCGAAGTAGTGAGGTATGTCGTGTCGTTTAAGAACCTAACCAGCAAGGGCGTGCTGATAGAACAGTAAAAGCTATGGGAGAAAACTATGAGATCAGTGGAAACAAAATTGAGGCAACTTCCCCAGAGTTTACAGAAGGAGGTCGAGGACTTTATCGATTTCCTCCTAAACAAAAGGGTATCTAAAAGAGGCTGTTTAAAAATTGCCTCTGAATTTGAGTTAACTGTATAATTTCAAAGA
>CAZVGK010000004.1:0-154612 GCA_964626665.1 uncultured Gemmatimonadota bacterium | reverse complement strand
CTTCGCTTTTAACCGATTGCCTTTTAGCTTGTAGATGTTGAACTGAATGGTTATTCAGGGGGGGGGCTTCTTGAGATGAGGGCTGGGCATAAGAGAGGGGGCACGAAAAGAAATAGAAATAAATGGCCTTAAGTGCTACGGTTTGACCCATTAAGCAAGAGAAAAGCTCTTGCTTTTTTTTATTGGGCAACTTATTATAGCAACCCATCTCCAAAGGTGGTATCTTGTTGATCTGCGGTCTCTACCCGGTTTGAGCCCGGTAAATGCCCCGAAGTTGCACTAAAGTAGTGATGGATATTAGGGCATAAGTAACGAGCAACGATATGGAAAGGAGGAAGAGGGATGAGAGAGATAGATGTGCAGAGGATCACCGCTGAGGTGAAGAGGCTCTGCATGGAGGCCAACTACGACATACCCCAGGATGTGCTGGAGCTCCTGAAGAAGGCCCGGGAAAAGGAGGAATCACCGGCTGGTAAGGAGGTGATCAGGCAGATCATCGAGAATGACCAGATTGCCCAAAAGGAGAGGGTGCCCATCTGTCAGGATACGGGATTTGCCGTCTTCTTCATCGAGTTGGGGCAGGATGTGCACTTAGAAGGTGGGTATATCGAGGACGCCATCAATGAGGGGGTGAGGCAGGGTTACCGGGAGGGATACCTGCGGAAATCCATAGACAGGGACCCCGTCCTCCATCGGGTGAATACTGGTGACAACACCCCCGCGGTGATTCATCTGCGCATCGTTCCCGGGGAGAGGTTAAAGATAACTTTTGCCCCCAAGGGCGGAGGGAGCGAGAATATGTCCACGGTGAAGATGATGAAGCCGGCTGATGGGATTGAGGGAATAAAGGATTATGTGGTGGACTGGGTGAGGAATTCCGGGGGCAACCCATGTCCACCGGGGATAGTGGGGGTGGGCATCGGGGGGACATTCGAGAAGTGCGCCCTGTTGGCCAAGGAATCGGCAATGTTGCCCATTGGCCAGAAGAACCCTGATCCGGAATATGCCCAGGTGGAGGAGGAACTTTTGCAGAGGATAAACGGGACCGGCATAGGCCCGATGGGGTTAGGGGGAAGGATAACCACCTTAGCTGTGCATATAAAGACCCATCCCTGTCACATCGCCAGTCTGCCCTTAGCCATAAATATGCAATGCCATGCGGCCAGACACAAAGAGGTGGTAATCTGATGGAAGCTTACAAGGAAGTGAGGGCACCCTTGGAGGAGAAGGTGGTGCGGGAGCTGAGGGCGGGGGATGCGGTGAGGCTCTCCGGGATAGTTTACACGGCAAGGGATACTGCCCATGAGAGGCTGATGGAGCTTATCGAGAAGGGAGAACCACTCCCCTTTGACCTGCGAGGTCAGGTGGTCTACTATGTGGGGCCGGCCCCGGCCAAACCGGGCCAGGTAATCGGCTCTGCCGGGCCCACGACCAGCGGGAGGATGGATTCGTTTACCCCTAAGCTTCTCTCCTTGGGTTTGAAGGGAATGATCGGGAAGGGTCCACGCGATAAGGGGGTAGTAGAGGCTATGGTTAAGTATGGGGCGGTCTATTTTGCGGCCACCGGAGGGGCCGGGGCATTGATAGCCAGGAGTATAAAGAAGGTGAAGGTGGTCGCCTATGAGGATTTGGGGCCAGAGGCCATCAGGGAGATGGTAGTGGAATCCTTCCCTTTGATTGTGGCCATTGATGCCGCCGGCAATAACATCTATGAGGAAGGAAGTAAGAGATACGCATTGGGGTAAGTGATGGTAGAGGCTTAAGATGAGGGCTACTTGGAGTTTTCTCGTTGAGATCCTCTATAGGGGTTGATCTTCCCGTGCAAAGAGAAAGGGTCCAATGCCCCACCGGTTACAATGAGAGGGCTGCTGGACTGAGGTTAAGATGGAAGGTTTCAGCATATGATAAGGGCTCATAGTTAAGAGCTAAGAGAATTTCGCCCTTTAAGAAGTAGGAGAAAATGTGAATTTTTTCACAAGTTAGCCTTTAGATCGCTGACATAATTTAGTCATCTGTAAAAAAAGCTCTTGACAATATCCAAAACGCTTTTAATTTAGATGAAGAAGAGTGTGACTGTGTGAAAATGGGCACAAACTCTGCGCATTATCCCTGTAAGTCGTCTTCCTGTTGGTAAATAAATGAGCGGGGTTTAGGTAAGCTGTTTTTCCCAGTGAACCCATTGAGCATTTCGGTGCGAAGAAGGGGGTAAAATGATCTGTAAGGTCTGTGGAAAGGAATTCCCCGAAGATTATGTCTATTGTCCCTACGACGGGACGGAGCTCCAAGCTAGCCCCTGTCCGGAATGTTATGTGCGGAGGTCAATGGAGTATCGCCTCAAGGGGAAGATGAAGCTCGCCCTAAAGGAGGGGAAGAAGGTCGTGGAGCTCCGCCCCAATGACGCACATGCCAACACCAACTGTGGGGAGATCCTCTACCTTTTGGGCGAGGTGAATGAAGCCATTTCCTGTTACCGGAAGGCCATAGAGCTGAAACCAGATTTTGCCAACGCCCACTACTCCTTGGCCATCGCCTACTTCAGGGTGGCCAGGTTAAGGGATGCGGAGAGGGAGCTGCAGAAGGTCCTTGAGCTCGATCCAGATTTTGCCATCGCCCATTATTGGCTGGGGGTTGTCCATTTTTACCGGGGAAAGATGGACGAGGCCCTGCAGAATTACCAGTTATTCCTCCAAGTAAGCCCGGAATCGGTGATCGCCAACTACAGGTTGGGGGTCATCTACCTTACTCGCAGAAAGTATCGGGAAGCCATTCCCCACCTCAAAAAAGTAACCGAGAAAAATCCTGAACATACCACTGCCCATTACCATTTAGGGGAGGCCTATTGGGGGGCACGGGATTGGAGTAAAGCGGTGGAGAGCCTTAAGTTGGCCATTAAATATAACCCTGAGGATGAAAGGCCAAGAAAGCTTCTGGATATGATTACCAGCGGTGGGGAGATCTAATGGGCAAGCCCAGCGAGAACTACAGATTCACATAGCACGGCAAAGCCGCAACCAAACAAGGGACACAGATTTCACGGATTTCACTGAATCTTTGGAACACGAATGACACGAATAAACGAATCTACACGAATAGATGGTCGTACAAATGCGGTCTTTACACTTCTACCCGGCTTTAGCGGGGGTAGAAGTGTGGAGTCGGGGGGATCGAGTAACGATACCCAATGGTTTTTTGGTTGCTGCTGCCGCGCTGGGTTTAGCTGCGGTTTATGAAAGTTTCAGGTTAGTTTTTTTTGCTTAATTGAGGATGTTTGTTATGGAAATCAAAGTACCCTACGGAAAAGGCAAAATTTTCATTCAAATCCCTGATAGAAATGTATCAGGGATTATCTATCCCAATGAGGTTATGGTAGGGGATGAGGAGGAGACCCTGGTAAAGGCCATTGAGAACCCGGTGGATTCTAAGGGCTTCACGGAGTTTCTCTCCGATGCCAAGGATGTTTTGTTCATCGTCAATGACGGGACAAGGCCCACCCCTACGGCCAAGATCTTGGAGATTATCTACGAACGGATTAAGGGCAAGGAGTTTAAGTTCATTATAGCCACAGGAATCCATAGGAGGCCCACCCAGGAGGAGTTCAAATTCATCTTCGGCAGGTATTATGAGCAGTTCAAGGAGAGGATCTGGGTGCATGAGGGGAAGAGGGACGAGGATATGGTCTATATCGGGAAGTCGAAAAACGGCACCGAGATGTGGGTGAACAGGATGGGGGTAGAGGCCCATAAGCTTGTGCCCATAGGCTCAGTGGAGCCCCATTACTTCGCCGGCTACACGGGGGGGAGGAAATCCTTTCTCCCTGGTATCGCCAGTTATCGGACAATAGAACAGAACCACAAGTATGCCCTCAAGCCGGAGGCCAGAGCCCTCGCCCTCAAGGGAAACCCGGTGCACGAGGATATGATCGATGCTTTGGAAACGATTAAGGATAAGGAGATTTTCTCTATTCAAACAGTGATGGATAGGGATAGGAGGATTTATGCGGCCACTGCCGGGCATATCCATGGCTCCTTTTATGCGGCCATTGCCAAGGCCAAGGAAGTGTTCTGTGTGGAGATAGAGGAAAAGGCAGAGATAGTTGTCTCAGTTGCCCCCTATCCCATGGATGTGGATTTATACCAATCCCAGAAGGCCCTGGACAATGGGAAATTAGCCCTTAAAAAGGGAGGCATCCTCATCCTGGTCTCCCAATGCAGGACAGGCATTGGGGATCGGGTCTTTTTTGACCTGCTATCCAGTTGCCAAACCCCGCAGGAGGCATTGCAGCAGATAGATAAGGGCTATAAGTTAGGCTACCATAAGGCGGCAAAGATGGCGGAGATAGCCACCTGGGCCCAGATGTGGGGGGTAACCGGACTTGCTGACCGGGAGATGGAGGCGGTCTTCATCAGGCCGTTCCATTCGCTCCAGGAGGCAGTAGAGCGGGCCATAAAGGAGAAGGGTCCCGAGGTAAAGGTTCTCTTTCTGATGGATGGAAGCATAACGATACCGATGATAAAATGATGAAATCAGAATGTTTAATAACGAAACCCGGTATCACAGGAATCCCCTTTTTTTCTCTTTACCTGTGCAGAAAAACATCCTCATAATCTACATCTCATAGAGGCCGGTTAAAGGAGCTAAATTCTGGATAATCCGGGTAAAGTTCCCCCGGAATGTTAGTAAAAAAATTTAAAATAGTTCTTGACAAGAAGGCATTCTTGCTTTATTTTTAACCTAAATTTAGAATAAAAACTAATGGGGGAATTTATGAAAGAGGCACTCGTCAAAAATCTAAAGGGAATAGTGGGGGAGGATGATGTAAGGGACAATCCTGCTGAACTCTATGTCTATGGATCAGATGCCTCGGTGCATGAGGCCACCCCCTGGGTGGTCGTCAGGCCGCGGACGATAGAGGAGGTGCAGCGGATTTTGCGATATGCCAACGCCGAGCTTATCCCCGTCATTCCCCGGGGGGCAGGCTCCAGCACATCCGGCCATACGGTCCCCATAGATGGGGGGATCGTTATGGACTTCAAGCAGATGAACCGCATTTTAGAGATCAGGCCCCAGGATGTGCTCTGCAAGGTAGAGCCAGGGGTGGTCGATGATGACCTCAATCGGGCGCTCAAGCCCTATGGCTTCTTCTGGCCGCCGGCCCCGGCCTCCTCGCGTATCGCCACGATTGGGGGGGAGATCGGGGCTAACACCAGCGGTATGCGGTCGGTAAAATACGGGGCAACCAGGGATTCCCTCTTGGGGGTGAAGGTGGTCCTGGCCAATGGGGACCTGGTTAACCTGGGATCAAACACCAGGGTATCCACCTCAGGCTATCAGTTGGAGAAGTTGATGGTGGGCTCGGAGGGAACCTTGGCAGTGGTAGTGGAGGCTACGCTGAAGATAGTCCCCCTGCCCAGGTTGCGCTGCTTAGGGGTGGCCAAGTTCAACAGTTTGCAGGATGCTGGGGAGACGGTATCGGCGGTGATGGCCAGCGGGGCCTTGCCATCGATGTTGGAGCTGATGGACAACATCGGGATCACCGCGGTGAACAAGAACCTGAACTTGGGCCTGCCCGATGTGGCAGCGATCATCCTCTTCGAGGCCGATGGCCAGGTGAGGGAGGCGGTGGATTACGAGATTGAGAGGATAAAGGAGATCTCCGAGAAGCACAATGGCTTTGAGATCGAAACCAGCTATGACCAGAAGGAGCGCACCAAGATATACACGGGGAGGAAGAAGCTCTTTGCCTCTTTGTCCCGGTATCAGGAGGGGATAATCTGCACCGATTTGGCAGATGATATGGCCGTGCCTAACTCCAAGGTGGCCGAATGTGCGGGGAAGATTCACGAGATCGCCCAGCGGCACAATGTGATAATGTCCGTCTATGGCCATTGTGGGTCAGGGGTCATCCACACCAAGATAATGATGGATGTAACCAAGAGGAGCCAGTGGGAGGATGCCCGCAAGGTGGTGGATGAGCTCTATACCTATGTGGACAAGATAGGAGGGGTTACCTCGGGCGAGCATGGGATCGCTCTTTCCAAGGCCCCATCCTGGAAGAAGGCCAGGAAGGACCTCTTGCCCGTGATGAGGGCGATTAAGAAGGCGCTTGATCCCAACAACATCCTCAACCCCCACAAATTGCAGGATGCGCCTGATGACTGGGTGACGGCCACCAAGCTGCGATATATGGTAGAGGGGTAGATTTCCTTCAACAACGGAGTTAAGTCCGTAATATAAGAATTACCATCTTAGTCCGATCTATTCATAAATTTGTAGTAACGTCTTGAATCGTGGGGACAAGTCTTTAGACTTGTCCGAGGAAACGGACAGACCTGAAGGTCTGTCCCTACACGACAATATAGGATCCCGCTAATCTCAAGAGATCACCTCAATCCGCTATGAATAATTCGGGCTAGACAGGATGAACAGGACAAATAACATTCGTTAAACACCGAAAATCACTGAAACAATAAGAGATTTTAAGGAAGAATGTGCATTATGATTTTTCAGTGGTTTCGAGGTCATTCGGTGTTTTTTGTGTAAACCCTGTTATCCTGTCAAATGAGTCCCGCCGGAGGACGGTTAAATTCGCTTAAGGAGAGGCAGTGGAAACTAAATACCTGAAACAATGGGAAAATGAGCTGAATGTCTGTATAAGGTGTGCCTACTGTTTTGAAGGCTGTCCCGTATTCAAACAGTTGAGCTGGGAGGCAGATGGCCCCCGGGGGAAGGCCGTCTTGGCCTATGGACTGCTTTCCGGTGAGGTTGAGCCATCGAAGTATGTGGCGGAGAAGATATTTCAGTGTTCCTTCTGTCAGGACTGCGTGGAACGTTGCTCCGCCAATGTGTCGATCCCCGATATACTCACCGCGGCCCGGGCCGACCTGGTCAATGCCGGCTACGAATATGATGAGCATTTGGACCTTTTAGGCAAGATCGAGCAGTCAGGGAATATCTTCGGCGAGTCAATTGCCCCTCCGGTGCAGGAAGGGGAGGTGCCTGTCCTCTTAGGGTGCAGGCTGCTGCAGAGGACGGACGATGCCAAAAGGTATTTGGAGATCTTGGAGAAGCTGGGGGTTAAGCCCAAGGTGGTGGATGAGACCTGTTGTGGTATGCCCTTTGGTGTATTAGGGGATAAGGAGAAGCTGGCTGCTCAGCAGGAGAAGTTTCGCCGCAGGTTCCCCTATAAGAAGTTCATCTGCCTCTGCACCACCTGTATCTTCTTCATCTCCAAGAACTACCCGGATCTCCAACCCAGGTATGTCCTTCAGGAGATTGCCGAGAGACTGCCCAATTATCAGGGCAAAATCAGGAAGTTAGGCCGCAAGGTGACCTACCATGACCCCTGCAACCTGGCCCGGGGGATGGGTATGGTTGATGAGCCCCGGGAGGTCTTGCGGCAGATCGGCGTTGAAGTTGTGGAGTTTCCTACCCACGGCAAGCAGGCAGAGTGTTGTGGAGGCGGGGGGGGGTTGTTGGCTACAGACGATAAGTTGGCGCAGAGACTGGCCGACAAAAGGATGAACCAGGCCCTGGAGTTAGGGGTGGACACTTTGACCACCCTTTGTCCCACCTGTGAGTTCAACCTGGGAAATGCCGCAAAAAGGAGCGATGACCAAATGCGGGTAATGAATCTCCTGGACCTGGTCTGGGAGGCGTTAGCCGGATGAAAGGGGCCAAAGGTTAATGGAAAACTTAATGAAGAGGGTCTCCGAGCTTTCCGCGCAGAACCTCTATGCCTGTTATCAGTGCGGCAAGTGTTCGGGGGGCTGTCCCAGCGTCTGGCAGATGGATATACTCCCCAATGAGGTGATCAGGCTGCTCCAAATCGGCCAATCGAATGATGCCCTCAACTCGGAGACAATCTGGATCTGTGCCTCCTGCTTTACCTGTTCTGTAAGATGCCCTCGGGGAATTGACTTAGCCAGGATAATGGAGGCCTTGCGGCAGATCCAGCTGCGGAAGAATATCGATCGGGTAGAGATCAAGAGGATATCCTCTGAACAGATGGCTAAGCTACCCCAGATAGCCTTGGTGGGCAACTTCCGCAAAGGGACTGCCTAGGGATGAGGATACTATATTATCCGGGATGCACGCTAAAGACCACGGCGAAGAACTTCGAGGAGTCGGCCATTGCCGCTTTGAGGGTGCTCGATGTCGAGCTCGTCGAGCTAAAGAGGTGGAACTGTTGTGGCACGGTCTATTCCTTAGCCTCCGATGATCTGATCCATAAGCTGGCCCCAGTGAGGAATCTGATTAGGGTAAAGGAAGAGGGCGGTTCGAGGGTTCTCACCCTCTGCTCAATGTGCTATAACACATTGAAGAGGGCCAACAGCTTCTTCCGGGAGGATAAAGAGGCCGGTGAGAAGATGAATCAGTTTATGGATCGGGAGGAGAATTATACGGGCGATGTGGAGGTGCTCCATATCTTGGAGCTGCTCAGGGATGAGGTGGGGTTTGCGGCCATCTCCCAAAAGGTGCAGGCCGCGCTGGGGCAGTTAAGGGTTGCCCCTTATTACGGTTGTCTCCTGCTTCGCCCCCGGGAGATAGCCATTGACGATCCGGAAAACCCAACTCTTCTGGAGAGGTTGTTTGCTTCTCTGGGCATAGAGGCCGTGGACTTCCCGTACAGGAACGAGTGCTGCGGCGCATATCAGACGGTGGATCAGGTGGATCTGGTAGTGGAGAGGACCTATAAGATGGTGAATATGGCTCGGAACAACGGGGCCAACCTAATTGCTACCAGTTGTCCGCTCTGCCAGTTCAACTTGGAGACCAGGCAAGAGGATGTGCAGGATAAGTATGCCGATTTCGTGCAGATGCCTGTGGTTTACTTTACCCAGATTATGGGAGCCGCCTTAGGGGTAAGGGAAAAGGAGTTGCGGTTCGATCTGAACCGTTACCAGGCAAGTGAGCTAATCTATGGAAGATAGAATAGGTGTATTTGTCTGTCACTGTGGGATAAACATCGCCGCTACGGTGGATGTGCAGGCGGCGGTGGAGGCGGCCCGCACCTACCCGGGAGTGGTGCACGCTGAGGATTACCAGTATATGTGCTCTGACCCGGGGCAGAAGATGATTCGAGAGCGCATAAAGGAGAAGGGGCTAAATGGGGTGGTAGTGGCCTCCTGCTCGCCAAACCTGCATGAGGTGACCTTCAGAAATGCCGTGGGCCAGGCTGGGCTCAACCCCTACAGATGTGAGATAGCCAACATTCGTGAGCATTGCAGTTGGATTCATACCAACAGGTCCCAGGCCACCCGGAAGGCAGTGCGCATCATCGAGGCCGTGGTGGAGAAGGTTAAACTCAATGAGGAGCTTACCCCCTTGGCCCTTCCGATGACCAAGCGGGTTCTGGTCATTGGGGGAGGGATCGCTGGCATCCAGGCATCCCTGGATATGGGAAACGCCGGCTATGAAGTAATCTTGGTGGAGAGGGAGTCTTCCATTGGTGGACATATGGCGCAGCTATCGGAGACCTTCCCTACCCTCGACTGTTCTCAGTGCATATTAACACCAAAGATGGTGGCCGTGGGGCATCACCCCAATATCAAATTATACACCTATGCGGAGGTCGCGGAGGTCTCCGGCTATGTGGGGAACTTTCAGGTGAAGATAAGGAAAAAGCCAGGCTATGTGGACTTCGATAAATGCATTGGCTGTGGAATATGTATGGAGAAATGCCCCGTCGAGGTTCCCTCGGAGTTCGAAGAGGGGTTGACCAAGAGGAAGGCTATCTACATTCCCTTCCCGCAAGCAGTTCCTGCCAAGGCAGTGATCGATGCCGCTCATTGCCTTTACTTCCAAACTGGAAAGTGCCGGATATGTGAGAAGCTCTGTCCCACAGGGGCGATAGATTATGAGCAAGAGGATGTGATTGTTGAGGAGGAGGTGGGGGCCATTGTGGTGGCCACCGGCTATCAGCTCTACGGGATGGAGAGGATAGGGGAGTATGGGGGGGGCAGGTATGAGAATGTGATCAATGGGTTGCAGTTTGAGAGGCTCCTCTCCGCCTCCGGCCCCACCGAGGGGGAGGTGCGCCGTCCCTCTGATGGTCAGGTCCCCAAGAGGGTGGCCTTCATCTCCTGTGTGGGCTCGAGGGATTCAGAGCTCCATAAGCCCTATTGTTCAAAGGTCTGCTGTATGTATCTGGCCAAACATGCTATGCTCTACAAACACCGGGTCCCTGACGGTCAGCCCATCGTTTTCTATATCGATGTGCGCTCTGATGGCAAGGGATATGAGGAGTTTGTGCAGCGGGCCCAGGAGGAGGACCAGGTAACCTACATCAGGGGTAAGGTCTCCAAGATCTATGCCAACAATGGCGAGCTGGTGGTGCTGGCTGCCGACACTCTCTCCGGAAAGCCCCTGGAGGTGAGGTGCGACCTCGTTGTCCTGGGGATGGCCATAATCTCATCTCCGGGGATAGAGGACTTGGTGCGCAAGCTGAAGATAGGTGTAGATGTTTATGGATTTCTCACCGAGGCCCACCCCAAGCTGCGGCCCATGGAGACCCTGACCCCAGGGATATTTCTGGCCGGTTGCGGCCAGGCCCCCCGGGACATCCCGGACACCGTGGCCCAGGCCTCGGGGGCCGCGGCAAAGGTGCTGGAGCTGTTTAGCCAGGAGGAACTATACCATGATCCCATTGTGGCCACAGTTGATGAGGACCTCTGTAGTGGCTGTGGGCTCTGCATCTCCCTCTGCCCCTATGATGCCCGGGAGATGGAGGTGCAGGAGGGGAAGAAGATAGCCCAGGTGAATGAGGTAAAGTGCGAAGGTTGTGGCTCCTGTGTGGCTGGCTGTCCCTCGGGGGCCTCTCAGCAGCGCAACTTCCGGGATGAGCAGCTACTAAAAATGGCTGAGGCCATCCTCTCCTCAGAGGATAGGGTGGGGTGATGGATGCTGCTGCCCTTATCTATGGGACCAACTTAGGTGGATATAGAGCAGCTTATGCCTTATGCAAGAAGGGCTATAAGGTAATCCTTCTCAATCGGGGTTCCTGGGTGAACGAGGTAAGGAATCAGGCCCTTTCCCAGCTTCCCCTGGATCTCTGTTGGCTGTGTGGCCAATTTCCGCAGCGACTCTTCAAGTCCTTAGGATGTCTGCAGGATTACTATAATTCAGAGGTGATTGAGGTAACGGGCCAGGGGGGGGATTTCCGGGTGAAGTTCAAGAAGAGGGACCAGCTCGTTGATAACTATAGCTGTATTGAATGCGACCGCTGTGTGGAGGCCTGTCCGGTGGAGGTTGCCGGCAGGAAACCCATCTCCGTCCATCCTCAGGTGATGTGGGAAAACACCTACCTTATTGACTGGGAGAATTGCCCCAAGTGTGGTAAGTGTGAGGAGGCCTGCCCCACCGGGGCGTTGAAGTTGGAGAGGAAGGAAGAGGTAGTTGAGGTCAGGGTGGGGGCCATCATCCTGGCCTGGGAGTTTGAGGAGCCAACTGATGAGGAGTTAAGGGATTTTGGGGTGGGGAGGTTCCCCTGGGTGGTGCGCAACTCCGAGTTAGCCAGGAGATCGTCTCTCACCAACTTTGTGCGCGATTCCCTGAGGTTGGCCTCTGGCCAGCTCCCCCACAAATTGGCCATTGTGATTACCCCCCATTTTCAGAGGGGGAAGGAGTATGAACCATACAACCTTTCGGTAACCGCTGTTTATCGGGCATTGAAGGTTAAGGGGGTTATCCCTGAGGCACAAGTGGCCGTCTATCTCCGGGACTATCGGGGGTTTGGCAAGTCCCACTACAGGTGGTATGTAAAGGCAGTCAACGCTGGGGTAAAGGTGGTCAGGGCCGAGAGGCTGCAGGTCCTTCCCCAGACCAATGAGGAGGCAACCCTGAAGTATGAATTGGAGGGGGAGGAGAGGAGAGAAGGATATGATCTGGTCATTCTCATTGCCGGACAGAGGCCACCTACTCAGATGGGTGAGCTCTCCCGCCTGTTTGGGGTAAAGCCTGACCGCGGTGGCTTTTGTCGGTTAAGGGAGTTTTCCTCGACCCAGACCGATGTGGATGGCATCTTTGCCGTGGGGGAGTTTACCGGCCCCAAGGGCAATCCGGAGACCATCTGGGAGGGCTGTGCCGCCCTGAGCGAAGCTTTGAAATACTTAGGAGAACCGACTTTTAAACCCCCACCGTCCCCCCAGTTGCGGGATCTACCCTCAGAGGAGGCCAAGATAGGGGTCTTTATCTGTAGCTGTTTTGGCACTTTTGAGTCAAAGTTGGATCTCCCGCAATTGGCCCAAAGGGTCGCGGAAATTCCTGGGGTCTCCCATGCGGAGATCATCCGCGGATGTTGCACGCCGGCCACCATTAAGGAGACCGCGGAGAGAATCAGGGCCTCTGGGGTAAACAGGGTGGTCTTGGCTGCCTGTACCCCCATTCAGAAGTCCGGAAAGTTTCGCTCCGCGGTGCTGGGAGCTGGGCTGAGCCCCCTGTTGGCCGAATTCCTGCCGTTGCGGGAGGATGTGATCAATGTCCATAGGGATAAGGGGAAGATGCTGAAGAAGGCCTTGACCCTAATTAGGGGAGGGGTGGAAAAGGTGCGCTGGGCAAGAATTGCCCCTGTGCTGAGGGACAGCTTTACCCCAGCGGCCCTTGTTTTAGGGGCCGGAGGGGCTGGTTTGGTTGCAGCCTATGAGATAGCCCAAGGGGGCTTCCCGGTAACCCTGGTGGAGCGGGAGGGGAAATTGGGGGGGAAGACCGCTTATCTCAACCCCAAACAGAGGAGCTATCTTCAGAAGCTGATCTCCCAGGTGGAGGGGGATGAACGCATAACAATATATACGAATTCAGAGCTGAAAGGGGTCGATGGATATGGGGGCAACTTCTACCTCCTCTTAACCACCCCACAGGGTGAGAAGTCCGGGGAGGCAGGGGCAATCGTCGTGGCCACAGGGGCGCGGGAATACCGTCCTGATGGCTTTCTCTATGGCCAGGATGAAGGGGTGATCACCCAAACCGAGCTGCAGAATGGGCTGGAGAAATGGAAGGGTATAGGTTTCATCGCTATGATCCAGTGTGTGGGCTCGCGGGATGAGGAACACAGTTACTGTTCCCGGGTCTGTTGCCAGCAGGCGCTGCGCAATGCGCTTCTCCTGAGGGAAAATGGTAGTCAGGTGACCATCTTCTACCGTGATCTAACCAGCTATGGGGTGGAGGACTATTACCGGAGGGCGGTAGAGGCCCAGGTGAAGTTTGTCAGGTTTCCCGCCGCTGGTTACCCCCAGGTGAGCAGGGAGGGGAAATCCCTGGTTGTCAAACTCCCCACTGGCCAGGAGGAGAGGGCCGATTTAGTGGTCTTGAGCACGGGTATTATCCCAGATAGGGAGAACAATGAGAGGTTAGCTGCCCTGTTGGGCTATTCCCTGGACCAGGATGGTTTCTGGGAGAGCGATGCGGATGCCTACCCCTACGAGGAGATCATCAAGAAGCAGACAAAGCCCTACGAATGGGCAACGAACTGCATCTATCCGGTGGGGGGAGCCCATTCCCCCCGGGGGTTTGCGGAATCGCTGTTGACCGCCCGGGATGCTGCGGGGAGGGCGTTGGTGCTTTTGGGTAAGGGGGAACTGCCCCCTCCCAATGGGCCCTATGTGGCCGAGGTAAAGGAGTCCCTGTGTATGGGGTGCGGCCTCTGCGTAGATGTCTGTCCCTATGCGGCCCGCTATATAGATGAGGTGCGGAAGATTGCTGTGGTGCGGCCTTCTTTGTGTGATTCCTGTGGGGCCTGTGTGGCGGCCTGTCCCAATGATGCCTCCTATTTAAGGGATTTTATTGGCAACCAATCGATTGCGGCGCTCGATGCTCTACTTCTATGAAGGAAGAATTTACCCCGCGGATAATCTATTTTCTCTGCAACTGGTGTGGCAGTGGGGGCAGCGAGACCGCAGCAGCTCATCACCTCTATTATCCGGAGAATGTAATCATCTCCCGGGTCAACTGCACCGGTTCGCTCTCCACCGTGCAGATGCTGCGGCCTTTGATAGAGGGAGCAGATGGGGTGGTGATCTCCGGCTGTCATCCCGGTGACTGTCACTATAATGATGGGAACTTCCGGGCCAGACGGAGGGTGGCCCTGGTCAAGTCTATCCTCTCCACCCTGGGGTTGGAGCCGGAGAGGATTTGGTTCAGGTATGTGGCCCATAGCGAGGGGAGAAGGTTTGTGGATACGGCAGTGGAGTTTAACGATCACATCAAGAAGCTGGGCCCCAACCCGCTGAAGTCGCGGAGGGATACTTGAGCCCTCGCCGTGTGGGACTGTTACCCCGAGGGAAAACCAGCGGGGAGGGGATCAGCGATTTTTTAAGGGGGATGCTGGATAGGGGCTACTTTGATGCTGCCCTGTTGCCGATGAGGGTACCTGCCGGCGATTCCTTTGCCTGGGTCCTCCTCTCTGGTTGGGCAGCCCAGGACCGCTCCCTGCTCTCCGCGGCTGCCCCCTTTGCCCCGGTGATGCCGGTGCAGGGGGCCAAGTCTCTGAGCAGCATAACCAGGCAGGGAAAGTCAACCCAAAGGATTGTGGCCGTTATGCGTCCCTGTGAGTGGCGGGCGGCGGTTGAACTCTCCAAGTTGCAGCAGTTGGATTTGGCCAACATATTTGTCATTACCTATGACTGTCCAGGGGTGGTCCCCCTAAGTGATTGGCTGGCCGACCCCTCAGGGGCTAAGCAGCTTTGGGAAAGGGCCCTGGAGGATTGGCAGGGTGAGGGGATGCGCCCTCTCTGTCAGATATGCGACAGGTTTAGTATGGTCGATCAAGCCGGTTCCCCCCCTGACTTGCATATAGGGCTGTTGGGAAGGGGAGATGGTCGCCCCTTGCTCCTCGCGGGCAGCCGGTGGGGTGAAGAGCTGTTAGAGGAATGTGAGGTTGCCCCGGAGGAAGAGATAAAGGACTGGGAGGAATGGGTGAGGGAGGCCACTTTGAGGCGGCGGGAGAAGAGGAGGAAGACGTTTCGGGAGTTAAGCTCTCAGGTGAAGGGTTACGATAAGCTGTTACAGACCTTTGGTAAGTGCATAAACTGCCATAACTGTATGCGGGCCTGTCCCCTCTGTCACTGTCGCCAATGCTACTTTGAATCCAGTGCATTGAAGCTTGATCCCCAGAACTACATAAGGCGGGCGGAGAGGAAGGGGGGTCTAAAGCTTCCCCCCGATACCCTCCTCTTCCATTTAGGACGGATGTCTCATATCGCTCTCTCCTGTCTCTCCTGTGGTAGCTGTGAGGATGCCTGTCCTATGTCCCTTCCCGTGGGCCAGGTGGTTAGCCTGGTGGCCCAAGAAGCCCAGGAGCTCTTTGACTATAGTCCCGGTGAAAGCATGGAGGCGGCCCTGCCGCTGGTGGCCTACAAGGAGGAGGAGTTGGCCTGGGCAGAGAAGCCCTACTTAGAGACCTATCGGGCAGAGGGGAGGTCCTGAGATGGCCAAGGTCTGGAGAATGGAAAAGGGGGTGGAAGAGGGGATGAGGGAACTTCTCCGCTTCCTGCTGCGCAGCCACAAGGTGCAGGGGGTCATCTCCCTGCTCAAGCTACCGGATGGAGGAGTGGCCTATGCCCTGATCACCGACCAAGCCACAGTTCAGGATGCCGTGCCCCTTTACCCCCTGATGCCGACCAACGCCGCAACCGTTCTCTCTCGAATTACCCTGCTGGGAAGCCCGCAGGAGCCCCTGGCTGCCGTTCTCCGTCCCTGCGAGCTGCGTGCCTTTGTGGAACTGGTGAAGCGCAAACAGGGGAGCGTAGAGAATTTTCTCTTTATCTCATCCACCTGTGGCGGGGTTTACCCCCTGAAGCTGGCTGCCCAAGGTAGGGTGAAGGAGGCAGATTATTGGATTGCGGTGCGCCAGGGGGAGATCCCCGCGGGGATTAGGCCGACCTGTCGGGGCTGCAACCAGTTTCTGCCCTATAATGCAGACATAACAGTGAAGCTGGCGGGGAATAGGGAGCTAAACAAAAGGTGTGACCTTATTCTGAACACGGAGAAAGGGGAGGAGTTTCTCTCCGGATTGGAGGGGGAGATCCACGACGAGGAGGCTCCAGGAGAGGAAGTGAAGCTGCTGCTGCAGAAGAGGGGTGAGGCGAAGAAAGAGCTTTACGAGGAACTGAAATCAGAGGAGCTGGGCCTTAGTGGATTGGTGGATATCTTTGGCCGATGTCTGAATTGCCATGCCTGTGGCAATGCCTGCCCCCTTTGCTATTGTGAGCTCTGTGACTTTGATTCCCGGGACTATGAGTATGACCCTTCCACCTATTTAGCTCAGCTTGCGGAGCGCGGAGGGATAAAGGTTCCCCCCAACTCCCTGATCTATCAATTGGGCAGGTTGACCCATATGGGGATCTCCTGTGTGGGGTGTGGGATGTGCACAGATGTCTGTCCGGCAGCCATACCGGTTGGTTCCATCTTCTACCGGGTGGGGGAGCAGGTGCAGGCCAGGTTTGACTATGTTCCGGGGAGGGATCTGGCGGAGGATGTTCCCCTCACTGTTTTTAAGGAAAAGGAGTTCCAAGAGGTGGGGAGGTAGATGCCGGAAGAGTTCGAACCCAAGATAATTGGCTTTATATGCAAGTGGTGCACCTACGCCGCTGCCGACCTGGCCGGAACAAGTAGGCTCCAATATCCTCCGTCTTTTCTCCCCATTAGGGTGATGTGTTCCAGCAGGGTGGACCCCTTAGGGGTGATTAAAACCTTCCTGGAAGGGGCAGATGGGGTGCTTATTGGGGGCTGCCACCCCGGTGACTGTCATTATGTGCAGGGGAACTACTATACACGCCGCAGGTTTGTGCTTTTACAGGCCGTTTTTGCTGGCTTAGGCCTGGAGGCGGAACGACTCCAGCTCTCCTGGATATCGGCCTCGGAGGGGGTCAGGTTTGCCCAGGTGGTGCGAGATTATGCCCGGAAGATCAAAAATTTGGGGCCCAACCCCACCAAAAGGGAGATTTTCCTGTAAGCTTGCGGTTGGGCTTCGGGAAAGGTGAGAGGAAATGGAGAGAGAAAAGGACTCGCGGGTTAAGGTCGTTGCCTTTTCCTGTAAGTGGTGTTCTGCGGCGGCAGCCGATCTGGCGGGCACATCAAGGATGCAGATGGTGCCGGATTTTACCATCATCCCCACCCTCTGCTCCAGTAGAATCGACCCCAGCCTGATCCTCGAGGCATTTGAAAAGGGTGCCTGGGGGGTGTTGGTGGCTGGCTGTCATCCGGGGGATTGTCATTATCAGACAGGCAATTACAAGACCAGGAGGAGGGTCCTCCTTTTGAAGAAGGTGCTCAGGGGTTTTGGCATCGCACCGGATAGGCTGCGCCTGGAATGGATCTCGGCATCTGAGGGAGCGAAGTTTGCCAGGGTGATCAACGGGTTCGTTGAGCAGATAGGCCAAATGGGGCCACTGCCGCTCGGGGAGGCAAGGGTATGAGAGCGCAATTCGATAAGCTAAAGAAGTGGCGAGATGAGTTGAGCATCTGCATCAGGTGTGGTTACTGCTATGAGCTCTGTCACCTCTATAAGTCCTCCCACTGGGAGGGGGATACGCCGCGGGGACAGCTCGTGCTTGCTTATGGCCTGCTCACCGGGGAGATTGAGGCCTCCTCCTATGTTGCCGAAAAGATATTTCAATGCTTCCACTGCAAGAACTGCGAAAAGAGCTGCTCGGCGAATGTCCCGGTAACCGAGATCATCAGGGATGCGCGGGCCGACCTGAAAGGGTTAGGCCTCGAGGTCCAGGGCAGCACGATGAGCATCGATGATGACCTCTGTAGCCGATGCGGAATCTGCATCGCGGTGTGTAAGCCAGAGGCCATCTTAGTGCAGGTCGACGGGAAGCTAGCCGTGGATAGGGTGAAGTGCGAGGGCTGTGGCGTCTGCGCGGCATCCTGTCCCTCAGGGGCCATCTATCAGAGGGAAGGGTGGGGGATAACCCCGGAGGAATTGGGGGAAAGGGTGTTAAGCTCCTTGCAGGAGGCGTAAGATGAGAGAGGCTCCCAAGATAATCGTTTTCTGCTGCAACTGGTCCGTATGCCCAGGATTGCAGCTCTCTACTTCATCGACTTATTATGGAGATGAGAGTTTGGTTGACCCCATCGTCACTATGTGTTCGGGGAGGGTTAGTCCGGAGTTGATATTAGAGGCGTTATCTCAAGGTGCCTGGGGCGTATTGGTTGCCGGATGCCCACCTGGGGAATGTGAACACAACGGAAACTATAAAGCCAGGAGAAGGGTTTTCCTGCTGAGGAACCTGCTTAAGCAGTTTAATATTGAGCCAGAGAGGGTGGGGTTGGAGTGGTTTTCCACCGGGGAATCTGCCCGGCTGCGGGGGGCGATGAATGATTTTGCCGACAAGGTGGCAGAGTTAGGACCAATAGGGGGGAAAGATGGCTAAACCGAAAGTGGCATTTTACTGGTGTGCCTCGTGTGGGGGCTGTGAGGAGGCGGTGGTGGATCTGGCTGAGGATATCCTCGAGGTTGTTAGGGCGGTGGATATAGTCTTTTGGCCGGTGGCCCTGGACTTCAAGAAGAAGGATGTGGAACAAATGGCTGATGGGGAGCTCGCGGTGAGCTTCATCAATGGGGCCATCAGGACGGAGGAGCAGGAGGAGATGGTTAAGCTTTTGCGAAGGAAGTCAGGCCTGGTGATTGCCTTCGGTTCCTGTGCCCACATAGGGGGGATACCCGGATTGGCCAACTTCTGGAACAGGGAGACCATATTTGAGCGGGTCTACAAGGGGGTGCCCACTATGGACAACCCCAAAGGCGTCCTGCCGCAGACCAAGACAATCGTGGATGGCCAGGAGCTCACCATACCGGAGTTCTGGAATACGGTGCATACCCTTGATCAGGTGATCCCGGTGGACTACTACATCCCTGGCTGTGCCCCGCCCCCGGATCTCATAATGAAGGCGATAAATGCTATATTGGAGGGAAAGCTGCCGGAGAAGGGGGCGGTGCTGGCCCCGGATAAGTCCCTCTGCGATACCTGTCCCCTGGCGGATTCCAAGCCTGAGAAGTTGATGATGAAGGAGATAAAAAGGCCTTATGAGGTGATTTTGGACCCGGAGAAATGCTTTTTGGCTCAGGGGGTTATCTGCCTGGGACCGGCGACCAGATCCGGCTGTGGGGAACGTTGCATCAATGCCCATATGCCCTGCCGCGGTTGCTTTGGGCCGGTAAAGGGGGTGAAGGATCAGGGGGCAAGGGTGCTCTCCTTTGTGGCCTCCATCTTGGGGATCGAGGGTGAAGAGCAGATGACGGACGAGGAGGTGCAGAAGTTGGTTGACCAGATCCCCGATCCGGCAGGCCTCTTCTATATGTATAGCCTTCCCTCGTCTCTCTTGCGCAGAAAGATAATGAAGTAACAAACGACGGGTTGTGAAACCGCACCTGAAGTTGGATGTGTGGAAGAGAGGCAGAGAGTTCATTGGTAAGGTTTGCCAGAGGTAACCGAGGCGAGGGTTTTATCCATTCAAAAGCGAGGTGGCAGAACCCCTGTTCTGCCAGGGTTAGATCAGGGGATCTGACCTCTCAGTTATTGGTCATTCGAAACCACCCTACGGACTCTTATGAATAATGCGGGATTAGCCGAGTTGGATGAAATATCCAAAATGATAGTAGGATTGAGAAAAATCCTCAAATGATTCCATTACTTGTCACTTGTAACTCGTTACTTATTACCTATCAACCGAGAGGTAAAAGATGAAACGGATCACAATAGACCCTATCACCAGGTTAGAGGGTCATGGGAAGATAGAGATATTCTTGGATGAAAAGGGGGATGTGGAGAAGGCCTACTTCCAGGTCCCGGAGCTGCGGGGGTTTGAGAAGTTCTGTGAGGGGCGGATGGCCGAGGAGATGCCCCGGCTTACCCCCAAGATCTGTGGGGTCTGTCCCACCGCTCACCATATGGCCTCGGGAAAGACCCTCGATGACCTCTTTCAGGTTGATCCGCCACCGGCAGCCAAGAAGATCAGGGAGCTGGTCAACTCCGCCTTTATGGCCGAGGACCACACCCTCCACTTCTTCTTCTTGGGGGGGCCGGACTTCATCGTGGGGCCCCAGGCGCCAGCCGGGGAGAGGAACATCTTAGGTGTCATCCAGAAGGTGGGGTTGGATGCCGCCAAGAGGGTGATAGAGATCAGGAGGAGGTTGAGGGACATTATCAGCAAGCAGGGGGGGAGGGTCATCCACCCGGTATGCAACCTCCCTGGAGGGGTCTCCAAGGGGGTGAGCAAAGAGGAGAGAGAGGAGTATATCCAGACCGGGAAGGATGCTGTGGAGTTTGCCCGCTTTGCCCTGCAGGCCTTTGAGGAGATTGTCCTCAAGAACAAGGAGTATGTGGATGTGATCGTGGGGGATATCTACAAGCATCATACCTATTATATGGGGTTGGTTGATGAAAATAACAAGGTCAACTTCTATGATGGCGACATCAGGGTGGTTGATCCTGAGGGCCACCAGTTCCTCAAGTTCAAGCCGCGGGATTATCTGAAATACATCGCCGAGAGGGTGGAACCCTGGAGCTACATAAAATTCCCCTACCTCAAGGATGTGGGCTGGAAGGGGTTCGTGGATGGGAAGGATAGTGGCGTCTATCGGGTAGCCCCTTTGGCCAGGCTGAACGTCTCCGAGGGGATGGCCACCCCCTTGGCCCAACAGGAATATGAGAAAATGTATGAGACATTGGGGGGGAAGCCGGCCCACAACACCCTGGCCTATCACTGGGCCAGGTTGGTGGAGCTCCTCTATGCCGCGGAGAGGCTCTTAGAGCTGGCTCAGGATGAGGAGATCCTCGATCCGCAGGTGCGGAATATCCCCACTGCTGTTCCTGATGAAGGAATTGGCGTGGTGGAGGCCCCCCGGGGAACCCTCTATCATCATTACAAGACAGATGAGCGAGGCATCCTTACCGAGGTAAACCTGATCGTGGCCACGGTGAACAACTCTGCGGCCGTCTGTATGTCCATTGAAAAGGCGGCCAAGGGGTTGATCAAGGGAGGGAAGGTCTCCGATGGGCTGCTCAACATGGTGGAGATGGCCTTTCGGGCCTATGATCCCTGCCTGGCCTGTGCCACCCATTCCCTTCCCGGAGATATGCCCTTAGAGGTGAACATTAGGAACCCGGAAGGGGGAGTGGAGAGGACCCTGCGCCAGCTATGAGGACCGTTATAGTAGGGGTGGGTAACCCCCTGCTGGCCGATGATGGGGTGGGGATCTTGGTAGCCAGGGAGGTGGGGAGGCTTCTCTCCGGGGTGGAAGTGGTGGAGGCCAACCTGGCTGGGATTCCCCTCTTAGAGGAACTTGTCGGATACGATAGGGCGATCATCGTGGATTCCATCAAGGGGAGAGATAAAAATTTAGGGAGGATGCGTAAGCTGCGGCTGGAGGATTTGGGGATGGGTCTCCCCTCCGGCAGCCACGGGGTTGGGCTGGGCACAGCGATTGGTTTAGGGAAAAGGTTGGGTTATGAGGTGCCGGGGTTAATCGAGGTCTACGCCATAGAGGTGGTAGAGAACGACAGATTTCACCTGGGCTGCAGTCCCCAGATCCAGGCAAAGGTCCCAGAGCTAGCCGCAAGGATAGCTGAGGATCTGAGGTTAAATTAGTTTTGGCAACTTAGGAGTTTGCGGGGAGAATGCCAGCCTTCATAGCAGTTGGCGATCAAAGGGAGTTGGATTGACAAGATGAGATGGAGATAAGGCAAAAGAAGCATCTAAATAAATAAAATCTGCGTTTTTCCACTTGACAGATTAGGAATTTGGGTTATTTTTGGGCTTCCTGTCGGTAAATTATGGAGAAGAAATTGGATATAATGGGAACGGCCTATAGGGTTCCCGCTGCAATAACTTTATGGTTAACACTAAAAGGGAAAATAACCTAAATTTAAGAGCCAGCTAAGCTTATGAGAATTGGGGTATATGTATGCCACTGTGGTGGTAATATATCTGAGGTTATTGATGTTAAGGAAGTAACCTCATTTGCCGAGAAACAGCCTGATGTTGTTATGGCAAAGGATTATACGCATATGTGTTCGGATCTGGGGCAGAAACTTGTATTGGATGATGTAAAGGAGCATAAATTGGACAGAGTAGTAATAGCTGCCTGTTCGCCACAGTTTCAGGGAGCAACTTTTATGAGAACTGTTGAGGCAGCCGGTTTATCTCCTTATGTTTTTGAGATGGCAAACATCAGAGAGCAATGTGCATGGCCCCATTTTGACTTTCCCAAGGATGCAACAGAAAAAGCCAAAGACCTCACTAATATGGCTATAGCAAAAGCGAGATTGGATGAGTCTTTAAAGAAAAAAATGATGCCTATTGGCAAAAGGGTATTAGTGATAGGAGCAGGCATAGCAGGGATTCAAGCAGCATTAGATTTAGGTGATGCAGGTTTTGATGTTTATCTTGTTGAGAAAGAGCCTTCTATAGGTGGCAAAATGGCACAACTATCAAGGACTTTTCCGACAGAGGATTGTGCAGCCTGTATACTTTCACCCAAAATGGCTGATGTTCCAGCTAATCCTAATATAAATTTGCTCACATATTCAGAAATAGAAAACATTGATGGCTATCTTGGGACCTTTGAGGTTACTGTTAAGAAAAAACCGAGATATATAGATATGGATAAATGCACTGCCTGCGGAATCTGTGAAGAGAAGTGCCCTGTTAAGGTGGTAGATGAGTTTGAGGAAGGGTTAATTTCTCGCAAGGCGACTTACATACCCTTTGGTTTTGCGGTTCCCTATAAAAATTTGATTGATGAGAACACTTGTTTGCGTCTTACTAAAGGAGGAAAAGTATGCGGTCTCTGTGAAAAATACTGCCCAGGGGGTGCTGTGGATTTTAACCAGAAACCGGAAAAGGTAAAGTTTATTGCCGATACTATAATTGTTGCCACAGGCTACGATATTTTTGATGCCGGAGAAAAGAAGGTTTATGGTTACGGAAAATTCCAAAATGTGGTAACTGCATTGCAGATGGAACGAATGATAGTCCATGCATCGGAGGGTGCTCCAATACGAGACCTGGGGAAAAGAATTGCCTTTATTCAATGTGTGGGGTCCAGAGATGAACAAGTCGGAAATGAGTATTGCTCAAGAATATGCTGTATGTATGCAACAAAACTTGCAAGTTTATTGAAACATTCTAATCCGAAAAGGGATATTTATATATTTTATACAGATCTTAGGGCTTATGGGAAGGGATTCGAAGAATATTATAAAAGAGCACAGAATATGGGAATTAAGTTTATTCGTGGCAGGGTGGCAGAAGTAATGAAAAATTCTGACCATAAAAGAGTGATTTTGAAAGTTGAAGATACACTTACCCGTCAGATAATAGAATCGGAATTTGATACAGTTGTGCTCTCAGTTGGTTTGCGTCCAAATAAAGGAACTGATAAAATTGCAGACATGTTGAAACTTGCCAAAAGCCCTGATGGTTTTCTACAGGAGGCACATCCAAAATTTAAGCCTGTTGATACCCTTGTCGATGGTGTATTTTTAGCTGGGACAGTTCAAGGACCTAAAGACATACCAGATACTGTAGCTCAGGCATCGGCGGCTTCTTCAAGGGCTATAAGGCTTATGAATCAGGGAGAATATTCATTGGACCCTATTATGGCATTTGTTCATGAAGAACTTTGTGATGGATGTAAACTATGCATAGACCAATGCCCATTTAATGCAATATCAATTTCCGAAAAATTAGCCCAAATAAATGAGGCTCTGTGTAAAGGATGTGGTAGTTGTATTGGGTCTTGTCCCAAAGATGCTCTGGATTTGCATGTTTATACAAATTCCCAACTTCTGGCAGAAGTCGAGTCTGTCTTAAAAAGTAAGAAAAAAGGAGAAACAAGATTTCTTGTTTTCGCAGATGATATGACTGCTTATAGGTTATCTGACAATGTTGGGACAGCAAAGATGTCTTATTCTTTAAATTCAAGGATAATCAGGATTCCGAGTTGTAGCAGGGTTACACCTAAACTTATATTGCAAGCTTTTGCAGCGGGGACTGATGGAATACTTTTGGGAGAGGCTGAAGAAAAGTCATCTCCATATCCCCATGTTATTTCAGCAATAAAGTCAAATATTGCTAAAGTAAATAATATTTTGAGAGAAGAAGGGATAGAAGAAGAGAGAGTAAGATTTGTCCAGTTTGTTACTGTAATGTTAGGGGGATTTGTTAATAATATAAACAGTTTAGCAGACTTCATTAAAAAAGCGGGTCCAATTCCTGACGAGAAGAGGAAAACATTGGAGAAGAGAGCATGAGAGCATAAGACTTGTGCACTTATGACTTATGCACTTGTGAACTGATATGATTAAGAAGGTTATAATTACAGATAAGAATGTAGAATTTTTGGATAAAGTTAGTGAACTGAGTGGGCAAGCAATAACTCGTTGTGACCAGTGTGGTGTTTGTTCTGGCAGTTGTCCGATGGTTACTGAGATGGATATAACACCTTCGCAGCTTATGAGAAGGGTTCAATTGGGTCAAGAGGATGTTTTAGAATCCAAAGCTATGTGGCTCTGTGCTTCTTGTTTTACCTGTACTGTGAGGTGTCCGCGCGGATTAGATGTATCAAAGGTAGCAGAGGCATTAAGGCAGATAACTTTGAGAAAAGCCATAGACCATATTGATATAAAGAAAATTCCCGCGGATGAGATGAACAGGTTGCCCCAGATTGCCTTGGTAAGCGGTTTTCGCAAGTTTACCGGATGAGTGAAAGAGTATAAGAGCATAAGAGCATAAGAGCATAAGTAAAAGGTGGCAGAATGGAAGAGAAAGGATATAAAAAGTTAATAGTTTGGCGAAAATCAGATGAATTGGCATTTTAAATTTATTTAGAAACAAAAAAATTCCCAAAAGAAGGAATCTATGGGATTACTTCTCAATTGCAAAGAGCAGCTTTATCAATCCCTACAAATATAGTAGAAGGATATGGAAGACAAAATAAAAAAGAGTTAAAACAATTTCTTAATATTGCTTTAGGTTCTTCTGCAGAAGTAGAATATCTTTTAGATTTCTCTTTAAGATTGAATTACCTTACCATTGAAGAGCATAGAAAATTGCAAGATTTACACACAGAAGTTGGGAAGCTATTATGGAAATTCCACAGAAGCATCTAACTTACGCACTTATGTCTTACGCACTAATATGATGAAACTGCCATATTATCCTGGATGTACGCTGAAGACTACAGCAAAGAACTTTGAGGATTCCGCGCTGGCTGTGGCCAAGACTTTGGGTATCGAGCTGGTGGAGCTCCCCAAGTGGAACTGTTGTGGGACAGTCTTCTCCCTGACGGCGGATGACCTCATCCACCATTTGGCTCCCATCAGAAACCTCATCCGCGTGCAGGAGCTAAACGAGAATGGTACTCTCAATGATGAGCACCGGTTGATTACCCTCTGTTCAATGTGTTACAACACCCTGAAACAGGCAAATCTCCGGATGAAGGAGAACCCAGAGGACTTAACTAAGCTCAATGACCTGATGTATCTGGAGGAGGATTACCGAGGGGAGGTGGAGGTGGTGCATTTTCTCTCCCTGCTTCAGGAGATGGGTTTTGAAAAGGTAAAGGTGAAGATGCCCCTGAAGGGCCTGCAGGTTGCCCCCTACTATGGGTGTATGTTGTTGCGGCCCAAGGAGGTGGCCATAGACGACCCCGAAGATCCCACCATTGAGGCCGATCTCCTCTCCGCCTTAGGAGCAGAGGTGGTGGACAATCCTTACAAGAAGGTCTGCTGCGGCAGCTACCAGACAGTGCAGGATAAGTGGGTAGTTGCTGATCTGGCCTACGATATTCTCACCCATGCCCAAAGAGAGGGGGCAGAAGCAATGGTAACAAGTTGCCCTTTATGTGCTTTTAATTTGGATAATAGGCAAAGAGAGGTAAAAGAAAAACACCCTGATTTTAAGGAAATTCCTATATTTTACTTTACTCAGCTTATGGCAGTTGCATTTGGGATAGACAAAAAGTATTGCAGATTTGACTTAAATTATATTAATCCAGAACCATTACTTGTGAAAAAGAGTCTTTTGAGTCCCACAAAAAAAAACAGGGATTGGAAGAGAGATTAAGAGATAAAAAATGAAATGGGATGATTCTAAGTATAGAGGTATTACCGATAAAATTATTAAGGCTTTTTATAAAGTACATAATCAATTTGGTCCAGGTTTATTAGAGCGAAGGTACCATAGAGCTTTATTTATTGAGTTAAGCAAGGATTTGAAAGTTGATTCTGAAAAGGGATTTCCTGTTATATACGAAAATCAAGAGGTTAGCAAGTATATTCTAGATTTATTGGTAGAAGGGAAGGTTATAGTCGAAGTTAAAGCAGTAAAGGAGTTGAACGAGGATCATAAGGCCCAATTAATATCACAATTGAGGATAAGTGAAATTTTGATTGGATTTTTAGTTAACTTTGCCAAAAAGAAGTTAGAATTTAAAAGATTTGACAATTTCTATCAAATAGAGAAAGAAGGATTGAGTTTGGAAGAGAATGCTTTTTTTAAATTAACAGGGATGAAAAGAGAATATAATAGATAAAAGAAAAAAATCTCTTTCAATCTCTTAAAATCCCTGTTAGTAGAGGAGGCAACAATGAAAGGAGAAAAAACCAAAAGATTAGATCCAAAGGAGATAATGGAAAGGATCGCCACTGCGAGCAGACCTATGGTCGCTGGGGTTGAAGAGAAGGATGTTGAGCACTGGGTAACAATTTATATTATGGGAAGGGGATATAGAGTTCCGGCTGATTTAACAATACTAACTGCAATAGAGTATGCAGGGTATAAATTTATAAGGGGCTGTGGGTGCAGGCAGGGTTTTTGCGGTGCTTGTTCCACAGTTTATCGAAAAAAAGGAGAGTATAAACTGCAGACTGCCATGGCCTGTCAGACTCGTGTAGAAGATGGGATGTATCTTGTCCAGATACCATTTACACCAGCAGAGAAAGCCCCCTATGATATTGGCAAAGAAGAATATAATGTTAATGTATTTTTTAAGTATTATCCTGAGGTAGCAAGATGCGTGTCATGTAATACTTGCACAAAAGCCTGTCCTCAGGATCTTGAAGTAATGGACTACGTTCAGGCAGCAATTAAAGGAGATTTTGAAGCAGTTGCCAATGAGTCTTTTGATTGTATTCAGTGTGGACTTTGTGCACTGAGATGTCCCTCAGAGATTGTGCAATATAATGTGGCACAGCTTGGAAGGAGAATGTATGGAAGGTATAGTAGCCCTGAACCAGAACACCTTTTAACGAGAATAAAAGAAATAAAAGAAGGTAAGTTCAATAAAGATATGGATAAAATTACAAGTCTCAGCAGAGAGGAACTTGAAAAATTATATGCTGAGCGAGAAAGAGAAACAGATTAACTACAAACACCTAAATACATAGATACCTAAATACCTAAATTTAGGAGGGAAAGATGGCTGAGGCAAAATACATTGAGGGTTATCCTGAGTATATGTATAAACTTATAGATAAAGTGCATAAGACCAGGCAAAAAAGAAAAGATTACATTCCTCCTGCTATGAGTATGGAGGAGCGAGAGGAAACGCTCAAACTACATCCAGATTATGTGGCTGGGGGGAAAAGGAAAATATCAATTGGTCAGAATAAAGGAGATTTTGGCACAAATCCAGTGGTTGATTTACTTGAGGCATACCCTCTTGTAGAGGAAGGAGAAGTTGACATTAAAAAAGTTGATTATAGTGTAGACATTATGGTAATAGGTGGAGGGCTTGCCGGCACGACTGCTTGTATCTGGGCGAATGAACAAGGGATTTCAAAAGATAAAATATTACTTGTTAATAAATTAAGGCATGGTGATGCTAATTCAATAATGGCAGAAGGAGGCACTCAGGCAGCAGATAGAGAAGTTGATTCTATACAGAGACATTACCTGGATACTATGGGTGGGGGGCACTTTACAAACAAACCAGATGTTTTAAGAGCGCTGGTTGAGGATGCTCCTTTCATAATTTACTGGCTACATGAATTAGGAGCAATAATTGACAAGGAAGAAAGTGGAGATTTTGTGGAAAAATGGGGAGGTGGAACATCAATAAGGAGATTGCATTCTTGTAGAGATTATACAGGACTTGAGGAATTCAGAGTAATAAGAGACGAATTTAGAAGTAGAGAGATAGGATGTATTGAACACTATCCTGCGATTGAACTTCTCACAGATGGTGAGAATAGAGTTACTGGCGCACTCTTATACAACCTTGAGACAGGAGAATATAAAATAGTGGAAGCAAAAGCTACTATTCTGGCGACAGGTGGTTTTGGGAGACTACACATAAGAGGATTTCCTACAACAAATCATTATGGTGCTACTGCTGATGGTCTTGTTCTTGCATATCGTGCAGGTGCAAAGTTAAGAGATGTAGACACAGTTCAGTATCACCCCACAGGTGCTGCATATCCAGTGCAAATAATAGGTTATCTTCTTACAGAGAAGCTCCGCAGCTCTGGAGCCCAGCCAGTAAATGTAGATGGAGAGGCATTTGTATTTCCACTTGAGCCAAGAGATGTTGAAGCAGCTGCCTTAATAAGGGAATGTTATGTTAGAGGCAAGGGAATTACGACCCCTGTTGGCATAAGAGGTGTATGGCTTGATACGCCTATGATTGAGGTAAAGAATGGTAAAGGTTATATTGAAAAAGCATTCCCAGGGATGCGAAGAATGTTTAATAGATATGACATAGACATGACAAAAGATCCTGTTCTTGTATTCCCTACACTTCATTATCAGAACGGGGGAGTAGAAACAGACCCATGGGGCCATAGCACTCTTGAAGGACTCTGGGTTGCTGGCGAGGTATCAGGAGGTGTTCATGGCAAGAATAGACTCATGGGAAATTCAACTCTTGACACTATGGTTTTTGGCAGGAGGGCGGGGATGTCTGCCGCCAAGTGGGTGCAGTCGGGGAAGAAGGGGGGTAAACTAACCCTTGAGCATTTGCACAGGTATGTGGAGACCCTGAAGAAAGCGGGCATCAAGCCGCAGAGGCGGGCTCCCATGCTCCTGCCCGAGTATAGGGGGAAGGCGGCCCTGGCCAGAATGATCGATATATTCTGAGCTGGGTATCTTTGCTGGCTTATAGGGCAACCGCTTAAAAGTTGTCTCCAGTTTATGTGGCCATACCTAAGGCGGTTTGCCCGCCTTGGAAGCGAAGCTTTTCTTGTTTGCCTGCCCAAAGGGCGCGGAGATAATAGTGCTAGCCTCCTCCGGACAGAGCAAGGGAAAGCCACAAGCCTGGCTTAGTGGACAAGGGCTGTTTTCTGGGCAATTTTTAGCCAGTCGGTTGAGGGAAACTCCCCCTTTGTCTATTTTTTTAACCTTATAGTGGCGGATGAAAGCCAATGAAAATCCAGGAATATCAAGCAAAGGAGATTTTTAAGCGATATGGGATTCCCGTGCCTTCAGGCAAGGTCGCCTCTCACCCTGAGGAGGCCAGGGAGATTGCCGCGGAGATGGGGGGGGAGGTTGTGGTCAAAGCACAGGTTTTGGTGGGGGGAAGGGGAAAGGCCGGGGGGGTGAAGATCGCCAGATCTTCCCAGGAAGCGGAGAAACTTGCTGAGCAGATATTGGGGATGAGCATTAAAGGAGAGGTGGTCAAGAAGGTTTTGGTGACTCAGGCCATAGATGTCCTTTCCGAAGCTTACTTGGGTATAATTGTGGACCGGGGGAGCAAGAGGCCCGTGGTGATGGTCTCTGCGGCGGGAGGGGTGGAGATCGAGCAGGTTGCCGCGGAGACCCCGGAGAAGATTCATAAGTATCCGGTGGACCCATCTACCGGCCTGCTTCCCCATCAGGCCCGGGAGCTTGGCTTTCATCTCTATGATGACTACGGGATCGTGCTGCAGGCCGCGGATGTGTTGGGTAAACTCTACCAGACATTTGTTGAGTCAGATGCCAGCCTGGCTGAGATAAACCCCTTTGTTGTCTCCCGGGACCATCAGGTCTGGGCACTGGATGCCAAGATAAATATAGATGACAGTGGGCTGTATCGGCATGCGGATATTCAGGCTATGCGGGAGCCAACTCCAGAGGAGGCCACCGAGATCGAGGCTAAGTCCAAGGGGCTCTCCTATATCAAGCTGTCCGGAGATATCGGCTGTGTGGTAAATGGGGCGGGCCTGGCTATGGCTACGATGGATCTGATTAAAAGATATGGGGGAGAGCCGGCCAATTTTCTCGATGTGGGGGGGAGCTCATCCCCGGAGAAGGTGACCAATGCTATGGATATCCTTCTGCGGGACAAGAACGTAAAGGCCGTCTTGTTCAATATCTTTGGGGGGATTACCAGGTGTGATGATGTGGCCAATGGCCTTCTCCAGGCGATCGGCAAGGGGCCGCTCTCCCTGCCCATAGTGGTGCGGTTGACTGGGACGAATGAGGATAAGGCCAGGGAGATACTCAAGGCAACTCCCCTTACTCCCGTCTCCTCGATGTCCGCGGGGGCAAAAAAGGCGATAGAACTGGTAAAGAAAATGACGAAATCAGAATGACGAATGACGAATGACGAATAAGAAAATATATGATTTGGAGGAAAGGACAGCTAAGTTTGGGGAAGCAATTATCGAGTTTGCTAAGAAAATTCCCAAGAACGTTGTGACTCTTCCACTTATTGGGCAGTTGGTCAGGGCGGGCACAAGTGTGGGAGCAAACTATTGTGAGGCCGATGATGCCGAATCCAAGAAAGATTTCTTGCATAAGATCGGAATCTGTAAGAAGGAATCGAGGGAATGTGGGTACTGGTTAAGGATGATTGGTAAGGTTACCCCGGAACTGTAAAAGGAAGCAAGTAGTTATGGGAAAGAAGTGAGAGAGCTGAACCTGATACTTGCGGCAATTAGAAGAAAGGGGGGGAAGACGAAATCCTAATGACTAATGACGAATTTGAGAATTGATTTTTTCGTCATTCGGATTTAGAAATTCGGATTTCCATGGAAGATGAGTATCTTAGTTGATGAAAACACGAGATTGGTTGTCCAGGGGATCACCGGTAGGGATGGTTCATTTCACACGGCGCGGATGCTCCAATATGGCACTCAAGTCGTGGCTGGGGTGACGCCAGGTAAGGGGGGAGAGGTAATAGCTGGAGTTCCTGTCTTCAACACGGTAAAGGAGGCGGTTAAGGAGACGGGAGCTAATACCTCCATCGTATTCGTTCCTTACAAGTTCGCCGTTGATGCCCTTTACGAGGCAGGGGATTCAGGGGTCGCGCTGGTGGTCTGCATCTCAGAGGGGATTCCGGCCCTGGATATGGTCAAGGTGGTGAAGTTCTTCTCCGATAGGGGGGTAAGGTTGATCGGCCCCAACTGTCCAGGCCTGATCTCGCCGGGGGAGGCTGAGGTGGGTATACTTCCCGCCCTCATATTCCAGCCAGGAGGGATTGGCGTTATCTCCCGCAGTGGCACCCTCACCTATGAGATAGCCACCCACATTGTCTCTACAGGGTTGGGAATATCCACCTGTATCGGAGTGGGGGGTGACCCCATTATCGGACTAAAGTTCATAGATTGCCTCCAGTTGTTTGAAGAGGATGAAGAGACACAGGGGGTTGTCCTGGTCGGTGAGATAGGCGGCCAGGATGAGGAAGAGGCAGCTCGCTACTTTGAGGAGCACTTCCATAAGCCGGTGGTGGCCTTTATCGCCGGCCTGACCGCTCCTCCAGGAAAGAGAATGGGACATGCGGGGGCGATAATCTCCGGCGGTGCCGGAACCGCCGAAGGAAAGATCGCCGCGTTTGAGAAGGTGGGAATTAAAGTGGCCAGGGAACCGGCGGAGGTGGGGGTACTGATGCGCGCTGCCCTCCCTCCACAGAGCTAGCCTCCTTCATAAGGCAACTTCTTAAAATTTGTGTCAAGTTTTTGGGGCAGGAAGAAAGATGAAGACAATGAGCTTAACATTTCGGAATTTCTTAGAAATTCCGAAATGTGGGGTTGTTTGAAGGGGGCATGCCCCCTTCAATCATGACAGCGGAGCAATCCGAGCAGGTGTAGGATTGCGGAGCGCCATAGGGCCGGTGAGGCCCTCCGGAGAAGTTAGCGACCGTAAGGGAGCTAAGTTCGGCTCAGGCTCCTCGCCCTCAGGTTTTTTCATTCTTAATTCTAAATTCTCCATTTTACATTTGAAGCTTCGCCCAGTTTATACTGCCAGGCCTTGTCGGCTTGCCCGTCCCGGGCCGGGAAGGCGAAGCTTCGCTATCTAAAGGAGCTGAAGGTGAAATCATCAGTGAAGGTAGGAGCCTCCTTAGGCCAGGTGCACATTATCAAGGATAGGTGCAAGGGCTGTGGGTTCTGCGTGGAGTTCTGTCCTAAGGAGGTGCTTGAGCTCTCAGATGAGTTCAATGTCCGAGGATATCACCCCCCCAGGGTCAAATCCCCGACTTGCATTAACTGTCATTTGTGTGAGCTTTTATGCCCTGAGTTTGCCATTTGGAGCACGGCAGAGGGGGAAGAATGAGAGCCCAGGGGAAAGCTGTTTTGACCGGGGAACACTTTATCCAAGGGGATATAGCCTGTGCCGAAGGGGCGATAGCCGCTGGGTGTAGGTTCTTTGGTGGCTACCCCATCACGCCAGCGACGGAGATAGCGGAACGGATGTCCGAGAGGCTGCCCCAGTTGGGCGGGGTCTTCGTGCAGTTTGAGGATGAGATAGCTTCCATAGCCTCCATTTTGGGCGCCTCCTGGGCCGGGATGAAGACGATGACGGCAACATCGGGGCCAGGTATCTCCTTGATGAATGAGAATATTGGCCTGGGCGTAATGATGGAGGTTCCCTGTGTGGTGGTTAATGTGCAGCGGGGTTCCCCATCTACCGGCCTGCCCACTATGTGGGGACAATCCGATATGATGCAGGCCAGATGGGGTTCCCATGGAGACTATGAGATAATTGCCCTCTCCCCCAACTCCCCACAGGAGTTCTTTAACCTGACCATTGAGGCCTTCAATTTGGCCGAGGAGTATCGGGTGCCCACGATCATCCTCTCCGATGCCATTGTGGGCCATATGACGGAAAAGGTGGTCATCCCCCCTCCCGAGGAGTTCCACATCGTGGAGAGGAGATATACCAAGCGAGCGCCAGGAGATTACCTTCCCTATGAGCTTGATGGTGGTTTTGTCCCCCCGCTGATCAAAGTGGGGGATGGCTACCGCATTCATACAACTGGCCTTACCCATGATGAGCGGGGCTATCCAGTGATGAATGGGGAGGTACAGGAGAAATTGGTGAAGAGGTTGGTGGATAAGATTAACCTAAATGCGGAGAGGATAATAAGGCTGGAAGAGATAGACACCGCTGATGCCGATGTGGTTGTTGTCTCTTATGGTATAACATCAAGAGTTATCTGGCCGGGGATTGAGCTTGCCCGCAAAAAAGGAATCAAAGTGGGTTACCTGAGACTGATAACCATCTGGCCATTCCCGGAACAACGGATAAGGAAGCTATCCGAAAAAATTTCTGGATTTGTGATGGTGGAGATGAATCTGGGCCAGATCCTCTATGAGGTAGAGAGATGCTCGGTTGCCAAGACTCTCTTTGTCGGTAATCCAGGAGGCAAGATACAGACCCCTGGTGAGGTGTGTCAGGCCATAGAGGAGGCTGCCAAATGAACCATCCCAGGGATCATCTACTGAGAACGGAGAGGCTCCCCCACATCTGGTGCCCAGGTTGTGGTATAGGCACTGTCCTCTCTTGCACGATCAAGGCGATAGAGGAATTGGGCATCCCTGAGGAGAAACTCGCTGTTGTATCGGGCATTGGGTGCACCGGTAGGGTGCCCGGTTACTTAAACCTCGATTCGTTTCATACCACCCATGGACGGGGGATTCCCTTTGCCACCGGGATTAAGTTGGCCAATCCCAACCTTGAGGTCTTCGTGTTTAGCGGCGATGGCGACCTGTTCGCCATTGGAGGGAATCACTTCATTCATGCGGCCCGCAGAAACGTGGATATCAAGGTAATCTGCATAGACAACTTCATCTATGGGATGACCGGGGGGCAGATGGGACCCACCACCCCTACTGGGGCTAAGGCTACTACGGCCCCTTATGGGAACATTGAACGGCCTTTCAACGTCGCTCACCTGGCTGCTGCTGCGGGGGCAGTATATGTAGCTAGATGGACAGCTTTCCATGTTTTTCAGTTGAAGCGCGCCATAGCGGAGATGTTCAAGAAGCGTGGTTTCAGCTTCCTGGAGGTTCTCTCCCCTTGCCCTACGGATTACGGACGCAAGAACCAGCTACCGGAGGGGATTGATATGATGAAATACTTCAAGGAGAAGAGCGTGATTAGGAACGGGATCGATGTCCAGCTTACCGACATTGAGGTGGGTGGAGAGATAATACTGGGCAAGTTTGTGGATATAGAGAGACCCACCTACACGGATAAACTGATTGAACTAAGAAGGGGTTTGTGATGGCTGAGATAAGGGTGGCAGGATTTGGGGGCCAGGGAATTATGAGGTCAGGCTACATAATCGGTAAGGCGGCAGCGATTTATGATAAGAAGGAGGCCAGCCTTATCCAGTCCTATGGCCCAGAGGCCCGGGGAGGGGCCTGTTCCTCCCAGGTCGTGGTTAGCGAGGGACCCATAAACTACCCGTTTGTGGACAACCCCGATGTCCTCATCGTGATGTCCCAGGAGGCATACAACAAGTTTGCCTCCACTTTGCGGGAGGGGGGGGTGCTGCTTAGCGATGCGGATCTGGTCAAGTTGGAAGGAAGGGGAACCTCCAACTTCTACCCCATTCCGGCCACCAGGTTTGCTGAAGAGCTGAAGATGCGCATCATTGCCAATATGGTTATGTTGGGGTTTTTTACCGGGATTACCAAGGTGGTTTCGGTAGAGGCGATGAAGAGAACCATCCCTGAATCCGTCCCCTCCAGGTTTGTGGAGCTGAACCTGCAGGCCTTTGATCGGGGGTATGAGTATGTCCAAAAAACAAGGGTCAGCCCTTGACATTTGACAAATTTGGCTGATATGTTCTATTTCCCCCTTTAGATTTAAGGGCTATAAACCCGAATTATTTACAAAAAATCTACATAGTGAATAGATTGGGTTAGGTAATATTTGTGACCGTTTAAAATTGACCTTGATTTATCAGGTCAATTTTCTTATATTATTGGGTCTCTTGGGTCAATTTGGCCCAGCCAAACCTTCTGAGAGCCCGCAAGGTCCTCTGATTGGAGTAAACGGTAAAACGGTTTAGATGGGTCTTTAAGATCACCAATAGAGAACTTTGGGCTTTGCGGATAGCGTTTGCCGGCAACATTTCAGTGGAGCTGCTGTTTCAGTGGATTGGTCTGTATATCATGCTGGTGCTGAGGCAATGTGCTATGAGTTCAATCATTACATGATCGATGGGCCAAGTGGACCTGAGAGGATTGGCGAAGCTCTTTATAACTCAAAGTCCTATGTTCACTATAACTTTGGTTGGGATCATTTTTATGAATACCAAAATATGTTTGATTACAATCTTTATGGGGGCCCGGCGCTGGTAAGAGAGGGGGTTCCTGTGGGGGTGAGAACAGAAAACCTGCTGGAGCCACCCAGATCCTTTGGTTTGCTACAGAACTACCCCAATCCCTTCAATGCAACTACCCTCATCCGTTATGAGTTGTCCGCGGACGGCGGACGACCGACGGCGGTCAGGTTGGAGGTCTACAACATCTTGGGCCAGAAGGTGGCCACCTTGGTTGATGCCAGGCAGAAAGCCGGATACAAAACCGTTAGGTGGGAGGCGAGTTCCCTCCCCAGCGGCATCTACTTCTATAGGTTAGAGGTGAAAGGTGATAGGTTAAAGGTGAGTAAGGCCCGAAAGATGATTTTGCTGAAGTAGCTTGGGATTTTCTGCAGGCAAAATCTGAAAAGGGGGGAGAACCTAGCGCTCTTTGTGGATGTTATCATCCACAAAGGGACTTCTTTCGTCAGGGCAGAAGCCCTGACGGTACAGAATCCTAAAATTTTCCGTTGGCAGTGCTTCCGATAAGAAAAGTGCCCAAAAAAGTGAAAAATTCGAGCTAGTTTGACGGGGTTTGTAATTAAAGATTTGACCCCAAATTTATTTTTGCTATAAAAAGTCAACCATTTTCTCTTGGTCGACGTGCTTTGTCTTCGTAAATTACTATACCATTTTCTTTTACCCAATTTTCTGAAAAACCTACATGAGAAATAGGATTCTTGCTTCTATCTAATTGTCTTACTGCTTCTTCTAATAAAATATAAGGCGCGACTTCATAGAGAACTTTCACTATTAGCGGGTTGCTTTTGTAAAAAACGGCAAAATAAATCTTCTTATTCCTCTTGATTCGGTATAAGGAATCTTCTCGTTTATTTAGTGGTTCTTTGAACATTCTATTCAATTGTCCTGTGCCACCTTCATAACAAGTAAGATATTCATATTTAACATTGGGGTTATTTCTATCACAAGCATCCGCATCTCTTTTTGATACTATTAACTTATGATCTAATAATCTCAGCGATAATTATTTTCTTCACTAAACCTGGCTGCAGGATATTAGGAATACCTATTTTCAAGGCTAAATTCTGTGCTTTTCGAACTAATGCTATGATTTGTGCTATTATTTTCTCTGACATCATTACAGCAACATAAGTTCATGCTTCATTTTAATTTCTCTTAAGCGCTCTATGCAAATTTGAAATAGTTTTGGGTCTAATTCAAATCCGATATAATTTCGTTTAAGTTCTTCGCAAACAACAAGAGTTGTTCCTGTCCCTACAAATGGATCTAAAACTAAATCTTCCTTTTGTGAACTTGCCTTTACAATTCTTTCAATCAGTTTCTTTGGTTTTTGTATAGTGTGAAGAAAATCTCGACTCAATAATTCGTTTGATTTATAGGTCAGCTGTTTAATATCGACCCACACGTCACCAGGATTTTTGCCTTTTTCGTTAAACTTTGTTTTTCCGAATTTACCATATACAACAGAGGGGACTTTCTCGCACCTTTTTCTGTGTTCCAACTCTACTAATTGGGGCACTCGTATATCATCTAAGTTGAAAGTCCGCGCTTTCCCTTTAGTGAAATAAGCGATAATATCATAATTATTCGTGTAGTTAGTCCTGCCCTGTGCTAATCTGCTTGGTTGATACCAAACAATTCTTGCGTTCAATGTTAAAAAGGGGGTGTAATCAATGAAGTCAATACAATTTGGTTTACCAAATAGATACAACGCTCCTCCCCTTTTCAATTTCTTTGAGAAAACCTGAATGAGCTTTAGATTGAATTCCTGAATGTTAGCAACTTTATCCCACCTTTTTCCAGTTACACCGTAGGGTCCGTCACACACAATTAAATCGAGGCTTTCGTAATCAATTTTATGAATTAACTCAAAGCAGTCACCTTCAAAAATTTTATTTAAGTCTAACATAAGCATACCCCAGCTTTCATTTTCTTAGATCAGTTTACTTAAGCTCTCTCATTGAGTCAAGGACTTTTCTCGATAGTTTTCCTTTCCGTCCGTAGAATAGGTGAGTTAAATCTCCACCTCCATAGGGGAGAGAAATTGGCCTCCCTTTTTGGTATAGAGGCCGATTCTCTCAATCCGAGCTAAGGCTATTTCCTCCTCCCCCAGACCTAATCCTGTCCCCAAAATCTCCTTCAATCTGGTGTGACCTCGCCCCCCGATCTTGAGGAGGATCCTCAACTGACTTTCCTCATCAGAAAAAACTATCTCCTCAATACCAACAAAATTATCACCTAAATCTTCAACTCTCTCTCTTAGTTCCCTGGATTCAGAAAAGGGGAATCGCACCAGATACTCACCATATTCAAACAGGGAATTTAAGGAGCGGGCTTTGGGCAAGATCGGCTTGATCTGAGCTATCCTCAAACCCGGAGGGAGATAGTTATTCAGATAGCCGGCTATATCCCCAGCAAATGGCTCAGAAATGTCAAGATCCAAGTATATTCTGTTTGGGGAAATTGGGGATGGTGGTGCAGAAAGTGCATTAGCTTTTCCATCTACTGAAGATGGCTTTTGCCACAGGATTGACTTGTCCCTTAGCTATGAGCCAGTTGACACAGGAAAGGGGACAGCGATACAAAAACTGTTAAGCACTTTGGGTGTGTTGTCTTCTATGTCCTTAACTCCTAATTTTCAGCCTGACCCCATCGACCATTCTTAAGCTGCGGAAGCACCCTATCCTTTTAACCCTTTTAAAAATTCCTGAACTAATTCAAAAGCATCTCTTCTATAGAATTCCCAATCTCCAGAGTTCCGGGCTTCTGGAAGTATAAAATCTGCTAAACCGACGGCCCCCACTGAATCTATTGTAGAAAATAAAGAAGACAGCTTTTCTATTGCCTCTCTTACCAACTTGTGCTTTAACCAGGGTCTTACTTCATCAATCACACTGGCCACCCCATTTTTGTAATATCTCAGAACGGAATATATATCATACGCATCCTTAGTTCTGGTTATATCCGTGTTAAAGGCTATTGCTTTTATTGTAATGACTGCTACAACATCTGAAACTCTTATTTGCAGCTTATATCTCGCTTTATTAGGAAGATACTCTTCTAACTCAAACTTTTCATTGGCTTGAAAGGCTATATCCACACCCCTCACTTTTCTTGCCAATATGTCCTGTATCCTCTGATGTCTGCGCCGCCCTCCAGTCCCACCATATTCAGAGGCAAGCAAATCTACATGAATTATCATTCCCTCCATTTCTTTCTCAAAACTATGAGGGATAAGCTGACCGTCCTTGCTTTTTCTAATTTTGTATCCATTTCGCTCCAGCTTCTGCCTGATGCTTTCATAAACCTCATCCATATCCGGCATCTCTTTAAGGTCAAAGGCAATATCAATATCTATTGAACCTATATGTTCAAACTCAGCTTCCTTTGGCTTATACCTTTTCAGCAGAAAATAAGGCGCCCATCCTCCAACTAATACAAATTTTTCTCTATATTCCTTCAGAAGCGCGGAGACCTCCAGAAGAATACTCTTTGAGGTCTCTACTGTCTTCAAATCGTATACTCTTACATCAACCATTTCCTAAAACCTGATAACTTTTTCTCTTAATACCTCAGCCTGTTCTTTCCCCCTCGCTGGATAATTTACAAGGTCAAGGTAAAGCTGTATATTGCCTACAATTTTCACCCCTTCTATCATCTGAATTGGATTAAATACACCCTCGTCATAAGGGAGAATAAGATGGACATTGCCACCTGAGGTAACAGGCTTCAGATTAGTTTTTTCGGCAAACTCTTTAATATTACCAAGCAGATAAAGATGCATATGAGGCGTCCTCACCCAGGGAGTAATTAAATTTGCGCCGGCGAAGAGAGTAAAAGCATAGGAATAATTCTCTTTTTCAGCAATATCTGCTATTCGCTTAATAAGTCTTCTATAAACGTTCTCTGACAAATAGAAACTTTCCATCTTATTCGTCTGCGCAACCTTATATACAGTGCTCCATCGCTCCAGGAGTTCGGAAGGCTTAGCTAATTTTATCCCCTTTTCTGTTCTCTTTAGATACTCTTCATCAATCAATTTTCTTATAACATTATATGTTTGTCCCAAACTTACCTGAGTTGTGGAGGCAAGCTCCTTAAACAACCATATTCTTGAAGCATTTTCCAGAAGAATTCTTATAACGCGTGTAGATTTGGGTGAAAATAACGACTTCAATTCTCTTCTTTCTGTTTTCAGACTCTCTTTACTCTCTTTCAGAATGAAGACACTTTTGAGAAAGATACCTACATTTCCTAAGGTATCTATATAGCTCACTCCTTCCCTACGACAGAGCGCTCTTGCACCTGGACCAATGTAAGGAGTTACTATAAGAGGATTCCAATCAGGAAATTCTTCTTTAATCTCCTTTAGGTACGAGATACCACTTCTTAAGAATCGAGGTTGGACACTCATTCGGACTTCCACAACAAAATTTTTTCCTGCAAGCTTAGACTCTACGGATTCTTTCCTCAAGTCTTCTAATTTCTTCCGTCCTTTCCCAATTTCAATGCGAAATATCGCATCAGGAGCCCTTCCTCTGACAAGAGCTGGAGCTGGCTCTATCTTAAATGCTAATACCTCTGGAGAATCCAGGCTTTCCTTCAGGACGCCTATCGCCTTATCTAAAATTCCTCTCTCATGCATATTTTCACCGCTTTTGGTTTTTCACCGTTACGCTGAAATTAAAATATTACAAAAATTTGTCAAGGGAAATTTTGGCAAGTTAAGGAGTAAAATGAGTAGGGTGAGTTAGTGAGGAAATGAGTTAGAAAAGGGGAGTGCTAAAAAAATAAGCTATTAAAACTCAATAACTCATTAACTCTTCAACTCCTGACAACCAAAGTGGAAAAGAACCAGATACACTAAACCTCCACCTCCATAGGAGAGAGGAACTTACCCCCCCTTCTTGCATAGAGGCCGATTCTCTCAATCCGAGCTAAGGCTATTTCCTCCTCCTTCAGACCTAATCCTGTCCCCAAAATCTCCTTCAATTTTGTGTGATTCTGCCCCCCGATTTTGAGGAGGATCCTCAACTGACTTTCCTCATCAGAAAAAACTATCTCCTCAATACCAACAAAATTATCACCTAAATCTTCAACTCTCTCTCTTAGTTCCCTGGATTCAGAAAAGGGGAATCGCACCAGATACTCACCATATTCAAGCAGAAAATTTAAGGAGCGAACCTTGGATAAGATCGGTTTGACCTGAGCTATCCTCAAACCCGGAGGGAGATAGTCATTCAGATAGCCGGCTATATCCCCAGCAAATGGTTTAGCAAGATCCATATCCAGGTATTCTGCCTGGGAGGTATAACCCAGTGGTAGTGGGGGGCCAGAGGCCAGTTTGGGATGGGGGTGGTATCCTTCTGAATAGGAGATAGGAATTTGTGAGCGGTTTATAGCTCGAATAAAGGCCCTCATCAGGTCGAGATGGGAGATGAACCTCAACTCCTCTCTCTTGCTGTATTTGAGCCTATACCTGAACCTCTGAAGAGGCAGCAAGTACGACTTTCTCTTTCCCCCCCGGCCAAATTCCAGCTTAATCGGTTCTCCCTCTGCTGGTGAATCAATCCTGGGGGCAAGTCCATCTTCGCAGATCCCACACCACTCCTGGCAGCCCACCTGGCGGCAGTCCGGGGTGAGCTCCCCCCTTCTTGACCTCTTCCTCTCCTGGAGAAGAAACTCCTTTGTTACCCCACTGTGAATATGATCCCAAGGAAGGGGAGATTGGGGGTCTATCTCCCCGAGATAGGCCTGAGGGTCAATCTCTTCGCTCTCAAAAGCCTCCTCCCAAAGGTGGGGTTGGAACTTCTCGCTCCAGGCCTCGAGCCTCGCCCCCTTCCTCCAGGCCTGATAGATTACCCCCCCCAATTTCCTGTTCCCCCTGCCCAGTATTCCCTCCAATCGGGCAACCTTGGAGTCCCTCCATTTGAAATGGGCTCCTTTAATAGGTGAAGAAGTTAAAATATCGACCTTGGACCATATCTCCTCCCGAGTAGCCTGTCTCTCCCATTGGAATGGCGTGTGGGGTTTGGGCACAAAGGGGGAGAGAGAGATGTTTACCTTCTTTCCTCCGAGCCTTTTTCCTATACGGGAAACTTCCTTTACCATCCTCCAAATCGCTCTTATATCTTCCTCTCTCTCAGTAGGAAGGCCAATCATAAAGTATAGTTTGATTAGGTTCCACCCCTCCTGGTAGGCGATCTCCACCGTCCGGAAGAGGTCATCCTCGGAGATATCCTTGTTGATTACTCTGCGTAACCTCTCTGTTCCCGCCTCCGGGGCAAAGGTGAGGCTGCTCTTCCTTACCCTCTTCAGCCACCCAGCCAAAGAGGACGAAAAGGTATCCGGCCTCATAGAGGGGATGGAGGTGGCTACCTTCCCTCCCCCGGGATGGTTATGAAATCTCTCCAAGAGAGGGAGCAAGTTGGTGTAATCAGGCGAGGAGAGGGAAACAAATGAGACCTCATCCCAACCCGAATGCCCAATCACCTGATGGGCTTCCTGGAGGATGTCCTCTACTTTCCTCTCCCTTACCGGGCGATAGATGGTCCCGGCATTGCAGAACCTACATCCGCGCGTGCACCCCCGCATAATCTCCACTGCGGCTCTATCGTGAATTACCTCCATAAAGGGAAGAATTGGCTGGGTAGGATAGAACTCCGACAAAAGCTCCTTGACCTTGCGAGCCTTAACGGCCGCGGGGACTCCTTCCCTGAGTGGCTTTAACCTGTGATTATCTGCCTGGTAAAGGGAGGGAACATAGACGCCAGGGATCTGGGAGAGGATTTGCAGCAGCTCCTCCCTCTTCGAATATCCCTGGGTGGTTTCCACTATCTCCTCGATGACCTCCTCCCCATCCCCGATAACAAAAGCATCGATAAAGTCCGTGAGGGGCTCAGGATTGAAGCTACAAGGGCCACCAGCCAAGATGAGGGGATTATCCCTCCCTCTCTGCGTGGAGAAGAGGGGGATGCCAGCCAGATCGAGCATATTTAAGATGTTGGTATAGTCCAACTCATACTGAAGGGAGAATCCAATTATATCGAACTCCTTGAGCGGGGTATGGGACTCCAAGGAGAAGAGGGGAATATCCCTCTCCCTTAACTTCTCCTCCATATCAGACCAGGGGGCATAGACCCTTTCGGCCAGGACATCATCCCGACGATTGAGGATATGATAGAGGATCTTTAGCCCGATATGGGACATCCCCACCTCATAGAGATCGGGGAAGGCTAAAACCACCTTGACTTTTACCCCTTGAGGATCCTTTCTGATTTGGTTTAACTCGCCCCCGGTGTAACGGGATGGCTTCTGCACAAGGGGTAAAAGTCCTTCTATCTTTGACCAGAGTTCACACATTATTTTTAACAACTGTTCACAGCGCGGCAAAGCCGCAATAAAATAATTAACCGCAAAGTTGCAAAGTTTAAAAATTATTAACTATCGTTTTATTTCATCTCTCTTTCGCTTTTTATTTCCTCTGCGGTCTTAGTGGCTCTGCGGTTAGATACCCCTTTGGGGAGAGGTCTCCTCGCCTCGATTCCTATCGGCATCGGCGTTTTTAAAATAAGGATTGGCCTCTCTCTTGTCAATTCATAAAGCAGGGGAAAAAGGATTTGACTTAAGGAGTAAGAAATTGATATATTGTTATCAAATCCACTTAAAAGAAGGGAGAGAGATGTTTGAGGATTTAGAGGATAGACTGCGTGGCTATACCAAAAGGCTCTCCCAGATCAGGGGGTATCTTTGACCTGGAGAGGAAGCGAACGGAGATTAAGGAGCTGGAGCGAAAGCTGGGAGAACCCGGCTTCTGGGATGACCAAAATGCTGCCCAGAAGATCTTGACCCACATAAAGGCCAACAAAGGGTTGATTGAGAGGTGGCAGAAGGTAAATGGGGAATTGGAGGAGCTATCCCTCCTTTTACAACTGGCCGAAGAGGAAAAGGATGAACCCACGGCAAAGGAGGTAGAGGAGGGGATAAGGGGGTTGGAAGACCTCATCGGGGGGATGGAGATAGAGTTCCTCTTGGCAGAGGAGGATGACCACAAGGACGCCCTGCTTACCATTCATCCCGGTGCTGGGGGAACGGAGTCCCAGGATTGGGCCCAGATGTTGATGAGGATGTATCTGAGGTGGGCTGAGAAGAGGGGCTACCAGGCTTTAGTCCTGGACTTGCAACCAGGGGATGAGGCGGGGATAAAAAACGTTACCATAGAAACCAAAGGAGAATATGCCTACGGTTATCTTAAGGCCGAATCTGGCGTGCACAGGTTGGTGCGTATCTCCCCCTTTGATGCCAACCGGAGGAGGCATACATCCTTTGCTTCCGTTTGGGTCTATCCGGAGGTGGAGGATTCCATTGAGGTAAAGCTTGAGGATTCTGAGCTAAAGATAGACACCTTTCGAGCCAGTGGTGCTGGAGGACAACATGTGAACAAGACCTCCTCGGCGGTGAGGGTTACCCACTTGCCCACAGGGATAGTAGTGCAATGTCAATCCGAAAGATCTCAACATCGCAACAGGGAAAACGCCTTAAAGGTCTTAAGGGCCAGGCTTTACAGACATTATCAGGAAAAGGAGGAGGCAAAGAGAAGCAGCAGGGAGAGCCAAAAGAAGAAGATAGAGTGGGGTAGCCAGATCAGGTCTTATGTCTTCCATCCCTACAGTATGGTCAAGGATCACCGCACCGGACTGGAGAAGGGAAATGTGCAGGCGGTGATGGATGGGGATATCGATGAGTTCATCGAGGCCTGGTTGCGGAAGCCACCCTCTGCTTAACCATTTTTAAACAGGATTGTCAAGATGGACAGGATTAACAATATTAAACACCGAAAATCACCGAAATGACAAGAAACCCTTAGGGGAAATGTGTGCTTTTACAGTTTCGGTATCACTCGATGTTTCCCTGGATAGAATAAAAACCCTGTAAATCCTAACATCCTGTCAGAAATGTTCAACTAAGGAGGAATTTGGAAAAGGAGAGCTTTCTTTTACAGGCAAGGAAGGAGAAATTAGAGAAGATAAGGGAGTTGGGGGTTGATCCCTATCCTTACCGGTTTGAGAGGACCTATAGTTTAAGGGCCGTTATTGAGAGTTTTGAGGACCTCTCCTCCAAAGAAGAGATTATCTCTCTGGCTGGCAGGTTGATCTCCCTGCGGGGCCATGGGAAGACCAGCTTTGCCCATCTCACAGATGGCCAGGAAAGGCTCCAGATATATGTCCGGCAGGATGAAGTGGGAGAAGGGGCCTATAGCCTATTCAAGCTTCTGGATGTGGGAGATTTCTTGGGGGTAAAGGGAGGGCTCTTCAGGACTAAAACAGGCGAACCCACCCTAAAAGTAGAGGAGCTGAAGCTCCTCTCCAAGTCCCTGCATCCCCTACCGGAGAAGTGGCATGGTTTAAAGGATAAGGAGTTAAAATACCGGCAAAGGTATCTGGACCTCATAGCCAATCCCCAGGCAAGGATGGTTTTTGAAAAGAGGACGGAGACAATCAGGTATCTGAGGAAGTTTTTAGATGAGAAAGGATTCTGGGAGGTAGAGACCCCCATCCTGCAACCCCTTTATGGGGGAGCCTTTGCCCAACCATTTCTCACCCATCATCAAGCCCTTGACCAAACCCTCTTCTTGCGGATAGCAGATGAGCTTTATCTGAAGAGGTTGATTGTAGGTGGATTCGAAATGGTCTATGAGTTTGGCAAGGACTTCAGAAATGAGGGTATGGATCGCACTCATAACCCGGAGTTCACCCAATTGGAGCTTTATCAGGCCTACGCCGATTACCAGGATATAATGGATCTTACCGAGGAGATGATCACGGGTTTAGCCCAGAACCTCAACGGTTCCCTGCAGCTAAATTGTCAGGGGGAAGCGTTGGATCTCTCTCCTCCCTGGAGGAGAATTGCGGTGAGGGATTCGCTCTTGGAATGGGGAGGGTTGAATATAGAAAGGGCCTCTGATGAGGAGCTGAAAGAGCTCTGCCGTTCTCAGGGGATTGATACCGCTGAGCTTTCCGGTAGGGGGAAGCTGATAGAAAAACTGTTGGACCAGTTGGTCGAGCCCAAGCTACGGCAACCCACCTTTCTCATAGACTACCCCCAGGAGATCTCCCCTTTGGCCAAATCTCACCGCAGCAAGCCTAAGGTGGTGGAGAGGTTTGAGCTCTTCATCGGAGGGCTGGAGCTGGGTAATGCCTTTTCTGAATTGAATGATCCCTTGGAGCAGAGGGAGAGGTTCCAGGCACTTACTGCTCAAAAGGGAGAGGAGAGCAAGATAGATGAGGATTTCCTCACCGCCTTGGAGTATGGGATGCCTCCCACCGGAGGGCTGGGTATAGGGATCGATCGACTGGTAATGCTCCTTACCGATCAGCCGTCAATAAGGGATGTCATCCTCTTCCCCCAACTTAAGCCTGAGGATTAGCTGTAGGCACAGGGCTTTAGACCTGTCCGAGGAAGGGCTTTGCTATGAGAACCCCTATTCCGACGGCAAAGGTAGCATCCCGATTTATCGGGATGCTACCTCAAGGGAGTTTCAAACAAAGATAGATAGAAGTGTTCTACCGCACTTTAGTGCGGGTTCAGGGTCTTTAAACCCTAAGAATAGGCTAAAGCCCCAAAGAGGTTACCCCGGCTAAAGCCGGGTAGAAGCAAAAGTGAACCTCCCCGCCCACAGGGCGGGCATCCAAAACACTACCCTCCCCCTTGATGAGGGAGGATTAAGGAGAGAATGAGAATTATCTCCCATTTCCCCCTCACCCTAATCCTCTCCCACCAGGGGAGAGAGAACTACCAAGAGATTTACACTTTTGATCCTCTGATTTATCGGATTAACTATGACGATCACTGCTGTCCGGTTATTTGTTCTTGACTTTGTTGTAACTGCATTAACTAAATTGAGTTGTGAGCTAAAATGACTGTTATTGATTTCAAATCCTTTGTATATTATGGTCATTCCATTTTCTACGGCACATCCGAAAATGCTGTGAAGACTCCAATATGGATTGCCATCTCAGTGTATATCCTTGTCGCCATTGTTAAGAAACGGCTTCATCTGGACCTCAGTTTCTACACAATTCTACAGATTTTGAGCGTCACCATTTTCGAAAAATCGCCTATCTTACAGGTGCTTACGGATTTCGCGCGCAAAGAGCCGAAGGGCGAATGCTATAAGCAATTGTCATTATTCAACTAATAACCGGACAGTAGTGTATGACGATATAACTTTCAAGAGGGAAAGGAATCCTTGATTTGGCCACAGAATTGAGTATCTTTGTAACAACGCCCTTAGGAAAACAAATTAGAGCCACGAAATCCCATTGGAAGAAGATCGTTGAAACTAAACATCCTTCAATAAGAGGTAAGGAAGAAGAGGTTAAACGAGCCTTAGAAACCCCGTTTGAAATTAGGGCGAGTAAGTCCGATGAAAACGTTCACCTTTACTACTTATATCTTGAGGACAAATACTTGTGCGTGGTTGTAAAAAACCTAAATGATCAGGGTTTTATCATCACTGCCTATTTTACGGAGAAGATAAAAGAAGGGAGACAGATATGGAGAAAATAAGGCTCTTTTTTGATAAAGAGGGAAACACCCTCAATGTCTGGTTTGATGATCCCTCTTTGGAATATATCTGTGAGGAGACCGGAGACGAGGTGATTCTGGTTAAGGATAAAGCGGGAAGAGTTATAGGATTTGAAAAGTTGAATTTTTTGAAAGAAAAGGACAAGGCCAAAGAGGTTCATATTCCGTTGGAAGTCGAATTAGCATAAGCTTGTTGTCCTTTCCTAAAATAAGGGAAGTAATTATGGATGCTTACAATTGGGCAGTCGGGCATTTTGGGGAATTCGTGGACAAGCATACAGGACATTATGTGGCTATTGACCATCAGCAGGCAATTGCCAATAGCCACTTAGGATGATAACATCCTCAAAAAATAAAGGGGCTTACTGCCCAACCTAACTACCGGCTAAGCGGTCAGATCGCCTGTCCGAGCCGTCAGAACCCTGTTCTGACGGCAAAGCCAAGTGGCAGAACAGGAGTTCTGCCATCTCATTGTGAAGAGTTCATTTACACCCGAAAGGTAAAAGCATGTAGAGGTCACCTTTATGCAACCAGATTCCCGCGGGCTTGATAAATCAAGCCCCTACAAGGGAGCTTTAAACGCACAAACTGGGGTTAAAGTTCCTGAACCATAACCTTATCCTTCCGAGCTAACTTCCTCTTTCCTTAGCTTGACTGAAATGATCAGAGCTAAGCCAATGAGAAAGGGGACTATTCCCCAGATGGCCCCTTCAAGGCTGCCAGAAGATACCCAGATGCTCACAAACATTCCCACTCCGATAACAACCCATATCAACCCAGAACGGTAGGGATAGGGACGAGGCTTAGGGGGTTCAGCAGGTAATTCTATCCCTTTCTCCAGGGCTTTGAGCTTCAAATTGTGTTCCAGTTGCTTGTTCTTGAAGTCAGTCCAAATGGCCACTATGGCCACGGCAATCCCCGCAATAATGGCCACTATGGGAACAAGTATTGCTAATGTTTCAGGTATAAAACCCATTTTCCCTCCTTAAGTTCGATTATCTACCCATATAGACGGGAAAATGGGGATATTGTTTCAAAAATTATCAGGATTGTCCTCACGGCGCAGCGAAGCCACAACCAAACAATTCACCGCAAAGTCTCAAAGTTTAAAGATTATTAACTATCGTTTTATTTCATCTCTCTCTTGCTTTTTATTTTCTCTGCGATCTTAGTAGCTTTGCGGCTGCTACGAAAAATTTTGTTAAAAAAACAAGATCTTCATGTTTATGGGACAGAGAGGCAAATTAAGGCATTTTTTCTCTGTGACTCTGTGGGTTACACATAGATTAATTTGACGATGTCAAGTATAAACCTCCCGCAGGTTTGGAACCTGCGGGAGGTTACAGGAACCTTTTATGCGACCCGCATCTTGAAGGCTTGATAAATCCCCACGAGCCGTCAGGTGCCCTCACCTGACGGAAGGAGAAGGTGGTGGCAGAATCGGATTCTGCCACCTCACTTTTGATAACTGATCCTTGTGGTTCTCCAATTTAGACGGGGAAATTGCTTGACTTTTGGGAACTTTCCCTTTAACTTGTTGGTTAAATGGATAAGTTTCTGATAGAAGGGGGAAAGAGGCTCTCCGGTAGGGTAAGGGTGGCAGGGGCCAAGAATGCTGTCCTTCCCATTCTTACCGCTTCCCTCCTGGCCAAAAAGGGGCAGACCACAATTAGGAATGTCCCGGACATCGCCGATATAACCTGGATCCTCAAGGTTTTGGAGAACTTAGGGGCCCAGGTGGAGAGGTCCACCTCAGAGGGGGTCGTGACCATAGACGCACAAGATCTAAGCGGTTATGTGGCTCCCTATGATCTGGTAAGGAAGATGAGGGCCTCTTTCCTGGTAATGGGCCCACTTTTAGCCAGGTTCGGCCAGGCTGAGGTTTCCCTCCCTGGGGGATGTGTGTTGGGACCGCGCCCCGTCAACCTCCATTTGGAAGGCTTTCGCCGATTGGGGGCCCAGGTAGAGGAGGAACACGGCTATATCAGGGCCACATCCCAGAGATTAAGGGGAGGGATAATCCCCTTTGATCGCCCCACCCATACCGGAACGGAGAATATCTTAATGGCAGCATCTCTGGCCTCTGGGAAAACCGAGATCATAAATGCGGCAACTGATCCGGAGGTTGTAGATCTGGCCAGTTTTCTAAATCAGATGGGGGCCAAGATAGCCGGGGCAGGCACAAATTTGATTGAGGTGGAAGGGGTGAGCCAGCTCCAGGCTGTTGACTACTTCCCTATGAGGGACAGACTGGAGGCCGGCACCTACCTGATGGCCGGAGCTATTACCGGAGGCAAGGTGAAGGTGGAAGGGGCCAATGCCGATCACCTGAGGATGGTCTTACAGAAATTGCAGGGGATGGGGGTGAAAACTGAGGAAGGGGAGAACTGGATAACTGCTCAGGGCCCGCAGAAGTTATCTCCGACCAACACTCTTACCTACCCCTACCCCGGATTTCCCACTGATCTCCAGCCATCGATTATGGCCTTAGCCACAGTAGCCTCAGGAACCAGTCACATCAGGGAAACCGTTTTTCAGGAGAGGTTTTCCCAGGTGATGGAGCTTATCAGGCTGGGGGCTGATATCAGGGTCAGCGGTAACGAGGCCACAGTCTTTGGGCAGGAGAGGCTGGAGGGGGCCTCACTTATGTGTAGCGATATCAGGGCTGGGGCCAGCCTGGTCTTGGCCGGCCTCAAGGCAGAGGGAACCACTGAAATATTAAGAGTCTACCATATAGACAGGGGGTATGAGAGGATGGAGGAAAAGCTTAAATCCCTGGGGGCAAAGATAGAGAGGATTAACTCAGATGGAGGGGGCAGTGAATAAGCTAAAGGTGGGGGCTCTCTTCCTCCTCTCCCTTCTTTTCATCTGCCAGGGGAGGGCCTGGGGTTTTGGCAAGAACAAGGTGCAATATAAGGAGTTCCATTGGCTGTATATCCAATCCCCCCATTTTGACATTTACTATTACAAAGAGGGAAGGGGGTTGGCCGAGTTCGCCGCCTCCACAGCAGAGAAGGCCTACCTGCGGATAAGCTATAACCTTAAGTATCAGCCGAAGAAAAGGATTCCCATCATCGTCTACAACTCCATTGACGATTTTCAGCAGACCAATGTGGTACCTGTAATCTTAGAGGAAGGGGTTCAGGGATTTACCGAACAGTTCAAGAACAGGGTGGTGGTTCACTTCAATGGCTCCTGGAGGGATTTCCGCCAACTGATTACCCACGAGCTCACCCATGCCTTTACCAACGATATGCTCTATGGAGGGGCCATCGGCTCCCTGCTCACCGGAGGATCCTTCTTCCAGCTTCCCCTCTGGGTGGCAGAGGGATATGCCGAGTTTGCATCCAAGGGCTGGGACCCCGAGGCGGATATGGTAATGCGGGATGCCACCATTAATGATTACATCATCCCCTTAGAGGAAGTAGGGGGGTATCTAGTCTACAAGGAGGGGCAATCGGTGATGAACTACATTGCCGACACCTATGGAAGGGAGAAGGTGGGAGAGCTCATCTCCAACTGCAGGCTAAAGAAGGATACAAATAAGGCCCTCAAGGCTACCCTGGGCATTGACCTGAAGAAGTTGAACCAGCGGTGGTCCCACCAATTGAAGAAGGAATATTGGCCGGAGGTGGGGAGCCGCCAGGAGGGAAAGGAGATTGCCCGTCAGCTGACAGACCACACCAAAGATGGCTCATACCTAAACCTCAAACCGGCTTTCTCCCCCAAAGGGGATAAGATAGTCTTCTTCTCCAACCGGAGCGACTATACAGATATCTACTTCATCTCCTCCATAAGTGGGAAGATATTGGGCAGATTGGTAAAGGGGGAGAGATCCGGGGGATTGGAGGAGTTTCACTCCTTCCGCAGCGGCATCTGTTGGTCTCCAGACGGCAGGGTAATTGGCTTTGTGGCCAAGTCAGAGGGCAGAGAATCCCTCTGTTTACTCAATGTGGAGAGGAAAAAGATAATAAAAAAATATGACCTTGGCTTAGATGGCGTCTTTTCCCCCTCCTGGTCACCGCAGGGAAACCTAATTGCCTTCTCCGGCCTAAAAAACGGATACGCGGATATCTACCTTCTCCATCTCTCCACTGGGACCCTGCAGAAGGTCACAGATGATCTGGCTGATGACCGGGAACCATCCTGGGACCCCCGGGGAGAAGAACTCTGCTTCTCCTCTGATCGGGACTCCGCATCTGCGGACACATCCTCAGGGCAGTATGACCTCTTTCTCTACCACCTTAAGGGGAAAGGAATAGAGAGGATCACCAGATCCCCGGCGGATGACATCTCCCCCTGTTGGTTCCCCACGGGGAAAAAGATAATCTTTGTCTCCGACCGGAATGGGATCTATAACCTCTATGAGGCAAACTTAGATTCAGCCGCTGTTTCCCCCCTGACCAACCTTCTCACCGGCTGTTTCTCCCCCTCGGTCTCCCCTGATGGGAAAAGGGTCGTTGTCTCCCTCTTTAACAAGGGAGGTTGGGACCTATACATCTTAAGGGAACTCAAGCCCCTTCCCTCAGGGCTTAAACCTGCTCGCACTTTAGCTAAAAAAAGGGAGGAAACCCCTCCCAAACCCTTAGCCGCGACCCCCTCCCCAGGGACAGAGTTTAAGTTGGAGAGCTTGGAGACCTATGTCTTCCGTCCCCCTTCCGAGGAGAATGTGGCCCCCCAGGAGACCAGCACTGCCCAACCCGAGACCATAAGCTACAGGCTCCCCAATGGGGAGTATAAGACCAGGAAATACAAGACCAGGTTTACCCCTGATTTGGTCACCGCCACCTTAGGGTATGACACCTACTTCGGCCTGCAGGGGCAGTCCTATATCCAGATAAGCGATGTCTTAGGGAATCACAGCATCTTTTTGGCCAGTGACCTCTATTATTCCCTCACCGAGAGCAACCTCTTCCTCTTCTATACCTACCTTCCCCACCGCTTTCATTATGGGGGAGGGATCTTTCACTACAAGGAATATTACATCGATGAAGCCAATAGACTCTTCTCCGATCGGGTATATGGGTTTAATCTTCTCTTCAGCTACCCCTTTAGCAAGTTCACCCGTGCCGATCTCGAGCTCACCGAGGTGGCCATAGACCGCACCTATTATGACCCTCCCTACGAGGATTCATCCACCAGGGTCCTCCTTCCCACTCTGGAGTTAACCAATGACACCGTCCTCTGGGGATTCACCGGCCCGGTTAACGGATCCAGATCCTATCTCCGCTTTGAGCTCTCCCCTCCAGGGATAAAGAACAGCCTGCGCTTCTACACCCTGCAGGGGGATTACCGCCGCTATCTGCATTTTCTGAGGAGATATGGTTTCGCTTTCCGGCTGTCTGCAGGAGGAAGCTGGGGCCCGGATGCCCAGAGGTTCTTTTTAGGGGGAGTGCAGAACTGGATAGCACCAAAGGTGGTCCGCCGGCAGATTTCTGGGGTGAAAAACTTCTACTTCTCCTCAATGGTCTTTCCCCTGCGAGGCTACGATTACTACCAGTTTACGGGGAAGAGATTTGCCCTGACCAATATAGAGTTCAGGTATCCCTTCTTGGATTACCTCGCCTTCCATTGGCCGCTGAAGTTTAGCCTGCAGAGGGTGGGAGGGAGCCTCTTTCTGGATATGGGAGGTGTCTGGAATGAACCCGGGAAATTCAAGGGGGGGACAACCAAGGACGATGACCCCAGATTAAAAGATCTCAAAGTGGGCTTTGGTTATGGGGCCAGGGCAAATTTGGGATTTTTTATCCTCAAGTTCGATAGCGCCTGGAGGACAGATCTCTCTCAAGTCTCCAAGCCAAAGTATTACTTTTCCTTAGGGGCGGAGTTTTAGGCAATCCCTTTGCTCTCGGATGAGGGCACCAGATAGCTCGTAGAGTGTAGGGGGCTTGATTTATCAAGCCGGTGCGGGTCCCATAAATGCGACCAATCTTTTAGTTTCAACCTACATTCAGTTTTTTTAGATTGCTTCGCTGCGCTCGCAATGACATGTAACCTATTTTGCGTTTCCGTAATAATCTGCCTAACTCTTAGGTTTTGCATACACATTTTTATTCTACTCAGGCGGAATCCCTGCTTAGCCGAACTTTTTGACATGCCTCTTCACCCATCTCTGCCTCCACTTGCGCATAATGAGCTCGGCCTTTTTCTGCCGGGAGATGAACTCCTCATCATCGCCCCTTCTATCCACTGCATATCTGCTCCCCTCCATTGTCTTCACATAGTTCTTCATCTCGGTGGCTATCTGGCTCACATGGGCGGGATGGAAGAATGTCCTTGTCTTATTCGTCACCACCCCAATGGATATGCTCATCAGGGGAAAGACCCCCGCCCGGTGCTTACGGTCTGTAGATATTATGTACCCCTTCTTCCTATCCTCTTCGCTGTAGCGATAAGGGATGATGGTATCAAATGTCTTGATGATCTGCCCACAGACCAAATCCACCTTCTCTGGGGGCACGATAAAGATGAAGTCATCCCCACCTATGTGGCCGATGAAGTTGTCTCCCGGGGAGAGATCCCGCACAATGTCGCGCAGAATGTGGGAGGTCAAGAGGATAATCTTATCCCCATTGAAATAGCCATACCGATCATTGTAAGCCTTGAAATTGTCCAGATCCGCATAACAGACGGCGAAGGTCACCCCACTTTTTATTCTCTTGTCTATCTCCCGATTAATGGAGGCATTCCCCAGCAGCTTGGTGGTGGGATTGGCATCCAGGATCCTTTGACTGCGGGTGATGTTTGCATCTATGCGCACCAGAAGCTCATCATCACTGATCCCCTTGGAGAGAAAGTCATCTACCCCGCTCCTCAGCCACTTCAGCAAATCCTCCTTTCCCCTTTTGCTGGAGAGGATGAGGATGGGCAGGGTAAGCCCCAACCCCTTTAGCTTTTGGCAGATCTCATAGCCGTCTAAGGAGGAATCATCAGCATCGATGATGATCAGATCGGCCTTCCCCTCCTCACTCAACTTCAGTATCTCCTCCAGATGGGAGGAGAGCAGAACCCTATTTCCTCCACCCTCTATCACCTTCCTCAGCGGCCCCACATTGAACTCCAAGTGGGAGATAATTAGGATATTGTGGCTCATCACCCCCAATATAGGACAAGCTGATAAGTTTGTCAAATATTTATATTGACTGAGGGGAAAAGTTGTGTTAGTATTTAGCAAAACTGAGCTCCAAGGAGGAAGGAATGGGATTCTTCGATTTTATTTCCAGCGATATTGGTATTGACCTGGGAACGGCAAACACCCTGATCTACATAAAGGGTAAAGGGATTGTCTTAAACGAACCGACAGTGGTGGCTTTAGACTCCTCCACCGAAGAGGTCTTAACCATTGGCAAGGAAGCCAAACAGATGCTCGGTAAGACTCCGGATGAGATAAAGGCCATTAAACCATTGAAGGATGGGGTAATAGCCGATTTTGAGGTCACCGAGAAACTCCTTCGCTATTTCATTCGCAGGGTGGTCAAGCACAGGTTCTTTATGAGGCCGCGCATCATCATCTGCGTTCCCTCAGGGATCACCGAGGTGGAGAAGAGGGCAGTCAGGGATGCAGCGGAGTCGGAGGCCAGGGAGGTTTACCTTCTCCATGAGCCGATGGCCGCGGCAATTGGGATGGGACTGCCCGTGGAACAGCCCGCGGGGAATATGATCATCGATATAGGGGGCGGGACATCGGAGATCGCCGTGGTGGCTCTCTCCGGGATCGTTACCAGCACCTCCATCAGGATAGGAGGAGACGAGATGGGAAGCTCCATAGTCCAATATCTGAAGAAGACTTACAATCTCCTGATCGGTGATTCCACTGCCGAAGGGATAAAGATGAGAATAGGGTCGGCATTCCCCCTCCCGGAGGAGATGGAAATAGAGGTAAAGGGAAGGGACCTTGTCGCTGGGATCCCCAAAACTATGAAGATAAGCTCTGAGGAGGTGAGGATGGCCCTGAGTGAGCCCATAGGGGCCATTGTGGAGGCGGTGAAGCAGGCTTTAGAGAGAACCCCACCAGAGCTGGCTTCAGATATACTGGATAGAGGGATGGTAATGACTGGAGGGGGCTCAATGATTAGGGGGTTTGACAAGAGGCTAAGACAGGAGACTAACCTTCCAGTGAACCTCGTCGATGATCCCCTGACCTGTGTGGTGAAGGGATCTGGCAGGGTTCTGGACAATTTGAACCATTATTCCAAGATGCTCATCAGATCAGGGAGGGGATAATCCCCCTTAAACCATTTTACGCCCGGCGGTGTCTAAGTAATTAAGGGATGGAGGAACTATCTGACTCGGAGCTGGTTGATCTCTTTCGCCAGGGCCAGGAAAAGGCCTTTAACCTCTTAGTGGAGAGGCACAAGGAGAAGATCTACTATCTTGCCTTGCGTATGGTAAGAAACCACCAAGACGCTCTGGACCTCTCCCAGGAGGCATTCCTTAAAGCCTACAAGAGCTTAAAAAACTTTAAGGGGAATTCCTCATTCTTTACTTGGCTCTACCGGATAACCTGCAATCTCTGCTTGAACTTCATCAAAAGGGAGAAATTTCGTTCCTTTCTCTCCCTTAGCGATCTGAGGAGGCCACTTTCCCGAACCAAGGACTCCCCTGACTTCTCCTATGAGAGGAATCAGCTCTCCCAGGCAATCGATAAGGCCATTAGCCACCTCCCCCCACAACAGAGGATAGCTTTCGTCCTCCACCACTATGAGGGATTACCCCATCAGAAGATAGCTCAACTCTTAGATAAAAGGGAAGGGACAATAAAGGCCAACTATTTTCAGGCCATAAAGAAGTTACAGAGGACGTTAAAGGCTTATGCGTAAAAGCAAACAAAGTAAAATCATAGGGAAAGGAGTGGAAAAGGAGCGCCAGGAGTTGGAGACCCTGCAGGAGATCCTCAAGAAGGAGGAGGATTTTCAACCCCCGGCTCACTTTTGGGCCTCCTACCTCCCCAATCTGAGGAGAAAGATGGAGGAGAGAGGGAGGGTTCATCTCCACCCTATCCCCCTTCTGGCCGGTGGTTTAGGACTCTTAATCATAGCATTCCTCCTGTTTCGACCCCAAATCTACCCCCCGAACATCCCCTCCCCTCCCCTGAAAGGGGCCTATGAGGGCGGGGAGCTATCCGGGATAGACTCGGCGGCCCAGTTAGAGAAGTTCTCTACCTCTTTGGTGCAGGTATTTAGGTTGGATGCTCTACAGAAGGGGGTGACAGAACTGACTTATGGGCAAGTGGATTTAGGGGGATTAGGAAAGGAGGAAGGGGAGAAGCTGTTAGAAAGATTGGCCTCTCAATTCGGGGATGAGGCCAACCTCGCCTCAGATCTCCTCTACCAGGACTTGGATATAGATAAAGCAACCGGAGAGCTTTCCGCAAGTGAGTTGCAGGAATTAGAAAACCAATTAAAGGGAACCTAAGGAGGAAGAGATGAAAAGTAAGATCCTTAAATTTCTCCTTTTCCCCCTCTTAATTAGTGGGTTGGCTTATTCCCAACCCCAACCCAGGGAGAGGGTAAGGAAACAGATAGAAACTATAAGGATGTGGAAGTTGACCGAGGCTTTGAACCTGAACCAGGAACAGTCTATGCGGTTCTTCCCCCTTTTCAACCAATTTCAAAAGGAGAAGCGCCAGTTGGACCAGGAGAGGAACAGATTGTTGGATCAGTTGAAAGATGTGTTGAGGCAGGAGAGACCCAAGGAGAAGGAGATGAGGGCCCTCCTAAAAAGGGTGGAGGAGAATCGCATCAAGAAGGGAGAGGGACAGAGGGATTTCTGGCTGCAGACCTCTCAGATATTGACCCTTAGACAGAGAGTAGAGCTCCTCATCTTCCAAAGGGACTTTGAAAAGCGAATTAGAGAGATCATCAAAGGCATAAGGGAACATCAAAGGGAAAGGAGGTGAGAAAAATGAAGAAGACAGGACTTCTTCTGGCTTTCCTCCTCCTCCTCCTGGGCGGCAATAGCTTTGCCCGGGGGCCAGACATCTTAGATCTTTCCTCAGAGTTGGGCCTCTCGGCAGAGCAGACACAGAGGTTGGAGGAAATTAGGCTAAAGGCACAGAGGAAGACCATCAAACTGAAGGCAGACCTCAAGTTAGCCCATCTCGACCTGAGGGGTCTCTTGCAGGCGGAGCATCCCGATAAGCAGGCCATCTATAAGAAGTTGGACGAGATAGGAGCCCTCCGCACCAGGCTGGAGAGGAACCGCATCGATACCAGGTTAGAAATTCGTAACCTTCTCAACCCTGAGCAACGAAAGAAGCTGCGCGGGAGGAAAAGGCAACTCTTTAGACAGAGGAAGCGGCGAAGGCCCCCCCGCCAATTGCCCCCCAGGCCCTGGCGGCCACGCTTCGCACCACAGCCGCTACCCCCACAACCCCCACAGCCCAAGTAGGCTAAAGGAAGAGCTATGATAGCAAAAAATAAAGAGAGGATGGTTACACTCCTTTTCATTTTAGGCATCCTCTGGATGGGGTTGATTGGTTGTGCCAGTCGCACAGTCTATGTGCTCAAGTCCCCCCCTGCCCCCAGAGTTGAGGTGAGGGTAGCCCGGCCCGCGTCTTATGCCGTATGGATCCCCGGCCGTTGGCAGTGGAGGAGGGGCAGCTATGTCTGGATAGCTGGCCATTGGGAGCTGAAACCCAAGGGCACGGCCTGGGTCCCGGGCCACTGGCAGAGACGGCCAAGGGGTTGGGTTTGGGTTCCTGGCCACTGGAGGAGATGAAAGCTTTCTCACTCAATACGGTGCGGTAAGTAACCTCACCGTATTGAGTTTAAGGATCTCCGTTCTAATGTGGTAGCTAACATTAGGCATTATAATCGATGGATACCAACCGAGAATTCACCCAGTATTTCCTGTAGTTGAAGAGAATGTGTCTTTCTGAACGACGACCTATAGCACTTCCCGAAAGGTAAAACAATAAAGCAGAATCTTATTATTCAGGCCACATTATAGTTTGCACATTGTTATTTCACTGGTCATTGCGAGGCTTGTCCCGAGCAAAGCGAGGGAACTCGACGAAGCAATCTCATAGTTTAAACTCCCATTCAGTAGTTTGGATTGTTTCGTCCCGATTTCATCGGGACTCGCAATGATGGTTAATCTAATTAGTGGCCCCCAGTAGTAGCTAATATTTTAGGGGTGGGTGTTCCCCCCTCAGAACTTATCCCCCTTTTGGTCGCTAACTTCTCTTTAGGGCTCCACCAACCTTTCCCGACACTTATCTGATTGTGAAGCTGCCATAATTGAATCCCGACCTGCGTCGGAACTTCAAACACCCCTCGACATTATGGTCTAAACTTTCTTGATAGTCATTACGAGAGAAAGGGAATTTAGCACGGCAAAAACAATAATAAACATAAGGTTCCTCATCTCTAATGCGATGAGTGGGTTTGGATAGGATAGAATATGGATATTGAAATTTTAGGAGCTGAATCTTTGGGGGTAAGGGGACTTTGCTGTTTTATAAAAACAAAGAACAGAAAGATATTGATTGACCCAGGTATCGCCTTAGGTTATCATAGATACGGTTTACTCCCCCATCCCTTTCAAGTAGCAGTAGACGAAAAGATACAAAAGAAGATTGTTAAAAGGTGGTCTGAAGCTACGGATATAATAATCAGCCATTTTCATGGAGACCATGTTCCTTTAGTGGATGCAAATCCTTATCAATTCAACATCAAGAAGGTAGCTAAATTAAATCCAAAAGTCAGAATATGGACCGAGATCTTGGCTCACCTTTCCCCACTCGAGAAGAAAAGAGCAGACTCCCTTTCTCTGGTTTTAAAGAAAGATTTAATTGAAGGAGAAGGGAAGGAACAGGGGATAATGGCTTTCTCCAAATCAGTCCCTCATGGAGAAGCGAATAACAGATTAGGAAAAGTAATGATGACCAAAATTGCAGAAGATTGCGTCTTTGTGCATGCTTCCGATATCCAGCTCCTTAATAATGAGGCTGTTATCCAAATATTAGAATGGAGACCTGATATTGCATTAGTTGGTGGACCTCCTCTTTATTTATCTCATAGATTTTCCAGAAGCCAAGTTAAGAAAGCCTGGTACAATGCTAAACGGCTTTCTCAAAAAGTCGATATTTTAATCCTCGACCACCATTTAATGAGAAATTATGAAGGAGCTAAATGGATAAAGTGCCTATCCTCCAGAACAGATAAAAAGGTTATTTGTGGAGCTGATTTCATGAAAAAACCCAGGATGTTGCTTGAAGCCAGACGGGAAAATTTATATAGAGACATGCCCGTCCCCGTCGGATGGCATAATGATTATGCTAAAGGCAAGGTCAATACCAATCATTATTGGAACTTAGCTAAAGAACTTTATAAAAATATGAAGTTGAACGATCAAAAATGAGATTAACAATCCTCGTAGATGGGGTGAAAGTAAGCTCTGGATTCTTTTAAAATATGAATAAAAATGATAGCCATAAAGTGTGCTAAATATAATAGTAAAATTTTCAGATTGATCTGTTACCATAGTGCCTATCATCCTTTGATGACTTCTTTTAAGAGGAGGAGAACCTGAGGAGAATCAAGGATACCATTCATCCCCCGCTCACGAGCGGGGGTTTTCTGGCATATTTTTATAATGGTCTATGAACCCCTTCAGAAATGTTGGAAGTAGAGGAAATCACTTTCTTTATGCCTTTGGATACAGCAAAACCTTTTTTACAGAGTTGCAAATACTTTTGGTGCCATACTACAAAAACCGAAATTAAAGTGGTTAAATGATTGCTAATTTTTTATTGCCTGGGATTCTCCTTGGATTAACGGCGGGGTTGTCACCGGGGCCACTTTTAACATTAGTCATCTCAGAAACACTGCAGCAGGGCAGAAAAAGCGGGATTAAAGTAGCTCTTGCTCCCCTCCTTACAGACTTACCCATAATTGTGGTCACATTATTAGTCTTTGATCAACTGAAGAATTCAAACACTCCCTTAGCACTTATCTCAATATCGGGAGGGCTTTTTCTCGGATACCTTGGATACGAGAATTTAAAAGTAAATCTAAGCAAACTTCAGACAAAAAGCAATAGAGGCCGATCTCTTCAAAAAGCTGTCATTACAAATGCGCTTAATCCTCATCCATATATATTTTGGCTTTCCGTCGGCGGATCCTTCTTGGTTAGAGGTAACACCTTGGATTGTGGTCTATTCCTGCTCGGATTCTACGCCTTTTTAGTCGGATCAAAAATCTCAGTTGCTCTCGTTACTCACAGAGGCAAAAGTTTGCTTAAAAGCAAATATTTTATTTATCTCATTAGAATTTTGGGACTTATACTATTTGGCTATATGGCAATGCTGATAAAAAGTGGCATAGCTTACCTGCAAAAATGAATTTGACCAAACAATACCGCAAGGAGCTAATATGAAAACCCTTAAACAAACCCCTATATTTGGCCGCTACCTCTGGATTGTCCTTTTCATTGGCCTGGCGGGTTTAACCCTTCTCTTGCAAATTAAGCACACAAAACAGAAGGCCAGTCTGCTCACCCAAATTGAAGATCTGAGGTCTTCGCTGAATAAACACCAAAAGCTACTGGAGAGAAGACCGGGATTAAACAGATGGGATTTAGAAAAATTCCAAAGGAAGGGCTTAAAAAACCCATTGAAAGAGATTGTCGCGGATCTACAAAAACATCCTGAGTTAATACCTTACAAAGGCGTTAACGGAGGAAGGATGGGATTCTACTCCGCAGATATGATATGGGTTTTAAGCAAACAATGGGTATTTGCCTATTTTGAGGATGGACACAGGGGGGGATGGATGCTCCTCGAATTTAGGGTCTCTTCAGGCGGCAAGATCTCCTGGAAGGTCTTAGAGTCATATCTGGATTGAGGAGAAAATAACCATACCACGGTTTTCTTTAACGAACTCCATGTAAAGAGGTAAAATGGATAACCAAATTTTTGTTATTGGCCCGCGAAAATCGGGGAAGACAGCTTTAATAGAGACAATAGAGGAAAAGTTGCCCTATTTTATCCCTTCCTTCTATCATTGGCTGCCGGGGGACAAGAATTCAGCTAACTTTTCCTCTCCTCCTGGAGCAACAATCTTGCGAAAGGGAGAAGATCTGGAAAGGGTGCAGGAAGGCCATAGGGAATATCTCTTCTGGAGGGATAATGAACCCATGCTGAGTGTGATTGAGGCCAACTCCTCCGATTATGACAGCCTAAAATATGAGCTCTCTGGTTCGTTGACCATATTCCTCTCCCCACCCCCTCCGCAAGGGCATATACTTCCCCCCCGGAAGGAACTGGCCCATCGCCTCTCCTTAGCCTTTGTCCAGCAGTTCGGAGGAAGTTTGTTGCCCCTGTTAACCGGAGCCTCCCGGGGAAAGAAGGATAAGGATTTAGAGGAACCTTCCATAGATTTTTCCCAGTTACCTGAGCCCCTATTGGAGTTGATAGCCTCTAAGGTTGACGTCTCCAAGATACTGGCCCAACCCCTCAGTTTGAAGAACTACGCAGATAGGCTCCTTCTCAAGGAATATAGGCCATTGCGGTGGGCCCATCTCTTCGTTATCAACTGTCAAAACCAACCCAAGCGAGCTCCCAAGGTTCCAGCCCTTTCCCAGGAGGAAATTACTCAAATGAAAAAGAACATCATTGGGGATCTGACCCATATCGGCCTGGTCGAGGGAAGGCGAGGGGTGGGAGTATATATCATCCAGGAGATGAAGTGGGGAGATGCCCAGATGCGGAATCTACTTATCAGGATCAAACGGACCCTGCAGAGGGGGTATATATAACCCCTCCTGGGTGCAAGATTTATGGAAACAAGAACATCCATTCGGGCAATAGGAGATTTCTCACCTAAGGGAGAGTGCTTTACTGCTTTTTGATGTCTCGGTGTCATTGGTGTTTTTTCCTCATTTCCCAAGGCTAATTGCTTAAAACCTTACCTCATCCCCTACCTTTATCCCCTTGTTCTTAAACCAGCCCTTATTTGTCTCCAGAGCATAGAGAATGTGGCCCAAAGGAGTATGAGGCGTGATGTTCAGCGGCTCCATCTCATCGATTTGAATTATCCTTCCCTCTCGGCTGATAAAGGCAATACTTAAAGGGATATAGGTGTTCTTCATCCAGAAGGGGTAATAGCCCTCCTGGGGAAAAACAAAGAGCATCCCTTCATCTGATGGAAGGCTCTTCCTAAACATCAGTCCCCTTTGGCGGGACTGCGGGGTCTGACAGACGGTTACCTTGAGGGGATGGCCGGCAACCGTAATTGTGGTCATCCCCTGAGAAGTCTGTGGTTCCCTCTCCCTTTTGCTGCAGCCAAAAAAAAGGAGAAGGGGCAAAACGCTGAGCCAGAGGAGCCGGAAAATGCTCAGGTTTAACTGATGGGCTCTAACCTCCTTCATAAGGCAAGATCTTAAAATTTATGTCAAGTTTTGAGGGCAGAAAGAAAGAAGTGGACAATAAGCTTAGCCCCAGGCCCCTTGGCTGCAGGTTTTCTCATTCTTAATTCTACATTCTTCACCCCGTTAAATAGCAAGTTTCACCAAAAATTAGAGAAGCGGAAACGGAGTTATGAGAAGAAGGATGCAACCTTGTAAAATAAGCAAATATTTAACGGGGTGAATTTTACATTCGAAGCTTCGCCCAGTTTATACTGCCAAACCTCGTCGGTTTGCCCGTCCCGGGCCGGGAAGGCGAAGCTTCGCTAGCGATCAAACCTATTGTCCGGAGGTCTTTCCGGAGAAGTTAAAATCCTTGATCAAAAGGGAGGGAACAACTGCTGCCCCCACTGCTTCCCACCAGGCGTTGATGGCTTTTCTCTCCCTGGAAACCATCTCCACATTGGAGAGGGCCTTCAGCATACTCTCGGTGAACCTTAAGTTTTCTATGGGATATTTGACCTTCCCATCCTCTACGAAGAATGTCCCATCCCTGGTCATACCGGTGAAAAGGGCCTCCCTGGTGTTCAGCAAACCGTTGACATAATGAAAGCGGGTGACCAAAATCCCCCTCCTCATAGAGTTGAGCATCTCCTCTTCCCCCTCATCTCCCGGCGCGAAAAAGACATTCAGCGGCATTGGGCCGGAATGGGATGTGGGTGGGAGGGCGTGGCCCGTGGAGGTTTTTCCCTCCCGGTTGGCGGTTTCCGAATCGTAGACCACCCCCTGAGCAACACCCTTATCAATGAAGTAAACCCTCTGCTTGGGAATACCCTCAAAGTCAAAGGGCATAGCTATCCCTGAGGGATCATTGCCATCATCGTAGATGGTCACCTTCTCAGAGACTATCCTTTCCCCTAACCTGTCGCTGAGGAAGCTCGTCTCCTCCTGAAGGCTCTTGGCCCCAAAACCGATCATACTCATCCACTCGATAAGCTCCCCTACGGCGGGGGGCTCCAAGAGAACATCGTATCTCCCTGGCTTTAGGTCCCGTGGGCCCTTGCTCTCCAGACACCTTTTTATGGCCACCTCTGTCCGCTCATCAACATCAAGCTCTCCTATATCTCGGCAGAGGGAATCAGCATAGCCAGAGCTGTCCGCGGAGCTAACCACTATTCGCAAAGTTGCTGCACTGAGGGGTTGATAGGCTGCCACCCCAAAGCTGTTCAGAACAGCTATCTCCCCGCTGCTTGTGGAAAGGGCCCCGGCCACCTGCAAGCCCTTATCCTCCACCATTTTGATGATTCTCCCCACCCTCTCCGCCCTCTCCTCGGGGGTGAAATCTGCCGTCTCTTCAAAGAAGGTTTCTAGCCTCTTATACTCCTGGGCAGAGGGAAGGGAGGAAAAATGCGGGTTCTCCACCTGGTGCTTAGCTATCTTCACCGCTTCCTTCAATGTGTCTATCAACCTCCCCTTATTTAGGGAGTTGGCTGTGGCCACCCCCACCCTTTTGCCCAAGGCCACCCTAAAAATGACGCTGGTGTCCCTTTCGGCAACATTTTGATGGATGGAGTTGTTGGCAAACCTGGTTAGCCCCTTCTGGTTTCCAATAAAGATGGCCTCGGTCTGATCAGCCCCTGAGGTGGTCAAAACCCCTTGTAGAATCTCAAAGACCCTCTCTCTCTCAATCATCTCTGCCCCCCCACTTTCACCTTTTTGAACCTGGCAGGGGATGTTCCATGGGCAACCCGCATAATCTGGCTGGGCTCCCCCTTTCCACAGTTGGGGACACCCCAGATGTGCCAGAATTCTCGGTTACAGATGGCATCACAGCTTCTCCAAAACTGAGGAGTAATCCCAGTATATACTGGATTCTTCAATATTCTCACCTTTTTGCCCCTCTTTATCTCCCAGCCGATCTCCGTCCCAAATTGAAAGTTTAGCCTCTGATCATCTATACTCCAGCTCTTGTTGGTATCTAAGTAAATCCCCTCCTTGGTGTCGGCAATGAGATCCTCCAAGCTCCACTCCCCAGGCTCTAAGTTGATGTTCGTCATTCTGATCAAGGGGATCCTGTTCCATCCATCCGCCCTCATCGCCCCATTGGACCTCTGGCCCAAGATAAGCGCTGTCTCCCGGGAGGTTAGGTAGCCGACAAAGAGGCCATTCCTAATCAGGAAGCTCCTTTGAGCCTTCACCCCCTCATCATCATAGCCAAACGTCCCCAACCCTCCCTCTAAGGTGGCATCTGCGGTGATGTTTACCAGGGGGGAGCCATACTGGAACTTGTGCAGCTTATCCAGGCTGAGGAAGCTTCCCCCAGCATAGCTTATCTCTGTGCCTAAAACCCGGTCCAGCTCAGTGGGATGGCCACAGGATTCGTGCACCTGGAGGGCCAACTGGGAACCACCGATAATGATATCAGTTTCCCCTCCAGGGTATTCTGGGGCAGAAAGCAGGGCTATGGCCTCCTCTTTTACCCTTTCCGCGTTCTCCACAAGCTGCAAACCCCTCACAAACTCATAGCCCTTAGTGGCAAAATCCCCCCCAGAATTAGGGTAGCTCCTCCTCTGCACCTGTTGGCCATCGAAGGCGGTGGCCACAATCCCCCCTCCACTCTGAGTGATCACCTGCTCGGTTTCTGCCCCCTCTGTATTCAAAAAGAGCTTCTGCTCTCGGTCAAAGAGCAGTATACCCTCAGCCACCTTTATCTTCTTCCCCCTCATCGCCTCCACTGCCTGCAGCAGAAGCTCTGTCTTCTCCTCTAAGGGAACCTCAAAGGGATCCTCCAAGCAACTGCTTTGGTAAGTATCCACCCAGGGCTTCTCCTCGCTTAGCTGAGACTTCTCCTTGTTTACAGAGGCGCTGGCCGCGGCTATCCGCAGGGCCTCAGAGGCTACCCTCTCTATTTCCTCCTCTGAGATCACCGCTGAGGAGGAGAACCCCCAACTTCCATCCTTCAGCACCCTAATGCCAAAACCAGCGTTTTGGCTTGAAGTTATACCCTCCACCTCCCCATTCTTTACCCCTATCTTCTGGGATTGGCTCTCCACCCTTCTCAAATCGGCGTAGTCAACCCCTTTCCTCTTTAACCCCTTGATGGAATCTTTCATAAAATCCTTCAAAAACACCTCCATCTTTAAAATTCTACCAACTATCACAAAAGAGATGAACTTTTGTAGGGGACGGATTCATCCGAATTCATCTCTCTACACTTCTTTAGTTTTGTGAAATCCGATAAGATTTTCAGATCTTTAGCCCCTCCTCATTCTTACCCTAAACTGGCTGATTAGCTCTTCCCTTGCAGCTAACCGGTTTCCACTCCGGCAAGCTTCGTGGGTATCTTCGCTCTTCAGGTATTCCCAGATAAAGCCGGAAGCAAAGAGGTCCCCACAACCGGTGGGGTTACCAAATAGAGCCCCGCTGGGTGAGGGGAAATGAGTGGTGCCACTGCTTTCCAGAAGGAATGTTCCCTGGGGGCCAAGGGTGACAAGCAGACAAAAGGGCCCTAAGAATAGCATCCTCTTCCCAAATCTGGAGAACTCCTTGGTTCCTTTTAGAGGGCTTCCCCAGAGAAGCTCGGCTTCCTCCTTGTTGACCTGGAGGATATCTGCCTGAGCGATCCACTTCTCCCCTTGGGGGATGGGCCGGAGATACCTTCTCCCCAGAGGATCAACTCCTAAGGTAAGGCTGTGCAAATCCATATATATTGCCCCCGCAAATTCCCTGCGGATCATTCTCAGGGCAGAAAGCTCGAGATCAAAACCGGATATGAAGTTCACTAAGAGGAGGTCTACCCCTAAAAATGGTCTCACTTCCTCATATCCCAACGGAGGCAGCCTCCCCTCTAAGGCCTCTTCCCTCTTTCCAGACGGCTTATATCTGATGGTGGCATGGTTGTTCCTTTCCTTCCTCTTCCTTATACCATCCGGGCTTATATTCTCAAATTGGGAAATAATCCCCATAACCTCCCTATAACAATCTTCTCCCAAGTTACAGATCGGATACAGGGTGATCTCCTCTCCTCCCCAGAAGGAGAGGCCAAGGAGGTTATAGAGTATTCCCCCAAACCCTTCCCACTTCTCTCCCTGAGAGGTGAAGACCGTATCCCGGTTTATGGTGCCCAGGACAGCAACCTTGAACCCGCTGAGCATATCAGCACCCCCCCAAAAACCGCCTCTTCCAAATAAGGGGGAAACTAAAACAGCTAACTAAAAAAGGATAAGTAATCCCCCCCTGTTTGTCAAGCAATTTGTTTTATCCAGAGGCAAATAGGCCTTGACAATCTACACTGGGGCATCTAATTTAAATTTGCTATGGGAACAGTGTACATAGATGGGGAGAACCTCACCTTACAGGAGGTGGAAGAGGCAGCCCTCAAAGGGGCCAGGGTTGAACTGTCTCCCCAGGTTGAATCAAAGGTAAACCTCTGCCGGAAGTTTGTAGAGGGAATCGTGGAAAGGGAGGAGACAGTATACGGGATAAACACCGGCTTTGGAAAACTCTGTCGGGTGAGGATAGATAGGGATCAGCTAAGTAGGCTTCAGAAGAACCTGATCAAAAGTCACTCAGCCGGCGTGGGGAGGCCTCTAAGCATCCCGGAGGTCAGAGGGATAATGCTTTTAAGGGTCAACCTTTTAAGCAAGGGCCACTCAGGGGTGAGGTTGGAGCTGATTCAAACCCTTGTAAAAATGCTCAATCTGGGGGTTCACCCCTTGGTGCCGGAGAAGGGCTCGGTGGGGGCATCTGGCGACCTGGCTCCCTTGGCCCACATTGGCCTGGTGCTCATCGGCCTGGGCCAGGCGGAGTATAAGGGAAAGATACTGGAGGGGAAGGAGGCAATGGCCAGGGTGGGGATAGAAATACTCAACTTGCAGGCCAAGGAGGGGTTGGCCTTGATAAACGGCACCCAGTTTATGAGTTCCATAGGAACCCTCAGCCTTCTCAAGGCAATCAGATTCTGTAAGTTAGCCGATATTGCCGGGGCGATGACCTTGGAGGGTGTCTTGGCTACCCCGGCCGCCTTTGACGAGGGCTTCCAAAGGGTAAGAGGCCACAAGGGACAGAAGGAATCCGCTGATAACCTGCGGCGGCTGGTAGAGGGAAGCCAGATTGTAGAGTCCCATAAGAATTGTGAAAATGTCCAGGACCCCTATAGTCTCCGCTGTATGCCGCAGGTCCACGGGGCCACCAGAGATGCCCTCAGATCAGTGAAGTCAGTTCTAACGGTAGAGATAAACTCCGCCACCGATAATCCCCTAATCTTTCCCCAGGAGAGAAAGGTCATCTCCGGAGGGAATTTTCATGGCCAGCCGGTATCCCTTTTCCTGGACCTGATGGGAATTGCGGTTTCTGCACTGGGAAACATAGCGGAGAGGAGAATAGCCCTTCTTATGAACGAAACCCAGAGTGGACTTCCGCCTTTTCTCTCCTCGGAAAGCGGGCTCAACTCCGGATTTATGATCGCCCAGGTCACTGCTGCCTCCCTGGTCTCGGAGAATAAGATCCTGGCCCATCCGGCCTCGGTCGACTCTGTCCCCACCTCAGCCAATCAGGAGGATCATGTGAGTATGGGGTCTATTGCCGCCAGGAAGGCCAGGGAGATTGTGAATAATGTGGAGAACATCTTAGCCATCGAGCTATTGGCCTCCGCCCAGGGGATTGATTTCAGAGTTCCTCTCAAACCTGGGAGGGGAACCGAGGAAGCCTGGAGGGTCATCCGCACCGTAGTCCCCAAACTAAACCAGGACAGGATCCTGGCCGAGGATATAGAAAAGGTGAAAAAACTTATTGATGAAGGGAAAATCATCAGAAGGGTGGAGGAGAAGATCGGTAGATTAAACTGAAAGTAATAGTTTCCAGGGATCAGAAAAACACCTGACAACTGATGACCGATAACCGACAACTGCTTTTGAGCTGACCGCTGACTACTGATTGCTGACTGCTGATCCTTGACCGCCGGTAACTGTCATAATCAAAGGAGGCAAAAAATGGGCTACGAACCTGTCAGGGCCCCGCGGGGCACAACCCTGAGCTGCAAGAGCTGGCATCAGGAGGCAGCTCTCCGGATGCTGATGAACAACCTGGATCCAGAGGTGGCCGAGAAACCCGAGGAGCTAATTATTTATGGGGGATCGGGGAAGGCGGCCCGCAACTGGGAGAGTTATCATGCCATCGTAAGAAGCTTAAAGGAACTGGAGAACGATGAGACCCTTCTTGTTCAATCCGGCAAGCCGGTGGGGATATTCCGCACCCACGAGTATGCCCCTAGGGTCCTGATTGCTAATTCCCTCATCGTCCCCCACTGGGCCAACTGGGAGAAGTTTCGGGAATTGGAGAGGTTGGGCCTGACAATGTATGGCCAGATGACCGCCGGCAGTTGGATTTACATCGGCACCCAGGGCATACTCCAGGGCACCTACGAAACCTTTGCCGCAGCAGCCAAAAAGCATTTTGGGGGAGACCTCCGGGGGAGGCTCCTCCTCAGCGGGGGATTGGGGGGAATGGGGGGAGCACAGCCTTTGGCTGCCACGATGAATGGGGCTACCTTCTTAGGGATAGAGGTGGACCGCAAGAGGATAGAGAGAAGGGTGGAAAACGGGTACTGCGATAGATTCACTGAGGATTTAGATGAGGCCCTGGAGCTGGTCTTAGGGGCCAAGAAAAACCGCCAACCCTTATCTGTTGGCTTGGTAGGAAACTGTGCTGAAGTGCTGCCGGAGATCTACAGCCGCGGGGTGATTCCAGATCTGCTCACCGATCAGACCAGCGCCCATGATGAATTAAACGGTTATGTTCCCGCGGGGCTTCCTTATGAAGAAGCCCTCAGGCTAAGGGCGGATAATCCCCAGGAGTACATCAAGAGGTCAATGGACTCCATAGCCAAACATGTGCGCACAATGCTCGACTTTATGCACAAGGGGGCAGTGGTCTTCGACTATGGAAACAACCTAAGAGGTCAAGCATACAAGGCAGGGATCGCTGATGCTTTTGATTTTCCCGGCTTTGTCCCCGCCTATATCAGGCCTCTCTTAGCCCAGGGGAAAGGGCCCTTCCGCTGGGCGGCCCTCTCCGGGGAAGCGGAGGACATCTACAAGACCGATGAGGTAGTAAAAAGGGAGTTCCCGGAGGATGAATCCCTGATAAAATGGATAAACAAAGCCCAGAAGAAGGTGCCGTTTCAGGGGCTTCCCTCGCGCATCTGTTGGTTGGGATACGGGGAGAGGGCCCACTTTGGAGAGATAATCAACCGAATGGTGGCCAAGGGGGAGCTGAAGGCACCTATAGTGATCGGCAGGGACCACTTGGACGGCGGCTCCGTAGCCTCACCCAATAGGGAGACCGAGAGGATGAAGGACGGCTCAGATGTGATCGCCGATTGGCCCATCCTCAATGGGTTACTCAATGCCGTCTCTGGTGCCTCCTGGGTCTCCGTTCACCACGGTGGCGGGGTGGGAATAGGCTACTCCCTCCACGCCGGGATGGTCATAGTTGCCGATGGCAGCAAGGAGATAGAGGATAGGCTAAATAGGGTGCTCACTAATGATCCTGGAACTGGAGTGATGAGACACGCCGATGCCGGCTATGAGGAGGCCATCAAAACCGCAAAGGAGAAGGGGATAAAGATACCGATGCTGACTCAGCGCGGCAGAGCCGCATCCAAACAATAGCCACGGATTACACGGATTTCACAGATAAAAAACTATCATAACTCTCCTTTCCGAGCCGTCAGAACCCCTGTTCTGGCGGTGGAGAAGAAGAGAGCTTCTGCCACCTCAAGCTAACCCTCGGCTAAAGCTGGGTAGAAAATTCAAACTTCTACCGCACTTTAGTGCGGGTTAAGGGCCTTTAGGCCCTATATGGAGTGCTGTGACAGGAGTCACAGCACTCCAAAACCGTAGGGACAGGGCTTCAGCCCTGTCCGAAAGCCGGGTAGAACCAGATTGCTTTGTCGAACCGCTCCTCGCAATAACGATTCCCTTACCAGTCATTGCGAGGTTTGCCCTGAGCGGCAGCGAAGCGGCAAGCCGAAGCAATCTCCAACTTCTACCGCACTTTAGTGCGGGTTTAGGGCCTTTAGGCCCCTTGGGGTTGAGTCCATCCAGTGAACGGGCTAAAGCCAGATAGAAGAGCGTATTGTGGGAGGCATCTCCTGATGCCGATGATTGAGGTCGTAGGCACTCTGACAAATCAAAGGTCAAAGGGGAACCTCTAAAAATGGCTTGACGTTTCTGATAAATATGGTTAATTTTGGTAAAGAAGTGCTCAAAATGAGGATAGCTATTGACTTGAATTTTGTGGACGGTCAATACTTAAATTATGCCAGAGCTTGTGATAGAGAGAATTAGGAAAGCTGTTCTTGAAGGAGAGATAAATATCAGACGTCATGCTCATCGCCGAATGTTTAAGAGGGGGATCCTTTTCGAGGAAGTACGGGAGGTTATTCTTCACGGTGATCTGATAGAGGCTTATCCTAAAGCCAACCCTTTTCCCGCTTATCTTTTTATGGGCCTTGTGAAAGAAGAAGAACCTTTGTATGTTCTCTGCGGTTTTGATGGTGAGACTGTTTATATTATCACTGTCCATTGGTTAGATCCTCAGAAATGGATTGACCCTTGGACAAGGAGGAGGAGATAAAAATGAGATGTTCTTTGTGTGGAGGAGAACTCAAGGAGAAGATCATTAGCTATGAAGTTCACTTCAAAGAAGAACTTTATAGTTTTGAGGATGTGCCAGCTTTAGTTTGTGAGAGCTGTGGTGATATTTCTTTTTCTTCAGCGGTGGCTCAAGAGATGGATCGGATCATCAAAGAGAAAGGGAAGCCTGAGAAGTACCAAAAGGTGCCTGTTTTTTCCCTGCGGAATCTATCTCCTCAGCAAGTAACCTGAAATTTGTGTAAATTGAAGGCCTGACCCTAATTAACCCAGTAGGGACAGGGCCAAAGCCCAGGAGAGGTTGCCTCAGCTAAAACCGAGTAGAAAAACCTGAGCTGTCAGAACCCCGATTCTGACGGCAGAGGGAAAGGTGGCCTCCCGATGAATCGGGATGCCACCTCAGGATGAATTTCAACTTCTACCGCACTTTAGTGCGGGTTCAGGGCCTTCAGGCCCTTCTATGGGCTAAAGCCCAAAAGGCTTGCTATAGCATAAGTGGGGTGGAATGGAGAAAATAGGAAGTGTCCCTATTTTTCTATTTTTCCTGACAGGGCGAGCAATGACGATCCCTTTGTCTGTCATTGCGAGCGCAGCGAAGCAATCTCCAGACCTCAGAGTTTCTACCGCACTTTAGTGCGGGTCATTATGGAGTGCGTCAACTCCTGTTGACGCATTCCAATGGGGCTAAAGCCCAGAAGAGATTACCCCAGCTAAAGCCGGGTAGGAGAATGTGGGAGGCATCTCCCGATGCCAATCGAAAATGTGCTGTCAGGAGTTACCTCCTGACAGCTCTTGAAGGGAAAGGAGACAGAAGAGGGTTTCTGCCTCCTCCAATGGATTACCGCAGAATTACGCGGATATGTGCTGGTAGGGTTCTGCCCGGGACCTTTCTACCGCACTTTAGTGTGGGTTAAGGGCCTTTAGGCCCCCTTTATGGGCTAAAGTCCAAAAAAGGTTACCCCAGCTAAAGCTGGGTAGAAAAGGCGTAGGGATAGGGCTTTAGCCCTGTCCGAGCATGGTTGAACCTCCTGCAAGTTCTAAATCCAATTTCAAAATTCACGAGGCCGGATTGTTTAGCAATTTCTGCACCACCGTCCCTCAATTTCTCGAGCTGCTTGAGAACTGGCAACTTGCAGAGGGAAAGAAGCATTTAAAAAAAATAGCGCCATTGGAGTGATACTATGATACCAAGAGTGATTGAAGTAAAGTATGTTAAGGGGTATACCCTTCATCTTCGTTTTTCTGATGGTTCAGAAGGTGAAGTAAACCTTGAACAGGAATTAGACGGAGAGATTTTCGAGCCTCTAAAAGACATCTCCTATTTCAAGAATTTCAAGGTGGATCATGAGCTGCACACCATTACCTGGCCTAATGGTGCTGATTTTGCCCCTGAGTTCTTGTATGAAAAATTAAAGGTGTTGGCATAACATTAGAAAAAGGGGCAGCTAGAAGGAAACAGGGAACCGCAGATTTACGCAGATGGATGCTGTTAGGGCTCTGCTCTGACGGGGTACCAGTGCCGTCAGGGCTCCTGCCCTGACGGAAGAAGGGCTGAACCTCCCGCAGGTTTCAAACCTGCGGGAGGTTGCGTTCCATAGGCAGGAAAAGGGGAGAAAGGTCTTGACAGGAAAGATGTGATTCATTATCTTTAAGTGTTCTTAAAAAAGTTTCTGATGATGAGAATACCTTACCATTCAGACAGGACAGGATTGGGTGAGGGAGAGTCGGGAAGCAAAGAACGAGGGCTCTGCAGCGGGTTATTTCAAAGCTGGAGTCCAATAGAAAGAAACAGCCGATCTGCCATAGTGTCAAAGTTAAGCAGGTCGGTTTTTCTTTGGCTGTATCAGGAAATTCTACCGCACTTTAGTGCGGGGTTAAGCAGACCCTCGGCTACCCGTCCCGACGCGCAACGGGTCGGGAAAGCCTTGTAGAAGGAAGTCAATGTAGGGACTCTGATTTATCGAAGTCCGAAGGAAACTGAAGGGGGCTGAGTTCATAGGAGGTAAGGACTATGAAAATGGTGACAGAGATAAAAATCCAGAAAGATGGAACCACAAGAATAGATCCATCAATCTGGGAGAAGATGGGTTTGTTGGGCAAGAAAGCAAGGTGTATATTTACCGGAGATGAGGTTATATTAACTCCTCTTGGTATGGAAGAGGATTCTTTTCTTCTCAATTTTATGAAAGGCCATCTTCATGAGAAGGTCTCCCATAAGCAGGCTCAAAAGGCACTCTCTTCGATAAAAGGCTCATTGGCGCAAGCGATTATCGATGATAGAAGGGATAGGAAGTGACGGCCAATTACTTCTTTGATACCAGTGCTTTAGTAAAGTTGTATCATCGGGAAGATGGAAGTGAGAAAGCTGAGGAGATATTTAATGAGAGTGATAGTCTGGTTTTTGTTTCGGAAATGGGGACTGTTGAAATCCATTCGGCCCTGGTCAAGAAGGTGAGGGTAAAAGAACTTAGCAAAGATGAGATGGATAAGGCACTGCAATCCTTCTATGATGATTGTGTTAATGAGAGAATCCGAGTAGTTCCTATGGAACCTGTCTACTACCAGAAAGCAATTGTTTCGCTAATTGAGTTCGGAGTAAGGAACAATTTGAGGACCCTTGATGCCATTCAGTTATCAGTTGCCAGTGCCTTCTCCGAGAGAAGAGAACTCACCTACTTTGTCTGTGCAGATCCAGTGTTATGTCACATTGCCCAAATTGCAGGGTTAGAAGTTATCAACCCAGCAATCAAATGAACTTGAAGTTCTTTTGAGGTGTTGATGCAAGCGAATGGAACCAGGATTACCACCGGATGTATAGAGATTTCTTAGGGATTCCAATTTATCGTAGTCCGAAAGAGGATTTGTGTAGGACAGGTCGGAACTTATCCCGGGCCGCCGTAGGTGGTCTGTAGGGACAGGGCTTTAGCCCTGTCCGAGGAAAGCGGACAGACATAAATGTCTGTCCCTACATAACATCGGAAAACCTTTTAAACTGAAGAGGTGAGAAATGGTTAAGCGTTTGTTTTTGATATGGGTTGCCTTGGTTGTGCCCATTTTGGCCTATGGGCAGCCGATGGATTGGGGGCAGAAGGGTTTTGGTCCCCAGAGGAGAGGGTCGGATTTGAGAGGGGTGCCCGCAGCTTTCTCTGGAGGCAAAGGCGATAGCCTGAATGTACGTTGTGTCGGTCGGTGGCCGTATGGACCCGCCTTTGCTGTGGCAGTTCAAGGCGATTACGCCTATCTTGGTTCAGGCGGAGGGATATACATCCTCAACATCTCAGACCCCACATTACCGACTAAAATTTCCGAGATTGCCACCCCAAGTGTAGTAGAGGGTCTTTTTGTTAACAACCTCCATCTCTATGTCGCTGATTATTATGCTGGGTTAAGAATCATCAATGTGGCTGATCCAGCTAATCCTTATGAGGAAGGTTACTACAACACTCCAGGCCATGCATATAGTGTATATGTCCTGGGTTCCTATGCCTATGTCGCAGCTGCGTGGGCCGGTTTGAGGGTGATCAATGTGGCTGATCCGGCTCATCCCTATGAGTTAGGCTACTACGATACTCCAGACCAAGCATATGGTGTATATGTGTTGGATTCTTATGCCTATGTCGCCGACGATGAGGCTGGTTTGAGGATCATTAATGTGGCTCATCCAGCCAACCCTTATGAAGTAGGCTACTATGACACTCCAGGCTGGGCACGGGATGTATATGTCTTGGGTTCTTATGCCTATGTCGCAGATGGAAGTGCTGGTTTAGGAATTATCAACGTGGCTGATCCGGCCAACCCCTATGAGGTGAGCTATTACGACGCTCCAGACGGTGCAGGGGGCATATATGTGTCAGGTTCTTATGCCTATGTCGGAGGGGCGAATGCTGGTTTGAGGGTGATCAATGTGGCTGATCCGGCCAACCCCTACGAGGTGGGTTACTACGATACCCCAGGCTCTGCACGGGATGTATATGTCTTGGATTCTTTAGCCTATGTCGCAGATCTCTTTGGTGGTTTAAGGATTATCAATGTGGCTGATCCGGCTAACCCCTATGAGGTGGGCTACTATGATACTCCAAACTATGCAACCGATGTATATGTATTGGATTCTTATGCCTATGTCGCCGATGAAAATGATTTATGGATTGTCAACGTAGCCGATCCTGCTGACCTTTATGAAGTAGGCCACTACGACACTCCAGGCCGTGCATATGGTGTATATGTCCTGGGTTCTTATGCCTATGTCGCAGATGGAAGTGCTGGTTTAGGGATCATCAACGTGGCTGACCCGGCTAACCCCTATGAAGTAGGCTACTATGATACTCCACACAACGCATGGGGTGTATATGTCTTGGGTTTTTATGCCTATGTCGCTGATTATTATGCTGGTTTGAGGATCATCAATGTGGCTGATCCGGCCAACCCTTATGAGGTAGGCCACTGCGACACTCCAGGCCGTGCATATGGTGTATATGTCCTGGGTTCTTATGCCTATGTCGCTGATTATGATGCTGGTTTAAGGATCATCAATGTGGCTGATCCGACTAACCCTTATGAGGAAGGCTACTACGATACTCCAGGCTATGAACCGGATGTGTATGTTTTGGGTTCATATGCTTATCTTGCAGCCGGAAGTGCTGGTTTAAGGATCATCAACGTGGCTGGCCCGGCTGACCCCTATGAGGTAGGCTACTTCGACACTCCACACAGTGCAGCGGATGTTTATGTTTTGGGTCCTCACGCCTATGTCGCAGATCTCTTTGGTGGTTTAAGGATCATCAATGTGGCTGATCCGGCTAACCCGAGTGAAGAGGGTTACTACATTACTCCACCCGAGTGGGCTTCGCCATTTGCCCTTGCATGTAATGTGCATATCTTAAGTTCATATGCCTATGTAGCAGATTATGGCGCTGGTTTGATCATCCTTCAATTTTATGGCGGCGAGCGCGGGACGATTGCCGGCACAGTGAAAGACTCATACACCCAAAACCCGATAGAAGGTGCACTTGCGGAGGCTATGCAAGGAGCAAATATAATTGGCAGTGACATTACAGAATCGGATGGGAGCTACAGCATTCCAGATTTACTTGTGGGCACTTACGATGTCCGAGCCTCAAAGGATGGCTATGAGACCAAAACCGAAAATGGAAAGGAAGTGATTGCCGATCAGACCACAACCGTTGATTTCCAGCTTAACCCCAGTCCCTCGGATACCCTGTTCTTTGATGATTTCGCTGATGGCAATGACGATGGGTGGCAGAAATACGGCGGTTGCACCTGGACGGTTGAAAATGAAGAATACACCTCCAGCGTGAGCGGTACTGAAGTCTGGTGTCTCAGTGTGGCTGGTAATTCTGATTGGACGGATTATATCTTGGAGGCCGAAGTCTATGGAGATGCGGGTGTGGATAAGGTAGTGGCATTTCGGGTTGTTAATGAGGACAACTTCTATGCGGTGAATGTGAGAAGCGATTGGATGGGGGCAGATGAAGTTACCCTCTCCAGAATAGTAGACGGAGTCTCTACCGAGATTATCACTACTGATTATACAAGTCAGCTTAATACCTGGTATCACATCAAGGTCAAGGTTATCGGTGAAAATATAAAGGTCTGGGTAGATGACAACCAGGTCATAGACTACACTGATACGGATACTCCCTTAGACCACGGCCAGGTTGCCGTCACCGCCTACTCCGGTGCCTACGGAAGTGCCACCGTCCGCTTTGACAATGTGCTGGTGGCCTGGGTGCCTGGACGGGGTGCTATTTCCGGCACTGTCTCAGAAATGCAATTCCCTCCAGCACCTCCTATCCCAAATGCTTTGGTAGAAGCCCTACAGAACGGAGAGGTCGTTAATTCTACCAGGACGGCCACGGATGGGACTTATTATCTGAATATCCCAGTCGGCACTTATGATGTTAAGGCCTCAAAGGAAGGTCATGATCCCGTTACTCATAATGGTATAGAGATAAGTGAGGCACAAGTCACTCAGGTTGACTTCACATTACCTCCATTACATCCCGTTGTCTCCCTTTCCCCAGATCCAAACCCTACAAACCCGGACATGTCAACGGTGATGCAGGGTGGCACAGTCCATCGTTATTACAGAGTGCGGGATTGGCATGATGACCCCCAACCGAATGTTAGCGTTGGGGTAGAAACTCAAACCCAGAGCCTTGCTTTTTGGACCGATGATGAGGGGATCGTAGATATTGACCTATTGGCAGATGACCTTGGTGGACTCAACGACCTTGTTACCGTGAACATCGTCTCTGTAAATGGACAGCCTTTGGAATCCTATCAGGTGGTTTCATTTGATGTGGCAATTAAGGATAGGGAATATGAAAGGCGAAATCGGTTTAAAGCAAAATTCAATCTTGATGTTGAAGATTGGGGAACGGTGGTGGAAAATGCAGTCGGCTGGGCTCTAAGTGGAACAAAGAGTAGCCCGGACACATCGTTGTGGCATAGATTCGGAGAATTGGGAGGCACTTTTGGCGCAGGCGCTGGTATCGGGGTCTCCCTGACAATAAATGATTATGATGCCGGAGCGTATGCAGGAGCAGGACTTGAGGTAGGTGCAGGGGCTTTCAAAGAGGACAATTACCAATTTGCTTATCCCCCTCAGGGGGGCTTGGAGTATAGTGCAGCACCGGTTGTTGTCCTTTTCGACCCCCTTCATTATGTTCCCATGACAGGATGGTTATGGAGTATCCACGAATGGTTGATAACCCATTTTACTACTGTGGGTGATGTCCTCGATGAGGGCTATTACGCTGGGGATAAGGGGGTTGATATCTGGGGAGGAGGCAGAGCAGAGGGGATTCTTGGCTTTGATTTGCTCCCCACGGTTATCGCGACCCCTCATTTCCATCTTGCAGGTAACGTGAACGGCTCTCTACATTCAAAGTTCAGTGCCACCAATTATCCCATTGAATCTTATTGCGGAGTAGGCTATGAACTTCTTGGGAAGATAGATGTATCAGCCGACTGCGACTTTGACTTTACCCCCTTAGGGTTGTGGTCTGATGCCTATGATGTGCCCCAATGGCTGAATATATTGGACCAGGATTACCATCCCAGCTACAACGGTAATTTATCATTTAAAATTGAACTCCTCACCGATGGGGCAGGCCAATTCAAAATCATCGTTGAAACCCAAAAGAAACCTCTTGGCGTATCGGAAACCGAGTGTGATCTAATAACAATCTCAGGAGACCAGTCCGTCCTTCAAGCTGTTTTGGACGCTTATGGAAACTCATCAGTCCTTTTTGTAATGCTCACAACAGGCGGGGCGGCGAATTTGTCCCTCGCACCTGTCGAGGCAGCGAATCTCCTTTTTAATTTGTTCAAGCAAATTGGGGAGATGCAGGAGAGTGGCTCGGACATAACGGTTCAGTATGAAGAATCTTCAACTGAGTCGATAGCTTCAATCCCAACTACTCTGAGACTAAATGTGGGACTGGCGCTTAAGGGTTCTATTGGGCTCAAAGGGGGATGTTTTGTGGAAAAGGATATCTTACAGAAGAGGGGGATATGGATAGCAGGGAGGGCTTATCTCTTGGAGGAGTATACGGATGATTCCTATACCAATGTAGTTATAGATGTTGCAGGTGTTCCTCAAGCTTTACTTGACAATCTCTTTGGATCAGGGGCAAAGGGAATGCTGGACAGCGTCTTTACCTATTATCAGGATACAGTTCTTGCTACGGGCACACATTTTCAGATGGGAGACACTTATCTTGATATTCCTGCAGGTGCTCTTCAGGAGGGGACTCTAATCGGAGCCTATAACTGGAACTGGTGGGGCAACTCGTCAAAAACGAGGTCCAGTCACCTAACAGAAAGCGAATTCAGACTGAGGAAAAATATTAAAGACAGGCTTCAGGAGTTTTACGGACTACATTATGGGATAGGTGGATTTTATCATCTGGTGCCGGATTCTTTGGAGTGGGTAACCCCGGCAACATTCACCTTGGCCTATTCTGATACAGAGGTGGCAGATATTGATGAAAGTACACTAAGGATGTACACCTGGGATGATTCACTCAAAAATTGGATCTATGTAGGTGGAGTAGTCAAACCCGATAGTAATTGGGTGAGGGCAGAAATAGCCCAATTCGGTGAATATACCCTTGCGCCTACAATGCCGGGCTCTGGATTCAATCTTATACCTAATCCGGACACATTAGCGGCCAATGGAACGGCAGTATCTCAAGTTACCAGTGACATTATTTATAATAACGATGGGACGCCTGTAGAGGATGGGACGCCGTTCACAATCTCAACAACTGGTGGTGAGATAATAACGGCAGATACAGACACGGCTCTTGAGGGCATTCAAGTTCTATCCTCAGGAGGGACTATCAACTTCGAAATAAGGGCATCTGAAGTCGGTTGGATTGCCTACGTTTGGGCTCAATCTGTGACCGGAGAGGCAGGTGGTTGGACAAGAATATGGTTTTTAGACTCAACCCCCCCGGCTCAACCCATCGGCCTAAAAGCTGAGATTGTGGACACAAATGCCGTGCTTCTAACATGGCATGCAAATGAAGAGGAAGACATCCTCGGATACTTGCTTTACTACGATACGGATTCCATTTCCCCTTGGGATGGAACGAGTCCCTATAGCCCGTCTTCACCCATAAGTGTTGAACCTGGCACATCAAGAGTTGTCTATCTTGCCCACCTTGAAGATTCAGTTTACTGGTTTGCAATCTCCTGTGTGGATATGTCGGAGAATGAGAGTGAGTTATCAAGTCCTGTAGGTGGTATTTCTACTTCCATCCCGATACATCAAGTTGGCTCAATTCTCCCTACGGCTTTCGCTTTGTACCAGAACTACCCGAACCCATTCAACCCCATCACCGAGATCAAGTATGCCTTGCCCTGGGATTGCTGGGTGAGGTTGGAGGTTTACAATATCTTAGGGCAAAGAATAGCCACTCTTGTCGATGCTCAGCAAAGGGCTGGATATAAAACCGTCAGATGGGATGCAGGTTCTCTCTCCTCCGGCATCTACTTCTATCGAATCTCGGCTGGGGATTTTACCTCCACCCGCAAGATGGTTCTTCTGAGCTAATGGGTGACTGGTGGCTATACAGATGATGGAAAGGGAGGGGCTCCAGGTTATCGGAGCCCCTTCTTGTTTTATGGTTGACATTGAAGGCTCAATTTTATATAAGTGGATAAAGGGGGATCAGGCTCTGTCTAATAAACCCAAAACACGCTATACCACAGATGAACACAGATTTTCACAGATTAGATAAAAATATTCAAGAATGCATCTTTTAGGTGAGAAACGGGTCATGAATTTGTAAACCTCTTTATTCTGAATATCTCGTGAAATCTCGTGGTTTCTCAACGTATAACCCGGGGTTATTATTCGGTGATCTTCGGTGTTTCATGAATTGCATATCTTGATCATCATGTTTATCCTGTCTAATCTAAAAGGAGGGTTAAGATGAGGTTTTATTGGGTAATTCCATTGGCCATTTTAGCAACTCTCTCCTGTTCCCATCCACCTTACTCACATTCTCCTTCCAATTTTAAACAACCTCAGCTTGAAAAATTGAGCCAACTCCAGAGATCAATCCTGAAGGTTACCTGCTCTGCCAACTATCAAAATTACTTCTACGCCAATCCTTCAGGCCAAGCAGATACGTCCTCCCAAAAAAGCCTTTTAATCAGCGAGTACATAACAACCAATTCTGTTGCGGGAACTGGACTTATTATCTGCCAAGATTTGCGTAAAATGGTGTTACTAACCTGCTATCATTTATTTGATTTTAAAGATACTCTTAAAACGTACTACTTGGATAAAGAGAAACAGCCGACAAAATTTCTCCATTCTCTTTCTATCAAATTGGAACAAAATGTTTTAGTCTTTCATATGAGTGGTAGAAGTAGTCTGGGTAAAATAATCGCCGTAGATGAACGAAATGATCTTGCTTTAATTGAAACAGATCGAGATGAAATCTTATTATCCGAATCCCCTTTTGCAGGGCGGTTTGGAGATGCAGAAAAGATCAAATTAGGAGAGGAGATTTACCTACTGGGTTTTCCGAAGGGCTATTTTATGGTTACGAGAGGATTAGCCAGTCCTTCGCCATACAAAAACAGGTTTATGGTTGATGCTCTGTTTAATAGAGGGTTTTCCGGGGGTGTAGCCATTCTCTTTACCCAAGACGGGCAGTATAAACTAATCGGAATGGCCAATGCGGTTGCCTACAGTCCGGAAACAGTCCTTGTTCCGCCCGATGAGCCAAATATTTATGAGTTATATCAGAATTTGCCTTATGAGGGAGAGACATATGTCAAAGATTTGAAGCTAATTGATTACGGACTTACTTTTGTGATAAAAAGCAATGTTATCTTTGATTTTCTCCACAGGGAGAGAGAAAGGTTAAAGGGATTAGGTTATGATCTTCCAGTGCACATTAGGGAGTAACCCGCACTATGGCCGAAGAGTAGAACCCTAATCTGACAGTGGCAGAGCAGGGCTTCTGCCACCTCGGTTCCTGCAACTCGCCAATGGCAGAATGGGTTGAGCCCAAAGTGGAACCTCCCGCAGATTTGGAATCTGCGGGAGGTTTGAGGCCATCTCTGAAAGCGGGTGATCTGACCGTGCGGGTGGCAGAAGAGGGCTTCTGCCACCTCGATTTTTGTCAGTGAGTTGGCTAAAACCTATAAAGAGGACACCCCCCCCGCTTTTGCGGGGGTAGAAGAAAACAAGGAGCGCAGATTAACGCAGAATTACGCGGATATGTGCTGGTAGGGCTCTGCCCTACCAGGCAATGGTTCTACCGCACTTTAGTGCGGGTTCAGGGCCTTTAGGCCCTAAGAATGGGCTAAAGCCCCAAAGAGGTTACCCCAGCTAAAGCCGGGTAGAAAAGAATAGTTCTACACTACTTTAGTGGGGAGGGTTAGGACCGAGCTCGGCAGAAGAGAGAACCCCTCCGTCAGGGCAGGAGCCCTGACGGCACAAGGGATACTACTGGAGTGATATGAAAGTTACCAAGGCTGTTTTGGGGTATATCATCAGGGATGGGCAGATCCTCCTGATCAAAAAGAAAAGGGGACATGGCAGGGGCAAGTGGAATGGGCCTGGGGGAAAAATGGAATTCGAGGAGCCCTCTGAAAATTGTCTAAGAAGGGAACTAAGAGAGGAGATTGGGATTAAGGTGAAAAGGGAGAGGGAATTGGGGACTCTTATCTTCTATGAGAACGGGAAACTAAATTGGCTGGTCTATCTTTTCCGAGTAGAAGAGTATGAAGGCCAGCCCACAGAGAGCGGTGAGGCCTATCCTTTATGGTTCCCCCTAAATGAAATCCCCTTTGATAGAATGTGGGAGGATGACAGGCATTGGCTTCCCTTGGTAATAGAGGGAAAAAGCCTTCAAGGAGAGTTTTGGTTTGAAAAGGGGAAATTGATCAGATATGCTGTTATTCCTAAGCCAAATTACTCATAGATGTGAAGCAAATTCCCGATGAGCCGTCAGATGCCCTCATCTGACGATGAGAGAGAAAGGTGGCAGAAGAGGGTTTCTGCCACCTCTGTTTTGAAAAGAGGGCTTCTGGTATGGTGTTCCTGCCAGTAAGCGGGCTAAAGCCCAGGGAACCCTCGGCTAAAGCCGGGTAGAAAATACCGAACCGTCATTTGACGAAAAAGGAAGAGATGGTGGCAGAATCGGGGTTCTGCCACCTCATTATTTTGGGCCATCAGGCTCCCACCATTCCTGTGTTGTCAGGGTTCCTGCCCAAACAGAAGAAGTCTCTTTGTGGATGATAACATCCACAAAGAGCGCGTAAAAAAGACCCCTTCCGTCAGGGTAGAGCCCTGACGGCACAGCACAATCCCCTGAGCCAGAGGAGGGTAAAAGAGAGGGGTTCTGCCACCTCAGCTTTCCGTGGCAAGGGAAATTTCTCCCTCAAAAGTCAATTCTGCTTTTCCCTCAATCCAAACATCCTCAGCCGTTTTCTCCGAAATTTTAAAGTAAACCCTTAAAACATTCCCTCCCCTTGTCTCTACTTCAACTGGAGACTCAACCAGCCTTTTCCAAGCAGCAATTAAAGCGGCAGCGGCAGCACCGGTGCCACAGGCCAAGGTCTCCCCCTCTACCCCCCTCTCATAGGTGCGCATCCGCAATCTGTTTTCATCCAATACCTGCACGAAGTCCACATTTGTCCCCTGGGGGGAGAAGAGGGGATGATACCGTAATTTCCTGCCCCAAGAGAGGATCGGGGCTTTGGCTATCTCCTCCAAAACAAGCACCAGGTGGGGAACCCCCGTATTTACTGAAGAGGCCTCCACTGTTTTCTCACCAATCTCAAGGGGAAAACCAAGCCTGACTTCAGATGGCTCTTGTAACCTTACCATAACCGAGTCCCCCCTGATCTTAGCCCTATGCAGCCCAGCAGGGGATTCAAACACTGGTTCCTTCCCTACTATGCCCAACAGTTGAGCTAATTTGGCGATGCACATAGCTCCGTTGCCGCAGACTGGAGCCTCTCCACCATCGGCATTGAAATACCTCATCCCAAAATCGGCTTTCTCGCTTTGCTCCAAGACCAATACCCCATCGGCCCCCACAGAAAACCTGCGACGACAGACCATCCGCACCAAATTGGGGAGATCAAGAGGAAGGATTCCCCGACGGTTGTCAAAGAGGATAAAGTCATTCCCTGAGCCGGACATTTTGACGAAATTCAATTTCATCATTTTATTTCAATAAATGAAGTCCAAGGAATGGACAGAATTCATACACTCAAGCCGCTGAGCGGTCAGATCCCCAAATTTGACGGTGGCAGAAGAAGAGGGCTTTTGCCACCTCGTTTTTGAAGAGGCTAAAACCTTTTAACCCTCGGCTAAAGAGATCTGCGGACAGGCATAAATGTCTGTCCCTACAAGACTTTCAGAAGCGGGTCGGATGAATCCGACCCCTACAAAAAACCCAATAGAAACCCGGGCTAAAGCCCTATCGCCCCCAGCTAAAGCTGGGTAGAAAGAATAATCCTTCCGTCAGGGCAAAAGACCTACCAGCACAAAAGGGCAAACAAAGCAACCTCCAATAGGATTGCTTCGGCACTTTCGGTGCCTCGCAATGACAGAATACTTTGCTCGCCTCTGCAAAGAAAAAAGGGGGCCTTCCGGCCCCCTGAAGGGAGATGGTGGAACTAACTTACTTCTGGCCCACCTCATCTTTAATCAGATGGGGGGTGACGAATATGACCAGGTCATTGGTCACAGTCTCATGCTTTGTATATCTGAAGAGCATCCCTAAAAGGGGTATGTCCTTCAAAATAGGAACCCCCACCTTGGATGACTTCTTCTCCTGGTTGGTCAAACCGCCAATCACTGCTGTCTGGCCATCGGAGACAACCACATTTGTTTCTGCCTTTTGCGTAGAGATAATCACCCCATTAGGATCATAGCTATAAGAGCTCCTCTCTGGACGTAGGTGCATAAGTATCCTGGTCGGAGAGGTAACATGAGGGGTAACAATAAGTTTAGTACCCACTTGATACATCTTTATAACCACATTGCCTGATTGATCGAACATCTTTAGGGGGATCTCCTGGCCCATAAGGATGGTGGCCGTTTCATTATCCATTGTAGAGATGGAGGGTTGAGCCAGGATGTGGGCCTTGTTCTGGCTGGCCAGGTTGGCGATTGTCGCATTTAAAGCAAAGCTGTTTTTTACCGTTCCATAGGCAAAATTCCCGATCGCTTTGGTGACTTCCCCGGCGGTGCTCTGAGAGACATCCATTGGACTGCTCCCCCCTCTCACCGCTGACCAGTCAATTCCTAACTCCCAGAGGGAAGATGTGTCTATCTCCAAAAGCTTGGCCTCTATCTGGATTTGCGGGGTCGCCCGGTCCAGGCTATCTATAAGGGCTGCTATCATATTTAGGTTATCGGGACGATCCTTAATGATGAGGGAATTTGTCCTCCCATCCACCTCTATCTTCCCTCGGGAGGAGGTGAGGTCTTTAAGGCTTCTGGAAAGGGCCTTGGCCTTGGCATGATTGATGTAGAAGACCCTTGTATCCAGTTTTCCCAAGTTAGCCTTATCTGCCTCATACTTCCCCTTGGCCATCTCCTCAGAAATGAAGTCCTTCTGGGGTAAGACCCTTAAATAATTCTCCCCCTGCACCACAACCAAACCATTGGTCTCGGTGATGATATTCAGGGCTTGCCGCCAGGTTACATCCTTTATCTGCAGGGTAATCTCCCCCTCAACCGTGGGGCCAGCCACAATATTCACCCCGGAGTAACTGGAGAGAAAATCGAGGGCTGAATGAATATCAGCATGTTGTAGATTGAGATTTTTAATTGTCCCCCCTGGGGGTTCACCCTGCTCCTGGGAGTAGAGAGTTCCTCCCCAACTCAAAGCCAACCCTAAGCTTAAGATGAGGGCAAGGGTAAGCATTCTCCTATTCATAACCAACCTCGCTTTTCTTCGTTCTTTTCATTTTAAGCACTACTGTCCTCGTCCACCCATACTCCACCACCTGAAAGATGATTTTATCTTTAGTGACCCGGGCCACATAGCCGTTTCTCACCCGGTCACCTTTGCGCAGTATATATCCGTAACCACCTGGGCCTTCCAGAAGGGCACGAAATCCGGTAGAATCTTCCAGAACCCCCACCAGGGTTAGGCCATCGACACTGGGCAAGGGAACCGCGCCAAATTGCAACTCCCCTTCCTGCCAAAGGGGTCTAAAGGGATCTCTGCGGCCGCCCGCCGAGTAATGAACGGCCCGCCGGGGGGTAAAGGAGGGTAGCGCACTCTCCTGCGGCTGCGGGGGGACGACTGGTTTCAGTTTCTTCTTGATCATCTTCTTCTCTGCAATTTTCCCTGGAGACATTATCTTACTGCCCTTTGGCTCTGTCCGGCTGGCCAGCCAGGTTTTAAACCGAGGTAGCTCGATCCCGGGGAAGAGAAGCTGAAAGTTCTCCCCATTGTCCACCACCTGATGGGGAATCATCCTCTCCAAGTCCAGAACAACTCTTACTCTCAGAGGATTGAACCTAAACTGGCTTGTCCTAATCGACTTTATACCACAGGGGGGAAGGTGCCGATAATTCAAGCGAGGAAGGGCATGTTTAGCATCCTCAAAGTCGATAACCACCCGGGGAGGGTTTTTCATCTCCCAAACCTGGTAGCTAATCTTCCCTTGGCAAAGGATGGACAGGAGAATTCCCTTCTGGTTCCTCTCTATTTGAATATCCTTGACAAGAGATTTAGGAGAGCCCCAGGCTGAAAGGAAAAAGAGAAGGGGAGCTATAACCCCCAAAAAGAGAACCTTCCTCATATCTTCCCTCCCTTCTGGCCACCTGACTCCGATTCAAACTCCTTCCTCCGCAATTTCAGTTTCTGCAAGATCCCTCCCTTAGGTTTCTCCCCTTCCTCCTCGCTGATCTCCTTTTCCCCTGGGGAGAGGTTGTAGGTGGCAAGCTTTAGCTCTGCCTTTATCGTATTTGAAGATTTCTCCTCCTCCAAATCATCTATCTTCACCTCTGAAATGTTGACGATAAATGGGAAGTTGGCCACATAGCCCAAAAACTTCCCTAATTTATGGAATTCTCCCTTTAGCTTTACTAAATAAGGATTTGCCGCGTAGAAATCCATCTGCACCGGAGTCTGAGGGGTAATCTCCGAGATGTAAATTTCCGAACGCCCCGCGGCCCGATGCAGCCTGCGGAGCAGGGCTGGGGTCTGACGGCGCGGGGGAAGAAGGAGCTTAACCGTCCTGTATTGGGCCAACAACCTCTGGTAATCCCTTTTCAGCCCCTGCAGGCTCCCTGCCTTATGCTTCACCGTCTGCAGCTTTGAGGAGATAGCCTGATATTGGAGCTTCTTCCTCCCAATTTCCCGCTGGGTCGGTTTAAATAGCTGGGTATACCAAAGATAAACAACACCCAACATTATGACTATAATAACAACTATCTTCTGATTTTTCGGGTTTCTTAGATCCATAGCTTTATCCCTTACCCTTTTTCCCTGCCTTAGGTTGCGGGGTGACAAGCTGCTCCCCCTTGAGGTTACAGGAAACCTGGAAATAAAATGTCTTCCTCTTCTCCTCCTCTACCTGTCTGACCCAGTTCAGTTCAACCCCATTGAAGAAAGGGGTGTGACCTAACCTGAGCATAAAGGAGGCCAAATTGTTGAGGGAATAGCTTTCCCCTTCGATGATAACCTGGGGAGTTCCACCCCCAACCAACTCCTTAAAGGAGGTTAGCCAGAGGTTCTCCGGAACCGCCACACTAAGCCTCTCCAAAAGATTTATCCAGAAGGCCCTGTTCTTATCCAGCTTGTCAATCGCCCCCATCCTTTGTTCTACTTTAGCCTTCAGTTTCTCCAAATTTTCCACCACCTTTATTTGGGGGGCAAACCTCCTGGTCTCCATCTGAGCTATAGTTATCTCTTTTTTCATCTTTCCCAACTTGTATTTCTCGTATTGGAGAAGGCCAAAGAGGATCAGAATTATCCCTACACAACCAACGATAAGCCAGACTGTCCCCTTGCTTAACCCCCTCCTCTCCTCCCGTAATCCCCTGGGCAATAGGTTTATCTTTATCATCCTAAAGGACCTTTCTACAGGCCAATCCTATGGGCACAGCCATTAAAGGAGCCATCTTTTCCGCCTGCAGGCCAGGAAACTGGGCGGCATCGAACTTTATGCTCCGCAGGGGGTTGAAGATCTCTACTGGAATGGAGAGCTTCTCTTGGAGGTACTCTGGCAGATAGGGGATGAGTGCCCCCCCACCGCTCAGGACTATCCAATCGATTCCCTCTGCCTTAGACGCAGATTCGAAGTAGGAGAAAGCCACCTCTATATCCACTGCCAGCTCATCACCGGTGCTGGCAATGAGGGCTTTCAACATATCAGAGTCCACAGACTCCACCTCTTCCCCCCGCAGCACCTTCTCAGTGAGATCAGGGTTAAGACTTAACTCCTTGCCAATGGACTCAAAGAACATCCTTCCCCCGGAGGCCAGATCCCTCATCGAGTGGTAGACCCCATCCTTGATAAAGGTTATATTTGTGCTGTCAAACCCGATATTCACCAAGGCCAATATGCGATCGGCATCTACCTGGTAGTTCACCTCGTAGGCATTGAGGAGGGCAAAGGCATCCACATCTATAATCACCGGATTGAGCCCAGCATCACCCAAAAGCTCAAGATAGTTGTTCAAGATCTCGTTGCGCGCGGCAACGATGACCACCACCATCTTGCTCTTGTCCTCATCCACCCAGACTATGTTATAATCCAGGGTTACATCCTCGGTATCAAACGGGCTTCTTTGTTCGGCCTCAAAGAGAATGGCCTGCTCGGCCTCCTCACCGCTTTTATAATCCATTATCAGCCTGCTGGTGATCACGCCATGGCCAGAAATGGAAAAGACCACATCCTTGGTCTTCACATTGCACTGGTCGATCAAGTTCTGAAGCTGTAAGAGGACCAGGTCCCTATCCCTGAACTCCCCCGCTACTATGGCCTCGGGAGGAAGCTCCCTCATTCCCCATTTGGAGAGGATCAGCTTCTCCCTCGTTCCCGTTACCTCAGCTAACTTGAGGGAATAAGCACCTATGTCCAATCCGATAACCGATTTCTTTCTCAAACTGATGGCCATAAATTCACCTGCTCTTTAGCAATTGACCCTACTATACTCTATCCCCTATATTTTTGTCAAGGGAAATTAACGGATAAGAAACATTTTTTTTATCTCTTCCTCATCCCCCACATCTAACCTCAAAAAGTATAAGCCACTTTTGGCTTCCTCCCCTTCCTCATCTCTACTCCTCCAGGAGAACTGATAAGGCCCCGGGGGAAGTTGCCCGGCAAAAATGAGCTTAATTCTCTCCCCTTGGAGATTATAAACACCTACCCTGACTTTCCTTTCCCCCTTCCCCCTAAGGAGAAAGCGGATATTTGTCCTCTGGCTAAAGGGATTAGGAAAGAGAAGGGGGGGGAGGAACCTTTTCAGTTCCTCGGTTACCCCGGATGGTGGAAGGTGGAAATCAACCTCTGTATCCGGACGAGAGGGAGTGAGAGTTATTCCCTCCTCCCGCTGTTCCCCATATCCGGCGGCGGTGGCAGTGAGGGAGAGGGGGGCAAAAGGGACGCTCAGCCGATAGAAGCCACTCCAGTCCGTGCTCACAGAGAAGTTATCCTCAGGGAGGGAATCATATGCGGTGGTCCATGCCCAGCGCAAGGGGGTATCATCGGTGCCGTAGATATGGCCGGATACAACGCCAGAAAGGGCTTTCAGCCAGAAATTTTCGGTGACAACTGAATCTCTCAGCAGCACATCCTGAAGGGTCCCGCTATGATAACCATCCTTTTGGGCTTGCAGGATGTAAGTCCCTGCAGGAAGCCATATCCTATATTGTCCTCTCTGGTCTGTCCGGGTGCTAAAGGAACCACCTTTTCCCCAGGTAAGGACCTTGGCCTCCAAGATCCCCTCTCCTCTTTGGTTGTAGACCGATCCCTGAAAAGAAGCCTTTGCTTGCCGGAGATGAAAATTTGCCCTCTGTTCTCCCGCCAGGATCCCATCGAGCTGCCTTTCCTCTACATAGTAGCCCTGCGGGGGCATTGCCCTTAAGCTATAACCACCAACTAAATCGGCTACCCGCAGGGAGTAAGTCCCTGCTGTATCGATGGTAGTACGCGTCCAGCCAAAGTCACACCATCCCTCCACCTCTATCCCCAATGGATTTGCTCGGTTTGTATAGACCGTGCCAGAGATAGTGCTGTTAGCTTTAAAACAGACCAGATCCAGCAAGGATGTGTCGCCCTGGTCAATCCAGATCCTGCGGGGCTGGAGGGCCAGATAGCTTGGAATGAGGTCACCTGCATCAGGACCTATAACCCATCTGCCACCTTTAACACCTAATAGGTAATCTCCCAAGGAATCGCTGAGGGTTGCGGGGTTCAACCTCTTCTCCTCTCCTCTGGCGCTGACCCTCACCTGGGAGATTGGTTTCCCATCCTGGGCCATAACCCTCCCCTGGATCCATGCTGTGGCCTCCTGGTAAGCAAGGTTCACCCCGGTGATCTCCCCATCCACCAAAACTGAAAGGGGGGCAGGGGGGATATAACCAGGGGCTACCCCCATTATATCTCGGCTTCCCACCAACCAATTCCGCACCCCCAGGCTCTCTGGAACCCATATCCAGTAATCACCATTCTGGTCAGTGAAGGCCGCATAGGAAACCTCTTCGGCTAGTGGCTTCCCCATTCCCAGGGAGGCATAGACCACCAACTTCTCCTTCTCCAAGGGGTTAACCACCATACCGGAGATCGAGTACCGAGAACTAACTGGGGTCTGAAGAAGATATGCCGAATCGCCTACTCCATTCTCCCAGGCCCGGAAGATAAAGCCAATCGGAAAAGGCCAGTTCCTCCTGATCATCTGCCTAAAGGAACCATCCTGTAGGCTGTCCTGATCATCTGGGCCACCGTCTTTAAACATTCCCTTGCCTGATGTCACCAAGAAATCCTTTCCCGGTTCTATGCGCTGGTCCCTATTTAGATCCATCCATATTTCCGCTCCCACTAAGCCCCCCATCCTCTCTAAATCAAAGGAGAGGAGAAATGGTTGGCCCACTGAGACCGTATCAACCTTCTGGTCGTCTAAAAGAAGGTTATGAAGAGAAAATGCCCCCTGAGCCCCCCAAAGGATAATTCCTCCCAAGAGAACGCCGAAACTGCACCATCGTTTTCTCATCGCTCAAATTGAGAGGATATTATTAAATCCTTTTCCCTCTGTCAAGGGTTTTTTGAGAGGATCTGGTTTTCTTTTAATAGCTAACCACATACAACCACGGGTTTGCACAGAAAAACAGGGATTAGTCTTCAAGGATCGGGAATAGCCAGCATAAATTTCATTTTTAGTTCTCAATCCTTAATTGCTTTTTTCCGTGAGATTCCGTGGAAAACTGTTTTAACTATTTGCAATTTTTATACCAAAAAACCAGAAGGAGGCAACTTTACTCTTCAGCTAACTGCCAATTGGAGGAGAACTTAACCATTGGAGGTAATCCTAGTAACCTTTTTAAACCAACCCTGTTCGGAATCAGGTCAAACACCTCCTTTGGCTCTTTGATCCTGACCGAAATCCGCACATAAAGGGAGGGCCGGGGCTACCCGGCCCTCCCTTGTTCAGGATGAGAAAATCCTGAATGAGCAAGATTAGTTGCTCACGGTTGATTTTACCAAGTAAGGGAAGAGCCAGCCGTTGGAGTCGTAGGGGTAGCTGTCGTCGTAGATGGTCTCGTGTCGCAGCAGATCAAAGACGGCGAACTTGACTGCCGGTATCCTCTGCACCTTCCAGGTGCCGATAAAGGTTCCACCCTCCTCTTTTTGAAAGGGTATCCTAAAATGCCAGGGCCAGAGGTGGGTGAAGACATGAAGGAAGAGCTTGGCGGGCTCACCGGTGGTCTCCACCGTAATTTTGACCTCCTCTCCGGTCTCAAAGGTGAGCACATCTGTTATGTCAAACAGCTCCAGGGGATTGGTGATGGTGGTATCATAGCTACTGCTTTGGATATTAATGCTTAGAATCTCTACCGTGCACACCGAGTCCGATGTTCCCTCAGCCCCGGAGATCTTGTTCAACTCCCATCCTCGATGGGGAAGATTGACCTCACCCCTTCTCTTGAATATGGCATAAAGATTGGCCGTCTCGCTCAGGGGCTTCTTGATGTGCACCCAATGACTACTATCTGATGATACCCATTTGATAATGTGAAACCAGCCCACTGTGTTTATCGTCCAGGAGACGAAGGCCGAATCTCCCGTGATCTCGATGGTCACCTGGGGATCAGGATGATCGGTGATCTTCCTTCCCCAGAGTACGGTGAGGGTGTCACAGAGGACTTTGCCCGCCGTTGTGCTCGTATCCCCAGAGTCGCTGACCGCTTCACCCTCAAAGTGGTTAGTGAGTTTAAACCAGTCCGAGTCAAAGATAAACTCCCGGATGGTTCCCTCATCTGTTTGCTCAGAATTTGTACTCTTCTTACTGCAGCCCGTCAGGGCAAAAAGGACTATTAGAGAAAGAAACAAGGGTAACCTCTTCATCGTGCCTCCTCTTCTTTCTATGGGTTAGTTATTGGACAAAAAAACATCTCTTTGCTTGTTACATTCAAAACCTCCTTTCCTTACGATGATAAACGGTAGCGCCCCATTTTAGATGGGGCGTCTCTTTCCGCCCGATATGAAATCGAGCACAAAAACTTTTGTCGCCCGGCTCTTGAGGGATGTTATCATCCCTCAAGAATCCAATAAGCCTCCGTTGAACACCTATGAGATTGCTTCGCTTCGCTCGCCCCGTTAGATAATTTCTACCAATCTCGGAGTTCAGCGAAACGTCATTGATATCTAACGGGGCTCGCAATGACAGAAGGAACCTCTGTTGAGGATGATAACATCCTCAACAAGCAAGGAGAATATAACTAAGAGTTGAGTCTTTACCTGGCATGGGAGATGACGATCTGCGTATAGCCGCCAGGATCGATGCCGGGGCCAGTTGGCTTCTTGCCCACCCTCTTAATCCCTTCCGGGGAGATGATCAGGTCCTGGGAGAGATAATCAGCCAGCACATCTGCCTTCTTCTGGGCCAGGGAGGCGCCCTGGCTATAGACTGTGACCGAAATTGGGGAGTTGGGATAAGATCTGGCCAGATCGGCGACTTTCCCCATAAGGAAGCTGCCATCTCTGCTTAAATTAAGGCCCTCTTCCCCAAAGAGCTTGGCGTTGACGATGTCCACTACAAGGTCGTGCTCTCTGGGATACTTAAATGCGTTTACCTTGAAAGGCTCCCCTACATAGGTATGGGAGTTGGTCCCCACATCAACTGCGGTATATACATAGGAATAGGGGAACCCTACCTTTAGGGTTCGGTAATTGCGGTCTACCCCATCCCACTCTATCCTATCTGGAGGCCTGCCCTTGCCGTTGAACTTCTTTACCTCCTCCCCCTGATAATCGGTGATCACCAGCTCCCATTCGATCATCCCTTCCTTTTCCTGAGGGAAGAAGACCACCACTGGTTGAGCTACTATGGGGGGCAACCAGGGGTGAATAGTCTGTTCAGTGGTTAGAGGGGGGATGTCCTTTAGGTAGACCTCAACACTCTGCACCGGGGATATCTCCAAAATCTGGGCATCGAGAGGGGATTTGGCCTCATCTATGATGTAGGTCTCCACCGAGAGAGGGGATTCAGCCTTCTCTATCTTTGTTTTCTCCTTGCTCTTGGCTTTCACCACCACATCCGGGAGGGAGACATCACCCGTTCCCTCTTCGGCCCAATTGGGAGCCACAGAGAAAAAAATAAAGAAAAGCGAGATAAGATAAGAGAGTAAATTTCGCATTTTATTTTCCCCCTTAACTACAATTTTGCAAGATCTTGTTTTTTGGGTAAAGTTTTTTAACCGCAAAGCTCGCAAAGTAGGCGCAGAGAAAACAAAGGTTTGAATGTAAATTGCGGTATATACCAGGTGAACGCCTGAAATCTCAAGTATCTTTTTCATTATCAGTGAAATCTGTGTAATCTGTGGCTATTGTTTATCCGTGAGGTTCCGTGGTAGGCTTTGCGTCCTTTGCGACTTTGCGGTGAATTGTTTGGTTGCGGCTTTTCCGCGCTGTGCTAGTCCGTGGTGGACTTGATATTTATTCCAACCTGAAGAAGATGGTAATTATTCCCCACTGCTCTATTTGAGCCACGTCCGAAGGCAGAGGGGCAAATACCCATCTCTTTACGGCATCAATGGCCACCCGGTCAAGGCCAGTTTGTCCGGAGGTTCTTTCCACCCAGACATTATCCTTGACAAACCCATTCGGATTCACCGTTAGGTGGAGATCTACTCTTCCCTCTATCCCCTTCCTCCTCGCCCATTCCGGATACTCTGGGGCAAAGGACCTTAAGATCTTTCTGCCCGAAAGTGGTCCAGACAGTCTCATCGTCACCCCTCGGCCAGACTTGAGGTTTCCTCCTCTCTCTTCCCTCTGTGATTTAACAACTACCTGGGCATCAACCTCTTCGCTCAGCATCTTCAATCTCTTGGCTTTTGGGATTATCACTTCCGAATTTCCTCTCCTTCCCGTAGGATTTCCACCCCCTCCCGCAGAACCCGTTTCCCCATAGTTCAAAAGAGTACCCCGTCCCCCACCTCCGCCACCATCTGAAATGTCGACCAGATCCCCTGAACTTGCCAGAGGAAAGATAACCGGCTCCTCCAGACCCTTTTCCCCTTTGGTCAATATCCCCCCCACAAAGCGCTTGTTTCCTGACTCTAATCCGCCTACCGGAATCTTCACTGCCATCTCTATATCTGCGCTCTCTAGCTTCGGCAGATCCTCCTCTACCTCAAATGGGAGGTCTCTAAGATTAACCTCCGCTTTTCTTCCCACCAGTTTCCCCTGGGCAATTGTCGATCTCTTCCTTGGTTGACTGCTTACCCTCACATCCTGGTCAACATCTATTAGATCCTCCACCTTTTTGGTGTGGGAGGCAATTATGCTTTTACCGATTGGCTTGCTTCTCCCCTGGTGACCCGAGGGGCGTGACCTTTCTCTCACCCCGGCGGACTTATCTCCCTTCTTCTGGGAGGGAAATATCTTCTTCAATAGGCTGTGAGTGCGGATGGGGATCCTCCTTCTCACTATCTTGCTGGCCACATCCGGCCCATACCTCTCTATGAAGGATACCTCGGTAAGCTTTGAACCCATAGATCTCTGTTTGGTCCCCCCATTAAAGATCAAAAGAAGGAGGGCAGCCAGATGCAAAGTTACTGAGATAAAAAAGGACCTTCTGGTCTCCTTTTTTGTAGAGCCAATGTTCACTTTCCCTTCCCCTTTTTCTGCTCGGTGGCTATTGCTATTCTTTCTGCGCCGCACTCCCTGGCTATAGCTATGATCTTCTCCACCTTCTCATATCTGACTCTCTCGTCTGCCTTTATCACCGCCATCTGTCCTGGATTGGTCTGAAACCTCTCTTTAAGCACATGGGGCAGTTGAGCTAAGGTCACAATCTCCTCCCCCACGGCGAGCTCTCCCTCCACCGAGTAGGTGATCTCCACTTTCTCCTGGTCTTTTACCTCACTTGTCGTAGCCTGGGGTAGTTTTACCTTTACCTTGGATTCACCGAGAAAGGGGGAGATGATCATCAGCGTTAGGACAATCACCAGGGAGACATTTATCACCGGCGATACATCTATATGTGACCTAATCTTGTCTTCCCTCATTGGCTCAGAGCTAACCTCCCTTCTCTTCTCTTTAAGAGGGCCAGTTTTGCTGCCCCACTCTGTTTAGCTATGTCCAGAACCTCCACCACCCTTCCTAAGAGAACATCCCCATCTGGGACGATGATGACCTGTTTGTCAGCCCTCTCCTTGAGAAGCCCTCGTAAAAGGAGCTCGAGATCCCTCTTTTTCTTTACCCGTTCCCTGTTTAAATAGACCTCCTTGGCCGTGAGAACAAGCACTATGGGCTCAGGCTCCTTTGCTGCCTTAACGATCCTTTTGTCTTTCACTGCCCTGGTGGAGTTGACTTTAATCCCCGACCACATAATGTAGGGCATAGTGATGAGGAAGATAACGATCAGAGTCATGGTCACGTCGGCCAAAGGGGTGATGTTTATGGAAACGATGGACCTATCTTTGAACATTGTTGCCGTTTGCCTCCCTCAACATCCTCCAGAGGTTTACTCTCACATCTTCTGTCTCCACATCCATCACCCTGATGCGGCGCATAAAATAGTTGTAAAAGATGGTGGAGACGACAGCGATAATTATCCCGGCTGCCGTGGTAAGAAGTGCCTCGGCTACACCCATAGCCACCACTGCCGAGCCCCCTGAACCGGTAACCGCTATATCGCGAAAGGCCCTGATAATCCCCAAGACCGTGCCGAAGAGCCCAAGAAGAGGGGCGATGTTGCTCAGGGTCCCTAAAATGGAGAGATTTTTCTCGAATTTCACCTCCTCCTTCTCCTTTGTCGTATCCAAGAGTTGCTCCATCTCCTCCTTAGATAGGCTCAAGTTGCTCAAAGCTGTGTGGATCATCCTGGGAACTGGTCCCCTCTTGGTCTCACAGTAGCCAAAGAGATGATCCAGCTCGTTTCTCCTGAGAAATTCCTTTGCCCTTTCCATAAACTTCGGCACATTGATCCTGTTCCTCCTGAAAAACCACCACCTCTCTATAGCAAAGGTGAAGGCAATAATGGAACAGACCAGGAGAACGGACATTATGGGGCTTTCCCTGAAGAGATCAAGAATTTGAACTCCTTCAAACATCTTCCTCTCCTTTCGTTTGGTTTAACAGCCCACGAGGTCAGGGAAGCTTCGAATGTAAAATGAAGAATGAAAGAGCATCTGACTCCCTGATCCCTGGAGACTGATCCCGTGAATTGTTACCGTTTTTTGATCTTTCTCTTTTTGGTAGCAGAAGAGGGCTTCTGCCACCCTCTGGGGAAACCTTCAGCTAAAACCGGGTAGAACAAAATTGCTTCGTCGCGGAGCCTGTGCTGAGCAATAGCGAAGTGCTCCTCGCAATGACGGGTCCCCCCTGTCTGTCATTGCGAGGCTTGCCCCAGCGGCAGCGAGGCGGCAAGCCGAAGCAATCTCCAACTTCCACCGCACTTTAGTGCAGGTCACTATGGAGTGTGGTAACTCCTGTTGACGCATGCTGTGACAGGAGTCACAGCATTCCAAACCGGTTAAAGCCGGGTAGAAAAACGGAAAATAGAAATTCCCGAGCCGTCAGAACCCCGATTCTGACGGCAGAAGGATGGTGGCAGAATCGGGGTTCTGCCACCTCGATTCTGGATCTATTCATGTCATTCGTGTTCCTAAGAGTCAGTGTAATCTGTGGCCCTTGTTTTTTTACGGCTTTGCCGCACTGTGGGGCTCAGTAGTGAACAATTGTGAGGTTGAGTGTCAATATATTAGCCGTGAGTTCAAAGTCCAATCTCCCCCGCTATCTCTACGGCCTCTGCAATCATCCGAGGCTCTTCTCCATAAGAGTTAACCTCAAAGAGATAAGGCCCATTTGCCCAGATAAGCCGGAATTCATACCTCAGCCCAACATTACTGGGTCTCATCAGATATTCAAGCCAATAAGCCTTCTGACCGTTTACCCTTATTCTCTCAGGTTTTCCACCTATGACGCTCTTGCTTCTTCGGAGAAGACGTTCCAGCTCCTTAACTTTATCTAAGTGGGACTTCAGCTCCTTATAAGCAGTAGTTCCATCCTCAAATTGAGAGATCTTTATAGTAATCGTCCCCGCCTCATCTCTATATTTTCCTATGGCCATTCGCCGGGGGAAATCTATCTTATCCAAATCTCGCTGGGAGACGGGAATGCCAAACTGACTGGCCACATCTTTGGCCAGATTAAACAATGCAGAATGATCTATCTCATTGGCCTCCTGGAGTTTGAATCCCAACCCACCCAATTGGGGCAACAACATCTTCGGCGATACATCTGGGATGGAGACTGCATCCTCTCGACTACATCCCAGCAGAATACTCAAAAATAGAATCGGCAGGACAATTATACCAGGCCTCTTCATCCTATCCTCCCTCAGATTGGATCTTGTCATTAGCTCACTTACAATCTGTCCAACTTCTTTATTTGCTCAATCCTCTCCCTGGCCGCCTCCACCCATTCCCTCCTTCCCCCACTGAAGAGGATATCCTGGTAAATGGCTATGGCATCCTTCCATCTGGCTTGATCCTCATACTTCTGGCCCAACCTGGCCAGAGCGGCCAACCTATATGAATCCGCTGTGGGTTTCGTCGAGGCCACCCTCTTGTATTCCTGGACGGCCTCCTCCCCCTTCTCCAACTTATCGTAACATTCGGCTAATTTGAAATGGAGCTCGGAGTAACTAACCTCCCCCCCCGGCTGGACCTTTTGATAGGCGACGATTGCCTTTTGGTAGTCTTTAAGCTTCTGCTGGTAGATAAGCCCTAAATCCATCAGGACGAAGTCCCTCTTTGGGCTCCAGGGGTACTTTTGAACAAACCTCTCATAGGCCTTTATCAGATCCCCCCACCCAGCCAGCTTCTTGTAGCAGAGGGCAATATTATACTGGGAGGCAGGAGCAAAGACTGTATCGTCAATCGTCTCGGCTATCTCCCGGTAGACTTTTATGCTCTCCCTATATTTATTTAGTTTGAAGAGCACATTTCCCAGTTTGAACTTAGCCTGGGGGCTGAGGTTGTCCTGGGGATAGGTGGAGACGAAGTTGCGGTAACAGACCACTGCTCGGTCATATTCTTTTAGCTTATAGTGGCATTCCCCCATATAGAAGAGGCTGGGGGGAGCTGACTTGCTCAAAGGAAAGTTCAAGACCACCTTCTGGAAAAAGGTCTTGGCGGTGGAGTAGTCTCCTCGGGCAAAAGCCCCCTTCCCCTTCTGCCAGTAGGCATCAGCGGCAAGTTTGCTCCCCGGATATTTCTTGATCAAATCCGTTAAGCTCTTACCCGACCGATAATAGCATAGCTGAATTCCCTCCAAGGCAGCGCCTGCCTGGGGAGCATCGGGATATTGGTCTATATACTTCTGGTAGGCATCGATTGCCTTCTGAGTTAGCTTCATATTGTAATAACAGTTGGCGGTCTGGAAGAGGGCCTCCTTGGCTTTTTCTCCCCCTCTCTTCAGGATCTCCCCATAGGTGAGAAGGGCAGAGCCGTAATCCTGAAGCCCAAATTGGGTCTGGGCAATCTTGAAGATGGCCTCAGGAACCTGTGGATCATCAGGGTGTTGATCAATGAGCCTCTTCCAGCTCTCAACCGCCTGCTGATAGTAACGCAGCCTGTAGTAACAGCTCCCGAGCTGAAAGAGGGCAGAAGGGACCTGGGGAGATTTGGGGTTATGGGAAACAAAATCCTCCAAGAGCCTCAGGGCTTTCTCATACTCCCTCTGGTTGAAGTAGATACCCGCTATGGTCAGTTGATCACTGCCCTTCAAGACATCCTGATCCGCTATCTGGCTCAGGAGCCTCTTCTGCTCCTGGAGGGCCAGCCCATACTCTCCTCTCTGAGAAAAGCAGGCTGTTACCCCTTGAACCGCGTATGGTGCCAGGGGGTTTTGAGGATAGGTTTCCACCACCAACCTATACATCCTCTCGGCCTTCTTCCACAGCCCTAAGTGATAATAGGCCTCACCCAGATAGAAATAGGTCAACGCCCGCCAGGGGCTGGATGAGGGGGAGAGGTTGTCGGTCAGATACCTGTAGTTGGTTACCAGCCTCTCATAGTTCCCCTGCAGGTAGTAGGACATAATAGAAAGATAGAGTGCCTTTTCGGCCAGCTCTGTGCCCGGGTATTTGTCCAGAATGCTCCCAAAGGTCTTTATGGCCTCCTTGAACCTCCTTAGCTTGAGATAGGAGGTTCCCCTGAGGAGGTTCACCCGGCCGGCGAGCTTATCCCCTCCAAACCTCCTGGTAAACTCCTCCGCCGACATGATAAGCTTGACGAACTCCCCCTTCTTCCCCTGGCACCAGCTTATCTTGTGTTGGGCAGCAGCGGCAACCTCTTCGTCGGGAGAGGACTTAGCCACTTTTGTGTAGCCAAAGATGGCATCATCCAATCTGTTCAGGGCCAAAAAGCTATTTCCAATGAGATACTGCACAAAAGGGATGGCTGGGCTCTGGGGATATTTCTGGGGCAGAGGATAGAGCAGATCTATGGCCTTTTCGTGGCTCCCCGACTGATAGAGAACGCAGGCCAAGAGGTAATAGGCATAAGGGGCAAAGGGACTGTGGGGATATTGGTCGATCATCCGCTGCAAGGACTCGGTGGCCAAGGAGAACTGTCCCGCCTTCCAGAAGGACTCCCCGATGGAGTAGGAGGCATTGTCCGCCAGATCGCTCCGGGGGAATTGGTCCAGAACCGTTTTGTATTTCTGCACAGCAGGGAGGAACTCCCCAAAGTTCTCCAGGCAGCGGCCGCAATAGTAGATCCCTCGGTCCTCGGGGACCAATTCGAAGGACTTGAGGGCTTCCTCATATCTCTCCTGGTGATAGAGTAATAGACCTTTCAAGAAGCTGATTTTGGCTATTTTCTTGTAGGAAGGTCTCAATTGAACCAGCTTTTGCAGGGATTTTTCGGCCTTCTCCCATTTCCCCATTTGAATCTGACATTCCACCTTCCCGTAGAGGGCCTCAGGCACCAGGAATGACTTCGAATGATTTTTAATCAGACGGTTAAAGCAGTTCAGGGCGTGACCATATTCCTTTAGATTAAAATAGGTCTCACCCATCCTCAGGAGGATACTCGTTGAGGCAAATTCGTCCTTGGAGGGATAACCCCTTGCCCGCTTATACTCCCGGATAGCCCTCTGATAATCCCCTTTCTGAAAGAGACATTCGGCCACCATATATTGGGCAGGAGGGGCATAGCTGCTCCTCGCATAGCTCTGCAAGAAGAGCCAATATTGTCTCAAGGCTTGGGTCTTGTCCTCCTCCTCCCTGTATTTCTGGGAAGCAGAGAGGAAAAGATCCTCTTCGCTGGGGATGGGCTTGGCCCATCCTCTCCCCGGGCCCAAAAGCATCAAGAGGAAGACAACACAAACTCCAACGATCTTTAGTTTCATCTCTAATCCCCTCTGTTCACCTTTATCTTGATGGGAACCTCCCTCTCCTCCTGGAAGTTGACCACCCTCACCTCATCGGAGTCCTCCCAGGTATCCCCAAACCCGTCCCTGACCGTAATCTTCACCTTGTATACCCCATCCCCCACGCTTCTGTTCAGCTCATCCTCACCTTCCCAGACTATCTCCTCAGGCGGGTTCTCATCCCCCTGGTAGCTTTTCACCTGATTACCCTTTTGATCTTCAATGGTCAGTCTCCAATTCTCCATGGGGTATTTATCCCAGGTCTTTATCCTTAGTTTAACCCGGTCAACTTTACCGGTGGGAGAGAAAAGTCCGGGAGAGACAGTCAATTCCACCCCGTAGGGGACACCAAACCTCCAGATAAAGGAGAAGCGATGGGAGATACCCAGCTCATGAGTTAGCATCGAGTAATCAACCTGGTAGCGGGAGAACCTGAACCCACCTCCCAGGGAATACTCCCTCACCTGGCCGTCATATCCACCTCTCAGGGCCAGGGAGGGAAAAACCCAATATTCCATCCCGGTGTGCACCTGCAGCTCCTGTCCCTCAACCTTTTCTAAATCTGTAACTAAGCAGAGCCTGCGGTTGAGGAACTTGAGCGCCTGGCCGACCCTGATGCATCTGGGAAAGCTCTCCTCCTCTTCGATCAGAGTGAGCTTGGGTTGGAGGAGGTTCTGCAGGCTCAACCCAAGGTTCAGGTTCCTCAAGGGGCGATAGGTGAGGGAGAGGTCCATTCCAGTGCCCGATCCGGAATATCCCGCAAGCTTGTGTCCCACCAGCTTGAAGTTTAAGCCTGCCGAAATCCTCCCCAACTCCTTTGCATAGGAGAAAAGGAGAGAACTCTGCAGATCTGAGAAGTGGCCCTGGGGGCGGTTCTGCTCATCGGTCCGCTCAAAGGAGCCGGAGGAGAGCCATACTCCACCAAAGCCAAATGTCCCCAGCTTCCTGGTAGGCTGGATTATGGTCAAAAGATCGTAGGTTGTTTGCTCGAACAGAATGGCATGCATAACCAGAAGCTGGGTGGATGGGATCTGCTCCAGCCCCGCCGGATTCCAGTAGGCGGCTGCTGCATCATCTGCCAACCCCACAAAGGCCCCGCCTAAGGCCAGGCAACGGGCGCTTGCCCCCCACCTTAGGTAGCCACCAGGGAGCCCACCATCCTCCGACCCTCCTCTGACCTGGGGGGCACCAAGCAAAACTCCAAAAAGAACAAATGCTAAGTATCTTTTCATTTTCACCTATTTGGTTTAGGCCGTCCAAACGGCTTTATACGGTTAATTTAGGGTTTATATAAATAAGGCCTTGAACACGAATCCCACGAATATGCAAATAGCACGAATCCTAATCTACTATTCTTTTGTATTCTACCTTCTTGCTTCCAGAGTCGAGCAATATCCCTAACTTCATCCCAGTGGCCTTTAGATATGAAAGAATCCGCGCTTCAAAGATCTTATTTAACTCGGAGACAACTTTAAACTCTAGAATTATCTTGCCCTCAATAACCATATCTAATCGATACTCGCCTATCTTCTCACCGAACCTCTATGAGTTTTTGTCTTTCGTATTTGATGTCTCGATCTCTGAATTCTTTGACCAGCGCTGACTCATAGATACCCTCTGAATACTCAGGACCAAGTGCATTGTGCACCTCAAATGATGCCTCCATAATGGCAAAAGACAACTCTTTATGAATAATCTTCTTATCTATTCGTGTAGGTTCGTCTATTCGTGTCATTCGTGTTCCTAAGCTTCTACTTCGACTATTTAACCACCGCTATCTTCCTTTTTAGCTCTTCCCGTTTGGATTTGATCAGGCAGATATATCCGCCATTGCCCACAACCTTTCCCGCTCCATTTTTCCCCCACCACTCCAAAAGGTTCACTCCAGCCTCTCCCCCCGGGTCTCCCGCCTTAAACTCTTTTCTCCAGACGACCTCCCCCAGAAGATCATATATGGTGAGGGTCACATCGGAGGCCTCCTCCAGGAGATACTCTATATGGGTAGGCTGGCACCCCGCCCGAAATGGGTTGGGATAGTTGTTGACCTTCCCTCGCAAGGTCTGGCTCACGGAGAGCCTTTTGCTTACTCTAACCTCTTCCCTGTTTCCGTGGATGTCCACCCCATAGTAGCGGATCAGGTGAGATCCCACCTCCTCGATGGGGAAGGGCTCCCTATAGACCTGCCAGTCTTCCTCGTCTAAGGAATAATAGATGCTGTCCAGGCCGATCTGAGAGCTGGAGGAGAGGATTATCTGGGTAGTTGGCTTTATGTAAACGATTTCTCCCAGTTCTATATGGATTCCATCAAAACTCATCTCAGTGAGGGGTGGACCCAAGACCTCAATCTCCGTTAGCTTATAAAGCAGATCAGAACTCACCTCCACCCTAATGATCCCCTGGCTACCCGGCCAGGCCGTCAGTTCCACAGATGCCTGCCCCAGTGCATTGGTAACCCCGGAGGACGAATTAAGGCTTCCCGGTCCCTCCAGAACCGAGAAGGAGAACCGGGCATTGGAGATGTAGTTCCCCTGTGCATCGGTTAGAGTGGCCACCAGGGAAGTCGTCTGGCCACCCTCCATAACCGGATTTGCCGTCACCACCAGGCTGGCCTCCCTTCCGGCAACGATCAGAAATGGGGGACTGACCGCCTCTAACCCTCCATCGTCCCAGACCTTTATATAAATGTGCTCGGCAATTGCATAAGTCTCCTGGATGGTAACCTTCCCCTCAACCAGTTGGGCCACCCCCACCCCTAAGCTATCCCCTGGCAACCCCGAGCTTGCCGAATAAGCCTGAAGCCAAACTCTCCTATCCTGAGTGGTTACCAGATTGCCCGTATTGGCATCTAAGAGCCTGACCGTAACCGGAAACCTCTCCGGCGGCCCTGCCGTGGCCGTATCCGGCGCCTCCACCGCATAGTAGACCCCTCCGGCCTGGATGTTTATGGGGGGAGAATAGGCCTCCCGCCCTAAGTAGTCCCTCACCCTGATACAGATGGCCTCAGCCTTGTCGTAAGCCTGATCGTTGATTACGGAAATCCCGTTCTCCAAAAGCCCACTTTTTACCAGGAGATTTCCATCTGTGCTGTCATGATTTGCCTTAAATGGGTTGATAATGAATGAGTGGGAGGCACCGACCACTCCTCCGCTGGCCGGATTGATCAGCTTGACGGTTATGGGGAATGTGGCTGGTGGACCGGCCACTGCCGTGGTGGGAACGGTGATCTCATAAGTGGCCGCATTGACCGGGATATCCACGGACTGGGGGGTCTTCTCTAAGTTGACTGAGTCTTCAACGGTAACCTTTATCTGTCCCTGGCGATGGAGGACTATTTCGAAGTCCACTCTCCCGTTTGTAAATGGGGAATCCTGGTTCAGAGGGTTGGTCCCATCCAGGGAGCTGTCCGATGAGGTTATATGGACAACCCCGTTGTTGACATCCACTAGGTTCCAGTACTGATCAACCGCCAAGCAGGTGACCACAAAGGGAACCTCAGATGTCTCTACCCGGGGGAGGCCGCTCTTTCCTGTGGGGGAGATGGAGCCTGGCTCGGCAGCCTCCCCCGGGGCGACCAACTGGAGCTTCTTGTAGCTATCGGGGGCCAGGGAAAAGACGGAGCTCACCGCGGATAGGCCCAGGCTGTCTGAGACCCTGATGAAGACCCCTTCGGCCTTGGTGTAGGTCTGAAGGAAGTCTGCCTTCCCCCTTTCAAGGTTGACCCTGGTTACCCCCACAGAGCCAGTCCCTGGAATGCCGGTCTCAGCCGAATAGATGACCACCGATAGCTCCCTGTTCTCGGTAACGGCAACGGCATTGGTATTTACATCCCTTAAGGTTATATCCACCGGAAACGAGCTGGGGGGACCAACTGTGGCCGAATCGGGAACGGTGATCTGGTAGTAGAACCCACCGGAGGTAATACTAATGGGATGAGAATATTCTTGACGTCCGTAGTCATCATCTATCCTGATCACAATATCCTCTACGGTGTTGTAGGTCTGATCAACTATAGTTACCGATCCGTCGTTCAGGGTAGCTGAGGTTCTGCCCAGAACCCCATGAGCCGGGTCATGATTGGCCAGAAATGGGGTCATAGTGAAACTGTTGGAGGAGGAGGCACGCTCCCCGGTTTGGGGGTCAATCAGTTTGACCACCACGAAGAAAGTGGCCGGAGGCCCGGCCAGGGCGGTGTCAGAGACGGTGATCTCATAATGAGGGCCCTCCCTCACCTCAATGGGCACCACCTGGGGGAGCTTGGCCGGATCCGAGTTGTCAGAGGCGGTCACCTCAACGAACCCAGCATTGCTCAGGAATATGTTGAATATCCTCTCCCCATTAACGAAAGGCTGGTCCTGGTCGGGGGGATTCTCCTCGTTCAGGGAGTTGTCGCTGGAACTGAGGTGGATCCTTCCAGATTGGGTTGTGTCGGCCAAATTCCAATATTGATCCACAGCCCTTACTAAAACCGTGAAGGGAACCCCTGCCTTCTGGGGATCAGGTATCCCCGATTTACCGCTCTCCGAGATGGAGCCCGGCTGGGAAGTCTCCCCTGGGGCTATAAGCTGGAGCTTCTTGTAGCCATCTGGATCAACAGGGAAGACAGAAGATGTTCCCCTCACCCCTAAGGTATCTGTAGCCACGATATATATATCCTCGGCTTTGGTATAACTTTCCTGAATTGAGGCCCGCCCCTGAATCAGGTTGATCGTAGTGACATCAGTTATCCCCGTTCCTGGTTCCCCACTCGAGGCCGAGTAGATAGTAAGCTTCACCTCCCGATCCTCGGTGGTGATGGGGTTTCCGGTCTGGGCGTCCCTCAGCTCAACGGTCACCGGGAAGGTCTTGGGGGGGCCAACTGTGGCCGCCTCCGGAACTGATATATGATAGAAGACATCGCCGGCCACCACCCGGATGGTATTGGAAAAGGTCTCCCTGCTGTAGTCATCCCAGACCCTGATGCAGATGGACTCCACCTGGTCGTAGGTCTGGTGGTCAATTACCACCACCCCACTATCCAGGATGCCGCTGGTGGTTCCCAAAGTTCCGTCTGTGGGGTCGTGGTTGGCCAAAAGGGGAATAAGGAAAAAACCATGGGAGGCATTGACCGGCTCCCCGGTCTGGGGGTCAATAAGCCTCACGGTCATGGGAAAGCTTGCCGGTGGCCCGGCGGTGACTGTATTCGGGGTGATCAACTCATAATAGGCTCCCTGATGGACATTTATCTCCACCGTCTGGGTCTTGTTCATATCGTCTAAGTCAGTAGCTGTGACAGAGATTAGCCCGGTATGGGCCAAATAGATGCTGAAGGTTATCTCCCCATTGACAAAGGACTGCCCCTGGTTTGGCGGATTGTTGTCATTCAGGGAGTTGTCAGATGAGGACAGCCTGATTTGTTCTCCATTGATCGTGGGAACCAGGTTCCAGTATTCATCCACCGCCCTGACCCCACAGTCGAAGATGATACCTGTCGTCTGAGGAAGGATAGAGCCGACCTTGCCCGTAGGACTGCCCGGATCAGGGGTCTCCCCGGAGGCAAGGAGCTGGATCTGGACAAAATCTGCCGGGGAGACGGAGATTGCGCCTGTATCCGCAATCAGGGTGTCATTCACATCCTTGGCTATAACGGAATTTATCCCCGCTGTGCGGAAGAGGAGCTGAAATTCCCTCGTCCCATCAGGGTTTAGCCTGCTGTCGTTTCCCGGGATCACCGCATAGCCGCTGGTAGAGAGGTTCACAGTTGGCTGAGCGGGGACCAGGTTCCAGTACTGATCTACCGCCCTTACCATGGCCGGTATGGAGACCCCAGCAGTGGTGGATGTGGCCGATCCCCTCTTTCCTGGGGCCACCCCTGGAGTATAATCCTGCCCAGGTAGGGTGATGAGAATCTTGCTGTATGTGGCAGCCAAAACATCAAATGGGTTGCTCGTTCCAGAATGTCCCATCCCATCCTCACAGGAGAGCTCAACCCCCGTTCCCGCCCGATAGATGGTCACGGTCCCAGTCCACTCCCCGTTGGTCAGGGTAATGCTGAGGGGAGTAAATGTCCCCTCTCCGGTGGAGGAGAGGAGGCTGATCTCCTGGTTGAAGCTAAGGACCTGGTTGCCAAAGCCATCCCTGGCGGTAACCTTCACCTGGTGGATGGGCTGCCCCACCTGTTGGGGTGATGATATCTGGCTAAATCTAAAGTGGTCTAAGGGGCCGGCAGTGACCTCGATGTTGACCAGATCCTCCTTGTCGGAATCATTGGAGTCAGTGGCTTTTAGCCAATTTAACCCCACCGTGGCTAAGGTCACCGGATAACTCTGCACCGGGCTCCCCATTGCCTCTCCGCCTGGGGGCAGGGTCGCCTGAGGATCATTTGTGGCAAAATCTATCACAGGATAAGGGGGTGGATCCTCTATAGGGTTCCAGTAGCTATCGGTGACCGCCACCTCGATCTGAAACTTGTTCCCGGCCATCTGTGTGGTCGGTGAACCCGACTTGCCATCTGGTTCAAAGGTCCCCGCATCAAGGGATTCTCCGGGGGCGGCCAGGACAAGCTTAGAGTATGGTCCGGAGTGGACGATTATCACACTGCTCAAATCGTCCATGTCGGGGTTGAACCCGTTGACCGCCCTGATCCTCTGCCCCTGATAGGTGCGGAAGATCACCCGGTAATCACCAATTCCAAACTGGGTGAGCTGAGCCCCATCATCCAAGGACTCTATATATCCTGTGGGAGAGCTAATGCTTATGGGAACCAGGACCGAGGGCCCGGCCACCTGATTCCAGTACTGGTCCACTGCTCGGATAGTTGCTGTGACCGTCTCCCCAGTAAGCACAGGAGTGGGTGGATTGCTGCGGCCAGGTGGAATTCCAGGCGTATAGGTCTCCCCGGGAAGGACGATCAATAGTTCGCTAAAAGGGCCTGCATTGATGGTAAAGTTATTGCTCAATCCTGTATGACCGGCAAGATCGTCACAGCTAAGTTGGGCATTGTTTGCCTTCTTGGTTATATGGACCAACCCCGACCAAAATCCATTTGATAGGGTAACCAAGGTGGGGGTATAGGTATAAGGTCCAGTAGAGGACTCTAAGGCGATGTCTGAATTGAATGAATAGACCCGGTTTTCGAAGGCATCTTTGGCGGTAATGGAGACATTGAAGGGGGTAATGGTCGTCTGGGGACTGGGTATTTGGGCGAAGGTGAAATGGTCTACCGAAGAATGGATGATGGGAATGGTGCTTACACTGGTATTGTAGTTTATATCCTCCTCAACGGTGACCGTCTGATTTCCCGCGATCTTCAAAACCACGCCAGAGAAGCTCTCGCTGTTGGAGGTCATCGAGGTAGCTGCGGGAAGGGTGGCCAGGGTATCGGTGGAACCAAAAGAGATAGTAGGATAAGGGTGGGAGGAGACCGGATTCCAGTATTCATCCACGGCTTTAACCTCAACCTGAGGAAAGGGAACTCCAGCCACCTGTTGGTTTGGTTCCCCACTCTTTCCCGGAGCCGTGCCGGGGGTGAGGTCCTCCCCGGGAAAGAGGAGAATCACAGTGCTATAAGAACCGGGGTTGACGGTGATGTTCTCGCTTGTTCCAGAGGGGAGCTCGGACTGGCCAGGGTAGGATATGGCGTTGGTGCAAGTTATACTATTGATATGGGTGGTGGGATCCGTTCCATATAAGGTAACCATCAGGGTGGTCTCTCCATTGGTAAAGGAGGAGCCCAGGACAGAACTGGGGCTTATCCGCCCCACGGCAGCGCTTAAGCTCACATTGTCGGAGAAGATGGTATTAGTGGCTCCGGTGTTGTCCTTGGCCACAATGGTTGTCTGGAAGGGAAACCCTACATCCTTTGCCCCATGAGGGATGTCAAAGTCGAAGCGGTCAACGAAGCGGTGGACATTCAGGGGAAGGGTTCCCTCCAAAACAGTTGGGTCATAGACATCACTGACCGTAATTGTCTGGTTTCCGGGGGTATTTAGCACCAGGTTGTTGAAGGTTGCCTGACCACCGGAAAGATAGCTGTTCGGGGGAAGGGAGGCATTAAGATCAGATGAGGTGAAGGAGACTAAGGGATAGGCACCGGCATCAATGGAGCCGTCAGGGTTTCTGGCAGTGACTATCACTGAAAAACCAACAGACTGGGTCTCATCGCTCTCCCCACCAGAGGTTACTATCTCCAGATGGTTATAAGCCATGGCCAAAGGAGCCAAAGACCACCAGACAAGCAGGGTTAAAGGCAATAGCCATCTTTTGAACATTACTAATCTCCCATTTATTAACAGTCCCCAGGGGTCAGTTTCCAGGGATCAGGAAAGGTCTATAGGAACTGACAGCCGACAACCGAAAAATCCCTGATTGCTGGCTGCTATGAGCTTTTTCATACTTTGCAACTTGTATGCCAAATCCCCTTGGGGAGAAAATGACCTTATCTACAAATCAACAGGGGAGTTACATAAGGGAAATTTATTGAGGAGAGGTGGGGAGAGGAGGATTTTGCACGGAAAACGGCCAAGGGTGTTCAATATACGAACACCCCCGGAAGTAGGCAAAATTAACTCGTTACAGTTCCCAGGGATCAGGGAAAGTAGATGAGTTTTCAAGGATTATCAGGATTTGGAAGGTATGGCTGTTAAAGTGGGTATTGGATAAGACAGCGGAAATTAGGCAAAAATATGTGGGAGGCATCTCCTGATGCCGATTATTGTCGAGGTCTGGAGACTTCTCCCACAACTTTACAGTTCCCGGGGATCAGGAAAAATCTGTGACAACTGGCAACAGATGAATACCCAAATGCTGACCCCCGTGGATTGTTACCTTCTGGGGTTTCCAGTCAACAAAACAAGGGAAAGGCCTTGACGGCAAGAATTTGATTTAGTATTATTAAATCGAGAGGCGGAGAAAGGAATTTACCCTTTCGGGTTTCATTCAGTGCCGTCAGAGTTCCTGCCCTGACGGTTTTAGACGAGGCCGTCAGGATAGACAATGTCATGCAAAAGAATAGAGAATGCCCAAGAAAGTGAGGGATCTCATAAGAGATTTGCAGAAAGTGGGTTTTGTTGACCGAGGAGGGAAGGGTAACTATAAAGAAGGCTAAGAAATGAATAAAGCAGCCAAGTATGTGAAGCTCGTCGAATGGTCCGACGAGGATCAATGCTTCATTGGCAGTTGTCCAGAGCTTTTCTACGGCGGCTGTCATGGAGACGACCCTCGGGCGGTGTTTAATGAACTATGCCAAATTGTTGAAGATAGGATGATAAGTAATTTACTCAGCAAATGGAGTGTTAAATGAACATACTGAAAAGAACCAATCGTTTTTATTACATCAGGCCAGATGGTTACCCTCAAATCAGAGTCTACCACAAAAAGGGTTCAGGAAAGAAAATGCCACGTTATCTTTTGAAATGTGGTTGTTGCGATGAAAAGTTGGAAGTATACTACGATCCTGAAGGGCTTGAAATAAATGGTGTGAACGGGTCAATTGATGACTGGCGTGAGATTCTCCTTCCACTATTGCGAATTGAGAAGAAAGGCGACAAATTTATCGCCAAATAAGGTATGTACTTTTTGAGTGCATTTTTGGGTTCTCAACGGTTATTAAGGGGCGGCCCATTCTGTAACTTACTTCCACATTAGCTTCCCAGAGATTTGAATCAAATTTCCCTTGCCTAAAGCTCTATACTGCGCTATATTCTTAACTGGTAAGACTAAAATTCTCAGGAGTTGAAAATGGCGAAGTTAGCAACGACAAAGATGTTTTCCAATACTCTATGGAGTCAAATCTTGACGCTTGACAATCAATTAAATACTATTACGATATATCTAGATCGTTAAGAATTCAATATTCTGTGACCCCTCCACCGATGATGTGAAATACAAAGAGCCAAGGAAAAGGGAAAGAGCTTAGTAAAACATGAAAATCGATAAAGTGAACATCAAACGGGTAATGTGAGAAGGAGACATTGATGGCCCCCAAAACATTGGCAAAAAAGAAAGTAAACCATGCGTATATTATAAGGGACAAAAGAATATGCGACGGCAGCCCAATTATTGTAGGAACTAGAACCCGTGTGATAGATATCGCTGTCGAGTACGACCGGCTTGGATACTCGCCAGATGAGATAGCTAATGCTCATCCCCACCTAAATCTATCCCAAATCCACGACGCCTTGTCTTACTACTATGAAAATCAAACAGAACTTGACAAAGAGATGGCAATTAAAGAGAAGAGGACTGCCGAGCTGAAAAAAATATATATCTCCAAAATTGAAGGACTTCTCAGGGGATGATCAAGGTTTACACTAATGAGAGTGTAAATGTTGCTATTACCGAAGGGCTTAAGCGAAGGGGTATAGAAGCTTGGTCTGCAAGGGATGCAGGGAATTTGGGTATGACTGATGAAGAACAGTTGAAATACGCCTCTAAGATAAGAGCTGTGGTTTTCACGAGAGATGACGATTTTCTGATGTTGGCTGATAAGTGGACCAAAGAGAAGAAAGAATACTACGGGATCATTTACGCTCATCCACAAAAGTTGAGTATCGGTGAATGTATCCGGCGAATAAAGTTACTGGTTGATCTCTTATCAGTTGAAGATATGAAGAACCATATCGAATTTCTGTAAGAAGTGATCGAAATTAGGAACACTTCCCGTATTTTTGACAACCGGGCTTGATAAATTGAAAATCGATGTTTGAGGAAAAGAGGGGGCGGGGCGGTGAGGCACGAGTCCAAGTATCCCGACTCTTTGTCGGGAGGCGTTCCCACGATTTCTCTCGGGACAGGCAGGACAAAGCCTTGGAGGCTACTTAATCCATTGGTGGAGCGCCTACCTCATTGTGCAATACCCACCCCGCCCTGAGCAAAAAAGAAGAATCAAATTGGAATGCGGGAAGGGGTTAAAAGCTTGAACCAACTCCGAATCATTCAGGAGAATTCAGCACCTATTTTCAACTGGGCAAAGTAAATTAACGAACCTATATTTTCGCCTAAACCATCCCCTTTGTTCTCTATTACCGAGAAAATAATATGGCTTCTCTGTTAATGCTTTTGGAGTTTTCTAGTCACAGAACAAGCATTGCCTTCTCCAGGGTAGAGCTCTCGAATGGACCTTTGGGAGGTGGTAACTTGGTGGGGCTATCAGTCAGAAAAACAAAACAATCTGCTTGACATGCTGGGGGAGGGAGGTATCATATTGGTGATTGCGATATTGGGGCATGCGCCTTGCATCCTGGAACAGTTGAAGTTGCACGAGTGCATCGAGGGAATTGGGGAGGATTTTAGTTTTCTCGCCCTAAATCAGATTTTCGGATTGCAAAGCCCATTTTGATCCGAAAGATGTCGCAGCAGGGAAGCAAAAACCGGTTGACCATTCCTCCCGACATCGTGAAACAGCCATTTCACGCACATTTGAAAAGGTTCGGGAAATCCACTGCGACCTATTTGCTGAAAGGCGGTTATGATATTCGGACCGTTTAGGAACCTTTCAGCCACAAGGACATCAAGACAACGATAGTCTACACGCATGTCCTAAATCGAGGCGGAAAGGGAGTACGCAGTCCTGTGGACGCTCTATGAAAAGAAGAGGTGCAAGGGTGTTATACGGAAACCATATAATCCTTAGTTAGGCATTATACTGGAGGTGCAAAAGTGAAGGTGAAAGAGATAGAGAAAAAATATTGGGATGAATGGGTATTAGCTGAGGTATTGAAAGAGGATGAATTAGGAGAACCTACAGAAGTGAGGGTGATAGTCCATTCCAAAAATAGAGATGATACCTATGCTGCAATGAGAAAAGCAAAAGGTAAATATACCTACCATTTCTATACAGGGAAGATCCCCAAAAAGGGTTATGCGGTTGCATTCTATGTCGAAATTTAGATTTAATACCAAAGCACCAGTAATTATATTGACTATCTTATTGGAGGGTCAGGGTAATTCCAAACAAAAGATAAGGGTGGCTCTTGATACAGGAGCAACTTATACTATGATCCCATTGGAGATTGCTGAAGTTTTGGGGTTAGAACCAGAGCTATCCAAAGAGAGAATAGAAATAATTACTGCCAGTGGAGTGGAAAGAGCTCCTCTAATCACCTTGAAGTCTATAGTTGTTTTGGGGAAGAGAATAGAAAGAGTTGAAGCTGTTGTCCATGGCCTTCCGCCAAAAAGCTATGTGGATGGATTGCTTGGAGTAAAATCGTTAGTTGAACTTAAATTAAAAATAGACTTTGATGAGGGAATATTGGAGGTATAAGCAAAACATCTTGCCTAACAAATCGTTGCAGCGGACGGCGGGGGGGCGCACAGCTTTTAAAAGTTTGAGGTTCACCAAAGTTGGTTCTGTTTATAAAATTTGGTGGTAATCCTCCCCGCCGCCGCTGAACTCTATCGGTATCCACTGGAGAACGAACACAGACCACACACGCATCGTGACAGAAGGTATCATGCAGATCTTGGCAAAGACACTTGTTGACGCCCTATGGTTCATCGACAGTGTTGGAGAGGGAGAGAGCGACATCTCAGGCTCCGCATTGGACATGTTTGAATGTTTGAGAGAGGATCTCCAGCATTGCTCTGCTGAGGAACAGTCTGCGCTCAAAATTGCCGCAAATGAGGCGTGATCGGAATTGACTAAAGTGCTCACTGGACGCGCCGGTCACAAGACACTTGAACCGATATTGATGAGTCGGCTTGCCAGTTGTTTCTGAAGGGGCTATTAAATGGAATTTGAATGGGACCCGAAAAAAGCCGAAGGGAACAAACGAAAACATGACGTCAGTTTTCATGAGGCAGCAACAATCTTTGGAGATCCGCTGGCCATCACTTTCACAGATTCTGATCATTCTATTGATGAAGAGCGATACCTCTCCTTTGGCCTTTCAAGATTCGACCGGCTGATGGTCGTCTCACATTTTGACCGTGGTGATAGAGTGAGGATCATCAGTGCGCGTCTCATGACACGCCATGAAAGGAGGATATATGAAGAAGGCTAAATCTGACGAACTGCGCCCGGAGTATCGGCGTGAAGACCTTGGCCGCGGTGTCCGAGGCAAGTATTTAGATGCCTACCGGGCTGGAACCAATTTGGTCCTGCTCAGCCCTGATGTAGCGAAGGCGTTTCCAACTGAAGAGGCCGTAAATGATGCCCTTCGTTCCCTTATTGATGTAGCACAGAGATGGGTTGGCCCAACAAAGCGCTCCAGCAGACGCGCTAAAGCACGCGGCTGAGCTTCTCGTTAGGCCTTTGGATAGGAGATGTATCATGGCAATAGCAAAAGAGAAAATGACTAAAATTATTCAAGAACAGCCAGAAGATAGCACGTATGACGAAATTCTTCGTGAGTTAGCGTTTGCACGGGTGTTAGAGCGTGGGTTAAGAGACTCTCGTGCTGGTCGGACAATATCGAATGAAGAAATGGGGCATCGAATTCGCACATGGCAGAAATAGAGTGGACAGCTGAAGCCGAGAGATGGCTCAAAGACATTTATGATTACATCGCCCAGGATAATCCAAATGCTGCTGCTAAACTTGTCTCTGGAATCTACGAAAAGTCACAAATGTTACGCGATTTGCCTGAAATTGGTTACAAGTACAAGTCAGAAACAGAAGGTGATATTCGCATCCTATTATACGGTCATTCTCTGTGCAGGACAAAAATCCCCCGGAAATGGATTAATCATTTGAGATAATTGTTGTTAGTTAAAAAATTGTTTGACATTTCGTGAATAATATGCTCAGTTATGACGTCGGGAAATACTTCTTTAATAGGAGATAGCGCCATGACTGAGATTGAAATCATAAAGAAAGCCTTCAAAGATCATCTGAAATGGAACGCTGCAAGAATAGGCTTCTTAGCCAACTTTCTTATTGCACTTTTGAAGGTCAGAAGTGTCAATTTAGTTGAGATTGCAACTGCCTTTTCCAGAAAAGCCAAGAAAGAGTCGAACTATGGCAATTAGGGACACTTCCCATTTTTCCCTCTCGCCACACTTTTTTAAGTGCATCTCGCTTACTCAATAAACCAGATACTCTGCCTTCCCCTTCGGGGCAAAGCCCAAACAAAAACCGACCTGCCTCCAGGTATAGTACCCCAGCAGATCGGCTGTTCCTTCCTATTGGACTCCAGCTTTGAAACAACTGCTGGAGAGCTATTCCTTTTTGCCCTCCAAATCACTCCACGTTCCCCTTTCTGTGAGGTAAAGCCTCTATCATTAGGAACCTTTCCTGGGTATGCTTAAAAATACTGAATCATATCTTTTCTGTCAAGGTTTTTTTTCTCAGTGGGCAAGCTTTTTTCGAACAGGCTTTAGCCCTGCTCCTACGCATTTATACCCGACTTTGGCAAAAAGGTGATACTGTCCGTTGCAAACCAGCAATAAAATCATAGGTGAATTGAGATTTCTTATTTCTTTTTCTGCGCGCTCAAGTTTCTCTGTCTCTCCTGATTTTGAAAGGATTTCGGCAACTTCTTCTTCTTTTAGAGGATTCCCTTCAATTGCGGCAGTACCAAAAATCGATTTTATAATTGCTTCTTCCCCAATCTGTGCGGCTAATTGGGGTAATATAGGCAAATCAATGACTGTGCGGTAAAGGATTCTTGCCTCAACGAGAGAGCTGGCCATTTTTTCGGTTGAGAATTTCCGACTAAATACGAATTGATGAGATTTAAAAGTTCTAATTTTTTTGACCAGATTTTTGTCCATAGTTTTGTCACATCTAACCGACTTTGGTTCCAACTACTTAGGGTATAGAGAGCTGCGTTTTTGTCAAAAGATTTGTCAAGGTTGTTGACTTTTGCCAGAGATGAAAAACTATCTCTTAATGTGATAACTCCCTTATTTAAAGGCAAATGGCGTTCAAACCTCCCGTTGCCCTGGCGGATCAACAACAGAAGATTCAAACGCCATTCGAAAAAGCAATGTCCCACCAGTGATTTTTTTAAGCCTTCTTATACTATCAGGAAATAATCATAAATGGCCAATTATAACGAAAGACTAAAAGTGTCGGCATAGCCAATATATATAAATACTGTTTGACGCAGAAGATCTCTACCAATCAGGCAATCTATATCGGTTTGTCCTATAAGTGGGGTTGCACTGACTCGGAGCGGATCAAGAATAATATGAGTTTTGAATGCAGAACCGATATCTATATAGACTTCATATAAATTAGAAAGGGTAGGTTCTCCAGCAGTAAGCATTTTGGTTACACCATGAGGAGTTAAGCTAAGGTCTTTGGCAACACGCTGCGAAATGCCGGTAAAACTTGCCCCAGTATCAATGAGAGCGTTGACTGGAATTGGACTCGGGATTGGCTGCTTTTTTTCTGTAAGAAAAGTTCTGAGCATTTTGGGCAACCCTATCTTTATAGGAATAATTGGGCCTTTCGAGATTAAGGCGGGGTTTTTGGTTAGAAATGAGGGCATTAGGTCGCCCCTATAAGAGAGAAGGTATTATAATTTAGAACATCTTCACTGCCGATTTCGTGGATAAGGAATTTTGAGTCTCCAAATTTCTTAATGCCTTCTTGAAAGGCGTCTTCATGACTGGCATATATCCCGTGGATTTTTTGATCTTTGATTAAAACAGTTTTACCGTAGTTCTCCTTTTTCCACTCTTCGGGTTGACTCAGGTAAAAATCATACTCTTGCTTTATGTCTTTATCAAGAGCCATTTCGAACTCCTTATTTGATTTCCTGTAAACCAATATATCAATGCAAGACTTGGCTGTCAAGTCCAAAAATGTATTGGGCAAAGTGGCTTATATTGATTATCGGAAATATCGGTCGAAAGCTTTATCTTTTGGGCGATAAGCTTTCTCATCTTTTCCTTAACCAGAGAGCCTCGGAGGCTTTTCAGGAGGTTCTTCTGGGCAATACGCCCTCACCTCCGAAGCCCCTGGTCTAACCTACTAAAACTGCCAAGCAAGACCTACCCTATTTTGAACAGGTTTTACCACAATTCAAACCTTCCTATTTCTCAATATAGCCACTCAGGAGCCCTCCGTCAAGGGACTTTGAGGGCTAAGCTGGCCTTAAGTCCTCTCCATCCGGAGGAGCCAACAAAAAAAGGAGGAACTCATTCTCTCCTCCCTTTGTAAGGGCTGGGCGGCCTCTCATCTCTATCTCTATCTGATTAGCACCATCTTCCTTGTCTCCACAAAATCCCCAGCCTCGAAGGAGTCCGGAGTCCTTCGGACCTGTAGCCGATAGAAGTAGATCCCATTGGAGAGAGAAGCTGCATCCCACCTGGTGGTCTTGTATCCGGCTTCTTCTTTACCAGCAACCAAAGTAGCTCCCCGCTGTCCTACAACGGCTCATCCAAGATACCAGAGACCTCTTTACCGAATCCCATCGCTTAAACGTTGGCGTGCTGACTTCGATAACCCGCAAATGCGATGCGTAAGGACAGCCATGAGGAGCGCCATTTGCCGTCGACTGCATGACATGGTTAGCCTTTTGGCTTTCTGAAGTTCCGTGGTCAGGCATCGAACTTCGTCACGAATTGTGGTCTTTACGTGTTTGAACTCAGTCTTGCCGAAAAGCCAATGAGGTGGAATCATCCCCCACTACCGGTCTATCAAGGGACCCGACGAGTGAGGCGGACATCTCACCATGTTTTCTGTTCCGGGGGTCTTTTCTGTTGCTTGTCCAATTTCCTTTTTGCCTTCTGTTGCTGTTTTGCTGCTTTCTGTTTTTGACTCTTTTCCTTATCCTTCTTGCCTTTGTCTCCCATTGCGTACCTCCTTTTCTCATTGTCCCCGTTCCTCTCGCCACAAGTACGTCGCAGCTCTGACGCTCACTATCGTTAGCGACTACTCTTTCTCTGACTTGAGATAGGCGTTTGGGTCGTGATACAGCGCCCCTTTCGGAAGCCACTCCCCCAGTGGCCCCAGGTCCTTTCGTACCTGGTCAATATAGAACTGCGGTAGCTCGGTCGTCTCCTGTTCGAAATATCGGCGGACCTGCCGGTCGGTGTCCAGGCGTCGACGCACTTCAGTATAGTATTTGATCCTACCAAAGCCTTCTGACGATACCGCCCGCAGCATGTTCATCCATCGTGGGATCATGCCCTTGTTCGCTTTGAAGCGGTTGATAATCGCGTGCCATGAAAATGTGTACTTGGTCAAATCGATCAGGTGATCATAGAAATCAGGCCAGGAATAGTGCAGCGGTTTTACGTTCATGGCGTGATTATTGTCCAAAAAGTGGAACGGGAATGGTAGAATACGATTGGCGCGTTGGTATTCGAGGTTGAGCGGCGCGGCCCGTCCAAATGCCGAAAGCAGCGAAAAAGCAAGAAAGGTACCTGGCGTTAGGTCAACAAATCGTTTCGTGAGCTCAAATGGCTCTGGTCCTTCGTCTACATCGAGTCCGAGGATGAAGTTGGTATGTACGTAAGGCAGGTACCTTAGGATCATATTGACATGTTCTGAAACGTGACGGACTTTGTCCATTCCCTTCAACTCACCTGTTTTCGATTTCTTGCCCAGGCCGTACCAGGACTCAATACCGGGGAGGATGCCAATGAATCCGTTTCGTTTGAGTCGCTCCAGGTGCGGTTCCGATAGGATGGACAGACTAGTCTCGGCGATAAAGTCAATACTGCCGGGAGGCACAGCCTCCTCAAAGGCGTCCATGCAGTCGTTAAATCTGACACCAAAGTTTGGGTCGTGCCAGCCTACACGCGGCCGCCGCATCTTTCGTAAAAGGAACCTGAGATCCTCTTTGATTACATTGAAGTCCAGGGCCTGATATGGTATGACCGAGTCGATACAAAAGCTGCAGGTGTACGGGCAACCTAAACTGCTGAGCATCGGAACAATCTTAATAAATGAAGACTTCCGGAGATTTTTCTCAATGAATTTCCAGCGCTCGCGTACTCCAGGAAGCGATGCGGGTTGCTGTTTCGCTGTGATGTGCAAACCAATTGGTCTATGCTGTGAACAATCGTGTAAGACTTCACGGATCACCGCCCTGTCGGTGAAGCCCAGGACGTAGTCGAAGTACTGCAGTGCATCTTGCGGATAGCAGCGCGCGTGGGGTCCGCCAAGAGCGGTGACGGCGCCTTTCGATCGTAACAGGTTGCTTAGCGCGTATGCCAATTGTGCAGACTGAGTAAAGGATCCTATGAAAACAAGATCAGCGTCGTCCGGTAACTCCTCAACAAGATTTTCAAAGCCAGTGTAGCACACCAGTGTAACGTTATGTCCTTCTTCTTCGCACCACGTAGCTATAACTTGGGGCATGATACTCGCGAAATTAGCATTCATGACGTGCGCGTATAATTTTCGAGTCGGAGCTTTAACGACAAGGTCGATGATGCTGATATTGAGTTTGTGCATAGCTTATTGTTTCACACCAAATTTAGACATTTTTAAAAATTTTAGGTTAGGATTCTCCTGTTTTATACAGTTTAAGAAAAAGATTTTGGGGTTAGCAACGGCAAACGCTTTTGTTAAATGGGCTTTCCCTAAGGTAGTTGACCCAAAAACATTATCTTAAAACCCATAGAGTCTAGCGAAGCTTCGCCTCAAACCGACAAGTTCTTACTTATGGAGCTTGTCCCAAACTTGACAGTGAAAATCTGTGCCTACTACTACCGAGGTTTTACATCAACACAAAAATTATACAACCTGAGGATGGAACCTACTTTCATATTTGCTTATGGCTTAAAAGTTTGATACATTTCCTCCAAAAGGAGGCAGATTTATAAAAGATATGATAGAATACCCTGGCTTGTGAGCGGGGGATGAATGCCATCCGCTTCGGAGGTTATAAGAGGGCAGCGTCCCCTATTCTGGGGTTTCCAAAGGAGATGAGTTCCCTTTTGGCCTATGGCCGGGCTTCACTCGGGAGATGGTTTTATCCTAAGAGGTCATCGTATTCTGAGTAGGGAACTGAGAGGGAATTTGGAGACTGGTTAGCTCAACCTTTCCTTCAGAATCCTGTTTACCAACTGGGGGTTGGCTTTTCCGCCGGTTTTTTTCATCACTTGGCCTACGAAGTAGCCAAAGAGCCCTCTCTTTCCGGCTCGATACCTGGCCAAGTTCTCCTTTTCTTCCGGAAAACCTCATCTATGGCTAAGGGGGATTCCCCTCATCTTGGACTTGAACGCACAGGAATTTCCATTTTCAGATAGGATAAACGGGATAAATAAAAATCAGGTAAATCCTGTTCATCCCGTCGGAAAAGACCTTTCACAGGCGGGTATGAACTAAGTCCCAATGAATAGGTAGAATAGAGATAAGCCTGCATGATTTACCCAAGCAGGCTTATCTCTTCAGGAAACATTGGCTCCCCGGGACGGGCTCGAACCGCCAACCTAGTGGTTAACAGCCACCCGCTCTACCATTGAGCTACCGGGGAGTGACTTTAATTTAGATTTTACCTCTTTGGCTCCTTTAAGACTCTTAAGGTACTTTTCTCTTTTGATTGCTTCATTGCGCGAGGCGAATTTTTCACTGTATATTAGCTCAAATGGACGTCTGTTCCGAGTAGAATGTACTTGTCCACTATTATGCATCTTTAGCCTTTGATTAAGGTCTACAGTATGCCCTGTGTAGAATTGACCATCCTTCAGACTTTGTAGTATGTAAACATAAAACATAACAGAACTTAGCTCCCTTCGGTCGCTAACTTCTCCAGAGGGTCTCACCGACCCTATGGCGCTCCGCAATCCTACGCTCGCTCGGATTGCTCCGCTGTCACCCTTGAAGAAGGCATACCCCCTTTAAAACATTCCCCGACGTTTCGAAATTTCTTAGAAATTCCGAAATGTATAAGTAGCCACCCGCTCCCTGGCCGCTGGCCCGAGCAGGAATCGGCTCGGGCAGGCTACCATTGAGCTACCGGGGAGTCAGTTACAATAGCTATCAGAGATCAGTTTTCGGAGATCGGGAAGGAGCCGAGGCAGCTTTTGACTTTCATGAAATCCTGTAGTCAACTGCCATAAGAAGTTAAGGATTAAATTCACTTCTGTCAAGCAGATTTTCTCCCTATTTGGAGGAAAACTTCTCCATCAGGTATTTGTGGAAGATTTCATAGGGGGCTTGACTGTAGAGGGCAAACACAACTTTCTCAATGACCTTCGTATTTTGCAGGAAATCCACCACCACATCAATCATAATCTGGGCACATTCGTAGAGGGAGAACCTGCCCACCCCAGTTCCCAAGGCAGGGAAGGCAAGGGAGGTTAGCTTCAACTCCTCGGCCCTCTTTAGACTGTTGAGAGTGGAGGTTTTTACCTTCTCCTTATCTGTTCTCAGATCCTGCCCCATAACTGCAGCATGGATGATATACTTGGCGGGAAGACTTCCCGCCCCCGTAACCACGGCCTCCCCCACCGGTAGGGGTCCCTTCTTTACCGCCTCTTCCTCGATGGCTTTTCCTCCTTTGGCCTTTATGGCCCCGGCCACCCCTCCGCCCATCCAGAGTCGATTGTTGGCCGCATTGACCAAGGCATTGACAGCGAGGTCTGTTATGTTTCCCTGATAGATTTCTACTTCGGCATTTCCTACTCTGACCTTCATCTTTCCTCCCAGAAGAACTTAGCTTGAAGGTATAGGAATTTCCTTCTTTTACTCATTGGTTATCAAAGAGTTACAAGACCACTTGGGGTTGCTGGCCAAAATTCCCGCTGCCGCAGACTTTAGTCTGCTCTCTGTTGCCACCTACGAAGGCACCACTACCGTTATATTAGTTCCCTCTCCTTAGTCCTCCTCCATCAAGGGAGAGGAAAGTGTTTAGAAATCCTGCTTATCTGCATCCCTCATAGCTTGTCCGTAGGGTGCTAAGTTCATTCATTCCTCGGACAGTTCTAAAGATCTGTCCCTACCGTAAGAACCCCTCCAGATGATCTGAAGTGTTACCTGCGGATTTATGGATAGATTGGGTTAAGGTCCTACCAGCACAGGGACCCCACCTGCACAGCTAGCTCTTTTTATCTCTCTTCCCCTCTACCAATATTACCCACTCCCCCTTAACTTTCCCCTCGGACAATTGCTGAATTAGCTGATCGATGGTTCCCCTTATTATCCTCTCGAACCTTTTAGTCAGTTCCTTGGCTAAAGCAACCCTTCTCTCCCCGAAGATAGTTGCCATATCCTGCAAGGTGGCCAAAAGTCTGTGAGGGGATTCATAGAAGATCAAGGTCCTCCTCTCACTCTCCAGATCCTGCAGCCTTCTCCTCCGCGGGCCTGGTTTGGAGGGAAGAAAGCCTTCAAAGACAAACCTGTCAGTGGGAAGACCAGAGGAGATAAGGGCCGAGAGGGCGGCATTTGGCCCAGGGATAGGGGTTATTTCTACACCCTCCCTGATGGCCAGCCTCACCAAGTAGAAGGCTGGATCAGAGATCCCCGGAGTGCCAGCATCGGAGACCAAGGCAATAGACTTTCCCTCCAATAGGTTCTTCACCAACCAAGGGGCTTTTTTCTCCTTGTTGTAATCATAGTAGCTGACCAGTCTTTTCCCTATTCCGTAATGGGCAAGGAGTTTCCTTGTCCTCCGAGTATCCTCACAGGCGATGAAATCAACCTCTTTCAAGATGCGTAGGGCCCGCAGGGTTATATCCTCCAAATTGCCTATGGGAGTAGCTACCAGATAGAGCCTACCCGTTCCAGTCCCTGGGTTATCTAAAGCCCCGATTGATTGTCCTCTCTGAGAGCTTAACAACTAAAGGGAGTCTCCTCTTGTATTGAGATGATTGGATTCTTAGGAATACATCCCTCACGAATTCCCTCTTATATCCCAGTTCCTTCAACTTGGAAAATGTGTAACTTTTATCCACCATAAAGTAGAGAAGGGTATCTACCTCTTCATAGGTAAAACCCAATTCTTCCTCATCGGTCTGGCTGGCCCAGAGGTCGGCGGAGGGCTTCTTCTGCAAGATCCTCTCTGGAACCCCTAAGAATGCGGCCAGTTGATAAACCTGGGTCTTATAGAGGTCACCTAAAGGGGCTAAGGCACAGGCCATATCCCCCCACAGGGTGGTATAGCCGAGAAGATATTCGGTCTTGTTACCTGCTCCTAAAACAAGTGCCTCCCTCTCCCTTGACTGGTCATAGAGGATGATCATTCTCTCCCTGGCCATTACATTTCCCTTCCTCACCCTATCCATCTGAGAAAAGGTCTGGAAAAGCGGTTCAACCATAGGGGTAATATCTATCCGCAGGTGGTTGATCCCCAGCTTTTCGGCTACCAGAAGGGCATCCTCCTCGCTCCGGGGGTCACTGGTTTTGTAGGGCATAATTAACCCGCACACTTCCTCAGGGCCCAGGGAGTTAGCTGCCAGGTAGGCTGTGGTGGTTGAGTCAAGCCCTCCGGAGAGGCCGATTACCACCCTCTGGAAGCCCGCCTTCTTCACCTCATCGGCAATGAAGTCCTTCAGTAACCTTGCCGTTAGCTCAGGGTTGATTAGCAACTCTTTGTTCATATATCCTCTCCAATTCCCTGTAACAGTTCACCACGGAATCTCACGGAAAAAAGCAATTAAGAATTAAGAATGAGGTTTATGCTGTTTCCTACTTTTCCCTGCTAGCCTGAATAATGCATATGCCACAAAGACGCCAACCCCCAATGGGTTGATAAAATTTAGATTAGAATAAAAGTTCACAGACTAATATAGAACGACTCAGTTTACAAACCGAACTGCTCTTATTTTTTATATTCTTAGTGTCTTCGTGGCTAGAATTTATGAATAATCCTGATTAGAGGCAATTATAACAAAAAAAACGACCCATAGCAAGGGGAATTCAACCTGACTATTTTTTGGTTGACTTTTAGGGGAGTGGGACTTATCCTTAATGGCAAAAGTGATGAGTGAAGCTGTGGACAACAACCTCCCCCAACAGGCAAGGGGTCTGGCCAGGCTTTTGGGTGGGGCGATAAAGAGGCTGGGGATGTACCCTCCGGGACACCCGGCAGTGGAGAAAGCGATTGATGCTCCCTGGGATCTCCTGGCCGAATTTATGGCTCAGAGGGGGGAACTGACCCTGGCCATAAAAGGAGAGAGGTTATTGGTAGGGGATTTTCCTTTGGAGAAGGGAGTTCCAGCTTTCGATAAGCTCCTTCTGGATATGGAGGACAGGAAAATAGAGGGGGTAACCCTTTTGCAGGGACTGAGGAAGGAGGAGCTGTGGGGGTTTCTCGAGGCCCTGAGCCTGAAACCTGATCTCCTGCACAGCAAGGGAGGAATGGTTGCCTTCTTAAGGGAGAATGGGGTCCAACATATTAAGGTTGAGGAGGTCGGGGTGAATGGGGCTGGTCAGGTTTCCCCTCCGCCGGGGAAGATTTCCGGCGAATGGCTCCAGAGGGAGCTGCTGGAACTTTTAGAAACGGATCCCTCCCTCTTGGGGGAAAAGATTGGGAATATAGTTGCGGATAAACCGCCGCAACTCAAAGATCAATTGATTGGGGACTACCTCCACCACATCGCTGCTGCCCTCCTGGAGATTTATCCAGATCAGCGTAAGGTTAAAAGGCATATGGCTCAGCTAATCCTCTCCCTGAATTCGCAATTGGAGGATTGGCCACAAAAAGGGGAGGGGGGAGAGGCCGAGACAGAGGATCGCACCGGTGAGTTGGTCAAGGAGATTCTGGATGAGGTGAGGATAGATTTAGTTAGTAAGGAACTTACTGGGGAAGGGACTTCCCTGAACAGGGCTAAGGATTTGGTGGGGAAGCTGTTTCAGGAGGGAGAGAGAAAGAGGATATTCCCCCTCTTAGAGGAGCAGCTTTCCCAGTTTGGGGTATCGCAAGAGAACTGGGCCTGGATTAGAGGGGAGGAGCAGAGGAGTAAGGAGTCTATCCTCCAACGGGCGAAGGAGATATTGAAAAGGGAGAACCCCCTTTTGACCAATGCGGAGGAGGTGTTTGGGGTTATCCATGGGCTTCTCTCCATTAGTGAGGAGGTGAAGGTGGGGGAGATGTTGCGCAAATTTGCGGCTACATTAGGGGAGGGGTCTCCCCAGGAGAGGGGACAGCTCGTCCAGAAATTCAGCAAATTGCTTAATATCCTTTTAGATGCAGGTCAAGTTGAGCTTTTAGATCAGAACTTGGAGGTCTTGGCTGAGAGGGGAGGTAAAGAGCCAGATGAGGGGGTCTTTCAGATCATCTCCACCCTTCTTAAGGAGCAAGTCCTCGGCCTCATAGGGAAGGGCAGATACAGCTCCGCCTCCACCATTATTCACCTTTTAGGCCAGCTTACTGAACCCCAGGCTGGTTTCCCCTTGGAGCATAGGCTAACTGCTGCCCGGGTTCTGCGGAGCATAGGAACCAAGGAGGTTGTCTCCCAGTTGGTAGAAAGGATCGTGGAAGGGGAGAGCAGAAGGGATGTAGCCAACATCCTCACCGACCTGGGCACTAAGGATGTGGCCGAGGGGTTGCTAAAGGTCTTCACCCATCCCGATAGGGGGGTAAGGCAGGTTTCCCTACACGTCCTTACCCAAATTGGGGAGAACTCCTTGGGACCTCTGTCCAAGCTGTTGCAGCAGGAGTTTTCCCGGGGACCGGAGGGGAACCTAATGGATGAGAACTGGTGGGTGGTGCGGAATGGCAGCTACCTTTTAGGGGAAATAGGCCAGGAGATCTCCCTACCCCTTCTGAAGAGCTGGTTGGAGGATTCCGATTATCGGGTGAGGTTGGAGGTGGTTAGGGCTATGGAGAAGATAGGCAGCCAGCGGGCGGTTCCCTTTCTTATTCGCGCGATTGCCGATCCCCAGGATGAGGTGCGGAAGGCGGGAATTGTGGCCTTGGGCACAATGGGGGCTAAAGATGCTCTTAACCCCCTGATCGAGGTCTATCCCGATCAAAGGAAGGCTGAGAAGCTCCTGATTATCTCGACCTTGGGAAACATAAGGGACTCTCAGGCCACAGATTTCCTTTTGCACCTGTTGGAGGAGAGGAGATCTCGTTGGAAGAAGATCTTAGGGGAGGGGAAGGAGGAGATTCTCCTTACCCTCTTTAGGGCTTTGGGGAAGATTGGGGACTCGCGGGCTGCTTCCAAGATTGAGGATTTTATCTCCCAGACCGGGGATGAGCTGCTCCTTAAGGCAGCCAGGGGGGCCCTCGCTATGATTGATAGGGCAACCAAGGGGGTAAAATGACCAAATCGGTAACCTTCGTTTTGATTGGCCTAAGCATTTTGGCGGTTTCAGCCCTGGCTGGTTCGCAAAAAGGGTTGCAGGTCACCGCCTCAATATGTAAGGATATTCAGGGGAGGGAGCCAGTGGGAGGGGGGGAGAGTTTTCCTTCCGAGGTAGGCAAGCTCTACTGCCATAACCTAGTCGAAGGGGCAGAGGATTCCACCACGGTTACCCATATCTGGTATTATGGTCAAGAGGAGATGGCTGAGGTAGATCTTGCGGTGATGTCGCCCCACTGGAGGACCTGGAGCTCTAAGGTAATCCTTCCCCAATGGAAAGGATGGTGGAGGGTGGATGTTCTCTCCGCGGAGGGTGATACCCTGACCTCCGCCTATTTTGTCATCAAATAAGAGGAGGTTCTATGGCCAGCGTAAACAAGGCAATTTTGATTGGCAACTTGGGTAGGGATCCCGAATTGAGGTATACCCCCTCTGGGCAACCTGTGGCCAATTTTCCTCTGGCTACCACCTCCAAGTGGAAGGATAAGGAGGGAAATTTGCAGGAGAGGACGGAATGGCATCGCATAGTTGTTTGGGGGAGACAGGCAGAGATCAGTGGGGAATACCTGAAGAAGGGGAGTCCGGTCTACATTGAAGGAAGGATTCAGACCCGTTCCTGGGATGATAAGAATGGGAATAAGAGATATACAACGGAGATTGTTGCTTACAGGATGCAGCTTTTGGGCAGGAAGGGGGAAACCTATGAGGGGGAGATAAAGGGAGAGCCTCCCCAGATGGAAAATGTGGAAGAGGAGGACCTTCCCTTCTGATGGGCTATAGGAATCCGATTCCTACTGTTGATGTAATCATAGAGTTGGAGGAGAGGGGTATAGTGCTGGTGGAGAGGGAAAATCCCCCTTTTGGCTGGGCCTTTCCCGGAGGTTTCGTCAACTATGGGGAGAGCTTGGAGGAGGCCGCGGTGCGGGAAGCTGAGGAAGAGACAGGTCTGCAAGTGGAGCTCTTGCGGCAGTTTCACACCTACTCCGACCCCCAGCGAGACCCTCGGCAACACACCATAACCACCGTCTATATTGGGCGAGCTCAGGGGAAGCCCCAGGCCGCAGATGATGCCCGCAGGGTAGGCATTTTCCCCCGGGACAGCCTGCCTTTGGAGATAGCCTTTGATCACAGGAAAATCTTGGAGGACTACCTTAGGGAAGGATAACCTGATGGTTCGGAATTTCTTAGGTATTCCGAGCCTTTGGGATAGATTGAAGGGAGCATGCCCCCTTCAATTTTAGGGACGGAACGATCCGATGGCCTCCCAAGGGAGGGTCAATAAATAGCATAAATTCCTGATAGTTCCCTCCCCTGAGGGGGAAATCGGAGATAATTCTTACCCTCTCTTTAGTCCTCCCCCAGCAAAGGGAGGGGAGTAGCCGCAGGCTTTAGCCTGCGAGGAAAATCCAGATGGCACAACTATTTACGCAACCTAAAGGTTGCGCCTCTCTAATTTTCAACCTTTTTACGATGCAGTCAAAGCTTGTTTACCAATTTGCAAAGGAGGGGTAAATGTTGAAAGAACTAATTACCAAGGATTTGGTCATCCCTCAGTTAACCAACAAGGAGAAGGAGGGAATAATCGGTGAGCTCTGCCACCTCTTTGGCCAGGCCAAAGTGGTAGAGGAGGTGGAAAAATTTGAAGAGACCATCAAGGTTAGGGAGGGGATTGAAAGCACAGCCATTGGGGAGGGAATAGCCATCCCTCACGGGAGGTCGGAGACGGTGAAGAGGTTGGCAGTGGGCTTTGGGGGATCAAAGGAAGGAGTGGAGTTTAACTCCTTAGATGGGAAGCCCGTGCACCTTATTTTTATGATAGCAGCTCCCCTCGATGCCAAGAAGGAATATCTGCAGACAGTGGCCAGGATCGTCCGGTTGCTGAAGATCAAGGTCCTTAAACAGGGGCTTCTCCAGGCTCAATCGGTGGAAGATGTGCTCAAGGTGGTAGAGGAGTTCGATTCCCGCTACCCCAGCGAGGTGGAGGTGAAGACCAAAGAGGGTAGGGTAATCCACAGGTCTTGAAAGGAAAGAGGTTATGTGGCTCCTAATTATCGTGCTCAACCAGGAGAAGTTCTTGGATGATCTCCTCTCCGTCTTGGTGGAGTTGGGGATAACGGATGCCGCCATCATAGATTCGCAGGCTATGGGGAAAGCGCTGGCCTATGAGGTGCCCATCTTTGCCGGCCTTAGCTTTCAAATGTCAGGTAGCAAGTCCTACTCCAAGACCATCATAGCTCAGGTGGAGAGGAAGGAGATTGGCTCCGAGATCATGAAGATGTTGCAGGATGTGGATATTGACTTCTTAACCCCTGGGGTGGGACGAATCTTTATCTTAAAGTTAGAGGAGGCCTTAGGGACCCCGGTTGATCTGGATCTGGCCTAATGAGAGGGGGATGACAACTCACTGACCAAGGATCAGCAGGGAGGCATGCGCCAGTTCTCGGTTGGGGGTAGGGGCCTTTCCTGATCCCCCTAAGCTGACCCTGAACTCTGTAGGCTGTTCCCTGTCTTCCATAAACCGTTGAGAAAGGGGGATTTTGTCCATTCTGAGGAGGGACCCGATTGCGGGGAGGTGGGTGGTAAACATAGAAAAGGGTGGGGAGGAGAGGTCCAAATTAATCCAAAATGGTTTGGATTATGGGAAAGGTGTTTGCCCCTTCTGTGAGGGGCACGAGGAGGCCACTTTCCCTGAGGTCTTTGCCATAAGGGAAGAGGCCAGTTCTCGGGATGGTCCTGGATGGAAGGTACGGGTGGTACCAAGTATTTCGCCCATTTTTGGGATAGAAGGTGGATTGGGGAAAAGGGGAGAGGGGATATATGATCTGATGAGAGGGATAGGGGCACACGAAATCATCATCGAGACACCGCAACATCTAAAGGGCTGGCATCTCTTAAATGCCGATCAGATAGAACTGGTCTTGCAGACCTACATTCAGAGGATCTCAGATTTGAAAAAGGATAAAAGGTTTAGGTATCTATTGATCTTTAAAAACTATGGGAAAGATGCCGGGGCCTTTAAGATAGATCATACCCACTCGCAGCTTATCGCTATGCCAGTTACGCCTAAAGCGGTAAAGGAGGAGCTGGTGGGCGCCAAGAAGTATTTCGCCTATAAGGAGAGATGTATCTTCTGTGACATAATCAAGCAGGAGAAGTTGTCCGGGAAGAGGGTTGTCTACGAGAACCATGACTTTTTGGCCTTTTGTCCCTTTGCCTCCAGGTTCCCTTATGAAACCTGGATCCTGCCCAAGCGCCATCAGTGTGACTTTGAGGGGATGCCCAAGGAGGAGATAGCTTCCCTGGCCCAAATCCTAAAGGAATTTTTTGGCCGATTGTTTTCCTGCCTGAATGATCCCTCCTACCACTGGTTCCTTTACACCGGACCCAACCGTATCCCCGGGAGGGGTCACTGGAAGACCCTGTGTAAGGATTTTCATTGGCACTTGGAGATCTTGCCCCGGTTGGGTAAGGTTGCCGGCTTTGAATGGAGCACAGGTTTTCATATAAATCCTGTCTTGCCTGAAGAGGCGGCTTCTAAACTGAGGGGATGTACCTTAGAGGGTAAGTAGTTGCAAGGAATGGAGCACTATCATTGAGTAAATGGCCACCAGGAAGGAGGTTACCGGGTTCATATATTGAGGCTTCTTCGCGGCCAAGCTCACCGCTATGTAAGCCAGACAGAGGGATATCTTTACCGAAAGAAATATCCCTACCCCCCTTTCTAAACACCATCTCATCAGGGGGTTGGCCTCTTGAAAGAGCCCAGTGGACTTTCCCCAAAGGAGGAGGAACCCATCGGCTAAGTTAAGGATAAAGAGGAAAAACAAAAGTATCTTCAACAGTTTCATTTCAAAGGGATAAATTGCAAACTTAAGGCCAACCTTCATCTTCTATTTAACCCCTTATTTTGCAAACAATTATAGGTTGTTTGGGTTAAGTGACCCCCATTTTTTGTAGCATTTGCCGACAATTTTCCACCCTCCTTCAGGCAATCTCATAGCGGGCAAGGAGTTTTGCTGTTAATTTTTTCGACAAGTAAAATAGAAAAATAGGGACACTTCCTATTTTTTTTTAGGGACAGACATTTATGTCTGTCCGCATCCTTCGGACAGGTCTAAAGACCTGTCCCTACGAAAAAGACCTTTAGCGATTTGAGAAGTGCCCTGAATAATTCGGTCTAATCATCAAAAATTCGAGATTTGGAGGTTGCCTGATGAAGCCAATTAATGCACAAGGGACCAAAGGTAAGCTGTGGCCCCGGAGAGGATGAAGCCAGTGTCCACAACGGCCTCGGAGAGGATGCCCTGGAATATGAACCTACGATGATAGAGGTAGAGGTAAAGGTAAGCGTAGGCTACTGGGAGAAGGAGCCAGAGGCTGAGGCTGGGTGTCCACTTCCAGATCCAGGAAAGGGGAAGAAGTAGGGTGAGACAGGCCAAAACAGCTATGAGAAACAACTTTGTCCTCTTCTTCCCCCAAATTATGGGCAGAGTCTCCCTCCCCACGATCCTGTCCCCCTGGATATCCTTGAGGCTGAAGAGGGTGGATCTCACCAGGGAGAGGATGAAGGTGAAGGCCAAGGCCACCCCAAAGGCGGGGGAGAGGCTATCTGCTCTGCTTAGATCCTGCAGAAACACGATGACCGAGGACCAGGCCAAGGCCAGGAAGATGTCCTTAGAGCCGGGGATCTCTACCAGCCTCCTATAATGGATGATGGACCAACCTGCGGGGATGACCTTTAGCCGATAGACCGTTCCCATCAGGGAGATGAAGACCAGGAGAAGAAAGGGGAGGAGGCCCAAATATAGGGACAAAGCTAAGGTCCCGGCCAGAGAGAGGGAAGCCAGGCCTAAGAGGATGGCCTTATGATGACGGTAGAAGGAGACCCTATAAGGCTCATTGAAGCTTGCCGGAGAAGGGTCCGTATAGTGGTTGAAAAGGTGCATAGAGAAGACATAACCCGCAGTTACCAGGAGGAAGGCCAGCCGGGGTTCTATCCCCTGCAGGTGGCTTACTGCGTAGCTGAAACAGGCTACACCAAAGGCCAAGTAGAGGTTGCTGCGAATGAGAAACCTTATCCCGCGAAAGAAAAGGCCCCGCAACCCCCTTCCCCTATCCAGGTTTTCGATCCTCTCCACCACCCTTTGGATCATCCAGTTGGGGGTAGAGGCCCCAGCAGTGATGCCGATGGACTTTATCCCCTGTAGATCCTTCTCTCTGATTTCCTCCTCGGTCTCCACCTGAAGGGTGGGTTTCCCTAAGAAGCGGGAGATCTGCGCTAAGCGGGCTGTGTTGGCGCTGTTTCTTCCCCCGACAACCACCAATGCATCGACCTGGGGGGCAAGCTGCCGCACCCCTTCCTGTCTTCTGAGGGTTGCCGGACAGATGGTATCGAAGACCTCACAGGTCGGGTATCTTGGCTTGATGAGGTTGACCAGCTCCCTGAATATATCCCTGTCCTGAGTTGTCTGAGCCACCACGCATACCTTTTCCCAGGGGGGGAGTTTGGCCACCTCTTCCCTTCCGGAGATGGCTATCCCCTTTCCCTGGGCATACTGCAACAGGGCGGAGACCTCGGGATGGCCGGCATCGCCCACGATGATTGTCCCATATCCGTCCCGGGCAAATTTGGCGATCGTTCTCTGGACAACCTCCACCAGGGGGCAAGTGGCATCGTGGATTCTTGCCCCTTTGGCCTTGATTTCCTCCCTCTCCTGGGGGGATATTCCATGGGATCTGATAAACAGGTTTGTCTGAGGGGTGATCGCTGAGGGATGGGTGATGATCCCCACCCCTAGGTCTTGCAGCAGGCCAATAACCTGGGGGTTGTGGATAAGCGGCCCATAGGTAAAGAGATTAGGTTCCCTCCGATGGGCTGCCTCCAGCACCATATTTACTGCCCTTCTCACCCCCCAGCAGAAACCGGCATGTCGGGCTAACTTCACCTTCAATCTCCTCTCCTGCGCAGGGTCTCACCCCCATTATGTCCTCTTAAAAACGAGGTGGCAGAACCCCGGTTCTGCCACCATCTTTGCTTCGGGTGACGAGCTATGATCCACTCCCTACTAAAACAGTTTCATCTATCATTTCAATCCGTGGAATCTGTGGCTTTGATTTCAATCTGTACTACAATTCTGCAAGCTCTTGTTTTTTTAGCAAAGTTTTTTAGTTGGGTTTGATTAGCCAATTTCTACCGCACTTTAGTGCGGATTGACTCATTGAGGGCTAAAAAGCCCTCTTACCCCCGCTTTAGCGGGGGGAGAAGCGTAGGGGTCGCATTTATGCGACCCGAACCTTGTGGGCTCCGATTTATCGGAGCCCCTGGTATAATTAGGTTGTTTTTAAAAATGTGTTTGCTTTTTGGTTTTCCGATGCATAATTACCTCTCGCAGGGGATGGGGTTTTGACTGGAGCCCCTTGGAGAATCGCTTAGGCGGATTTCTCGTGAAGTAGACTGCTACCCCATCCCGGCGAGAGGTCAATGAATGAGCTGGTAGAGGCTTTGTCCTCGGATAACGAACCAGGTTATCCTCTCCCCACAGAAAAGATGGGGCCATCCCCTGCAAACCAACCATTCAAAAGGAGGCTTTATGGCTGACAGATCGCTGCTACCTGTTACAGGTATTGACATCGCCAAGGGCTTCTCAGAGATCCAAACGGTTGACTCCTTCAACCAGCCCTATGGAGAGCCTTGGCGCATGGAACATACCCATAAGGCTATGTTGGATGCCCTCCATAAGATTCAGAAGACAGGGAAATCCTTGGGAGCTAAGCCCATTATCGTTATGGAGGCCACGGGCCACTACTTCAGGATCGTATTCTACCTCTTCTACAATGCCGGGTTCCAGGTGGTCCTGGTTAACCCCATCCAAACGAGGGCTTTCACCAATGCCCCCAAGATTCGCAGGGCCACAACCGACAAGATCAGCGCCAAGGGGATAGCCCTCCTCTACCGCATGGGAATACTCACCCCAGCCAAGGTCCCTACCCAGGAACGCATTCAGCTCAAGGAGCTCTGCCGAGATTAATGGAACTTTATCAACCAGGCAGCGGACTGGAAACGGAGGTTCACCGCCCTGCGAGATCAGATATTCCTCCTCTACGAAAAGGCCTTCAGCAAATCATTCGGCCCCACAGCCCTGGGTATCTTCCTTGAGTATCCCACCCCTGAGCGCATCCTGCAAGAGAAAAGGGAGGTCCTGGCCCTGAAGATCAAGAAGTTGGCCCACAAATCCCTTGCCTGGGCAGAGAAGAAGGCGGATACCTTGAAATCCCTTGCCTCTGCTTCACCAACTCTGCCTGCAGAGGAAAGAACCGCTATCCGCAGGTTACAATCCTATGCCCGGGCAATTGCCACCCTGAAGGCAGAAGCAGATGCTCTGCTTGCAGAGATCAAGGCATTGGTCAAGGATGATCCTGAGTATGAGCTCCTCCTTACTATCCCTGGGACTGGCCCGATAACAGCGGCTACCATCTTAGGTGAACTGGGTGAGTTCCAATGGTTCAAGTCAGCCGGGGAGATTGTGGCCTTTGCCGGGATTGATCCCAAGGTCTCCCAGAGCGGCAAGTATAAGGCAGCCAGAGTGCGTATGTCCAAGAGAGGCTCTCCCTACCTGCGTTTAGCTTTATACATCATTGCCTCCGCCGCTGCCTTGCCCAAGAGAAATGGTAAACCACCAAACCCGGTGTTGGGAGCTTATTACAAAAGCCTCAGGGAGCGGGGCAAACTCCATAAGGTGGCCATAGGGGCTTGTATGCGCAAGATGGTGGGCTACATCTTTGCCACCCTCAGAGATGGCCAGGGGTTTGAGGTGAGGGAGCCGGGAGAGGGCAAGAAAGGGACCCAACAGGCAAAGCCTCAGCAGCCAGAGACGGCTAAAGAGAGCAGCTTCCCCGTTTACGATGAAGAGGATAGGATTGTTGCCTATGCCACAGATCCTGTGCCGATAAGTCGCATTGTATCTCAGGTGATGGAGAAGTTGAGAACCTTGAAGGGTTGATGCTTCCCTTGCTCATTGTAACTGTGGGTTGTAGTAATTTCAAAGAGCAGATCAGTTAGCTAATTCCTACGACCTTGAATTTTTTTAAATTTTCCCCTTGCCAAATCATAGCTGGTCTACAAGGGGTTTACCTGATCTGACTGCTGCAGAATCGGGGTTCAGCCACCTCAAAAAAGAACTATACAAGCTGCGATCCACGAACCCCGCTAGTGGTTTCTTGTCAGCGCAATCCGTGTAATCTGTGGCTTTGTTTGGTTGCAGCCCTGCCGCGCTGTGGTCCGTTAAGAATCAATTCCGTATTCCTTGATCTTGTAAAGGAGAGATCTGTAGCTGATTCCTAAGGTCTGGGATGCCTTTCTCCTGTTCCAATTGGTTTGGTTGAGGACCTTGCTGATGAGATTGCTCTCTGTCTCCTCCACGGCTCTCTGGCTGGCCCTCTTCAGGGAAAGGTCTTCAGGGCTGACCCGAGGAGCAGATGGAGTGGGGGCGGTGAAGCTTCTCTTTCTCAGCTCTGAGAGGATAATCCCCTCATTGCTCCGCACTACCGTCTGTTTTATCAGGTTCTCTAACTCCCTCACATTCCCCGGCCAATCGTAATCCTCCAGGGCCTGCGTGGTAGCTGGGAAAAGGGGGGGGAATTGCCTGTTGAACTGCTCATTGTAGGTTTTCAGAAAATGCTCCACCAACAGGGGAATATCCCCCCGCCGCTCGCGGAGAGGGGGGAGGGAGATGGTTATCTCATTGAGGCGATAATAGAGGTCCTCCCGCATACTTCCCTCGGCCAAACCCTTCTCCAGATCCTGGTTTGTGGCACAGATAATCCGCACATCCACGGAGATGTTCTCCACTCCTCCCACCCTGACGAATTCCCGATGTTCTAAGACTTGGAGCAGCTTGGCCTGGAGTTCAATGGGCATATCGCCAATCTCATCAAGGAAGATGGTCCCCTGATTGGCCAGTTCAAACCGTCCTGGCTTTCTCTTGTAAGCCCCGGTGAAAGCCCCCCGCTCATATCCAAAGAGCTCCGCCTCTAAGAGTTCCTTGGGAATGGCCACGCAGTTGACCTTTATAAAGGGCCCCTCCTTTCTGGAGGAGATGTGGTGGAGTATGCGGGCTACGATCTCCTTTCCGGTCCCGCTCTCCCCCCGGATGAGCACAGTCAGGCTGCTATCGGCTACCTCCTCAACCACCCTTTTGATCTCTGTCACCTGCGGGCTATCGCCGATGAAGCTCTCAAACCAGTTCTTGGCCTTCAATTCAGACCGCAGGAACTGCACCTCTTTCTTTAACTTGCCCTTCTCCAAGGTGTTGCGGATATGCATCTTAACCTCTTCTATATCGAAGGGTTTGTTGACAAAGTCCGCAGCTCCCAACTTTATGGCCTGCACCACATTCTTGGTCTCCCCATGACCCGAGAGGATGATTACCTCTATCCTCTGTTCGGCTTGGCGCAGCTTCTCCAGCACCTCCAGACCGCTGATATCAGGCAGCTTTATGTCTAAGACCATCACCTGAGGGTTCTCTTCGACCACTGTGCGCAGGGCGGTGCGACCATCTCGGGCGGTAAGGACCTTATAACCCTCATCCTTGAGGGCTTCGTTAAGCATCCAGCAGATGCGGGGGTCATCATCCACCAGGAGTACCTTGTTTTCCTCTCTTTTCATAATATAGGCAGATAGATGTTAAAAGTTGTCCCCTCTCCTCTACCGCTTTTTACTTCTATCTCCCCCTGATGGGCGGCAATAATCCTTTTGACGATGGAAAGGCCCAGGCCTGTTCCCCCATCTTTGGTGGTAAAGTAGCGATCGAATATGTGGTCTAAATCCGCAGTTGGTATCCCCTCCCCGGTGTCGGAAATTCCTATCCCCAGATAGTTCCTCCCCCTCCTCTGCAACCCCTTGAGCTCTATCTTCAGCCTCCCTCCAGATGGCATAGCCTGAATTGAGTTGAGGATGATGTTAATCAGTGCCTGCAGAATTTCGTTTTCGTTCAGGGGAAGGGAGGGGAGATCTGGAGGGGAGATGACCTCTGCCTTAATGCCACTTGCCTGTAATTCTCCTTTAACCAGTTCCAGGGTTTTCTCAATAATGGGTTTGATCTCCCTTAACTGGCGGGCATACTCCTGGGGGTTGGAGAATTGCAGGAGCTCCTTGACCAGGTCGGACATCCGGATAATGTCGTTCTCCAAATGGTCCAAATACTCATCCTTAGAGGGGAGGCTATCCCATCTCTGTTTGAGCATTTGCAGGGTTCCCCTCATACTGGTCAGGGGTTGTTTGAGATCATGGGTTATCTCCGAGACGAGTTGGCCCATAATCATCAGTTGGCCTGCCGAAAGGATGGCGCTCTGGGTCTCATAGAGGGATGTGGCCTGAGAGACTAAGATGGAGGTTAATTTCTTCTCCCGTTCGGAGATTTCCTCCGGGGCTGAAAGGGAGAAGACCCCTTGCAACTGGCCCTTGATGGTTAGGGGGAGGGCGAAACTCCCCTTGACCTCAGAGGGGAGTAAACCCTGAGAGGCCAAGAGCTCCCCTGCCCTCTGGGAGAGATCTTCCGCGGTGAGGCCCTCCTCTAACCTTAGGACAACCGATGGTGAAGGGATGATCTCCCCCTCCCTACAGGTGAGGACGAGCTGCAGGTTTCCCCCTCTTCCTTGAAACCAGTAACAGCCTTCCACATTCATTATCTCCTTTAAAGCCAGATAGACCATCAGGGCCATTGACTCCCTGTTTTCGGCTGAGGGAAGGTTACTGGCTATCCTGTAGAGGATGGAAAGTTCCGTGATCCTCTTTCTGCTCTCCTCGAAGAGGGCAGCGTTCTCGATGGCCAAGGCTGCCTGGGAGCCAAAGGTGGAGAGGAGGCGGAGGTCAGATTGGTTGAAGGGTTGACCGGAGTATTTGTTGTTCATATTGAGCACCCCTAAGGTCTTCCCCTTGACCTTTAAGGGGACGCTAAGAAGGGATTTGGTCTCATACTTTTCGCGGTTCAGCCGGCGGAAACGAGAGTCCGACTCGATATCCTCCACCAAGAGCGGCTCCCCCCTCTGGGCCACCCAGCCGGAGATGCTTCCCTCCACCCTTTGTCTCGTCTCTCTAACGATCTCCTCCTCCAACCCCTTGGCTGCCTTAATGGTTAAAACCCCTTCCTTCTCGTCCAAGATCATCAGGGAACCTAACTTAGCCCCCAAGACATCCGCGGCTAAGTTCACTATCCTCTTTAAGCTATCCTCCAACTTGAGCACTGAGATGAGGGAGGTGGAGGCCTCATATACGGCGTCCAGTTCTTTAAGCCTCTGCGCTAAGAGGGTGTTCTTCTCCTGAAGCTCGGCCATAAGTTTTCTCTGGTCCCTCTCCCATTGCAGTTTCTCCATCCCCCTCTCCACGGTCTTCTTCAGATCGGGGAATTCCACCGGCTTCATCAGGTAGTCATAAGCCCCCTTGCTTATGGCCTCTATGGCTGAATTCAGGGTAGCATAAGCGGTAAGGATAACTATCAGGGTCTGGGGGGAGACCCTTTTTATCCCCTCCAGGACCTTTATCCCATCTAAGGGGGACATCCTCAAATCGGTGATCACCAAGTCGAATCTCTCCTTCTCTGCCCTTTTGATGGCCTCCCTTCCATTTAAGGTCGTAGCCACATCATACCCCTCCTGGGAGAGGAGAGCTTGCATGCTCTGGCACATCCTCTCCTCATCGTCGACGACTAAGATCTTTCCCCCCATTATTGGCCTCCCTTGGGGAGCCTGATGATAAAGGTGGCCCCGCCATTTGCGCCCCTCTTGGCCGATAGTTCCCCTCCGTGGTTTCTAATTATCTCCTGACTAATGGAGAGGCCCAGTCCCATTCCCTTCTCCTTGGTGGTGTGGAAAGGTTGGAAGAGCCTTTTTATATCCCTCTCCTTGATCCCTTCCCCGGTGTCCGAGAAGGTTATATCCACAAAGCTCCCCTCCCTCTTAGTGCTTATCTTCAGCCTGCCCCCCTGGGGCATCGCCTCCTTGGCGTTGGTGATCAAGTTCAAAAAAACCTGTTTCAATTGCCCGGCTGAGGCCTTGACCAGGGGGATGGAGGAGAGGTCCTCTTTCAAGGTAATTCCCTCCTTTTCCAGTTGCCTCCTTAGAATTGAAGCGGTCTCCTCTATGAGCCTGTTTATATCAGTGGGGGACCGCAGTTCCGTTACTGGCCGGGAGAGATCGAGGAGTTGGCGCACGATTTTGCCGATTCTGTCCACCTCCTCCTTGACTACATCTATGGCCTCTGGGCTGTGATTATCCTTTCTGCTCAGCAGGGTAAGGTAGTTCTTTATTATCCCCAAAGGGTTGTTTATCTCATGGGCCAGGTTGGCCGCAAGCCTACCTACTGTAGCCAGGTTTTCGCTCTGGATTAGTTGTTGTTGGGTTTTTCTTAGCTCCAGGTTGGTTAGCTTAACGCTTTCATAAAGCTCGGCGTTCTCTATGGCTACCCCTAACTGGTTGGCCAAGGTAGTGAGGAACTCCAGGTCGTTTCCGGTGAAGGGGGCACGGGAGATCTTCGGAGTAAGGGTTAGAATCCCTTTTAGCCTCGCCTTTATATTCAGGGGAATGCAGACCTCACATTCTATCTTGCGCAGCTTCTCCACATCCTCCGCAGCTCCTCTTACCTTCTCCAAATCGCCAAAGAGGAGGGCCTGATTGGCCTGAGAGAGGAATCCCCCTAAAGGGCTGTGGACGGTGATCTCTATCCCCTGGAGTTCTTTAGGGTTCATCCCCTTAACCTTAGCTGGCCTTAGCTTTTCCCCTTTGGTTAGGAAGAGGATTGCCCCTCCCACCCCCATCTGACCGATACAGATTAAGAGGATGGAGTCCAACAGGGGATCAAGCTCCAAGACGGAGTTGAGGTGTTGGCTGAGCTCAAAGAGGGTATATAAGTCGTAGAGCCTCCTCTTCAGCTTCCTGTTTGTCTCCTCGAATTGGCGGGAAGCCATAATCAAACTCCTCATACGAATCAAAAATAAGGGATAAGGGAAAAAAAATCAAGGGAAATTTCCCTCACTATTGAAGAGGGTTGCATATACTTTGCAACCACCTGCAAAATACGAGGATAAAGGGAAAATATTTCCTCTGGAGGTTTGGTAATTATGGTTCTCAAGTAGGGGAAAACGGAGGAATAAAGGGGAAGAAACCCGATTATAACCCTCTACCTCCATCTTGGCACACATTTTGCTTATATTTTTTATGCCGTGTTTTAAACTGTTTGAACTGTTTTTTGCCCCCTTGCGATTTTTGTCTTGCTAATTCTTCCCTTTTCGTGTATGTTTCACTTAAAATGTACTAAAGGAGAAGTTATGAACTACCGATATATAAAATGGGGAGTTATGTTATGGGTTGTTCTCCTCGCTTCTTCCTCCCTATCCGCCCAGGAGTATGTGATCGGCCAGGATGATGTTCTCTCCATCCAGTTTTGGCAACAGCCAACCCTGAACACACAGGTTAAGATAGGACAGGATGGCAAGATAGCCCTTCCCATAATAGGTTCCATCACCGCTGCTGGTCTTACACCTACTCAATTGGGTAAGAAGATAGTGGAGAAGATCTCCATTTACAACAAGGGGATAACCCAGGCCACGGTGGTGGTCACCCAATATGGGAGCAAAAAGATATATCTCACCGGGCAGGTTCTTGCTCCGGGGAAGTATACCTTTGAGGCCATCCCCAACCTTTGGAAGGCCATCTTGGAGGCGGGGGGGCCAACCCAAACGGCCATCTTGAGTGGGGTGACTATTATCAGGGGGGAAGGGGAGAAACCGATTGTCGTTGATCTCACCAAGTTTTTGGAGACGGGCGACTCATCGTTGCTTCCTGCTCTCAGGTCCGGGGACACGGTATATATACCAGGGCTCTCCACGGGAAGGGGATCCACCGAACTGGGGGGTAAAAGGGTTTACCTCTATGGCGAGGTGGCCAGGCCCGGGGCCTACGCCAGCGAAAAGAATTTGAGCCTGTTGGCCGCTATTGTGATGGCCGGAGGGCCTACACCTGAGGCCAAGTTGCGCGAAGTGACCATAATCAGTCAGGGGATTCCTTATTCCCGAGTAGCCAAGGTCAACCTTGAGGAATATCCCTCTGGTGTTCCCTCCCCCTTTCTCCTCAGGCCAGGGGACACGGTGTTTATCCCCCGGAGGTCTTCCTTCTGGGGTGGATTTTGGGGGACAACCAGAGATGTGATCGGGATTCTGGGCACCCTCAGTGGCATCTATCTCCTGGTGGATAGGCTCTCCAGGTGAGGTCTAAAAAGTTAATTTTTGGGGACAGGATATACAGGATTGCCTGGATAAGGAAATCCTGTAAATTTGATCTATCCTTCGTGGGTCTCATCCCAACTCGCCGGATGGTTCCTGGATGGTTTCTGTTGTAGGGATAGGGCTTTAGCCCTGTCCGAAGAAAGTTTACAGACCTGAAGGTCTATCCCTACAAGCTGATTTACGAGCTACGAGTGATAAAATCCTGTAAATCCCGTTAATCCTGTCAAAAAGGAATTTGCTGTATTAGGGATATGCAGTCAGAACAAGGGATAAAAGTAGATATTAGGGAATACTGGCAGATATTTGTGAGGAAGAAACATCTTTTCCTCTTGCCTTTGGTAGGCATCTTGGTAGTTGTCTTCTTGGGGAGTTATAAGATATCCTCGGTTTACGAGTCCTCCACCACCATTATGGTGGGGGAAAGGCGAATTGTCGGCCGCCAAGTGGAAAGGGTTGTTCCAGGAGCAGGGGATAGGGAGAGGATACAGACCTTGAGAAGGCAGGTGATGAGTAGAGAGTACCTGGAGAGACTCATTAGGAAGTTGAAACTGGACAAGGACCCAAAACTCAGGGAAGGGGCAGCGAAGGTAAAAGCTAAGCACCCTGAGCTAAAGGCCGATGAAATTGTTACCAGGATGTTGCTGGGATCTTTGAAAAAGGCCATAACTGTGCGCACTATGAGAGGAGATATTTTGGAGATCAAAGCTAAATCGAATACTCCCGAGGGGGCATATCTTATGGCCAAAACTCTGAGCGAGGTCTTCATTCAGGAGACCCTGAAGGGGGAACTGGGAGGGGTGAGGGGGGCTCTGAATTTCAGTAAGGAGCAATTGGAGATCTATCAGACTAAGCTGAAGGAATCAGAGGAGAAACTGCGCCGGTTTAAGGAAAAAACCTTAAAGAGCCGGATTCAGGACTATTCGGTCACCTCCGCCAACTTGGCCCAGATAAACTCTATGATCTCCTCTACCGAGATGGAATTGAAGGATGCAGAGGACCACTCGAATTTTCTCAAATCAAAGCTAACTAGTGAGGACCTTTTCAGCCTTAGCCATCGCTCCTCTCCTGAACTTATCCAATTGGAAGGTGAACTAAGGAAGGCAATAGATCGGTTGCCAGGATTCTTAGGAAAGTATTCCTGGATGGATGCCAGGGTAATGAAACTGAACCAGCTTATCGCTGACATCAGGGATAAAATTGAGCAACAGATCAAAAAGGAGACTTCTTCTCCCTCCTTAATTAAAGCTGAAATAACCAAGGAGAATATAGAATTCCTAAAGAGAAGGAAGGAGAACTTGGTAAACTTCATTGGGGAGTATACAAAGAGCTTGACCAAAGGACCTGCTCAGGAGCTAACTCTATCCAGGCTTCAGGATGAGGTTGAAGCCAACAGAAGGCTTTACAATATGTTCTTAGAGCAATCCCAGGGATCCCAGATCGAGGAATCCTTGAAGAGGGCTGAGGCGGAATATCGGTTTAAGATACTGGAGCCAGCCACTAAGCCGTTAAAGCCAGTTAAACCTAATCGAAAGAAACTTCTCTTCTTGGGCTTTATCCTTGGCTCTATGGCGGGTTTTGGTTTGGTATTTTTAAGCGAGTATATGGATCATTCCTTTAAAAGGGTTGAGGATGTGGAGAGCTTTTTAGGGGTTTCGGTTTTGGGCACAATCCCCTGGATGGAGATTCCTCATAGGCTGAAGCAAAAGGAGAAGCTCATCGGGTTGAAGGTTCTCGTTATTTTAGTTCTCTTCTTCATCCTCTGCTATCTCACATTTCTTAAGGGGAGGGGTTAATGGCCACCACCGATATATCGGTCAGAGGGATCGGTCCCCCTGAGGGAAAGCTATGCGTTATTGAAGTGCGGGGGGTGCTCGATGCAGAATCGGCTGATGATTTAGAGAAGGCTTTAACTACCATAGTAGAAAAAGGGTTATGGCGGGTGATTGTGGACCTCTCCGGGGTGAATTATATAAGTAGTGCTGGGTGGGGGATATTCACTGGTCAGATAAAGGAGGTGCGGGGGCGCGGTGGGGACATCAAGCTGGCTGCGATGCAGCCTGGGGTGCGGGAGGTATTCGAACTATTGGAGCTCGATTATTTCATCCAATCTTTTGATACCGTAGATGAAGCCCAGGAGAGATTTCTGCGAAGATTGGGGATTCCCATAGCTCAGCCGCCGGAAAGTGTAGTTCAAGAGGAACCTGAAAAAGAGGAGGTGATTGCGCCTCCCCCCCAAAGGGAAACTCAGCCCGAAAAGAGAATTCCGCCATTACCGGAGAAGGCTGTGCAGCCCCCAAAGGAGGCCCCAAAACCTTTGGAGGCAAGGCCCCCATCGATGAGAAGGGAACCCACCTTAGAGGAGAAAGTTGAGGAGATATTGCGGGAGAATCCGCGCTATGGTGTCTGGAAAGTAAAGAAAACCCTCAAATCCCCCAAGTATGGGCATACCAAAGTTAAGTTACGGCATCTCCACCTTTTAGTAAAATCCCTACGTCAAGAACTCTCTGAGGAGGCTGTATCTCCGCCCCCCAAAAAGGAACCTATCCCTCCTCAGGTCAAGCCTGCGGAGGGTGAGAAGGGGGTGGCAGTGGAGTGGGCCAAGTTAAAGGAGGAGAGGAAAAGGTTAGAGGAGGAGAAGAGGCTTATCCAGCAAGAGAGGGAAAGGTTGCAAGGGGAGTGGGAGAGGGTGAAGCGGGAGAGGATTGCCCTGATTAAAGCGCGGCGGGAAACTGGCTCTGGTGGCTCCAAGAGGATTCCTGCCTATTTTAACGAGATAGTGAGGATAGTTAGGCAACACCCTCAGTTTGGACCCAAGACTATTCAGCGGGAGTTAAACACCTCTCCTTATGGGTTTATAACTCTCAGTTGTTCCACTGTTTACCGGAGGCTACGCAGGGGAGGGTTGAATACCAAGGAGAAGAGGGTGCGGTTTGCCTCCCTGGGTGCAGAACAATGACCAATTATCAATTAAAAAGTCCATCACCACGGATAACCACGGACTAACACAGAAAAGTAGGAATCAGCATAAACCTCATTCTTAAATTTTAATTCTTAATTGCTCTGTTCCGTGAAATTCCGTGGTAGATCCTTGTTAATTGTTAATTGACCATTGGTCATTGATTAGTGTTTTTTGAAGTAACTCTGTGCAGTTCCGTGGTAAATGGTTTTTCCCTTGTTAATTGATTAGTTTAATAGGAGGAAGATGGCTAATTTCGGCTTCAGCAGTTCCATAAAGGTGAGGGACAAAGAGTATCTATTCCAAACCTCGAATAATGCCTTTCAAAACAGGATAATATGCTCTCTCTTCGAGGGAGGCAACTTGATAAACTCCTTTGAGATCTCCTATGATCCTCAGGTATCTGATGAATCGCTTTTAGCTCTGGTCAAATCCATTCATGAGGAGAAGAGGGAGGAAGTCGAGTCTCTTCTCAAGCTCTCCGAGAAGCTTGTTGGATCCAATCAGGTAGATGCTAAGAACCGGGTGGGCTTAGCCTTTTTGGAAAAGGGTATGTATGAGGAGGCCATTGCCGAATTTGGGGAAGCCATAAAAGCAAATCCTAACCTCTCTAAGGTTTATGACAACTTGGGCAAGGCCCATTTGGCCGTGGGCAGAACTGGGGAGGCCATCCGGGCCTTTCAGAAAGCCTTGGGTATCGATTCCAATTATGCCGATTATTACAACGATTTAGGCTCGGCCTACCTACAGAGCCAAAAATGTAAGCTTGCCACTGATGGCTTTCGGAGGGCGATAGAGATAAACCCTTATTATGGTGAGGCCTATTACAATTTGGGGTTGGCCCTGATTCTCAACGGCATAGTAAAGGAGGATTACTCCTTGGCGACCAACCTGAAGGAAAGGGCTGTGGAGGCCCTGGAAAAGGCGGCTACGGTAAACCCCAACTACCGCAGTGAAGGTTTTGAAAAGGGGATGGCCCATCTTAGTGAGGATGAGCTGGAGGATGCTTGGAAAGAGTTTAATCAAGCCAAAGCCGAGGAGAATCTCCCCCAGGCGGAGGCCCTTTCCCTCGATTTCTATCTGCGATTTCTGCATAGGGAAGATGAGATAGATGACACCACAATGAGGCAGTATATACAGAGCTTAGAAGATTTTGCCAAGAAGAATCCCCACTTTGCCGATATTCACAATGACTTGGGGATAGCCTATACCGTCCTTTGCAAATATATAAACGAAAAGGCAATACAACACTTCCGGGAGGCGATTAAGATAAATCCCCATTACGAAAGGGCCCAAAGAAATCTGAAATTGGCGGAGAACGATAGCAAGGGTTTCCACCTCCTCCTCAAGGTCTTTATGAAATAAAGATCAAGTTATAATGAACAGTTATCAATGATCAATGACAATGATCAATTAAAAGCCGTTGCCTTTCATTTTTATCTTGTTAATTGACTATTGCCAATTGGTTCTTGAAGTAGTTCCGTGTAATTCCGTGCGATTCCGTGGTAAATCTTTTCTTACTTCCACTGAGGTAAAATGAACAATAACATACTCTCTTTTTACGACGAAGAATCTCCTGGTCCCACAGAGTTCAGGAGGCTCTACTCTCGGATCAGAGGTCTGCCCTCCCAGGGGGAAATGAAGAATTTCCTTATCACCAGTCCTTCTGTGGGGGAGGGGAAAAGCACCCTGGCCGCCTTTCTGGCCATTGCCATCTCCAAATACAGGGAGACCAAGACCCTTTTGGTGGACAGTGATCTTCGCAGGCCAATTCAACACAATCTCTTTGGCTTAAAACGGGAGGGTGGTTTGGCCGAGGTTCTTACCAAAAGGGTTCCCCTGAAAACTTGTTTCAAACCTACCTCCTTGCCAAACCTGCAGGTTCTCACCAGTGGCTTCTTAGACGGAAGTCCGGTGGAGCTTTTCAACTCCAACCTAATAAAGGAGGTCTTTGCTGAACTCAAGTTCTATTTCCAGACCATAGTTGTTGACTGTGCTCCGGTTATACCGGTGAGCGACCCATTGATTTTGAGCTCTGAGATGGATGGGGTCCTCTTGGTGATAGAGGCGGGGAAGACCCAAAAAGAAGTGGTTAAAAGGGCTGTTGACCTGCTCAAGGAAGGGGGGGGGAACCTCATTGGAGTGGTAATGAATAACGCAAAGAAGGTTCTCCCTTACTATTATGACTACAAGTATTACGGCTATAAATATTACAAAAAACCGCAGCCAGGAATCAAAAAACCTGAAGGGGAGAATCTAAAGACAGGGTAAATAAGAACCCCGTTCATCCTGTCAGATCCTATTTTACCGCACTTTAGTGCGGGCCTTCTTATTGAGGGCTAATGTTTTTGACAACTTGATCGGGTAATGACCCAGTGAACTCCCCCACCCAGAGCGCGGGGCATCCAAGAATGTCTCCTCCCCCTTGATGGGGGAGGACTAAGGAGAGGGTGAAGATTTCTACCCAGCTTTAGCCCGTAGTTTAAAAGCCTATCCTTAGCGCATATAGTAACTTCCTCCGGCCTCTACTTCTTGATTACCCGATTAATAAATCAAAGACCATTAGGCCCTTCTATGGGACTAAAAGCCCCGTTGGAAAGCATTGTAGGGACAGGTCTCAAGTCCTGTCCGAAAAGGTGAAGGAGAAGGATGGAGAATCCATTTAGATATGGGGAAGTGGTAGGAGGGGAATACTTTGCAGACAGAAAGGATGAAGTTGATGGATTAGTAAGAGACTTGAGTCGGGAGCAGAATGTCATTCTCTTCTCCCCCAGGAGGTATGGTAAAACATCCCTTATCTTCAAGGTAATGGAGATATTACGAAGCAAAGGGGTTGTTTGTATCTATATTGACCTCTACAGGGTTACCTCGTTGGAAGAGTTTATCACCGTCTATGCCCAGGCAATTGGCAGTTCCCTATCAGGGAAGGTCAAGGAGCTAAGCCGAAAACTGAGTGCCCTTCTCCCCAGATTAATACCTAAGATCGTCTTTAAGGGAGGAAATCTCATTGAATTTGAGTTTTCCTTTGATAGGTTGGGGGATAAGGAATCGATTTTAGATGACCTTCTGGAAGCTGCTCAGAGATATTCTACCAAGTATAAGAGGAAAATGGCGGTTATCCTTGATGAGTTCCAGGAGATTTCCTTGTGGGACAAAGGTGAACTGGAGAGGGAACTGCGCTCCCATTTTCAACTGCATCCCGATGTGGCCTATGTCTTTATGGGCAGCAAGAAGCACCTGATGCTGGATATCTTTGCGAACAAAAATAGACCATTTTATAGATTTGGCCAGCACATTCCTTTGGGAAAGATTCCCTCCGAAGAATTTTCCATTTTCATCAAACATTGGTTTGAAAAGGGAGGATATACGATATTCCCTGAGGTCATAGACCTGATCTTGCAAAGCACGGAGAATCATCCCTACTTCACCCAGTTGTTTTGCAACATACTCTGGGATAAAGAGGCAGATAGCAAAAAAATCACCCCTTTACAGGTGAAGAACTCACTGGGGGATATCTTGAAGAGGGAAACTTATGCCTACAATGAGATATGGGACAGGCTCTCCATAAAATCCAGAAAGCTTTTGGAAGCCCTTACCCTGGAACCTCAAGCGAGGCTTTATTCAGCGGATTTTATCAGTGAGCATAACCTCGGTGCTATATCTACCTTGCGGAGGATTGTCGAGCGGTTGGAGAAGGATGAGATTATTGAAAAGGAAAACAACAACTATATTTTTACCGATATATTCTTTAAAAACTGGATAAAAGAAAACATCTTGTGATAACTTATTCCCATTTTTTAGACGGGATTGACAGGATGATCAGGATAAGTAGACCCCCCCACCCCCCAGGGGTATCCAAAACAGTTTCCTCCCCCTTAATGGGGGAGGACTAAGGAGAGGGTGAAGACTTTGGAGGACTCGGCTATTCAGCAGTAGCGAAGGTGGTAGAGAGGTTTGCTAGACAGATGAGAGAGGATCAGAAAATGAGAGGAGAGGATTGAAAAAATCGCTGGGCAAATATCTAATGTCAAGAGCAGACCCTGAGACTTCTTGCGGTTTACGAGCCACGAGCGACGATGATTTTATCTGCGGTTACCAAGTATTTTGGGTTGATTTTTGGGTTATTTCGGTGTCCTTCGGTGTTCATTTGGAGAAAGCAAGAGCCCTGTAAATTCCCTTATGCCGAAAAGGATACACATTATTAACAATGAGAGACATTGATAGAGAAACAATAAAAAAATGGGTCTATATTTGGGAAAAAGCAAGCTCTTCCTTGCAAGAAATAAAATTATATGAACTTCGATCTGACAATTATTATCAAAAGAATCGACTATTATTGAACGAGATGTTACGATATGCGTTTGAAAATAGAACTGTTAGGTTTAGTAGTGGCTTAATAGAACAGCAACAAATTTTTATGAAATTTAAAAGAAAAAATTAGAATAATAAAATATGAATGAAAACAAGAAATTTGAAAAGATTAACCCATTATTTCAGGCAGGATTGGAATTTCAAAATACATTTGAAGAACGAAGATGGCCATTTTGTTTTATTGGTGGCCTGGCAGTTATTCGCTGGGGCGAAATACGAATGACCCAAGATATCGATCTCTGTTTATTATGTGGATTTGGGAATGAAGAACAATACATAAAAATACTTTTAGGCCTATATAAATCGAGAATACCGGATGCACACAATTTTGCACTGAAAAATAGAGTATTGTTATTATATGCTTCGAATGGAGTTTCTGTGGATATTTCACTTTCTGGTTTACCCTTTGAAGAAGAGATGATAAAGCGAGCCACGCCGTTTACATTTCATCCGAATTGTTCTTTAATTACTTGTTCTGCTGAAGATCTTATTATTCTTAAAGCATTTGCAGATCGAACAAGAGATTGGATGGATGTTGAAAGTGTAATACTACGCCAAGGGGGAAAACTTAATACAAATTATATTATTGATCAGCTATTTCCATTATGTGAATTAAAAGAAAAACCAGAAATAATAAATAAACTAAAAAATCTTTTCAAGACAAGTCTTATATAATAGTTATGTTATCGTTCTATCCTGCTTCATAAGGTAAGATCTTAAGGTTTGTTTCAAGTTTTGTGTTGAAACCCAATTCCCTTGCCTTTAAATGCGAAGCACGAAATACGAAGTTCGAAACAATATCGAAGTTCAACTATGCAAAACGGTCTGAGGCAAACTTAGATATGGCAAATGGTTCTTAGTTTAGAGAATTTGGTCATTGGGGTTTGTTTCGGATTTCGTCATTCGGATTTAGGATTTCCTTACTTGCCTCCCGGCTTGATGGTTTGCCCCCCCGAGCCGAGAAGGTGAAGCTTCGCTGGGTGTTTTAAAAATAGCGTATGCAGCGGGCGGAAGGGCAGTTTTTGAAATCAGTCACGTCCGTTGCAGCGCATAAAGTTTTTAAATAATTGAATGTCAGTGCGCCGTCGCCCTTCCGCCGCTGATACGCAGACCGTTATCCTGCCAGAAAAGCCTCGCCGGAGGCGGCGAAGTTTATAGACTTAACTCTATGAATTTGATTAAGAGAATAGGGGAGGGCAAAAAGACAAGCCACACTGTTTCGTAAACCATTGGTTAACGGAAAATCTTAACGAAAGGGTTTACGAATCAAACTCTCTACAGCAAACCCTAAACCACGGACAAACAGGGGAAAACAGGAATCAGCATAAACCTCATTTTTAATTCTTAATTCTCAATTTATAATTGCCTCTTTCGGTGTGATTCCGTGAAATTCCGTGGTGATTATTCGGCTTTTCTGGTTACTTCTGTCATTAGTGTTCTAAAGAATCTCCGCAAGTCTGCGTTCACCCCGTGAAATACGAAAGTATATTTAACAGGGTGAATCTGCGGTTTCGAGATATCTTGGGCTAACTTTTCGGTGTCCTTCGGTGTTTTCTTGGGGAAATTATAAATCCTGTTATCCTGTCGGAGATGTTTCGCCGCAGGGGGCTAAGTTCAAACCCAGGAGATTGAACATCCAGATGGAGAAAAGGTTGGAGGCCTAATGTCTAAATACTTGGTGACTGGAGGGGGAGGTTTCATCGGTTCAAATATTGTGGGTGAGTTGTTACAGAGGGGGGAAGAAGTAAGGATACTGGACAATTTCTCCACGGGCAGAAGGGAGAATATTGCCGAGTTCTCTGGCAAAATAGAGGTCATAGAAGGGGATATTAGGGATCTAAAAACTGTAGAGGAGGCGGTAGATGGAGCCGATTTCGTTCTCCATCAGGCTGCCTTACCTTCTGTTCAAAGGTCAATATTAAATCCCCTTACTACCAATGAGGTGAATATTACTGGAACCTTAAATCTTCTTTTAGCATCTAAAGAAGCGAATGTGAAGAGGCTTGTTTACGCCTCTTCTTCTTCAGTCTATGGAGACTCTGCCGATCTTCCCAAATCCGAGGATATGTCTCCTCATCCCCTTTCCCCTTATGCTATAAGCAAATTGGCAGGAGAAAGGTATTGTCAGGCCTTCTATGATCTCTATGGATTGGAGACGGTATGTTTAAGGTATTTTAATGTTTTTGGCCCCAAGCAGGATCCCTTGTCCGAATACTCGGCGGTGATACCCAAGTTCATAAAGGCACTGGCACAAGGGAAACCTCCAGAAATCTATGGAGACGGAGAGCAGACCAGGGATTTTACCTATGTTCATAATGTAGTGGTCGCCAACATCTTGGCCTCCTCAGTTGAGGGAGTTGCCGGAGGAGTGATAAATATTGCCTGTGGGGAAAGATTCTCCTTAAACCAGATGCTAAGATATTTGCAGGGGGTATTTGACTCAGCCATTGATCCGATCTATTCCGCGCCCCGCCTTGGTGAGGTGAGGGATTCATTGGCGGACATCTCTAAGGCCAGGCAACTTTTGGGATATGAACCTCAAGTTTCCTTCTTTGAGGGATTAAAGAAAGCTGTCCATTGGTTTACTAACCGGAATAGCGGGTGAAGGATGGCCTCAATTGTGCTGTCGGGACTCCAAAACGGGGAGTGGAGGACACCTATTTTGCCACGGTCAGATCAGGGGATCTGATCGCTGAATTAACTGAAAGGAGGTCTTTTAGATGACTGTGAAAAGCAAAGCGGCCAGGGGAGATTTTGAATGGAGTCTTAGATATAGCTTGGAACTCCAAGAAAAGTATGAGGGGAAGTGGGTGGCCATTCTCGATGAGAAAGTTATTGGCGTAGGGGAGACAGCAGAGAAAGCCTATGAATCTGCAAGAGAGAAAAAACCGGATCGGAAACCTTTATTGACGCAAATTCCGACGAAGGAGTTATTAGTCCTATGAAATGTTTCCAATGGAGGACAGAGAATTCAAAGGTTTTTGGAACGATTGAAAGGCCAGTGGCTGAGATATGGGTTCAAGATAAGGATGGTGAATGGCAAAATACCGTTGTGTATGTTGATTCGGGCGCTGATGTTACTATTCTCCCGAGAAGCTTTGCTCACATACTTGGGATAGATATTGAAAGCGGACAATATGCGATTTTCGGAGGGATCGGTGCTGGGAGGATCGAAACTTACATTCATAAGGTTAAGATGAAAATAGGCAACTATGTCTCTGAAGTAGATGTCGCTTTTGCTGTAACTAATCTTGTGCCAAGTTTGCTCGGTAGGCGAGATCTATTCAAAACTTACGAAATTCAGTTCAAGAATATGACCGAACAAACATGCTTTATTAAAACGAGGCCTATGAAGTAACTGGCCGGTGATAATATTATTCCTTAGAGATTATAGACATAAGTAATCTGTCCTTTCAGTGGTTATACAAGGGCAATTATAGCCCTTCGAATGCTGATTGGATCTTATATCTAAGTTTCAAATGTGCCGTCAGGGCTTCTGCCCTGACGAGAGATAAATCATAACAAATCAGCGTTATCTGCGTCCAAATCAAAGGGTTTACTAATCAAAATAGCCAATGAAGAATGCCCTAACCATAAATTTAGAGGATTGGTTTCAGGCCTCTGTATTTGATGAGGTGATAAAGTATAGGGAGTGGAAAAATTATGAATCGAGGATTGAATCCACCACTCAGAGGCTCCTGGTGTTACTAAGTGAGAGGGGTGCCAAGGCTACTTTTTTCGTTCTGGGCTGGATCGCCAGAAAATTCCCTGAATTGATTAAGGAAATCAAAAGTCAGGGAAATGAGATAGCATCTTTTGGTTACAACCATAAGCCAATTAATAAACTGACAGAGAAAAAATTTTATAAGGATGTCGAAAGATCCCTCAATATATTGGAAAAAATCACCGGTGGGGAGATCTCTGGTTATCGGGCTCCCAACTTCTCCCTGATGGAAGATACCCTATGGGCCTACGAGAGTTTAGTTGACCTTGGGTTCAAGTATGATTCCAGCGTTTTTCCGGTAAAAAACAATAGTTATGGGTATCCGGAAGCGCCCAGGTTCCCTTATCTAATAGAGGCCAAAAAAGGTGGCCTACTCTGGGAAATCCCCTTGACTACCTATCTCATTATGAATAAGAATATCCCCATAGCAGGAGGGGGATACCTTAGGCTTTACCCCTATTGGTTCATAAAAAAGGGGATCAAGAAGGCCAACTCTCAGGGGAAACCGGCTATTGTCTATATCAGACCTTGGGAGTTAGATCCCCATCCTCCGAAGGTAAAAGTGAAATTTTTTTACAAGTTTAGGCATTATACGAACTTGGATATGATGGAAATTAAGATTAAAAAGCTGCTTAGGGATTTTGAATTTGCCCCGATAAGGGAAGTATTCAACATCTCTGAACGCCCCTGCACATCTATTTTGAAGGATTAAATAATTGATGAGGTGCCAGAAAAGAAATGCTGAGTCAAAGAGATGCCATTCGCGGTCATTTTGATAAAAACACTCTTAGATGGCGAAGGTTATACGAAATAGGAGACGATTTCCTATCATATAGCATTCAGGTTCGTCAAGAAAAAGTACTAAAAATGCTTGATGAAAGTCTAAAGAACAATGGTGCAAAGATATTGGATACAGGATGTGGAGCTGGCTTGACAATTTTAAGATTACTACAAAGAGGGCATTTTGTTTGTGGAACTGACTTATCTTATAATATGATAGAAGATGCGAAACGAATAATCAAAGAAAATGGCTATGAAAAATCCTGTAATTTACTAATCAGTGATGTTGAAAATCTCCCATTTTCCACTGGGTTTTTTGACGCCATTGTTTGTATGGGGGTCTTGCCATATCTAATTAGCGATGAAGAGGCAATAAGAGAAATATATCGTGTGCTTAAACCGAAAGGGATTGCTATAATTACCGTAAGAAATAAACGGAAAATTTCAGAATTGCTTGATATTCCAGTAATGTTTAAGGCCATCAAGGGGAAGATTGCTCGCAAATTAGTTACTTCCAAAGAACGCGGTTCTCCGCAATCGATAGAATCGTTTGTACATCGTGCATACATCCCTTGGAAGTTCAATAAAACCTTAGTAAAACATGGTTTTCAGGTACAAGAGTATGCAAGTGTAGGGTTTGGACCAATTACCTTCAATCGCAAAGAATTTTTTTCTACTGGGACTTCTATAAAAATTAGCAGCAAGTTGGAAGATATATCAACTCTTCGTCATATTCGGTTGTTAAGGTTACTAGGACAACAATACGTAGTTAAGGTGCAAAAGTGTTAAAAACAGAGACACCTTTTGCTGACGATCAGAACTATTAAGAAAAGGTGGTGAGTAAGATGTCCAACAAAAAGCCCACAGCGGTAGTTTTGGGGATGACTTTAGCTGGGTTGGGAGTTGTTAGAAGTTTAGGGAGAGAAAAAATCCCTCTTATCGGTCTTGCTTCAAATGTTTGGGAGGAAGGATTTTCATCCAGGTTTTGTAAGGAGGTCTTGAATTTTAAGCTTTCCAACCATGAATTGGATTCGTTGAACTTTCTACAAAACTTGGGAAAGCGTTTAGAGCCTAAACCTGCTCTATTTCCCACTGGAGATGTAAATCTGCTTTTAGTTTCCAGAAATCGGCGAATGCTAGAGAAATATTTTTATCTTACATTGCCTTCTCAAGATATCGTGGAAAATATTGTAGATAAGCGACGATTCTATAACTTAGCGTTAAAATACAATTTTCCAGTACCTAAGACGTATGTGCCTAATAATTTATCAGAAGTAGAGTCATTAGGAAAGAAAATAGGTTATCCCTGCATCATTAAACCTATTTATTCGCATGATAGAGAGAAAAGGGCTGTGGAAGGCATTTTTGGATATAAAAAAGCTGTGATGGTTACCTCATTCTCTGAACTTATGGAGAAATACAGCCAAATCTCATCAGTTAATTCTGAAATGATGATCCAAGAATTTATAGAAGGAGGAGATGACCAGCTATACTCTTTTCACACATATCTAAATGCTAAATCACAACCACTTGCTATCTTTATTGGGCGAAAGCTAAGAACATTCCCACCTCAATTTGGTATGGGTTGTTTTGTTGAGAGTGTTTATGAACCCGTAGTTACAAAAATCGGAGTCGATTTACTCCAAAAAATCGGTTATAACGGAATCGCAGTTATCAACTTCAAGAGAGACCCCAATGATGGTCAATTCAAAATACTGGAGATTAACGGACGTTTTAGTCTTTGGAATAGTCTTGACGCGTGTTGCGGGGTAAATCTACCTCTAATTGCATACCGAGATATTTTAGGTGAGCCCATCCCAAAAGTAACTTATTATAAAACCGGTGTGAGGTGGCTGTCGCTTGAAATGGACCTCAAGGCATTTCGGGGTTACAAAGCAAGGCATGAATTGTCTACATATAAATGGTTAAAGTCTTTGATTGGTAAAAATACTTATGCGTTATTTGCTTGGGACGATCCACTCCCGTTTCTGCATAGAATTATTTACCTCATGAGGATATTAGTGAAGAAATGCTTAAGGTGGATTCTACGCAAATGATTTGTTTTTACTCTGGTTCTATTGCACAATAAGGTGGCGTAGTCAAAATTGTTGCTAGTCAGTTTTTTGAAAGCCAGAATCTTTAGATAAATCAACGCCTTCTGTGGTATAGTGGTATAAATAAGGCGTTATCGCTTACCACAGGAGGCCAGAATTAATAAGTCAAGGGAACGGTTGCAGTATTCAAATTGCTATGAACTCGATAATAGACCTTATGATTCCTTCCACGATGCCTGTCAGGCAAATCTAAATAGTATAAATTTAATACGTTTACAGCCTCTCGTAAAAGGAACAGATGCAAGAACGATAAAAAAACCACTTCGGTTAGCTAAGGTGGACACCCAAAATATCAACTGGATCGGATTCAGTCAGAGGCCCTTTAGCAACAATTTTGACTACGCCACCCAATAATCCCAAGATTAACAGGCGGATTACCTTTTTGATTCTTGGAACCATTCAGTAGGCCCAGAAGGTGAGGGTTTTGTGCTGAAACGATCAGAATAAAGGTCGGTATTACCCTTGTCAACAGTTTCCTATATTCTGATAGCATTTTGTTCTTGGATGAGGCTGTTTAAAAATTGCCTCTGAATTTGAGTTAACTGTTTAATTTCAAAGA